>NZ_JAOWDD010000042.1:217458-425067 GCF_030336655.1 Citrobacter sp. Cb041 | reverse complement strand
GTCGGCTTACCCGGCTGGATAAATTCCAGTTTTACTGCATATTTCTCTGCCCATTCAGCCAGAGCCAGTGAGATAAATTCCGGATCGTTATCAATGCGTAGCATGACAGGATAGCCGCGATTTGCGGCGATCCTGTCGAGTACACGGACCATCCGCAGAGCTGGCAGATTCAGATCGATTTCAATCGACAATGCCTCACGGTTAAAGTCATCAACAACATTGAACGTGCGAAAACGACGGCCACAGACCAGGGCATCATGCATAAAATCGACAGACCAGCTCTGATTCAGCGCTTCCGGCGTGGCCAGTGGCGAGGGATTACGCACCGGCAACCGCTGTTTGCCCTTACGACGAAAGTTCAGCTTCAGCAGACAGTAAATACGGTGGATCCTTTTGTGATTCCACGGGTGTCCCTGCCGCCTCAGAACCTGAAAAAGTTTCGGAAAACCGTATCGTGGGTATCGCTCAGCCACTGCCTGCAACGCGACAATAACGGGTTCGTCACGCGTGGTATCCGGACGGTGATGGTAAACCGTTCTGCTCAGGTTCAGACTCCGGCAGGCCTGACGGATACTGAGTCCAAATGTCGTTATCAGATGAGTGACCAGCTCACGCTTAAAGGCTGGTTTTAAAGCTTTTTTTCGATAACGTCTTTCAGCGCCCGGCTCTCAAGGCTCAGGTCGGCAAACATCTGCTTGAGACGTCGGTTCTCGTCCTCAAGATCCTTGATCTTTTTAATATCAGAAGCCTCCATACCGCCGTATCTGGACTTTCAGTTGTAGTAGGTGGCTTCAGAGATACCAGCCTCCCGGCAGACATCTTTAACAGTTCGTCCGGCTTCAACCGACTTAATCACAGCGATGATCTGATGCTCAGTAAAACGGGCTTTACGCATAGCGATCTCCTTCGTTGGCAGATTGATTATGCCGGATGGTCTCTAAATGTGAATGGCACGATTATGCGGGATACTTACAGGAGATCGGGGCGAAAATTAGAACGATTTGAGACTCTGCTGCGTGAAAATGAATCTATCCGCAGCAGAAATGGATTGTTTTAACCTTCCCTGTTCACACACAGAGCAAACGGCGACTGTAAGTTTCCTAGCAACCAGCCGTTATTGGAAGGCTCAACTCTTAGCTGGCGAACAGTTCCATCCGGGACATAAAAGAAACTGCTTTTGAAGCTCTCCTCATCTGCAGTATCGCGTGGATTTTTAAGGTAACGCATATCCATAATAGAAATCTCGCCTGGCCTGTTGATTTCATAACTAAACAATGCAGTTCTTGAGATAAATTTAGCCCCTTTCTCAGAGTAAATATTTCCAGACAAGATAGCTTGGCCATCATGGTTTTCATCAAGACGAAATACCAAGTCCAACATCGCTACGAAATCAGGATCTTGATGGTTATAGCGAATAATTGTTGAACAGTTAACTTTCAGATAGTTTTGATTCTGCCGTTTGTGTACATAGAACCAAACAGATAACGCCAAAACAACGAGTAAAAGTATAGCAATCAACCCTGTTTTTTTAGTGAGTGTGTTCATAACCATTCCAATAGTTATTCAGACAGGAAATGTATGTATCTTTTCTCGACGTACAACGACTAATGAAAGCTCGTCCTTTGTTGCCGTAAAGATATGACTCAGAAACCTGATACAAAAATGAAGTTCCATCCAGACAGTCAATTCCATTCTCCTTCACCAATTCGCTGAACAGCTCTTTTTTTTGTTCAGTAAGCGATGCGGAGTTTCTTTGTATAGTGTATACAGGGCACGAACCATAGTTAAAGAGAAAATAAGTTTTCAATACTCTTACTTGAGCCAAATCTTTTGATGGAACCCTAAGCCCTAATGTAATCATGGTCGCACTTATTATAACCACTGCCATTGCTAGAGCGATAGTTAATTTCTTATACTTAATTCGCCTCGAAGATCGTTGTTTTACTTTCTGCGTGTCATTGTTGTCATTTTCGAACCCAGACTCATCCTCAATAGTGGATTGAGACAGAACTCTTACCTCGACATCACTATTAAACATGAAACCAACGCGAGGCACAGTAGTAATACACTCCTCGACAATCCCAAACTTTACGAAGTATTTTCTCAGTTCTGAGATGTATTTATTTAATGTGTGGCTCGATGAGTGCAACCCATGAGCATCCCAGACGCTATCCAGGAGTTCATTTCGCGTCAGAACCTGACCATGCTTTTCCAGAAGACATGCAAGCAGTCTGTTCATTGTCAGTGAAAGAATGACAGTAGAGCCCTCGTCTCCGAATGGCCATATTGCACCATCTTCAGAGCGATAAAAAACCCTATTATCAATCACGAAAACCATCTCTGACTCCTTATCCATGATGGTAATTGAATGGATCCTCTCGTTTTTCCAACCTGCGAAAACCCATTAACTTCTTAATCGCATATTAGCACAGCCAGACGTGACAACCCCCTTGCCAGACATATCACTTGTAAATTCGCAACCAAACAGAATATTAGTTTGTATTTTAACAAATCGACAATACATATATCTACTTAATGTTTTAAGTTGATAAGATTATTCGCAGAAGTGAATGAGCGGGTTCTTATTCTTCAGGAGCAGTCATCCGACCTACCGCCATTCACAGTTCCGGGAACGAAGAGACACTTCGGGTAGCGAATCCAGTAGATAAGGAGCGGCAGAATGATTAGCACCAAAATGCTCATGAAGGCAGAACGTTTCTTCATCAAAGCATGCACATTGATTAGAGAAACGATCTTATCAGCGGAACTGACTGGTGCTGAATTTGTGCCTTATGTTCAGCCGGTTTACAAGGCTGACGTGATTGTTGGTGGAGAGGTTTTACTGAGAGTTCTTAAAGATGGCGTTCTTCACTCTCCAGAAAAATATCTTTCTGCCATGGAGTCCTGTGAGGTCATTAATGATGTGACATGTTCTCTCCTGTCGGGAGTTAAACGATTTTTTGAAGGATATGTCGGAGCTTTACCAGACGACTTCTATCTTTCTTTCAATATCTGTGCAAAGCAACTGAACGCACCAAAAGTAATTGAAGCGGTCACAGATTTTAATGAAACATTTGAAGGCCGTATAGTTGTAGTGTTGGAAATTGTTGAACGCGGAACAATGGACTTCGATGATTTTGCTCTTGAATCTATGCAACAACTGACCGCGTCAGGTGTGCGTTTTGCTATTGATGACTTTGGAAGTGGAAGTTCATGTCTCAAATACATTGAACATGCTGGATTTTCCACAATAAAAATCGACAGATGTCTTACAGTAATCAGCAATGGTTCTCTGGTTTACTCAACCGTGCTTGATGCAATCTTAATGCTATCTAAGAGTCTCGGTATACAGCTTATTGCTGAAGGAGTTGAGACCGAAGAACAATATCAACTGCTTAAACAAAAAGGTGTTCTCACTTGTCAGGGATATTTATTCTCTCGTCCAGTATGTATTGAACACTTTGCTATTAAGTATCTTTAACAGAAAATTGAGAATGTGTTAACTTCGAATTAGATTCTTATCAATAGGTTTTAGCTTTTATATGCGACACAGAATTTTTACAAAGAACAACTATATCAAAGTTGCATTCATTCATTTGCTTAAGGAAATCTATCCTAAAACACATGTTTGTATTGTTGACATTGACTCCTATACATCTCTTTCAGAATTACTGGATGAAATAGATGGTATCGAACTCAGAGTGAACCAGTATATATACATATTAAAAGGAATGAATGTTCAATCAAAAGTGTTAAGTCCATTAGCAACATTCGGGCGGGATGACAGCTTGGATGATATTAAACATTCGCTGAAAACTGAAGATCCTATTGCTTGGCCAGATTTAAAGCTACATCTGATTATGATGCTGGAGCTGTCAATGATGTCCAAAAAAGATAAACAAATCGCCTGGGCAGTATCGCAACACCCAGATATATCGAGAGTTGCGAAACTAACTAATGTTAATAATAAAACAATCTACTCGCGCATAGCTATTATCGCGAGACAACTTAATTTGAAGAGTTTACATGAAGTGAGATTATTTATTACCAGCGAGATTAATTATATATAGTGATTTTGCGTTTGGGCATCCGCCAATTAAATTTAATGCAATATGAGCAATTGTTATCAATCATTGCCCGTATTGCGTTCCACCCTATTAATTCTGAAAAAGAATTAATTTTTTAAAACTAAGGATATATCAATGAAAAATATTTTCTCTGTTGCATCTATTTCTACCATGTTCATGGTTTCCGCGTCTGCATTCGCAGCAAATGAAGGTGAAACCAGTACTGTAACATTTAATGGTTCAATTAAAGAAAATACCTGCGTACTTAATAGTGGTTCTGTAGGTCAGATTGTTGAACTAGGTGATGTCGAATCAAGCGTATTGGCTTCTTCTGGATTAGCGTCACAACCAGTCAATTTCACCATTTCGCTTGATCAGTGCGATTCCGCTAATGCCTCTATCACTTTCAGCGGTACTACTGAGACTGATGAAGTACTTCGAGTTACGGGAACCAGCCCGGTCGCCACTGGAGTGGGGATCCAAATTCTTGAAAACGGTACTCCCCTGAAGGTAGATGGCTCAGCATCTTCAGCAATCAAAGCTGTCGGAGCGGGTAATGCTGATGAATTCACCTTTACAGCCAGATATATCGCATTAAGTAATAGCATCTCTGCTGGCCAAGCCAATGCTACCGCGCAATTTACTGTGAAATACCAGTAATTATCTAGCCCTCAGCTCTTTATATGCTGAGGGCATTAACCTGCTCATTAATGTTGTAAGGAGAATATTATGTTTTCTTGTTCGTTTCTTAAGCCATTGCCAGCCTTGCTTTTAAGCGCAGCCGTGCTTCTCCCGCAAATTGCTTCTGCGGGAGGAATTGTCTTAGGTGGAACGCGACTTGTTTATCCCTTGGAAGCCAAACAAACAACGTTGTCTGTTCGTAATTCGTCAAAAGAAACCAGCTATCTTGTTCAGTCCTGGGCCGAGAATGCTCAGGGCAACAAATCCACTGACTTTATTATTACTCCTCCGCTGTATGTAAGTAACCCCGGCGACCAGAATATGTTACGTTTAATTTTCAGTGGTCCTTCCCTGCCACAAGACAGAGAGACTTTGTACTACTTCAACGCGAAGGCAATTCCGTCAATTGACAAATCAAAGATGGAAGGGAAAAACACTCTTATGCTCGCTGCTGTTACGCGCATCAAAATGTTTGTTCGTCCGTCAGGTCTTAAGGTTCCAGTTGAAAAGGCACCATCGATGCTGAATTTTAAACGCAGCGGGAACCAGGTGCAAATCAGCAATCCTTCTCCTTATCACATAACTATGGTTCAGGTCGCACTGGATGGTCGCAAGGTTGCTGACACAATGGTGGCACCATTTAGTACTGAATCTCTGTCAGCATCAGGAAGTCCTCGTATGCTGACCTACAGCACAATAAACGACTACGGTGCGGTTTCAGCTCAGCAAAAGCAAAGTCTGTAAGGCGCTTAGTGCAATTGTTCCTCTAATAATTCTGCCTCTGGTTAATATTATGAAGAAGTCTACTTTATCGATAGCCCTGACAGGTTTATTTATTCAGGCCGGTTTCCCCGCTAATGCCTCAGGGCTCTATTTCCCACCAGAATTTTTGGGGGCAGACGCTGATGCAACTGCCGATCTGAATATATTCCAGACTTATGGCTCACAGCGTCCAGGAGATTATCTGGTTGAGGTATTTTTAAATGACAGAAGCCAGGGTCAACAAACGCTGACGTTTAAAAAACGAGAAGAACAAACGGAACAGCAGCGTAGCAAAGACAATACAGGGCTATCTGTATGCTTAACACGTAACATTCTGGCTGCATTGGGAGTGAAAGTCGCCCTCTTCCCGAAGCTTAATTCTCTTGAAGAGACAGAATGTGTAACGCCGGAGAAAGTCATACCGGATGCATTTACTCGCTTTGATTTCACTAAAATGCAGCTTTTTATTAGCATCCCGCAGGCCTCACTACATAATCAGGCGCGCGGATATATTGACCCTTCACTCTGGGATGAAGGTATTAATGCGGCTTTGCTGAATTATAACTTCAGTGGCGGGAATACCTTTGCCGGCAAATCGGACAGTGATAATTACTTCCTTAATCTGAATAGCGGCATCAATCTTGGGGCCTGGCGACTGCGTGATTTTCGAACCTGGAGTTATTACAGCAACAAATACCAAACCCAGCATTCATGGCAACGCTTAAAGACTTATGTCGAACGTTCTGTCATCCCTCTGCGCAGTAATCTGGTGATTGGAGAGAGTTCTACATCAAATCAGATTTTTGACTCGTTGGGTTTCAAAGGCATCAGCCTGTCTACAAATGACAACATGTATCCGGACACCATGAGGGGATTCGCTCCGGTGATCCGCGGCGTGGCTGATAGTAACGCGCAGGTACTGGTTCGCCAGAATGGTTATAGCATTTACCAGACTAACGTATCTCCTGGCGCATTCGAGATAACAGATCTCTACCCCATGTATAGCAGTGGCGATCTGGAAGTGAGCGTAAAAGAAGCCAGCGGTAATACACACGTGTTTACTGTGCCCTATTCCTCTGTTCCATTACTACAGCGTGAAGGCAGGATGACATACAGTATTACTGCAGGCCGATTTACGGGTAATAGCGACCGTTACAACGATCCTGCTTTTGGTGAGGCAACTCTTTTATGGGGACTTCCAAACAATGTAACCCTATATGGTGGCGCACAATATTCAGATAAATACCTGGCGGAGCAACTGGGGCTGGGCATTAACATGGGTGCAATCGGAGCATTATCTGCAGACGTAACGCATGCGGACAGTACTCTGGCAGATGGTTCGAGCCACAAAGGGCAATCGGTCAGATTCCTATATGCGCATTCATTTAATCCTACTGGTACGAATCTCCGTTTAACAGGATATCGATATTCGACGAAGGGATTCCATACTCTTGATGAAACAGCGCTGAAAACCATGAGTGGGCGCTTATACGATCACGATGAGTATGATGAATATGGTAACCGTGTTAAGGACACCTACTCCGACTACTACAATCTGTACAATACCAAACGAGCCAGATTGGAAGCGAATATCTCGCAGAGTCTTGGTACTGCGGGTTCTCTTTACATCACCGGTGTTAAGCAGACTTACTGGAATTCCGGTAGTTCTAATACATCGCTACAAAGTGGCTATAGCAGTACCCTGGGGCCTGTTAACTACTCTCTTTCTTACAGCTTTAATAAACAGAAGAATGAAGGCAATCCGTCCTGGACGGACAAGGTTTTCAACCTGTCGCTGTCGGTCCCATTAGACCAGCTATTTTCGTGGAAAAAGGAATCACGATCTGTCCACGCTACGTTTTATGGCAGCCATGATAATCACGGCAATCTGAGTCAGCAAGCAGGACTGAGCGGTACTGCCCTGGAAGGCAATACCCTTAACTGGAATGTTTCACAAGGATATAGTCACAGCGGAAATGGTGGCAAACGCGGCGGTACCGGAAACGCTGGATTAAATCATCGCGGCGGTTATGGCAACTCGTCACTAGGATACAGCTACAGCGATGATTATCAGCGAGTGAACTACGGGATGAGCGGAGCTCTTATAGCTCACCGTAATGGCATAACACAAGGACAACAGGTAAATGAAAGTGCAGTGCTGGTTGCTGCACCAGGGACCAACGGAGCTAATGTTAAAGGGGCCACTGGTGTAACAACTGATTGGCGCGGATATGCCATAAAACCTTATGCAACTGCCTATCGTGAAAATAGCGTTTCTTTGGATACCAGTACTCTCGATGACAAAACTGAGATAGATAGCGGTGTGGCACGAGTAGTGCCGACCAAAGGTGCAATTGTTCGGGCAAGTTTTGATGTTCGGCGTGGTCATCGCGCCATCATGAACCTTACTCGCAATGGTAAACCACTTCCATTTGGTGCCATGGTAACCAGCGATAAGGTCAGCGGGATTGTAGGAGACGGTGGACAAGTATATTTGTCTGGTCTTCAGGATGAAGGCTACTTAACAGCAAAATGGGGTGAACATCAGCATCAACAATGCATGATTAATTACCGTATTAGTGGCAAAGATCAGGATGCCGCTATTGCCAAAATCAACGCAGCCTGTCATTGATTAACTTGCGTAAAGGGAATAAAAATGAAGTTTAATATCGCTCCACGAAGAGTTATTTTCGGGCTAATTTTTGGAATGCCCTTGCTGAATCAACACTTATATGCTGCCAACGTTACATCTACGCAATTTACTGTTACTGGAGTTCTCGAGGCGAAGACCTGTTCTTTTAATGAATCCGCACTTACGGTTGACCTTCCGGAAGTCGATACTCATACTTTAAACAATAGTAATGATATACAAGGAAAAACTCAATTTACATTATCAATAAATTGTAGCGGCGGTGTTACATCCGTGAACATTACTCCTTCAGGTGTGACCGTTTCGGGCGGTGATAGTACTCTGTTCTTAAACACGAGCACTGCAAGAAATGTTGGATTAAGACTACTGGATAATAATGGAAATATACTGACTCCAGATGGACAAAAAAAGGTGACCTTTGAATATTCTGCTTCTGGCGGTAAATACACATTCTCAGCTGGGTATGCTCCAACAGGAAGTGGACGAGTAACAGGAGGAGCATTTCAGTCAGTGATAGAATTCTCCCTTGATTATAGTTAAGATCATATAAACTGGAACAACCTGCTAACTTAAAAAGAATTGATTAATAGTTTTTATTCTCTATGGGTAACAAATGAAATATATATTTTTGTTGTTTTTTTTAATACTAAATAATGCTGATGCTGCTGAATTAAAATGCTCTAATTTTTACTCAGAGTCAGTGTCGGGAGTGAGTACTCTCGACGGTGCAATTGTGCTAAGTGTTTCACCACCAGCATTTACACAAGCATTGCAAACAACAATGACTACAAAATTTGAACTCAACTCTCTCAAACCAGCAATGATACAAGCCTTATCAGGAAATCATATTATCTATCGAACTGACTATCCAATGTTTGGAAAGCCTGTAATTGACCAAGTACAGCATGGAGGACAAATTACTCAGAGCACACCTCAAAATATTCAATACACTTGGTATTTGGACAACAGCAATGATTACCGTACAACCCATTACGTCCTTCTATCTGGTTCGCCCACAGAAGCTTCCCCACCTGTAATCAATGAGGTGATTACAGGAGAAAGTGTTCTTTCTGCTCATGGATTCTCTGTTGTAAGTTACTCAAATGGCCGGCAACAATTCGTCGAAGCCAATTTGAATCTTAGTTCTGCACTCAAAACCACTGATTCAATAAACATTCCTAGTATTATAGACATTGAAAACTTAAGTGTCGGAACCAACAATTCCAAAACATCAATCGACTACTCATTAAACACTAACTCTATTCCAATATTTTTTACAAACTCCACCACACCTAGTGGTGCGCAATTAATGCTTAACAACAGTTCTCCGGTCCTATCGATAAAAGGATACACGCCGCCATTCCGCTTTGGGATGCATGTGTTACCTAATGCCCAGCCAGGTATTTACACTTCTACTGTAAACGCCACGTGGACTTGCCCATAAAAGACTATCAGTTTTTTATTGTTGAACGAATGTTTTTAATTGGAAAGACATACATGAAAAATATACTCTTAGCATTGATTCTTATTACTTCAACGACTGAAGCTGCGGTTTTACGATGTGAGCAACTAAAAGCTTGGAATTTGAGTAGTTCCCGTAATTTACCAGATGGTCAATCATCAAGCCTTTTGGTGGGAATAGAACCTAGCGGAGGAATTGCATTAGGCTCTCCGAAATTTAAAAACTTTCACATAACGCTTGACTTTCCAAATTCAGTGACGAGCACAGCGATAGCTGGAAATTATATTCGCATACATCATTCTTTTTCAGATGGCAATGCCTATTCTTACTCCACCACTCCTATTCCTGCAGGAGTTAATACTTTTAGTGTCACCATTCCATGCAATGAAAACATAAAAAATAAGTGTAATATAAAAAACTCAACCACAAATATCGTGCTAACATCAGAATACTATTCTTCGAAGGTTGCAAAAGTCAACACCAGCGTAACAATGCCTGTCAATGAGAATATTATCAATGTATCTGCACTCATAACATCCAATAACATACAAGTATCGGACGTGAAACTGACAGCCACAAGAATACTTGACGCAGTAAGCCAAATTGAAGATTCTATTACTATACCTGACACGATTAATTTAGGGCCATTATCCCTTGGGCAAAATAACAATACCAATGCAACGATATCCTATACAAAAAACACAAACAACATACCTATCCAAATACAAAAACGTTCTATTACAGAATCGACAAACCTGACTGTAAATGATGAGATAGTCAATACAACCATGCTGTTCACACCACCGCTCATATTTGGGTTAAACTTATTACCATCATCGCAGCCAGGTGAAAAATCAGCCACAGTTGGCTTGTCGTGGACATGCCCCTAATAGTATTCAAATATTATCGCTCTACATCATATCTTTCAGTCTTCATCCGCTCATATTTAGCTTTCAAAAGCTCTGCAGGGGTAGGCCCCTTCGGAGCCACTGGCGCCTCCAACGCCCAACGAACAGGCGGGATCGGCTTCCCGGCCAACACCCGCTTTTCCCACACATCCAGAATATCGCCAGCCTCATTCTCGAGTTCTTTCAGACTCAATTGGCCATCAGTTCCCCGACGCCGCAACTCCAGACAGATGTGGTAATAAACTGGCTTCGGCCACGGATAATACTCACTGCTCGGGTGGCTTCGGCAAGGCTAATGCCCTCTGGCCCATACCTTCCGATAGTGAGCGTTTCACGACGACCGTTAATGCGATAGTCATAACGAAACGCAACCGTACCTGCCGTACTGACGGTAACGTACAGGCCATCACGGTCTGATTACTTGTACATTTTTTCTTTAAGTTTCAGATTCTTGAGCTTTGTATCGGTAAGCATTGACGGTATCCAGTATCAAGAAATACCGTCAAAAAAATGAAGTTTCCTGATGCGGTTAACAAAGGTTAACGAGAGGTGCTGGCGCTGAAATCCGCGCCAGCTCTGGTTTTAGATGAGGTTAACGAAGGTTATCAGGAGCATGTATTCAACTAGTGCTTCACAATATACATTGTACGACTATAAGCCACATCTTCAGGGTTAGTAATTGGATACCCTTTCAGCCACGGTTTAATTAAACGCCCGTTGGTGTACTGATAAATCGGCGCAATGGGAGCCTGTTCCATCAGAATGTTCTCCGCGGCGTTATAATCAGCATTGCGCGCTTTCTGCGTATTCTCCAGGGTTGCCTGGGTCAACACTTTATCGTACGCCGGATTATTAAAGCGGGAGATATTGCCCGTATGGGTTGATGTTAATAGCGACAGGAACGTAGATGGTTCATTGTAATCGCCCACCCACGAGGCGCGGATCACATCAAAATTGCCGGTATTGCGGCTATCGATATAAGTTTTCCACTCCTGGTTTTGCAGTTTCACGTCAGCGCCGAGATTTTTCTTCCACATAGACGCGACAGCAATAGCAATCTTCTGATGATTTTCAGAGGTGTTATACAGCAGCGTCAGTTTAAGTGGTTTCTGTGGACCATAGCCCGCCGCACGCAGCAGCGTTTTCGCCTGCGCGTTCAGCTCTTCCTGACTCATTTGCTCAAACGGTGAAGGTTCCGGCACAAACCCTGCCGTTACATCCGGCGTAAAATGCCATGCGGGCTTTTCGCCGGTACCCAGAACTTTCTCCGCCATCAGGCGACGATCGATAGTCATGCTGAGCGCCAGGCGCACGCGTGAGTCGGCAGTCGGTCCCTTCTGGGTATTAAAGGCATAGTAGTAAGTGCCAAGCTGCGGCGGGGTATAAACCTGGCCCGGGATGTCCTTCAACAGTTTCTGATACATGTTTTTCGGGAAAGACTCGGTAATATCGATATCACCAGCAAGATAGCGCTTGGTCGCTGCCGATTCCTGGTTAATAGGCAGGAAGGTGACTTTTTGCAGCACCGTTTTGGCGTTGTCCCAATAATGCGTGTTCGGCACAACGTCCAGTTTTTCGTTCACCACACGATCTTTGAGCACATAGGCGCCGTTACCAATTAGATTGCCCGGTTTGGTCCAATCTTTACCGCTCTCAACGTTAGCTTTTTGTACCGGATAGAAAGCAAAACTCGCCGTCAGATTGGCAAACCATGGCAGCGGTTTATCCAGTTGGACCTTCAATGTACGCGCATCGATCGCGCTAACGCCGAGCTTATCTGGCGAGGCTTTTCCATCGATGATCGCCTGTGCGTTGTTAATACCCGCCAGCGCAGCAAACCAGGCAAACGGCGACAGCGTTTTCGGGTCAACCAGACGCTGCCAGCTATAGACAAAATCCTGTGCCGTTACCGGCGTACCATCTGCCCATTGCGCATTATCGCGCAGCGTAAACGTCCAGATACGGTTATCGTTGCTTTTCCACTGAGTGGCAACACCGGGCACAATCTCGCCCTTCTCATTCTGGTTGACCAGCCCTTCAAATAAATCACGAATAACCTGAATTTCAGGAAGCCCGACGGCCTTTGCCGGATCCAATGACGCCGGTTCGTCTTTGATATGACGCACCAGTTCTTGTTTTTCTGCCAGTACCGTTCCGCTGGGAACATCAGCAGCCCAGGATAATGAAATGCTGCTTACCAATAGCGCACCACAGGTTACTGAAACAGAATGCTGCATAAAATACCCTCAATTCCGGCTACTAAGTGAATGTGTAATTATTTGTATCGCCAGCAGGAAATGCAATTAACTTTCGACAAGGAAATAATATTACATCTGAAAAGATAAGTGTGTGAAAACGATTTGATTATCCATACATTTTGCACAACACTGCGAGTAACAATCCACGCATTCAGAGATGATTATGACCGTTACCCGACCCCGTGCCGAGCGCGGCGCATTCCCACCTGGAACCGAACATTACGGACGTTCATTATTAGGCGCGCCGCTAATCTGGTTTCCCGCAATGGCGGCCGATCGTGAAAGCGGTCTGATACTGGCAGGAACGCACGGCGACGAAAACGCATCGGTTGTCACCCTTTCCTGCGCATTGCGTACGCTTAATCCTTCCTTACGTCGTCACCATGTGGTGCTGGCGGTTAACCCTGACGGTTGCCAGCTCGGGCTGCGCGCAAATGCGAACGGAGTGGATCTAAACCGTAACTTTCCCGCTGCCAACTGGAAAGCGGGTGAAACGGTGTATCGCTGGAACAGCAGCGCAGAAGAACGCGATGTGGTGTTGTTGACCGGCGAAAATCCGGGCTCAGAACCAGAAACCCAGGCGCTGTGCCAGCTTATTCACCGAATTCATCCTGCGTGGGTGGTCTCTTTTCACGATCCGCTGGCCTGTATTGAAGATCCCAGACGCAGCGAATTAGGCGCGTGGCTGGCGCAGTCGTTTGAATTACCCCTCGTCACCAGCGTAGGTTATGAAACGCCCGGCTCATTTGGAAGCTGGTGCGCAGACCTGAACTTACACTGTATAACCGCCGAATTTCCGCCCATCTCTTCAGATGAAGCGAGCGAGAAATACCTGCTGGCCATGTCCAATCTCCTGCGCTGGCACCCTAGAGATGAAGTTGTCCGGTCGTAAAATGCAGGGCCGGCTCCGCGTCGCTGGCAAGCCAGGTCGGGCCATCAAGATCGGCAAAGTTAACCTGCGGCGTAAGCGGTAACGCCGCCCCAATCGCCCGGGAAGTACACAGCATGCAGCCCAGCATTAGCGCAAATCCCTGCTCGCGGGCTTCGGTTGCCAGCGCCAGCGCCTCCGTCAGGCCGCCTGTTTTATCCAGTTTGATATTGACCATTTCATAGCGCCCGTGCAGCGCTTTCAGGCTGCTGCGGGTGTGGCAGCTTTCATCTGCGCAGATCGGCAGCGGATGCACAAAATTTTCCAACGCGGCATCGTCCTGCGCTGGCAGCGGCTGCTCCAGCATCGCCACCCCTAAATCAGCCAGAAGCTGGCAGCGTGCCGCCAAACCTTCTGCCCGCCAGGATTCATTGGCGTCGACAATAATCGTGGCATCAGGGACTGCTGCACGAATAGCAACCATCCGCTCGCTAATCAAGCGCGCATCCAGCTTAACTTTTAGCAGTTTCGCGCCATTTTCCCACAGTGCAGCCGCACTCACCGCCATTTGTTCCGGCGTACCAATTACCACGGTTTGCGCCGTCGTCACCACTTCCGCCAGTTCACTTCCCACCAACTCTGCCAGTGACAATTGCTGTTGACGCGCACTCAGATCCCACAACGCGCAGTCCACAGCATTACGCGCGGCTCCCGCTGGCAGCAGCTTTTGCAGCTCTTCACGCGTCAGTCCATTTTCCAGTTGTGGGGCAATGCTCATAATTTGCGCCAGCACTGAGGCATCGCTTTCACCATAGCGCGGATACGGTGTGCACTCGCCGATACCCGTGACGCCGTTTTCTGCCACTTCAACCACTACCACATGCGCTTCGGTTCTGCTCCCACGGGCAATAACAAAGGGAGTGTGCAGCGGCCAGGCTTCCTCATACACCTTAACTGTTCTCATTTGCTTTCCTTAATGCAGTCCCTGAAGCGGATATCCGCAAATAGCGTTTGCCGTGTTAACTGCTGATGGCATAAACTAGCCTCGACGTTAACTATATGTAAACAGGAAGATAACCATGTCACAAACCGTTCATTTCCAGGGCAACCCGGTTACAGTTGCCGGCTCAATTCCTCAGGCTGGAAGCAAAGCTCAGGCTTTTACCCTTGTGGCTAAAGACCTGTCTGACGTTACGCTGGGCCAGTTCGCAGGCAAGCGCAAAGTGCTGAATATTTTCCCAAGCATCGATACCGGCGTTTGTGCGGCATCGGTACGTAAGTTTAACCAACTGGCGACAGAAATCGACAATACCGTCGTACTGTGCATTTCGGCCGACCTGCCATTCGCCCATTCACGTTTTTGCGGCGCGGAAGGTCTGAGCAACGTTATCACGCTGTCCACCCTGCGCAACGCAGAATTTCTGAAAAACTACGGCGTAGAAATCGCTGAAGGCCCACTGAAAGGTCTGGCCGCACGTGCCGTGGTCGTTATTGATGAAAATGACAACGTCGTTTTCAGCCAACTGGTCAATGAAATCACCAACGAGCCAGACTACACTGCTGCGCTGGACGTACTGAAAGCTTAAGCCACGTTTGCATACAAAAATGCCTCCGCAGGGAGGCATTTTCATTTACCGCGTTACTCTTCGCTTTTTTTCTGCTGGCTCAGGCCGTATTCACGCAATTTGTTGGCAATCGCGGTGTGCGAAACGCCGAGGCGCTTGGCCAGTTTGCGCGTGCTGGGATAATTCATATAAAGCTGCGTCAGCACAGAGCGTTCAAAGCGGCTGGTAATTTCATCCAGCGATCCTTCCATCACCTCTTCTCCGACCGCAACCGTTGCCGCATCGTAATCCGGCAGTAAAATATCCTGCGGCCGCAGCTCATAGCCTTCAAGCTGGGTCAGCGCCCGGTAGATGGCATTTTTAAGCTGACGCACGTTGCCCGGCCAACCGTAGCGGGTTAACACCGTGCTGAGATCGGCAGACAGCTTCGGACGCGGCACGCCCTGCTCGTCGGCGAAGCGCGCCACAAACAGTTCGGTAAGCGGCATAATATCCTGCGGGCAATCGCGTAGCGGCGGCAGATTTAGCGTCAGTACATTCAGACGATAATAGAGATCTTCACGGAAAAGCCCTTTCTGCACCATTTCCACAAGGTTCTTTTGCGTCGCGCAAATCACGCGGACATCAACATGAACTTCGTGATCTTCTCCCACGCGGCGGAACGTGCCGTCATTGAGAAAACGCAGCAATTTGGTCTGCATACGCGGCGACATTTCACCAATTTCATCTAACAGAACCGAGCCGCCATTCGCCTGCTCAAAGAAGCCTTTTTTGCCTTCCGGGGCATGGCCAAACAGCTCACTTTCGACCGCATCTTCAGGAATTGACGCGCAGTTCAGCGCCAGATACGGCTTCGACGCACGCGGGCTTGCCAGGTGGCAGGCATGGGCAAAGAGATCTTTGCCGGTGCCGGTATTACCAGTAATCAGCAGCGGCGCACTCAGTGTCGCCAGCTTACGCGCCTGTTCCACTACGTGTTTCATTTTGGCGCTGACGGCAATAATCTGGCTAAACGCGCTCAGATCCTGCGTAGTCATATTTTGCAGCTGACGCCCCATCCGGATGGTGGAGCGCAGCATGACAACAGCACCGGTCAGCATCTGCTCCTGATTTTCACCCTGCAAATGGACAGGCGTAATCTCCATCAGGAAGTTCTGTCCGTTAATTACGACATGCTCGCTATGAGAATCCTGCGGATTGCTTTCGAGCCAGCGCTGGAAGTTAAACCCATTGATTAACTGGGCGGCGGTATGATTGCGCATCCGATCCTGAGTGTGCGCGAAAAGCTGGCAGCTCGCAGGGTTCGCCATCTCGATTTTGCTTTTCATATCCAGAGAAAGGACCGGTTCTGGTAACGCCTCAAGCAGCGCGCTCAGCGCAAGATGTTCTCGTTCGGAAGGCATCCAGGGCACGGTACGCACATCCGTAACCCCTGAAATACGGCGGATTTCAGCCATCAGGCTACTGAAGTTGGTGAACTCCAGTTCCGCAAAATTGAGGTAAATCCGCCCGATGGGGTCAATCTCGATACCGCGTAAATCAATGCTTCTCAGCACCAGTAAATCGAGCAGTTCGCGGGTCAGACCAAGTCGGTCTTCACAAAAGACTTCCAAACGCATAGGAACCTTCACCTGGACAAGGGATTATGTATTAAATGATAAGACAGTATTGGGTTTGCAGGAAGAACTCTGTCAACAAATATTGACAGCTCGCTGGAAAATCAGGCGCCGGGACGTAAAGTTAAACGACTGGCGCCCAATTTTTAGCTAACTTTCGCGCGGAGATTTGTTCTTTTGTAAGGTATCTTTCACCTGACCAATCAGTTGACGGCGAAAATCGCCCAGTCGTGGCTTATCGTCATCGATCCACGGCAGCGGTCGGCAAAGTTCCATGGCTTTAATACCCAGACGCGCCGTTAATAATCCCGCGCCAATACCCTGCGCGGCACGCGTCGATAAGCGAGCGGCTAAATCCTGCGACATCCAGTCCATTCCCACTTCCCGCACCAGCTCACTGGCCCCGGCAAAAGCGATATTTAGCAGCACCAGGCGGAACAAACGCAGGCGGCTGTAATAACCGAGTTCAATGCCATACAGCGAGGCGATGCGATTAATCAGCCGCAGGTTTCGCCAGGCAATAAACGCCATATCCACCAATGCCAGCGGACTGACGGCAATCATCAGCGTGGACTCCGCCGCTGAACGGCTAATCTCACGTCGGGCCTGCGCGTCCAGCACCGGCTGCACAAGATGGGCATACAGGCTGACGACTTCGCGATCGTTCTGCGTTTCATGAATTGAGGCATACCAGCGCTGTAGCGCCGGATGGGACTGATCGATACCCGCCTGCTGCGCCAGCTTTTCACAAAATGCACGACCTTTTCCGGTTCCATGGCTGTGGAGCAGATCACGCGCTTCATCGCGCTCGTGCGCACGCTGGCGCAAACGCCATAGCCGACGCCACTCGGTCGCAACCGATCCGACACCTGCGCCGATAATCAATGCGCCAGCGGCACATCCTCCCAGCGCAACCCAGTCCTGAGTCTGCCAGGCGTTCATGGTCCATTGTACGCCCTGAGCGACAACGCTCGCGCCAAACAGCGCCAACCCGCCCATTACCATTTTGCGCCACAAACTGCGTTTGGGGCGTAGGGCCGCATCAATGACGGCTTCTGCCTGACCTTCGTCTTGCAGAGGTTCATCCACTGTCGCCGGAGAAAAAGTCTGCGCCTCTGTTTCATTGAACATCTGCTGCGCTTTAAACGCCGCGTTTTGTTCCACGTCTAGCGGACCTGAGAAATCGATACGCGGTTTTAACGGCTCGCTCATCGCAATTTATCTCCTATTAAAAACTCCATCGCGGCATCAAGACGAATATGCGGTAAGGGTTTATCGACATCCATAACCTGCGGGCGAAACGCCTCAAACTGAAAGCCCTGACTGTCCCAGAATGCTTGTCCAGGTAAACGCGCGGGCACTTCCCCCGGATAAACGGTTAGCGGTTCACCATCGCTCAGACGATGACCACACAGCGCCGGGATCTTTTCGCCTTTCACATCGATCAGGCCGCTGGTGGTTGCCTGTACTGATGCCAGTCCCAGACAATCCATGCTGATACCTTCAAACGCAGCGTTTTGCCAGGCGTCCTGGATCAACTGCTGCAATAACGACACCATATTGGCGTGCTGATCGACCGTCACATGGTCGGCTTTGGTGGCGGCAAACAGCAGTTTGTCGATCACCGGAGAAAACAGCCGACGAAACAGCGTACGCTGTCCGTAATGGAAGCTTTGCATCAGTTGGGTGAGTGCCAGACGCATGTCGTTAAACGCCTGTGGCCCGCTGTTGAGCGGTTGCAAACAATCGACCAGCACAATCTGACGGTCAAAGCGCAGGAAGTGATTCTTATAAAATCCCTTCACGACTTTTTCACAGTAATAATTAAACCTGTCGCGTAGCATGCCCGCATTGGTGTGTTTGTCTGCCTGCGCCAGCTTCGATTCCCCCCAGGCATCAACGTCCGGCCACGGGAAGAACTGCAGCGCAGGCGCGCCCGCCATATCTCCAGGCAGAACAAAACGGCCTGGCTGAATAAAATGCAGTCCCTGCTGCTTGCACTGGTGCAGATACTCCGTCCAGGCGGCAGCGATTTCCGCCAGACGGTTTTCATCAGCAGGCGCCAGCGGATCCAACCCATGGCATAACTGCCGCCATCTTGCCGACCATTCGCCACGCTGTCCCTGTAATAATCCGGTCATTTGCCGCGACCAACTGAGATAATCCTGGGCCAGCATCGGTAAATCGAGCAGCCACTCCCCCGGATAATCGACGATTTCCAGGTACAGCGTGGAGGTGTCTTTAAAGTGGCGCAGTAAAGAATCATTGGATTTGTAGCGCAGCGCGAGGCGTATTTCACTCACACCGCGCGTAGGTGTCGGCCAGGTCGGTGGAGAGCCATACAACTGCGCCAGTCCCTCATCATAGGTAAAGCGCGGAATACCAAAATCGCGTTGTGGAACCCGTTTAACGCCGAGCAGACGCTCTTCGCGCACGCAACTGAGCAACGGCAGACGCGCACCGGCATGAATATTGAGTAACTGGTTTACCATCGCGGTGATAAACGCCGTCTTACCGCTACGGCTAAGTCCGGTGACAGCCAGGCGCAAATGCCGGTCTACGCCGCGATTAACCAGCGAATTGAGTTCATTTTTAAGTCGCTTCATCGCCATCCCGTTTTGCTGAAGGAACCGAAGAAATTATAACAAACAGGAAGTAAAGATAGGGGTCAATTCTTACTTATCAACTACCTGAGCTGTAACAGGCGGCATTATTCTTACCGCCTGGAGCAGAAGGAATGCGGGCGGTTTATTGATTCTCTACTTTAGGAAGCGCTATCTGATTGATGCCACCTTCGTTGGTCACCTGCGTGTAGCCCATTTCCGTCAACATATCCTTCGCCTGCCCCGATTGACGCCCGGAGTTGCAGTACAGCTTCACGGTGTCGGTCTTATCAGGAACTTCAGCAGCGATACGCGCCTTCATCTCTTTTAATGGAATGTTGACCGCCCCCTGAATATGCTGCTGTTGATACTGTTCAGGAACGCGAACATCAATCCAGTGCTCGGCTGCAAAAACCGGCATGCCGATGACCAGTGCCAACGCTAATACGCCTTTTTTCAACATAATATCTTCCTGACTGATGGTTGGATTTAACCAACACACTATACGCCAGTTCTTAAGAAAATATTGCGATCGCATTATCACCCTCTGCACCCGTGGACGAGACTTCCTCTGGTTGCGCATACTGCGGTTAGTTTTTTGATTTTTCTGCCCGCATTCCGATATTGTTGTCATTCGCCAATTAACTCCATAATATGTTCGCCATTGACTCTCGGACGGAGCTTGGGATCTATGTCTCCTACCATTTATGATATTGCACGAGCCGCTGGCGTATCAAAATCCACGGTATCGCGCGTGCTTAATAAGCAAACCAATATCTCGCCGGAAGCGCTTGAAAAAGTGCTGCGTGCTATTGATGAGTTACAGTACCAGCCCAATAAACTTGCTCGCGCACTCACCTCTTCCGGGTTTGATGCAATAATGGTGATATCTACCCGTTCAGCAAAAACAACCGCCGGTAATCCGTTTTTCTCTGAAGTGCTTCATGCTATTACTGCCAAGGCTGAAGAGGTCGGTTTTGATGTCATATTACAGACGTCGCGAAGCACTGAAGATGATTTACAAAAATGTGAGAGCAAAATTAAGCAGAAATTGATCAAAGGTATCATTATGCTGAGCTCTCCCGCCGATGAATCTTTTTTTGCGAGGCTGGATAAATACAACGTACCGGTCGTGGTTATTGGAAAGGTTGAAGGCGACTACGCCAATGTCTATTCTGTAGACACAGATAATTATCGCGACAGCATTACGCTAACTGATGCGCTGATTGAGAGTGGGCACCGTAATATAGCCTGTTTGCACGCGCCGCTTGATGTTCATGTTTCTATCGATCGCGTTAACGGATATAAAGCCAGCCTTCAGGCGCATAATATTAAAATGCGCGATGAATGGATTGTTGACGGGGGCTATACCCATGAAACAGCCCTGCTTGCTTCACGAAAATTACTGAGTCAGCAGCCGTTACCCGATGCCGTATTTGCCACCGACAGCTTGAAATTAATGAGCTTATATCGCGTGGCGGCTGAGAAAAATATAACCATCCCGCAACAACTTGCCGTTGTGGGCTACAGTAATGAGCTGTTGTCTTTTATGCTCACGCCCGTTCCTGGGGGAATTGATGTGCCTACCCAGCAGTTGGGTGAACAAAGCTGTAATTTATTATTTAACCTGATTGCGGGTGAGAAAGGATTACAAAATATCACGGTGAGCACACAAATATCGCTGGCCGACTCACTGGTGTAAAAACTGGGGCATACATGCCCCAGTATATTTTAGAATGCGTAGTTCACGCCTATACCAGCATAATGGAATCTGTCGCTTTCGCCTTCGTCGTGATCTTCCCACTCATAGGCATACTCCAGTGACATTGATAAACCATTCTGGAAATCATATGCATACAGTAAACCGAGACGATTGAAATTATGGCCTTCACGTTCCGGATCATCTCGCCAGTCCCAGTTTGACCAGCGATCAAGCCCCAGACGGGTATACGGCGTCAGGGTGGTATTGCCTAAAGACAACGGTAAATATGCACGAATTTCCTGGGTTGAGAACTCACCATTATTGCGCGAATCAGCCAGATTAAAGCCGCGTTCAAGGTAATAATTGACCGTTAAGCCCACCGTTTCGTTAAACCTGTAATTCAGACCGGTCTCGCTTTCGACACGACTATCGGAGTAGCCAGTAGTATTCAAATCATTAACGAATTGATACATCGACAGCCAACCGCTAAAGCGCAGGTCGTCGGTCAGTTTAACATCCCAGTCCGGCTGAACTTTCCAGCGCTGCATATTAGCGGTGTCGTTTCCTGGTTCATTGACATAGTGATAACCGTAATTACGGAAGCCACCGGTCAAACCGAAATTAACATCTTCACTTTCCAGGAATTGATAGCGGACTTCCAGTTCTGGGCGGTCAAACCAGGTACCACGCTTACCATCGCTGTAATCAACCGGTCCTTCCTGATAATAGGCCAGCGATATTTTCCACGGCCCATTAGAGGCATTGAAATAGACGGACGGCTCAGCCAGTCCATCCATATCTTCGCCCTGACCTTCAACGTTTTCTATTTCGTACATAGCACCAATGTTAAAGTGCCAGTCATTATTTTCAGCAGCCTGCGCGCAGGCCATTCCTGCACTCATAATCAGCGCAGTAGCGGACAGTAGGGTTTTCATTATTATTCCTTGTTAAAATACTCGCAAAAATGCCCCAAGGCTTGGGGGGGATTTATCCCCCCGGAATTTTATTGAATAGCCACTTCAGTTTCAGCATCAAAGAAATGGCATTTCGCCATATCAAAATGAATAGTGATATTTTCTCCTGCATGATAATCATTCACAGCCCCAGCACGGACCACCAACTCATGCCCCCCAACAATGGTATAAAGCATAAATTCAGCGCCGGTTAATTCTGCAACGCTAATTTTTGCCGATATACTATTTTCATTATTAAGCTGCGGGTGTATATCTTCAGGACGAATTCCCAGAGTGACCGCCTGATGTTCATAACCCTGCGCTTTTAATTGTGCTAATTTATTTTGTGGAATCGTTAATTTCAGTGTTTCAGTAACAAACTTATCACCATCAATCGCGCCACGAATAAAGTTCATGGCCGGTGAGCCAATAAATCCGGCGACAAACATATTAGCCGGGTGGTTATAAACCGTTTTCGGCGCACCAACCTGCTGAACAATGCCATCCTTCATAATCACAATACGCGTCGCCATAGTCATGGCTTCGGTTTGATCGTGGGTAACATAGATCATGGTGGTATTGAGTTTCTGATGCAGTTTGCTAATTTCAGCCCGCATCTGAACGCGAAGTTTGGCATCGAGATTCGATAAGGGTTCATCCATCAGGAAGACCCCCGCTTCACGTACAATCGCACGCCCCAGCGCCACACGCTGACGCTGACCACCGGATAACGCGCCGGGTTTACGCTGCAAATAATCGCGCAGGCCAAGGATCTGCGCCGCCCAGTTGACGCGCTCCTCAATCACAGCAGGCGCTATTTTCTGCATTTTCAGACCAAACGCCATGTTGTCATAGACGGTCATGTGTGGGTACAACGCGTAGTTCTGAAAAACCATCGCAATGTTGCGTGATTTCGCCGGCACATCGTTCATCCGTTTACCGTCAATCAGCAGATCGCCGCCGCTGATCTCCTCCAGACCGGCGATCATGCGTAACGTAGTTGACTTCCCGCAGCCGGAAGGTCCAACAAAAACAATAAACTCTTTATCTTCAATTTCCAGATTGAAGTCTTTAACGACGTGTACCTGGTTGTCGTAAATTTTTTGAATGTGTTGCAACGAAAGCTGTGCCATGTTGAATCCTTTACTTGTCGTGTTGCCAGAAAGCCGATAAGCACGGCCACGTCAGAAATTCGGTTGCCGGAAGCAGCAAGTCTGCCCCATTCAGCCCTTTACCGATGCCGACAGAAAGCATGCCGCAGGCGTTGATTGCATCAATTCCCGCTTGTGCATCTTCTATGCCAATACATTGTTGCGGGTCAACGCCAAGACCCGCGCAGGCTGCCAGGAAAATTTCCGGATCCGGTTTCGAGCGGGTTATCAATGCCGCATCCGCACAAAAATCAAAGCAAGAGCTAAGATTAAGCGCTTGTAAAATAGCCGGGGCATTGCGCGACACAGAGGCCAACCCCACCGGAATCCGTTCTTCCCGCAACGTCATCAACAGCTCACGTATTCCCGGTAATACCGAGTTAACCGTCAGCTGGCGCAAAGAATGGACATACAGTCTGTTTTTTCTCTCGGCCAATTGTGCGCAGGCCTCGGGAGAAAACGCCCCCGCCTTCCCACCATGGTGCAAAATACGCTGTAGTGATTCGCCGCGACTAATCCCTTTCAGGCTGTCATTAAATGCTTCGTCGATCACAATCCCTATTTCATCGGCTACCTGCCGCCAGGCCAGAAAATGTAGATGCGCGGTATCGGTAATCACGCCATCCAAATCAAAAATGATGGCCTGTGGTTTGAGTATCATTCATCGCCCCTTTCTGTGGTAGCGGTCCCATAAGCGGGCGAAATAATGGCGTCATTGCGGATTACGGTTTCCCCCTGCACGGAGACCTTTTCACCATTGACCCAAAGGACAATCTGCTCGGTACTGTTAATACGGATTTCAGCCGCATTAATGATTACCTGCATATCGATGCCCTGCCAGCGCAGCGGGAAACACAGCGTTTGCCAATGAGCCGGTAAGGCAGGAGCAAGGTGTAACTCCCCGTGGCGAATATTCACGCCGGCAAATCCCTGGATTGCGCCCAGCCAGATGGCGCCCGTTGCCGCAGCATGAATGCCGTCATCGCAGCTATGTGGGTCCTCCCCGAGATCGATAAGCGATCCTTCACGCCAGAACCGATAGCCCTGTGCCGGATCACCGCAACGCGCTGCCACAATCCCGTGGATCGCTTTACTCAACGAGGAGTCATGAATTGTGCGCGGCTCGTAAAAGCGCAGGTTTGCCAGACAGGTTTGCGGGCAAAATTGCTCCGGTAACATGTAGGTCAGCATCACCACATCGGCCTGTTTGAGAATTTGCATCTCATTGACTTCTGCACGGGAGTAATCGAGCAAAATCGTCTGCTTGCCCGCTTTGGCTTTGTACTGTGACAGATCGATAGCCGGTTTGCTCAGGAAGGTATCATCCTGAGGTAGCACGCCATCGGGCTGAATTTCCGGTCGCCAGAGATGCTGTAAAAAATACTCTGCGCGGTGAATAAACGTCTCATCACCGCAGCCCAACCGACGGGCAAAACCCAGCGCCTGTTCCACGTTGTACCAGGCCATGTAGTTGGTGAACGCGTTGTTGTTCACATGCTCAGTGTATTCATCCGGGCCAATCACATCGTGGATCTCTAAACGATCGTTAACCATGACCGCCCTGCTGATCCAGAACTTCGCCGTTTCCAGCAGCAACGTCATTCCCTCACGGGACATGAAGTTTAGATCCCCTGAGGCATGCCAGTAATTGATTACCGCCCAGGCAATATCCGCCACGAGGTGATGTTCAGCCTGCGCGGAGGCCACTTTCTGACGCAGTCCGGTACGGATGTTGATCGCCGCAAATTCAGGCGTTTCCTCATCACCGCTGCGAGCGCTTTCCCAAGGGAAAAGCGCTCCCTGCCAACCGTTACGGCGGGCTTTCTCACGCGCCCCCGACAGATTATGCCAGCGGTAACGCAACAAACTTCTCGCGGTTTTCGGCTCGGTAAAGAGATGAAACGGTAACAGAAAGACCTCGGTATCCCAGAATATGTGGCCTTTATACCCTTCCCCCGTCAAACCTTTGGCCGCAATACTGCTGCGCTCATCGTGGTCAGGAGTCATCACACGCAGATGATAGAGCGCATAGTCCAGCGCTCGCTGATCGCTGGCATCAGTGCTGGTGACCTGAACGCGACGATTTTGCCACCAGGCATGCCAGTTAGCAGTCGACTCCGCCAGCAGAGCGTCATAGCCCTGCTGCGCGCACGCTTCCAGGTTGCGCAGCGACTGGCGTCCCCAGGTCTCAAGCGACAGGCTGCGTTCGCTCGCCCAGTCTACCCAGCTAATTTTTGTCAGCGTGACGCGCTGTCCGGCTTTCGCCTGCACGCTGTTGTGTTGTAACAGCCGACGTTCTTTCGCGGTGAAGCAGCGCTGCGCTGCACCGTCTACATCGCAATACGTGGTGATAGCGATATCATTACGATTGTCCTGGGTGGTGTAAATCCCTTGCATAAGATGCTGGCCAAAGACCCGGACCTGCGTTTCATCCAAATGCTGACGACCATGATTGGTCATCGTGGCGTCAATTCCGGTCGAGATACCAATGCTGGCATCGCCATCCAGTGGCGTGACGACAACTTCCATAGCAAACAGCGGCAGTTTTTGTGCCGAGACAAATCGCCGGCTCTCAATGGCAAAACGCGCCCCGCCAGACGCACGCCAGGTAAGCGCGCGGCGTAATTCCCCACTGGCAAAATCCAGTTCACGTTGCCAGCTTTCGATAACGCCGCTGGTGAGCGAGAAAATCTCACCATTGAGTGAAATCTCCACCCCCACCACATCAGGCAGATTAACCAGTTCATTAATCTCGCCTTTCCCTGCCCGGTGATACAGTCCAGCAATGTACATGCCGCGAGTTTGTAAGGTGTAGGCTTCCTCGTGGCTGGCGCGAATCCCCATATAACCGTTACCGGTCGTCATGAGTGACGCATATTTATTCAGGTTGTGTGGGCAAAAAGCCGGTTCAGTTAGCATTACTGGCCTCGTCATAAGTCTACGTAGGTCCCTGTTTCAGCCGATTGATACAGTGCGGCAACCAGTTGTTGAATAACGACGCCTTGCTCTGCGTCAGCAATAGTGACAGGCTCGCCCTGGACATGATTCACAAAAGCTTCCATGCTGCGATAATGACGATTGTCATCGGCCATTTCGCGCTGAAGCAGTACGTCAAGCGTCCCCTCACGATCGGTATAAACCTGGGCCGGGAATAACGTCGCCCCTGCCAGATCGCCGCAGAAATTAACGTTCATAATCGATTGTTCCGGGATATTCAGCGCGAAAGAGGTTTCCAGTCGCAGGATACCGCCGTTATGAAATTCAATCGTCCCGAACAGAGAATCCTCCACGGTATACGTCTCGGGATCCCATTTCCCAAACTGGCCGCTGTTTTTACGCGTGCCAATGCGTTGATAACTGTGTGCGTTAACGCGCTTTACTGCCGGAAACCCCAGCACATACATGGCGGCATCAAGCATATGGATGCCGAGATCAATCAGCGGCCCGCCGCCCTGCAGTTCTTTGTTGGTAAATACCCCCCAGCCGGGCACGCCGCAGCGGCGCAAGGCGCGGACATTGGTGACATAGATTTCACCCAGCACGCCGGCCATCACCTGCTCACGAAGCAGCTGCGTATCCAGTGCGAAACGATGATGAAAATCATAAGCCAGAACTTTCCCCCTTCGACGCGCCGTGTTACACATTTCCAGCGCCTCGGCTGGCGTCATCGCCGGAGGTTTCTCACACATCACATGGCATCCGGCGTTCAGCGCCAACATGGTGTGTTCATAATGAAAACGATTGGGTGAACAGATGCTGACGATATCTGGCTTAGCCTCGCGTAGCATCGTCTGAGGATCGTCCCAAACCTGCGGATTGCCGTATTTCTCTGCCAACGCCTGTGCCTGTGACAGGCGGCTGTCACAGACAGCCACCAGTTCCAGATCGTTGCGGGTGCAGTAGTACGAAGCATGAACTTTATCCGCCACCTGCCCGGCGCCGATAATGGCGATGCGTAGCGGAGAGCTTGTCAGTGCACTTTTCACAGAAATCCTCTTAGCAGGTACGCAGCCAGGCCAGTGACTGACGGTACGCTTCCGGCAGGTTCTCTGCCCGTACACGCCCTTCGTACACGACGTAACCCTGATAATTATCTTCACGCAACTGGTCAAACAGCGCAGTGAAATCCAGCGTACCGCTCCCCGGCTGATAACGGTGGTTATCCGCAATATGGACGTGTCCCAGCAGATCGCGATTGTCATGCAGCGCCTGAGCCATATCGTCTTCTTCGATATTCATATGGTAAAAATCACCAATGATTTGCACATGCTTCAGGTTGTTTTCCACGATATAGCGACGGGCATCCGCCAGGGTGTTGATCATATGATCCTGATAGCGATTAAGCGGCTCCAGATACACCACCGTCCCCGTACGCTCGGCAACTTTATCGAGATAAATCAATGAATCACTTACTGCTTTACGATCGCCTGCCAGGCTGCGCGGAGAGGTCATCGGCGGTAAGCGGAAGGTAAACATGCCCCATGCAGCGGGTACAATAATGCCCTGCCCACCGACTTCGGCCAGCGCTTCGAGAATGCGGGTAATCTGCTGTAAGCCATTCAAACGACGCTCTTCGATAAAATCACCGATCCAACCGTCATATCCTCCACAGGCGGTGGTGACGGGCAGGCCTGTTTCTTTGATTGCTGCTTTCACTTCTGCCAGGTTGTTAACCAGCAGCTTGCCGTCAATTTCAAAACCGTCAAACCCCATCTCTTTGATGTAACGGAATTTCTCGAGAATATTTTCCGGAAAAAAAGCCTGGTTCTGTGTTCCAATTTTCATCTTCTGCATTCCTTAATTAAAACGTCACGCCCATTTTGATGCTCTTTTCCGGATGGCGATCGACATACTGCATATAGCTTTCCGGGCTGCTGGCAAATGTTACTACCGGGTCAATAAGTTCTTCACAGTTCAGGTAACCGTTCATCAACAGTTCCCAACAGGTCTCCTCAATACGCTTGCGGCTCCAGCGCGGATAATCCGGATTTGGCTCACTGCAGGCACGAGAGAAGACAATTTTGGCGTTGTTGAAGTGCGCTTCACGCCCCAGGTTGAAGCCTTCAGCAAAAGGTTTCGCGAAAGCGACATAGGAGATGGTTCCACCATAGGCCAGACCGCGTAACGCCGATTGCAACGCATCCGCATAGCCGCTGGTTTCGATAATTACATCCGCGCCCTGCTTGCCGGTCAGCTTCTTAATTTCCATGCCGACATCGGTGCCAATAGGATTCAGACAGAAATCCGCGCCATGACGACGCGCGATATCGCAACGATGAGCAATCGGATCCACGCCAATGACCACCGAGGCTCCCGCTTTCTTAGCCAGTTGGACGGCAATCTGGCCAATCGCCCCTAAGCCGACGATGACAACAAAATCGCCGACACGCACATTGGCGTCGCGCACGCCACTCATGGCGAACTGTGCCGGGTCATAGCACACGGCATTTTTCCACGAACTACCTTCCGGCATTTTGCGCAGTTTGTAGTTGTTTACCGCATTAAAGAAAACCGTTTCTGCCAGTGGGCCGTAGCCGCAAACTGAATCGCCAACGGCGTATTCGGTCACATCGCTGCCACACTCAATAACATCGCCCACCACCATGTTGCCAAGCTGGAACTTGCCGAATTCAATCCCGCGCGGCGCCCCTTCAGGACGCGGCATGAACATTTGCCATTCGCCGTTGAAATCTTCGTCAATAAACGGACTGGCAGCGCGAAAATCGACCACTTCCGTGCCATGTTTTGGCGCACCAAAGCGAACGCGAACTTTCACTTCATTGGCGGATACAGCTCTGTCTTCATATTCCACCAGCGCCGCAACACGCGGTTCTGTGGCAACTAACTTCTTCATTTACAACTCCTTAATTAAACTGGCCGCTTAGCCTTTCACGCCGCCTGCGGTCAAACCACTTTTAATAAAACGTTCGGAAAGCGCATACATAATGACAACCGGCAATGCGGTGACTAACGATGCCGCCATCATGCGTCCCCAGATATAGTCAGGCGTACTGAACAGCGCGTTCAGACCGACCGGTAAGGTAAAATTGCTGGCGCTGGAGAGGAAAATCGAGGCAAACAGATAGTCATTCCACGCCACCATAAAGCAGTACACAAAGACCGAAACCAGACCGGACATCGCCAACGGCACGGTAATGCGAAAGATGATCTGCAGACGGTTCAATCCATCCATCATCGCGGCTTCTTCTATTTCATCCGGAATGGTGTCGAAGTAGCTTTTCAGCATGAACACCGCGGTCGGCAGCGTCTGGGTGACCATGGTGATAATCAACGCCATTTCGGTGTCATAGATGCCAAGTGCCGTAATGATTTTGAATAGCGGCACCACCAGCAGGATCCCCGAAAACATGTACACCGTGTAAAAGCTGGCATTGATGGTCATTCGCCCTTTAAAACGCAGGCGGGAAAGCGCATACGCTCCGAGCACGCCGAGAAACACCGCCACCACCGAAGAAGTGACCGATACCACCAGGCTATTACGGAAGTAGTCAACAAACGGGAAAATCATCGGGTTGAAGATGTCGATGTAATGTTCCAGCGTCCATTGCTGCGGTAACAGCGTCGGATGTAGCGAGATCGCCTCTTTGGCGCTTTTAAATGAGGTCATCAGCATCACAAAAAATGGGAATAGCGTGATGCCCAGGAAGACAATTAATCCACAGTAAAAGCCGATGCGGCCAAGTGTGCGCTTATTTGTTGCCATTGAGGTTCACCCGTTTTCTGGTCAGCAGGATAACAGCGAAAATAATGACGAAGAGGACGACAGAAATAGCGGCCGCTTTGCCTAAGTCGTTAAATGCAAACGCTGTTTTATAGAGATAGACCCCGAGAATATCGACTTTAGTGGTCAGCAGATAAACATCGGCGAACATGTAAAACATCCAGATCGTGCGCAGTGTGACCACGGTTGCCAGCACCGGCATAATCGCTGGCAGCGTGACGATACGAAACCGTTGCCAGGCATTCGCGCCGTCCATTTCTGCCGCCTCATACAACGATTTATCAATCGTCTGTAAAATCGCCAGAAACGAGATAAAGGCATACGGAAAGTAGCGCCAGATGGCGAACAGCACGACCAGCGCGAAGCTGCTGCCGGGATTGTCGAACCACAGCGGCGCCTGATCATAGAGATGCAACAGATCCACGCCGAGGTAGTTCACAATGCCGTAGCCGTTGTTGAACATGTATTTCCAGGCAAACACCAGCGAAATTGATGGCGTCACGTAAGAGAGGATGACCAGTGAGCGCGCCGTTTTCCGCAGACGAAACTCACGGTTAAAAAACATCGCCACGCCCAGCCCCAGTACCGTGCTTCCTGCCACAACCAGCGCGGTATACCAGACCGTCATGCACAGCGAATGCCAGAATCCGGGATCGGATAAGATACGGATATAGTTGCTCAACCCGACAAACGTAGACTCAATTTGCGGATTCAGCGGCAGTCGCATAAAGCTGATTTCGATGTTAGATATCATCGGCCACGCCACTAAACCGCCCAGCAACAGCAAGCTGGGCGCCAGCAGCAGCATGGCGAATGGCATATCAGATCGACCTGAAAAGAACTTATTCATCACGGCTTTCCATTTCCCCATTAGCGCTGTTCAACGAGGTCATCCAGTTTTTTCTGGCTCGCTTCAATCGTGGTGACGAGGTCGGCTTTGCCTACCGTCACGTTGTGCACCATTGAGCTCACAACACCGGAGCCTGTGACGTCGCCCATGCGGGTGAAGTTCTTATCGCCGACGGCACCAAACACCTGGATATTCGGCAGTTCGGCAATCAGCTGATCGGGTAATTCACCCAGCGCTTTGATGACAGTGTTATCTTTCCACGTCGGGGTATTCACCACTGTTTTGTTGACCGGCAGCGCCGCCCCTGGCGACATCATGACCCAGTCCGCGATGTTGTCGGCCTGCTCCATAAAGGTGACAAATTTCTCTGCCGCTTCTGTCTCTTCAGACTTTTGACCCGCGGTAATGGTTAACGACGTCAGCATGCCGTAAACAGCGGAGTTTTTTTCCGTCGGCACCATAAAGCCCACATTTTTAGGGTCACCCTCTTTAATCACCGCCGGGAGGATATAGGTGGAATAAATCGCCATCGGCGCCGTGCCGTTCATGAACGCGTCTTTGACTTCCATGATGTCGTTTGAGCCCGGCATGGTGTTCATTGCCAATTGGCGGTAATACTGCAGCGCCTGCGCCATTTCAGGTGTGTTGAGCGTTATCTTTCCTTGCGCATCAAAAACGTTGGCCTGGTTTGAGAGCGCGAACTGAGAAAATGACTGTTCGGTCAAAACGCTTTCCGCCGTGGGCAGCGCAATACCATATTTCTTACTACCAGGATTGTTTAGCTTCTGCGCCACGCTCAGCAGTTGTTGCCAGTCTTTTGGCTCTTCCAGCCCAGCTTTTGCCAGCACATCTTTGCGATACCAGATCCCGCCAATCCAGGCGCTAACCGGAACCCCGGTCCAGGCAGTACCGTCTTCAGTACGCACAATACGCAGCACGCCATCATAAAAAGTACCTTCACCTACGGCGTTGATGACCTGCGCTACGGCTTTACGATCGATAAGTGATTCTTTATCCATAACTTTCGCGTAGTCATGGCTGGTTTCAATGACTTCAGGCAGTGAACCGCTCCGCGCCAGGGTGATGACCTTGGTGTTGTACGCATCTTCTTCTACAGGAACCTGTTTGACACTGATCCCCGGGTTCTCTTTTTCAAAACGCTCAATCAGTTTTGCAATAACCGCCTGCCGCTCCTGTTCAACAGAAGAGTGCATAAATTCAATCGCAACAGAGGACGTTTTATCATCCTTACACCCGGAAACCAGGGCGCAGGAAACCAGTGCTGAAATCAGCACAATTTTAGTTTTAAGCATGAAATGTTCCTTTTTATTACTTAACCCACATGACCTGCCAGGCGTTCAACGTTAATTCTTTACCTGAAATAGTTTTACCGCTAATCAAATCAAATCCATTTTCAACATCAATACTAATGGTTTGCGTATGACCGCTGACATTAAATAATCCGGTAATTTTTTCGCCTGTTTCCGCCGTACGTTTAATTTGCATTACAGCCGGTGTAACACTGCTAATCTGAAAATCACTATCAGGGTGAAATGCTTTATTACTACGACGTATTACAATTAATCGGGATAATTCATGATAAATAGCGTGGCGCAAACTGGTTTCATCTGCCAGCTCCGTTTCGATTTGGCTTATTTGATATTTTTTGCGGTTGATCGCGCGGTTATAACCTAGCGCCTCAACACCTTTATAATCATTGCGTGACCCAAGAATGCTTTGAACGTAAACCGCAGGTACACCCGGAAAACTCAGCAAAATGGCATGTGCGAGAATAAAGCGGGAAAAACGTTCGGCATCACTACAATTGCCTGGCGTTAGTGCGTCCATATATGTCACGTTAATTTCATACGGACTGCGACTACCATCAGGGTTATTTTTCCAGTTAACCAGCGCGCCTTCCTGTTGTAATTCCGTCACCAGGCGCACGATCTCGTCTTCAGGTAACAAACCACGTAATGGGTTGAGACCAATACCGTCATGCGATGCGAGGAAATTAAACCAGGTGGTCTCACTGGACGGCAGTTCCAGTGATTGCGCCCACTGGCACAAGGTTGAGGTATCCTGGCGTTGTACCGCATGCAGCACCAGCGGCGGTAACGAGAACTGGTACACCATATGCGCTTCATCACGGCCATTTCCGTAGTAGGACACATTATCCTTATGCGGAACGTTTGTTTCAGTAATAATCGCCGTACCAGGCGCCACGCAGTCAGCAATAGCGCGGAATAGTTTGATAAGCTGATGCGTTTTTTCCAGGTGAATACAGGTCGTTCCTGGCTCTTTCCACATAAAGCCAACCGCATCCAGGCGGACATAATCAGCGCCCTGCTCAAGATAACTCAATAGCACATCGACCATCGCCAGTAACACTATCGGGTTGGCATAGTTGAGATCGATCTGGTCGTCGCTGAACGTCGTCCATAAATAGCGTACGGTGTTATCTTTCAGCGTAAAAGGCGTCAGTAACGGTAATGCGCGTGGACGCGTTACGTTGCTCAGGTCCGTATCAGGATCCATCGCAATAAAGAAATCTTCATAACCGTCAAGCTGTTGCAAATAGTTATTAAACCATTCGCTTTTCGCTGACATATGGTTACAAACAAAATCAAACATCAGTCGACTGGATTTACCCAATTGCTTAATATCATTCCAGTCACCGGTTTCTTCGGCAACCTGATGGTAATTAATTACGGAAAAACCATCATCCGATGACCACGGATAAAACGGCAACAGATGCACATGAGAAAATGTCGACTTAAGCCATTCATTATAAAACTGATTAAACATCGGCAGTGGTTTTTTGCCTGCCCCGTGGAATTGATCGGCGTAGGTAATAAGAACTACATCGCCCTCGTCCCAATGCGCTTTACGGATTTTTTTAATTAATCCCTGTGATTTCTCTAAACGTGCAATCAGCGCTTCATAGTGGCATGAAGTAAACGTATCACCATAAACTTCTGCCAGGCATTTTTGGATTTTTTGGTTCACCTTCAATTCTCGTGGTAGCGGTCCCATGAGTCATGAGACTACTCTGCGGGAAATAAGCTGTCAATCGGCTGAGGTGGCCAGGAGGGGGATAATAAAAGAATTTTGGCAGCCAAAAAATCGTATTTGTGAGCTGCCGCAAATTAACAGTGGGAATGTTGATTAATTGTTGCTTGCTTTTGCTGAATCGGATATCAGCGTTGATTACCTGAATAGCGTTTCGATAATTTTGCCGCTGCCCGACTCAAAACCGGCTCCAGGACCAACGCCAGCAGCATTTTAAGCGGGCGTCGGGCGACGGACTTCACCGCCCACCCTGCTACCCCCGCCGGGCCGTAACGAAGCGCAGTTAAAAGCACCAGCTTACCTGCTATTTTAAAGCCCGGCTTAACCCTTTGCCCGGCACGTTGCCAGCGATTGTTCATTTCTATTTCTATCCTCACAATTGGCGGAAACGGCTGCGCAATGAAAAGGTATCAGAGGTGACATAACGCTCCATTTCACGCAAACGCTTTTCACTTGCCGCCAGCTCGCGATCGACGGCATCTAACAGCTCGCCGCTTGATGGCTGCTGCTCACCGGAAACCACATTGTCCGGCATCGGGTCCAACACAAACGTCAGCACGATGTAAGCGACGAAGGTGAAAAAGGCCAGACCAAAAAAGACGGACAACACCACCAGGATCCGCACCAGCTTCACAGGCACATCGAGATAATGCGCTATACCTGCGCAAACTCCCTTCACCATGCCCTGCTGCGGAATACGCCACAGTTTTTTGTTCAGATTAACGCCTCCCATTAGCGGTCCCTCCAGTTTGGATGTTCAGCATCAAGGATGTCTTCCAGCGCCTGAATGCGCTCGCGCATCCGCTGTGCGTCATCGTTGAGTTCTACCAGACGTTGCTGTTCACTTTGCGCCAGTTCGCCACGACTGGAACGGTTGCTGTAATGCAGCCAGAGCCAAATCGGTAAAACGAACAACACAAAGATGGTTAATGGGATAGCCAGAAATAGCGCGCTCATGAGTACTCCTTACAGGTGATGAGCGGCGGCGCGTTCGGGCGCCGCCAGATGTTATTATTGCTTATCTTGCTGCATTTTGGCTTTAAGTTGCGCCAGCTGCTCGCTGATTTCATCATCTGCTTTCAGGTCAGCAAATTGCTGATCCAGAGACTGCTGTTTACCGAAGTTATGGCTTTCGGCCTCAGCTTCCATCTGATCGATACGACGCTCGAAAGATTCAAAGCGTGCCATCGCTTCATCCAGCTTACCGCTGTCCAGTTGACGACGAACATCACGCGAAGAGCTCGCAGCCTGATGGCGCAGCATCAATGCCTGCTGACGAGCACGGGTTTCACTGAGTTTATTTTCCAGCTCACCGATCTCTTTTTTCATTCGCGCCAGCGTATCGTCAACCAGCGTCACCTCATGCTCCAGAGAAGCAATCAGGTCAGTCAGTTTCTGTTTTTCGATTAAGGCAGAACGCGCCAAATCTTCTTTCTCTTTACGCAGCGCCAGCTCGGCTTTTTCTTGCCACTCTGCCTGTTGTGCGCTCGCCAGTTCGATACGGCGAGATAATTGTTTCTTTTCTGCCAGAGCGCGTGCGGAGTTTGAGCGCACCTCAACCAGCGTGTCTTCCATTTCCTGGATCATTAACCGCACCAGCTTCTGCGGATCTTCAGCCTTTTCCAGCAACGCATTAATGTTGGCGTTCACGATGTCGGCAAAACGAGAAAAAATACCCATAATGTAATCCTCACTTACTGTTCTGATATCGGGCTATGCCCTGCTGTTTTCGTAATGCACTTGGCGTGCCAACTTTTTAACTAATTGATTTTAATATAAATATCTAATTTTACCTGACGGGAGAATTAGGGTAAATTGGTGAATAACACTAACAAGTGGTGAATTTCATCATGGCAGGATACAAAGACAATATTCTGGGCGAAGCGAATAGCTTTATTGAAGTGCTGGAACAGGTTTCTCATCTGGCGCCGCTGGATAAACCTGTACTGGTTATCGGTGAGCGAGGTACGGGGAAAGAGCTTATTGCCAACCGCCTGCACTACCTCTCCAGCCGTTGGCAGGGCCCATTTATTTCGCTTAACTGCGCGGCCCTCAACGAGAACTTACTTGATTCCGAACTGTTTGGTCACGAAGCCGGTGCGTTTACCGGTGCGCAAAAACGCCATCCGGGACGTTTCGAACGCGCGGACGGCGGCACGCTGTTTCTTGATGAACTGGCGACCGCGCCAATGTTGGTACAGGAAAAACTGCTGCGCGTAATTGAGTATGGCGAGCTGGAACGCGTCGGCGGCAGCCAGCCCTTGCAGGTTAACGTGCGACTGGTCTGCGCGACCAATGCCGACCTGCCACGTATGGTCAGCGAAGGCACTTTCCGCGCGGACCTGCTGGATCGTCTGGCCTTTGACGTGGTGCAACTTCCCCCACTACGCGAGCGTCAAAGCGACATCATGTTAATGGCCGAACACTTTGCCATTCAGATGTGCCGCGAGATCGGGTTACCGCTTTTTCCGGGATTTAGCGCCGAGGCCAGAGAAACCCTCCTCCATTACCGTTGGCCGGGTAATATTCGTGAACTGAAAAACGTCGTGGAGCGCTCCGTTTACCGGCACGGTACCAGCGATTACCCGCTGGATGAGATTATCATTGACCCCTTCCGCCGCCACGTTGCGCAGCCACAGGCAGCACCACCAAAGCAGACATCTGTAGCATTACCGCTGGATCTGCGTGAATTCCAGCAGCAACAAGAGAAAGACTTTCTACAAACCAGTTTGCAGCAGGCGAAATTTAATCAGAAAAAAGCCGCTGAATTACTGGGCCTGACTTACCATCAGCTACGCGCGTTGCTTAAGAAACACCTGCTCTAATACGCATTTGCAGGTGTCATACTGGCGGGTTTGACGCACAACGTCATAAGGTTTACCATGGCGTCATTACTGTATAAAAACACAGACATAGATATGACTCTGGCATTAGTTGGCGAAAAAATTGACAGAAATCGCTTCACCGGTGAGAAAGTTGAAAATAGTACATTTTTTAACTGCGATTTTTCAGGTGCCGACCTGAGCGGCACTGAATTTATCGGCTGCCAGTTCTATGATCGCGAAAGTCAAAAAGGATGCAATTTTAGTCGCGCAATGCTGAAAGATGCCATTTTCAAAAGCTGTGATTTATCAATGGCAGATTTCCGCAACGTCAGCGCATTGGGTATTGAAATTCGCCACTGCCGCGCACAAGGCGCAGATTTCCGCGGTGCAAGCTTTATGAATATGATCACCACGCGCACCTGGTTTTGCAGCGCATATATCACTAATACTAATCTAAGCTACGCCAATTTTTCGAAAGTCGTGTTGGAAAAGTGTGAGCTATGGGAAAACCGCTGGATGGGGACTCAGGTACTGGGTGCGACGTTCAGTGGTTCAGATCTCTCCGGCGGCGAGTTTTCGACTTTCGACTGGCGAGCAGCAAACTTCACACATTGCGATCTGACTAATTCGGAGTTAGGTGACTTAGATATTCGGGGTGTTGATTTACAAGGCGTTAAGTTAGACAACTACCAGGCATCGTTGCTCATGGAGCGGCTTGGCATCGCTGTGATTGGTTAGCTCAGCGTTTACACCGGGAGATGCGTTTGACGATTTACTTTTAACCAGTACGACTCCTGGCAAGCATTGTGAAATGTTTTCTCCAGTGGACGAATATCCTGACCTGCCGCATCAACGACATGCCATCTAATGCTGCATTCTGGACAGGAATTTGATGAATATATAACCAATTCATTTTCGCGAGAACAACGAATAACCACTCCCGAATCATGAAGCCATGTCTTATTTATAATCTCAACTTCAGCCATGTCATCCCGTTTACTGACATCCTCAATACAAATAACATTTTTGCCTATTTTTATAGCATTGACGTAATCCGCTAAGTTGCTCATTTATTAAATATTCCCTTTGATTCGTACACTAACGCATTGTAATCGCTTATGCATTTTGTCACAGCGAGGAAACCGTAACAAATTACGCCAACTGTCCACATCCTGCACCGCGTTTATAACGAGTCAGATGGGTCATGAAAATGCTAAGATAGTTAACAGAGTAAATTCAAAGTGGATAGCGGGTATGAAGGGTGACCCTGTCGCGATGTTGAATTCGCGGTTATCACCTGTGCGGCCCCCAAACACAAACGGTAATGGCAAATGTCATTAAATATTAGTAAGATAGCCTCTTTATTTATAATCCTTTAAAATTATGCGCCTGGTTTTATCATCTCTGATCGTGATGGCTGGATTTCTGAGTGGTCAGGCTGCTGCCGCGCCTGAACAGGCTTCGTATGCTGATATTCGTGACAGCGGCTTTGTCTATTGCGTTAGCGGGCAGGTCAATACGTTCAACCCGCAAAAAGCGAGCAGCGGTCTTATCGTCGACACCCTGGCAGCCCAGCTGTATGACCGACTGCTCGATGTCGATCCGTACACCTATCGACTGGTGCCTGAGCTGGCTGAAAGCTGGGAGGTGCTGGATAACGGCGCAACCTACCGCTTCCATCTGCGTCGTGACGTCCAGTTTCAGAAGACGGCCTGGTTCACCCCCACTCGCAAACTGAATGCGGACGACGTGGTGTTTACCTTCGAGCGCATCTTTGATCGCCAGCATCCGTGGCACAATGTAAACGGTAGCAGTTTCCCCTACTTCGACAGCCTACAGTTCGCCGATAACGTCCAAAGCGTACGCAAGCTGGACAACAACACCATTGAGTTCCGCTTAACTCAGCCCGACGCCTCCTTCATGTGGCACCTCGCCACGCATTATGCCTCCGTGATGTCAGCAGAATATGCGGCTAAATTGGCAAAACAGGATCGTCAGGAGCTGCTCGACAGACAACCCGTCGGCACCGGACCGTACCAGCTTTCGGAGAATCGCGCAGGGCAATATGTTCGACTGCAGCGCCATGAAAAATTCTGGCGTGGTACTCCTCTGATGCCGCAGGTGGTTGTGGACCTCGGCTCTGGCGGCACCGGACGTCTATCAAAACTCCTGACCGGTGAGTGTGATGTTCTGGCCTGGCCTGCCGCCAGTCAGCTCAGCATTTTGCGTGATGACCCGCGCCTGCGTCTGACCCTGCGCCCGGGGATGAACATCGCCTATCTGGCATTCAACACCAATAAACCACCGATGGATAATCCCGCCGTGCGGCATGCGCTGGCGCTGGCCATCAATAACCAACGGCTGATGCAGTCCATCTACTACGGGACGGCGGAAACCGCAGCATCTATTTTGCCTCGCGCCTCGTGGGCTTATGACAACGAAGCTAAAATTACAGAGTACAATCCGGCAAAATCGCGCGAGCAGTTAAAAGCACTGGGGCTGGAGAACCTGACATTACAGCTTTGGGTACCCACCAGTTCTCAGGCCTGGAACCCCAGTCCACTGAAAACCGCCGAGCTGATTCAGGCTGACATGGCTCAGGTGGGTGTGAAAGTTAAAATCATTCCGGTAGAAGGTCGTTTTCAGGAGGCGCGATTAATGGATATGAACCATGATCTAACGTTATCCGGTTGGGCGACGGACAGTAACGATCCTGACAGTTTTTTCCGACCGTTGCTAAGCTGCGCCGCCATCAACTCGCAGACTAACTTCGCCCACTGGTGTAATCCGGAATTTGACAGCGTTCTGCGCAAGGCCCTCTCTTCGCAGCAACTCTCATCGCGAATTGATGCCTATGACGAAGCGCAAAATATTCTCGCGAAAGAGTTACCGATCCTGCCGCTGGCCTCTTCACTGCGTCTACAGGCTTATCGTTACGATATCAAAGGACTGGTGCTGAGTCCGTTCGGCAATGCATCTTTTGCCGGGGTTTCCAGGGAAAAGAAAGATGAGGTGAAAAAGCCATGATTATCTTCACCCTGCGTCGTTTTTTATTGCTGCTGGTCACCCTCTTCTTCCTGACCTTTATTGGATTCAGCCTGAGCTACTTCACGCCTCATGCGCCGTTACAGGGTGCATCGCTGTGGAACGCCTGGGTATTCTGGTTCAATGGCCTCATTCACTGGGATTTTGGTGTATCCAGTATTAACGGCCAGTTGATTTCAGAACAGTTGAAGGAGGTGTTCCCGGCGACGATGGAACTGTGCATTCTGGCCTTTGGTTTTGCGCTGATGGTTGGGATCCCCGTTGGTATGCTGGCAGGGATCACGCGGAACAAATGGCAGGACCGCTGCATCAGCGCCTTAGCGTTGATGGGCTTTTCCATTCCGGTTTTTTGGCTGGCGCTGTTACTGACGTTGCTCTTCTCATTGACTCTCGGCTGGCTTCCCGTTTCGGGACGCTTTGATCTTCTCTATGAAGTGAAGCCCGTTACCGGATTTGCCATTATTGATGCGTGGATCTCCGACTCGCCCTGGCGCGATGAAATGCTGGTCAGCGCAATCCGTCACATGGTGCTTCCGGTGTTGACGCTTTCCGTCGCCCCTACCACGGAAGTTATTCGCCTGATGCGAATCAGCACCATTGAGGTCTTTGATCAAAACTATGTTAAAGCGGCCGCCACGCGCGGTCTGTCACGCTTAACCATTCTGCGCCGTCACGTTCTGCACAACGCCCTTCCGCCGGTGATCCCGCGTCTGGGCTTACAGTTTTCCACCATGCTGACGCTGGCGATGATCACCGAGATGGTCTTTAGCTGGCCAGGTCTTGGCCGTTGGCTGATTAACGCAATTCGCCAGCAGGATTACGCGGCAATTTCGGCGGGCGTCATGGTGATTGGCTCACTGGTTATCATCGTTAACGTCATCTCTGATATTTTGGGTGCTATGGCTAACCCTCTGAAACATAAGGAATGGTATGCCTTACGATAGCGTCTACAGCGAAAAGCGCCCGCCTGGTACGCTGCGCACCGCATGGCGCAATTTTTACGGCGATGCGACTGCGATGATCGGCCTGTATGGCTGCGCAGGATTGGCGATTCTGTGTATTTTTGGTGGTTGGTTTGCCCCTTATGGCATCGACCAGCAATTTCTCGGCTATCAGCTTTTACCGCCGTCATGGTCGCGCTATGGCGAAGTCTCATTTTTCCTCGGAACTGACGATCTCGGGCGTGACGTGCTAAGTCGCCTGCTCAGCGGCGCGGCCCCGACCGTTGGCGGCGCGTTTGTCGTCACCCTCGCCGCCACACTATGTGGCCTGTTCCTGGGCGTGGTTGCCGGCGCGACGCACGGTTTACGCTCCGCGGTGCTGAACCACATTCTGGACACCCTGCTCTCGATCCCTTCGCTGCTGTTGGCGATTATTGTGGTAGCCTTTGCCGGACCGCATCTGACACACGCGATGTTTGCCGTCTGGCTGGCGCTGCTGCCGCGCATGGTACGCTCCGTCTACAGCATGGTGCATGACGAGCTGGAAAAAGAGTACGTTATCGCCGCTCGCCTGGACGGCGCAACCACGCTCAATATCCTGTGGTTCGCCGTTCTGCCCAATATTACCGCCGGACTTATCACTGAAATCACCCGTGCGCTGTCGATGGCGATTCTGGACATCGCCGCGCTGGGTTTTCTCGACCTTGGCGCACAGTTGCCGTCACCAGAATGGGGAGCCATGCTTGGCGACGCGCTGGAGCTGATTTATGTCGCACCGTGGACGGTTATGCTGCCAGGTGCGGCGATTATGATAAGCGTGCTGCTGGTTAACCTGCTGGGTGATGGCGTGCGCCGGGCAATTATTGCGGGGGTGGAATAATGCCATTACTGGATATCCGCAACCTGACCATTGAATTCAGAACCGGCGACGACTGGGTGAAGGCGGTTGACCGCGTCAGCATGACCCTCAATGAAGGTGAAATCCGCGGACTGGTTGGCGAGTCTGGATCGGGCAAGAGCCTGATCGCCAAGGCCATTTGCGGCGTCGCTAAAGATAACTGGCGCGTAACCGCAGACCGCATGCGCTTTGATGATATCGATCTGTTGCGCCTTTCAGCGCGTGAACGACGCAAGCTGGTCGGCCATAACGTTTCCATGATCTTTCAGGAACCGCAATCGTGTCTCGATCCGTCTGAGCGCATTGGACGACAACTGATGCAAAATATTCCGGCATGGACTTATAAAGGCCGCTGGTGGCAGCGTATCGGCTGGCGTAAACGCCGCGCGATTGAACTCCTGCACCGCGTCGGGATAAAAGATCATAAAGATGCGATGCGCAGCTTCCCGTATGAGCTGACCGACGGCGAATGCCAGAAGGTGATGATCGCAATCGCCCTGGCTAATCAGCCGCGTTTACTGATTGCCGACGAACCAACGAACGCGATGGAGCCAACCACTCAGGCGCAAATTTTCCGCCTGCTGACCCGGCTGAACCAAAACAGCAATACCACCATTTTGTTGATCAGCCATGACCTGCAAATGCTCAGCCAGTGGGCTGACAAAATTAACGTGATGTACTGTGGGCAAACGGTGGAAACTGCGCCCAGTAAAGAGTTGGTGACTATTCCGCATCATCCTTATACCCAAGCGTTGATTCGCGCCATTCCTGATTTTGGTAGCGCAATGCCGCACAAAAGCCGCCTGAATACCATGCCAGGAGCCATTCCATTGCTGGAACAATTACCTATCGGCTGTCGTCTGGGACCGCGCTGCCCTTATGCTCAGCGCGAATGTATCGAAACCCCAAGACTGACCGGAGCAAAGAATCATCTCTACGCCTGTCATTTCCCGTTGAACATGGAGAGAGAGTGAGATGGTAGAAACCCTGCTCGAAGTTCGTAATCTGAGCAAAACCTTTCGCTACCGGACGGGATTATTCCGCCGTCAGACCGTTGAGGCCGTTAAGCCCCTGAGCTTTACCCTGCGCGAGCGTCAGACGCTCGCCGTCATCGGTGAAAATGGTTCCGGTAAATCTACGCTGGCGAAGATGCTGGCCGGTATGATTGAGCCCACCAGCGGTGAGCTGCTGATTGACGATCACCCGTTAAAATATGGTGATTATTCATTCCGTAGTCAGCGTATCCGTATGATTTTCCAGGATCCATCAACGTCGCTTAACCCACGGCAACGTATTTCGCAGATCCTCGATTTTCCGCTACGTCTGAACACCGACCTCGAGCCTGAACAGCGTCGCAAACAGATCATCGAGACCATGCGCATGGTCGGTCTGTTGCCTGACCATGTGAGTTATTACCCGCATATGCTGGCTCCGGGACAAAAACAGCGTCTGGGCCTTGCCCGAGCGCTCATTTTGCGACCCAAAGTCATTATCGCCGACGAAGCCCTGGCCTCTCTGGACATGTCGATGCGTTCGCAGCTCATCAATCTGATGCTGGAATTACAGGAAAAACAGGGGATTTCATATATCTATGTGACTCAGCACATCGGCATGATGAAGCACATCAGCGATCAGGTATTAGTCATGCACCAGGGTGAAGTGGTTGAACGCGGCAGTACAGCAGATGTTCTGGCCTCGCCGTTGCATGAGCTGACCCGTCGCCTGATTGCCGGCCATTTCGGCGAAGCGCTAACCGCTGACGCGTGGCGTAAAGATCGCTAGCAGATGCAGCCCTCCTCAACCGGAGGGCAATTTTGCAATCAGTGACAAACATTTGGTAAGAGCAGTGTATCAACCTCGCTAAACGCGACCGAAGGGAAAAGAGATCCCTGCATCACCCAAACACCAGCCGCGCCTACTTCGTCGATAAGCTGTTTGGTTTCCACACCCTCCACCGCAATGCGGTCGCAATATTCGCGGATGTTTTTAATTAGCACCGGGAACATCGGTTTTTCAGCCTGATCCAGGAAAAAACCACGATCCAACTTCACAACATCAAAACGACCGCAAACCAGCGGACTGGCCCCAATGCTGCCGGAGCCCAGATCGCCCAGCCATAATGCGTTTGGACCGTCGCAAAGTGAATTAATCAGCAGATTATTCAGACATACGGTATTCGTCAGAAAACGCTCTGAAAGTTCCAGGGCGACAAAAGGCATGGCATGTAGCGCCGATTTAACGCTCGGGTCGCCAATTGCCAGCAGCGCCATTTCATCAATGAGGTTCAGAGTACAGAAAAGGTTGTGGCTCTCAAACCAATTACGCTTTTCGGCAATTAATCGAATTTGCTCGAGCATGAAATTACGTTTTTGTTCGCTATTCCACGCTGAAATGATGAACTCTGGATGTATCGGCGAAACCGTATCTGAAGCAAACCGGACGCTCATCTCAACACCCAGTAACGTATCAGTTGTGTCTCTCATCGGTTCCGCGATGAAATGATAGTGCATAAGACCACTCCAATTGATCATAACTTCCTGATAATGCACTTTTAATCACAATCAATCAATAATAACGATCAATGTGTCAATATTGATCGATAAAAACAATATATCATAACGAACTGAATACGGTCATATTTTTTGTTTTAAGAAAGTTCCTACATTGCTATGTTTTAAAACATAAGCTAGCAGTTAATAATACCATTGAGATGCCTTTAAAGCCTTGTATTTTCTCCATCCCCCCGCGCTTCGCAGAATGAATGAGACTTAACCAGGAAAAGTGTTATAACCCTCATGTGTAATGAAAAGTGATTATCAGTAAGGGATGATAACTATTCTACAAGGCACAAAGAGTGGGATATAATTGCTGCCCCATTTCGAAACACCTTCAAATTGTGATCATAACTCATTGATTGCTAAAAATAAGCAATGACCATAAGGATTAAAGCTATGGGTTTTCTTTCCGGTAAGCGCATTCTGGTAACGGGTCTTGCCAGCAAACTGTCCATCGCCTGGGGTATCGCTCAGGCCATGCATCGCGAAGGGGCTGAACTGGCGTTCACCTACCAGAATGACAAACTAAAAGGCCGCGTCGAAGAATTTGCAGCTCAACTGGGTTCCAGCATCGTACTGCAGTGTGATGTGGCGGAAGACGCCAGCATTGATGCACTGTTTACCGAACTGGGCAAAGCCTGGCCGAAATTCGACGGTTTCGTGCACTCCATTGGTTTTGCGCCCGCAGACCAACTGGATGGCGACTATGTGAATGCAGTCACCCGCGAAGGCTTCAAAATTGCTCATGACATCAGTGCTTACAGCTTTGTGGCGATGGCAAAAGCCTGCCGTTCCATGCTGAACCCAGGCTCGGCGCTGCTGACGCTATCCTATCTGGGCGCAGAGCGCGCCATCCCTAACTACAACGTGATGGGCCTGGCAAAAGCCTCACTGGAAGCGAACGTCCGCTATATGGCTAATGCGATGGGTCCTGAAGGCGTGCGTGTGAACGCTATTTCTGCCGGTCCAATCCGTACACTCGCCGCTTCCGGCATTAAAGATTTCCGTAAAATGCTGGCGCATTGTGAAGCGGTTACGCCGATTCGCCGCACTGTAACCATTGAAGATGTGGGTAACTCCGCAGCATTTTTGTGCTCCGATCTCGCTGCCGGCATCTCGGGTGAAGTCGTTCACGTCGATGGTGGCTTCAGTATCGCGGCAATGAACGAGCTGGAACTGAAATAATCGTAAGTCTTCTATGGGCGGTCTTGCCCCGCCCATGACTCTCCTCTGCCCGCCGCCATATATGCTTTTCTGATATTTATTATCACGGAACAATCTTTCATCCCCTCTTCTGCTTACGTCAGGATATTGCAGCGCAAACGATCCGGCGTAGTAGTAGACGACGTGTCCGGGTCGCCACTTTTTAGACCAAGGACCGCCCATGGAACAACGCCGAATTGAAGGCAAAAGCCACTGGTATCATGAGACGCAATCCAGCAAGCATCCGCAAGATATTCTGCCGCTGGTGCCGGAAGCCGCTCATGTCGACGACAGCTTTTTACTGGATCTGGCGATACCTGATGACGCCCTTTTGCCTTTTCAATCCTGGTTAACCCCTGCCCGTAAACTTGCCCAGGTTCTCTTCCCGGTTCACGTAAACCTGAATCAGATGCACACATTCAGCGCCTATGAGCGGATGAGTACGGCGCTAACCGTCGCTCAGGTGTATGGCGTCCAGCGATTGTGCAATCACTATGCCGCGCGGTTAACACCGCTTCCTGGTCCTGACTCGTCACGGGAAAGTAACCATCGGCTGGCGCAAATCACCCAATATGCTCGCCAACTTGCCAGCTCTCCTGACGTGATAGGCGCACGCGATCGCCAGCATCTGGATGCGGTCGGGCTGACCACCAGCGATAGTATTTTGATGAATCAAATCATCGGCTTCGTCGGTTTTCAGGCCCGGACCGTGGCCCTGTTTCAGGCCTGGTTTGGACATCCGGTGCGCCGAATACCGGGGCTGGATATACAGCAATTCGCTCACGCTTCGCCATTTAGTGCAACAAACGCTACCTGGCACGCTGCGCCATTCCCAATCGAAAAATATCCTGCTCAGGACGAGACGAAGGCCAGACATTTTCCCGCTGAACTGCAAGCGTTGGTGCCATTACTGATTCATTCACCGGTCATTTTAGATTTATTCACGACACTGATTTCCAGTACCCGGCGCAGCGCTGTACCGGTGCGGGCATTTTCACTGGCGGCGCTAATGACGTCACGGATTAACGGCAGCGTGGCCTGCTTTAATGAACAGGCACATAAAGCCAATGAATTAGCCAACGTTATCGCCCTGCTTCGCCAGGAGGAACGTGAATTACAGCGTTGGGAACAGCGACATCCGGTTGAGCGCGTCACCCTGCAGGCGGTACAATGGCTAACCCGAGCGCCCGACCGTTTTAGCGCCGCGCTGTTAACCCCTTTGTTCGATCAGGGCATCTCTTCTGAACAAGCGATTAACCTGCTGGCCTGGAGCGGATTGTGCGGATGGTTGAATCGCTTGAAAATCGCGCTGGGCGAGACTTATTAACCGATCCACTTACTGAAAGAGCGCTTGCCGCAACTGAGAGAATCGCGTAAAACTGTCAGCCGCTCTTTTAGCCACGAAAATAGACAATTATGCTTCAGGACAACCCGCTGCTAGCGCAGCTTAAACAGCAACTGCATTCCCAGACGCCACGTGCTGAAGGGGTGGTAAAAGCCACGGAAAAAGGCTTTGGCTTCCTGGAAGTCGATGCACAAAAAAGCTATTTCATTCCACCGCCGCAGATGAAAAAAGTGATGCATGGCGACCGCATTGTTGCGGTTATCCATACAGAAAAAGATCGTGAATCTGCCGAGCCGGAAGAACTGATCGAACCCTTCCTGACGCGCTTCGTGGGTAAAGTTCAGGGCAAAAATGATCGTCTGTCCATTGTGCCGGATCATCCGTTACTGAAAGAAGCGATCCCTTGCCGTGCCGCCCGCGGCGTTGAGCACGACTTTAAAGAAGGTGACTGGGCCGTCGCTGAAATGCGCCGCCACCCGCTGAAAGGCGATCGCACCTTCTATGCTGAGTTAACCCAATTTATCACTTTTGCTGATGACCACTTTGTCCCGTGGTGGGTCACGCTGGCACGCCATAATCTCGAAAAAGAAGCGCCGGACGGTGTGGCAACTGAGATGCTGGATGAAGGTCTGGTTCGTCAGGACTTAACCGCCCTCAACTTTGTCACCATCGACAGCGCCAGCACCGAAGATATGGACGATGCGCTATATGCTGAAGAGCTGGCCGACGGCAAACTGCAATTAACTGTCGCCATTGCCGACCCTACGGCCTGGATTGCAGAAGGCAGCAAGCTGGATAAAACGGCAAAAATTCGCGCGTTTACTAACTATCTGCCGGGGTTCAATATCCCGATGCTACCACGCGAGTTGTCTGACGATCTGTGCTCTTTACGCGCGAACGAAGTGCGTCCGGTTCTGGCTTGTCGTATGACCATCACCGCGGATGGCGCGATTGAAGACAACATCACCTTCTTCGCAGCGACGATTGAGTCGAAAGCGAAGCTGGTCTACGACAACGTCTCCGACTGGCTGGAAGATACCGGTGACTGGCAGCCTGCAAACGACGCGATTGCTGAACAAATCCGTCTGCTACACCGTATTTGCCTGAGCCGCGGTGAATGGCGTCATAACCATGCTCTGGTATTTAAAGATCGCCCGGATTACCGTTTTGTTCTTGGTGAAAAAGGTGAAGTCCTGGACATCGTCGCTGAGCCGCGCCGCATCGCAAACCGTATCGTGGAAGAATCCATGATTGCGGCAAACATTTGCGCCGCCCGCGTGCTTCGCGACAAGCTGGGCTTCGGGATTTATAACGTCCATATGGGATTCGACCCGGCCAACGCCGACGCTCTGGCCGCGCTGCTAAAAACCCATGGTATGCACGTTGATGCCGAGGAAGTCCTGACGCTGGAAGGTTTCTGCAAACTGCGCCGCGAGCTGGATGCGCAGCCTTCTGGTTTCCTCGACAGCCGAATTCGCCGTTTCCAGTCTTACGCTGAAATCAGTATCGAGCCAGGGCCGCACTTTGGGCTGGGTCTGGAGGCTTATGCCACCTGGACCTCTCCTATTCGTAAATATGGCGATATGATTAACCACCGCCTGCTTAAGGCCGTCATCAAAGGTGAAACCATTTCCCGCCCTGGGGATGATACCACGGTGCAAATGGCGGAACGTCGTCGCCTGAACCGGATGGCTGAACGTGATGTGGGCGACTGGTTATACGCCCGTTTCCTGAGTGACAAAGCCGGGACCGATACCCGCTTTGCGGCCGAGATAATTGACGTTAGCCGCGGCGGTATGCGCGTACGTTTAGTTGATAATGGTGCAGTCGCATTTATTCCTGCCCCATTCCTGCACGCCGTTCGGGACGAGCTGGTATGCAGCCAGGAAAGCGGCACGGTGCAAATTAAAGGTGAAGTGGTTTACAAAGTCACGGATGTGATTGACGTAACCATCGCCGAAGTTCGCATGGAAACCCGCAGCGTTATCGCGCGTCCAGCCGCGTAACACGTATCAATCCAGCGACCTTTCTCATTTTGTGAAAGGTCGTTTCTTTTTCCCGCCCAAATTCCCACCACCGCACTACACTTCTTTCATTCGGTCAATTTTATTTTTTTACTTTTTTCAGTTCCGCTGGCTTTGCTTTTTACGGATTCTGGATTAAACATAAATATATAAAAAAAACAATACGTTCAGCCATAATCACCCCGAATGAATCATGGCTACCCATACTTTTGAGGCTCTATGCGCTTTAAACGGGATAGTACACATGATGAAAGACGTCCGGGAGCTGGTTACGTTGTATAGCTATGTGGGCACTCATAACCCCTACTGGCGTTTGTCAGAGGATTGCAACATCTTGCATTTCTCTATCGACGAAGCGTCAGAAGCTGATCAGACCATCGAATTATTACCTGAACAAGCCGATCGCATTCGCGAGATGACGGTGATCACGTCAAGTCTGCTAATGACGTTGCCCATTGAAGATGACGACATTCCCGTGCATCTGGTCGGTCGAAAAATCAATAAGCGCGAATGGGCCGGTAGCGCATCAGCCTGGGATGACACCCCCTCCGTCGCCCGCGATCTGGCCCACGGCCTCTCTTTTGCCGAACAAGTCGTTTCCGAAGCCAATTCCGTTATTGTCATTCTTGACCGCATGGGCAACATTCAGCGGTTTAATCGCCTGTGCGAAGAGTACACCGGCCTCAAAGAACGTGAAGTCATTGGTCAAAGTGTATTCACATTATTTATGAGCCGTCGTGAAGCAGCGGCTTCACGGCGCAATATTGAGGTCTTTTTTCGCGAAGGTAACTCGTATGAGGTTGAACGCTGGGTCAAGACCTGCAAAGGCCAGCGTCTGTTTCTGTTTCGCAATAAATTTGTGCATAACGGTAGCGGCAAGAACGAAATTTTTCTGATCTGTTCCGGGACCGATATCACTGAAGAACGCCGCGCGCAGGAACGACTGCGGGTGTTGGCGAATACCGACTCCATCACTGGATTACCAAACCGCAACGCAATTCATGAACTGATCAGTAATGCGATTGAGAACGCGGGCGATACGCAGGTCGGTATTGCGTACCTCGATCTGGATAACTTCAAAAAGGTAAACGATGCCTACGGGCATATGTTTGGCGATCAGCTACTACAAAGCGTGTCGCTGGCAATCCTCAGTTGCCTCGAAGACAACCAGATCCTGGCGCGGTTTGGCGGCGATGAATTCATTGTTCTTGCCACCGAAACATCCCAGGGCACACTGGAAGCCACCGCATCACGCATTCTGACGCGCCTGCGCCAGCCCTTTCGCATCGGTCTGATTGAAGTCTATACCGGATGCTCTATTGGTATATCCCTCGCACCTCAGCATGGTCAGGACTGCGAGAGCGTCATTCGTAACGCGGATACAGCCATGTACACCGCGAAAGAAGGCGGCCGTGGGCAGTTTTGTGTTTTTTCTCCGGAAATGAATCAGCGGGTATTTGAATATCTGTGGCTGGATACTAATCTGCGTAAGGCGCTGGATAACGATCAACTGGTTATCCATTATCAGCCAAAGATAACCTGGCGCGGTGAAGTGCGCAGCCTGGAGGCGCTGGTTCGCTGGCAATCTCCGGAACGCGGCCTCATTCCACCGCTGGAGTTTATATCCTACGCCGAAGAATCGGGGCTCATCGTCCCGCTGGGGCGTTGGGTTATTCTCGACGTTGTGCGCCAGGTCGCGAAATGGCGCGACAAGGGAATAAACCTGCGCGTGGCGGTAAACGTTTCTGCCCGCCAGCTCGCCGACCAGACGCTGTTTACCGCACTTAAGCAGGTACTTCACGAGCTCAACTTTGAGTATTGCCCCATCGATGTTGAATTAACGGAAAGCAGTTTGATAGAAAATGAGCAACTGGCGTTGTCAGTCATTCAGCAGTTTAGCCAGTTAGGAGCGCAAATCCATTTGGATGATTTTGGTACCGGTTATTCGTCACTGTCTCAACTGGCCCGCTTCCCGCTAGATGCCATTAAACTGGATCAGACCTTTGTCAGAGAGATCCACAAACAACCCATTTCACAATCGCTGGTACGGGCCATAGTTGCGGTAGCACAGGCGCTCAACCTGCAGGTCATCGCCGAAGGCGTGGAAAGCGCGAAAGAGGATGCGTTTCTGACCAAAAATGGCGTCAATGAGCGTCAGGGGTTTTTATTCGCCAAACCAATGCCAGCCGCCGCATTTGAACGTTGGTATCGCCGCCATCTGAGTAAAAAAATGCGCTAATGCAGAGGGAATGAAGGTGATGAATAGCCATAAATGGACATTACATGACGACGCTATCCGCATGTAATCACAGAATATATAATATTCTTCAATCGTTCAGGTTAATACTATTTTTCCCTTCTCTTTTGCCATGAAATTCTGCATCATGAAATTCAAACTCTATTGCCATTAGGATGACGACCATGTCTGATATCGACACTCAGCGTCTGGCCGAACGTATTGATACCGTGCTGGATATCCTCGTTGCAGGTGATTACCACTCAGCCATCCACAATCTTGAAATTTTAAAAGCTGAACTGTTAGATACGGTCGAAGAAGATGCCGAATCTTTGGCGAAAAAGCAGAAGGCGCCATGGGAGATCTGATGACAGTGATCTTTTGATGTCGCTGCTATCAGCAACTGCAGATAATGCAGTTTCCGTTTAATTTCCGATACGATATCGCAATAAAATTAATACTATGAATTCCCGACAACAATCTATTTTGCAGATGGTGACCGATAAAGGTCAGATGAGCGTCGCCGATCTGGCAAAAGTCACCGGTGTCTCCGAAGTGACGATTCGACAGGATCTGAACACGCTGGAAAAACAGAGTTACTTACGCCGAGCCCACGGTTTTGCTGTTTCATTGAACAGCGATGATGTTGAAACGCGCATGATGACCAATTTCACTCTGAAACGTGAACTGGCTGAATTCGCTGCATCTCTGGTCAGTCCAGGCGAATCCGTATTCATTGAGAATGGCAGCAGCAATGCACTTCTGGCCAGAACGCTGGCAGAGCAAAAAGATGTCACCATCATCACCGTGAGCAGCTACATTGCTCATCTGCTCAAAGAAACGCCCTGTGAAGTGATACTTCTCGGTGGAATTTACCAGAAAAAAAGTGAGAGCATGGTCGGCCCCTTAACTCGCCAGTTTATCCAGCAGGTACACTTCAGTAAGGCCTTTATCGGCATTGACGGCTGGCAGGCTGATACCGGTTTTACCGGACGCGATATGATGCGTTCTGACGTGGTTAACGCGGTGCTGGAAAAAGGCGCAGAAGTTATTGTGTTGACCGACAGCTCAAAATTCGACGCCATTCACCCTTACACGCTGGGTCCATTAGAGCGATTCAGCCGCGTAGTAACGGACTCCAGACTCAGCGCCAGCGTACAAATGCAGCTCGAACATTCAGGATTAATCGTCAATATCATTGATGCCCACGCATAAAATCTTCAGTAGATGGTTTGTCAGCAGACAAATCATCTGCTCTCTGAGAGTTATCTGACAATCCAATTAAGACTTTTTACCTGTCGTTAACAGGATAAAGTCGTAAAATTAATGTTAGCGATATAACAGGAACGAACCTCCAACTTCAGGATAGTGTTTGTAATGCCTTCGCTAAACGGTTTCACGGAAATATCTTCGATAGTCTTAATTTGACGCTATCCTTAAAGAACACTGGATTCCGTGAATCAATAATTCAGGAGAAAGTATTATGTTAGTAACGAGCAAAAAAATGACCGCTGCCATTCTGGCGATTACTCTGGCAATGTCGCTGAGTGCCTGCTCTAACTGGTCCAAACGAGATCGTAACACCGCAATCGGTGCTGGTGCAGGTGCAATAGGTGGTGCAGTCCTGACTGACGGCAGCACGCTGGGTACGCTGGGTGGTGCTGCAGTAGGTGGTATTATTGGCCACCAGGTGGGTAAATAATCTACGGTTAAACGGCTCGATATAATAATACGTTTACTTTTTCAGGTCTGTATTATTAAAAAGCCACGGAAATTTTCCGTGGCTTTTTTATTAACCGCCAGCCAGTTTAACTTTCATTCCTTTAGCTTCCAGCAGCGATTTAATCAGGTCGCGTTTATCCCCCTGAATTTCAATCACGCCATCTTTCACTGCTCCACCGCAACCACACTTTTTCTTCAGTTCTGCGGCTAATTTGGTCAGCTCGGCATCGTCTTGATCAATACCGGTAATCAGGCACACGCCCTTCCCTTTGCGACCACTGGTCTGGCGCTGGATACGAACAACGCCATCGCCTTTTGGACGCTCAGGCGCTGTTTTCGGTTCATCAATACGCCCGGAGTCGGTAGAGTAGACCAGACGAGAGTTTGAGTCGTTCATTTACGCACCTCGTTTAAGGGAAGCATTGATCATTTTCAGCGTCTGCGCGGGATCGGCCGACTGTGTGACCGGACGACCAATCACCATGTAATCCACACCTGCTAACTGCGCCTGTTCTGGCGTCATAATACGACGCTGATCGCCCGCCTCGCTGCCTTCTGGACGAATCCCCGGCGTCACCAGCTTAAATGCCTGGCCCAACGCCTGCTTGAATCGCACCGCTTCCTGAGCTGAGCATACGACACCATCCAGACCACAATTCTGGGTTAAGCGCGCCAGTCTCTCAGCATAATCTGCAGGTGACAACGTCACGCCGAGATCGGCGAGGTCGCTGGCTTCCATACTGGTCAGAACCGTCACGGCAATCAGTAGCGGCGCGTCCTGGCCAAAAGGCACTAAGGCTTCACGGGCTGCAGTCATCATACGCGCCCCGCCAGAAGCGTGAACGTTAACCATCCAGACGCCAAGTTCGGCAGCAGCGGCAACTGCATGTGCGGTGGTATTGGGAATATCATGAAATTTCAAATCAAGAAAGATGTCAAAACCACGCTGTTGTAGATCGCGAACCAACTGAGGTCCAAAAAGCGTGAACATCTCTTTGCCCACTTTCAAACGGCAATCACGAGGATCAATTCTGTCAACAAAAGCTAATGCTTTATCACGATTAGAATAATCGAGAGCGACAACGACAGGAGAATCGGTAACAGCACGAGAAGAAGATGAAGCAGTAAACGTCATGACCAGACCTTCTTGAGGATGGGCGCCCACGGCGGCGCGAAATGGGTAAACGGCGTGCATTCTACCTGCGGTAATAGAAAATTAACAGGCGCGATTACATTTCTGCCAGGCGAACCGGCAGCAGAGGTTGAGGATGGTTCTATTACACACCAACAGTATGTTGTAACTAAAATGAGTTTTTTTTAAAAATTACAGCCCATCCAGTCCGCGAATGGGCTTAATGGTTGACCATGAACGGCAGGATGGACAGTGCCAGTACAGCGTATACGCCGTAAAACCGCACTTCTGGCAGCTGTAACGCGGTTTACTGCGTACCTGCTCTCCGACCATATCGCGCAGAACCATCAGGCTCTCTTTGGCACGCCCTTCTTCTGCTTCGTGAAGATGATAATCCATCAGCTTGTGGAACACGCGCATCGTAGGATGACGTTGCAGCTGACGAGTGATATAGACCTGAGCGGTATCAGCCCCCTCACGCGCCTCAAGAATATCAGCCAGCATCAGTTCGGCGGCGGCACCAGTATTTTCCTCGACGGCCCGACGTAAAAACTCCGCCCACTCATCGTTTTTCCCCAGATGCTGGTAGCAGCTTTGCAGCATTTCCAGCGTTTCGCTGACCAGCTCTTTGTCCTGGGAAATGACCCGTTGCAGGCTTTCAACCGCCTTCGCGTAATCACCTTTTTCCATGTACACGCGCCCCATCATGATGGATACCCGTGCACTGTTTTTGTCTGCCGCCGCGCCTTTTTTCAACAGCGTCATGGCGCGATCCATATCGTCGCTACCCATTTGCTGTAAGGCCAGTTCGCAGTAAAAGTGGGCTATCTCATTACGCTGCTTGTCTTTGCCGAGTTTCACCAGACGCTCTGCTACATCAATGGCTTTTTGCCATTCGCTGGTGGCCTGATAAATTTGCAACAGTTGCTGTAATGCGCCAACCCGAAAATCAGTTTCATCGGTAAGCTGATTGAACATGTCTTCCGCGCGGTCGTACAGTCCCGCGGCCATGTAGTCGCGCCCCAGCTGTTGCACGGCCAGCAAACGCTGCTCGTAGGTCAGCGAGGCACTTTCCATTAACGTTTGATGGATGCGGATTGCGCGATCGACTTCACCGCGAGAGCGGAACAGGTTTCCGAGGGTGAGATGAGCCTCAACGGTGCCTGTGTCCTCTTTTAGCATATCAAGGAACAGATCCACCGCTTTATCTTGTTGGTTGCTCAGGAGGAAGTTAACCCCGGCGACATAGTCACGAGAAAGACGGTTAGCTTCATCCTGCTTGGTTTGTTGCGCACTTCTGCGACCCATATACCACCCATAGGCAGCGGCTACAGGTAAAAGCAGAAACAACAACTCCAACATAAATAATTATTCCTTCACAACCGACGAATCGGCAGATACCGCAACGTCGGTCGCAGGCGCAAGCTGGTTTTCCAGTCGTTTGATTTTATGTTCGGCGCGCGCAAGAGACACACGAACCTTCAGCCAGAAAAGGCCGCAAATTAGCCAACCAATCGCAAACCCTGCGGCAAACAATACAGCAAGCAGCGTAGAGATACGATACTCACCCTGAGCCAGCAGGTAATTAAACGTAACCTGTTGATCGTTTTGCGCACCCAATGTCACCGAAATAACAAAAATCGCCAACACCAGTAAGAAAATGAGTAAATATTTCACATTACTTCCCGTTATGTGGTTTGAGCGAATAAATCGTGTCCAACTTACCGCGTTGAGCCCTTTAAATTACCATTTTCACAACGAGTGCGAAACGGAAAAGCGCTTTCCACTTTATGATTTAAGGGCAAAATTTGAAAAATCAATCATCGCTAGCTTTCTTGTTCTCGCTGCGCGATTTCTTTTTCCTCCTGCACTGGTGGGGTTAATGGTCCGCATACCCGCTGTGCAAGCCAGGTTGCCAGCGTCACCAACAGCCACGAAATCAGCGTTGCCACCACCAAATCACGGGGCCAGTGCATGCCTAACAGCAAGCGGCTGCCCATCACGCCGGTCGCCCAGATCAGCAAAAACACAATCGTCAGCGTACGTCTGCGCGGCCATAACAGCCCTACGCCCAGTAAAGCCCAACTGGCGGCAAACATCGTATGTCCGGACGGAAAGGCAAACCCCGTTTCTTTTTGCCAGTGCTTGCGTAAAAACGTTGGAATATCCTGCTGTTCGGCCAATTGTTCTTTGACTAAATGCCCACGATCTTTACGTTTTAAAGTGTAGAACTCATCAACCGGAATATGGTGCGTTTTTTCCAGCCACACGACAAAAGGTCGCGGTTCTTGCACCCTGTCTTTTACCCAGGACTTCACGCCCTGTCCCACTAAAATCGCCGCTGCCAGAATAGCAAACAGCATTACCGCGGCTTTAAGTCGAAAACGCAAGCACCACAGAAACCATGCACAAAGCGCAACGTGAGTGATAATTCCCCACGGCTGCGTCACCGTTTCCGTTACCCAGTACAAGGACTTTAACCACCAGACATTGTGCCCCGGCTGCCAGCTCCAGCCTGATACCCATACGGCAACCGGCATGATAAGTAGCAGTCCGGTACCCACTGCGGTGCGCTTTGCAATAGACAGCATTGCCTCTCCTTTCGTCGATAAGTATCACAATCATAACTGAAAAATTCACACGTCGGGAAAATTGACAATTTTGTGCCATTCCAAAAGCGAATCCGTGGTCGCGATTAGGTGAACGTCGTTGCCTTATGGCAAAATAGTGTAATACAGAACAGAAGCCGACAGGCGAAGGCACGACGAGTGCCAGCATAATCTGGAGAATTACATGCAGCTTAAACGTGTGGCAGAAGCCAAACTGCCAACCCCCTGGGGTGATTTCCTGATGGTGGGATTTGAAGAACTGGCAACCGGACACGATCATGTCGCACTGGTTTTTGGCGATATCACAGGCCAAACACCTGTCCTGGCGCGCGTCCACTCCGAATGTCTGACTGGCGATGCGCTGTTTAGCCTGCGTTGCGATTGCGGTTTCCAGCTCGAAGCGGCCCTCACCCACATTGCTGAAGAAGGACGTGGTATTCTTCTTTATCACCGTCAGGAAGGACGCAACATTGGCCTGCTCAACAAAATCCGCGCTTACGCGTTGCAGGACCAGGGTTATGATACCGTTGAAGCGAATCATCAGTTGGGATTTGCGGCAGACGAGCGCGATTTCACGCTGTGTGCCGATATGTTCAAGCTGCTGGGCGTGGATGCGGTACGTTTGCTGACCAATAACCCGAAGAAAGTTGAAATCCTGACCGAAGCGGGAATCAATATTGTTGAGCGCGTGCCGCTGATCGTGGGCCGTAATCCAAAAAATGAACATTATCTGGACACCAAAGCCGCCAAGATGGGACATTTGCTGGGCAAATAATCGTTGTCACCGCCTATCAAAAAGCCTGCTCTCGCAGGCTTTTTTGCATTTTAATTCAACATATTACGAATCACGTAGTGCAGAATGCCGTCGTTTTGGTAATACGTTAGCTCCGTCGCGGTATCAATGCGACAGCGGCATAGAATCACCTCTTTACGCCCATCTGCGCGGACCATACTCACCGGAACTGTCGCCCCCGGTTTAATGTTTTGTAGGTCCGTAATATCGATCGCCTCCTCACCGGTTAATCCCAGCGTTTTACGCGTGACGCCCTGCGGGAACTCCAGCGGTAAAATGCCCATGCCAATCAGGTTAGAACGGTGAATTCGCTCAAAAGACTCTGCGATAACCACGCGAACGCCCAGCAAACGTGGGCCTTTCGCCGCCCAGTCGCGGCTGGATCCGGATCCATATTCTTTCCCGGCAATCACCGCCAGAGGCACGTTCTCCTGCTGGTATTGCATGGCCGCATCATAAATAGCCACCACTTCGGTTCCCGGCAAATGACGCGTCATGCCACCTTCCACGCCAGGTACCATCTCATTGCGAATACGAATATTGGCAAAGGTACCACGCATCATCACTTCATGATTCCCGCGTCGTGAACCGTAGGAGTTAAAATCTTTACGCTCAACGCCATGGCTTTGCAGATAACGCCCCGCTGGGCTGTCTGGCTTAATACTGCCGGCAGGAGAAATATGGTCGGTGGTAACAGAATCTCCGAGCATCGCCAGAATACGCGCACCGTGAATGTCCTGAACCGGATCCGGCGTAGCCTGCATACCATCGAAGAACGGTGACAAACGGATATAGGTCGAGTCAGACTGCCAGCCATAGGTATCAGCGCGATCAACCTGGATTGCTTTCCATTCTGGCGTGCCTTCAAAGACTTCAGCATACTCTTTATGGAACATGGCGGTAGAGACCTGCTCAACGGCGCGGGCAATTTCCTTGGCTGTCGGCCAAATATCTTTCAGATAAACAGGATCGCCTTTTCTGTCATGGCCTAACGGATCTTTCGTCAGATTGATATTCATATTCCCCGCCAGCGCGTAGGCCACCACCAGCGGCGGAGACGCCAGCCAGTTGGTCTTCACGAGCGGATGGATACGACCTTCAAAGTTACGGTTTCCAGAAAGCACTGCCCCAACCGAAAGATCGCCTTTTTTGATGGCTGTTTCGATAGGATCGGGTAAGGGTCCAGAGTTGCCAATACAGGTGGTACAGCCATAACCCACAAGATTAAATCCCAGCTCATCAAGGTACGGAGTGAACCCAGCCTTTGCCAGATAATCGGAAACCACCTTCGATCCTGGCGCCAACGAGGCTTTCACCCATGGCTGGCGTTTCAAACCAAGCGTTACGGCTTTTTTCGCCAGCAGCCCCGCCGCCATCAATACGCTTGGGTTTGAGGTGTTGGTACAAGAGGTGATAGCGGCTATCACCACCGCGCCGTCCGGCAGCTTATACTGCTGACCGCTCATGGTATAGTCCACTGGCTGACGGTCTTTCAGCGAGCTATTCACCTCGAGTTCATTACTCGCCGAAAAGGCTTTCGGCACATCAGCCAGCGCCACCCGATCCTGCGGACGCTTCGGTCCAGCAAGGCTTGCCTCTACGCTGCCCATATCCAGCTCCAACGAACTGGTAAACACCGGTTCATCCCCTGGGTTACGCCACATTCCCTGCGCTTTGGCATAGGCATTGACCAACTCAACCTGTTCCTCACTGCGCCCGCTCAGACGCATATACTCAAGGGTAATGTCATCGATCGGGAAGAAACCGCAGGTTGCGCCGTATTCCGGTGCCATGTTCGCAATGGTTGCTCGATCGGCCAGAGGTAAGGTGTCCAGCCCATCACCGTAGAATTCAACGAATTTACCGACTACACCGTGCTTACGCAGCATCTGGGTGACGGTCAGAACCAGGTCGGTGGCGGTGATGCCTTCCCGCAGTTTACCCACCAGTTTAAAGCCCACAACATCCGGGATCAGCATTGAGACCGGTTGACCCAGCATTGCCGCTTCAGCTTCAATGCCTCCAACGCCCCAGCCCAGCACACCGAGACCATTAATCATCGTGGTATGGGAATCGGTACCGACCAGTGTATCGGGATAAGCCACCCACTCACCGTCCTGTAACTCGCTCCAGACAGCTTTGCCAAGATATTCAAGGTTAACCTGGTGGCAAATCCCCGTACCCGGCGGTACAACGCTGAAGCGACTAAATGCCTGCTGTCCCCATTTCAGGAACACATAACGTTCATGGTTACGTTCCATTTCCAGGCGCACGTTTTCTTCGAAAGCATCATCATCACCGAAACGATCCACCGTTACCGAGTGGTCAATGACAAGATCCACTGGCGAAAGCGGATTCACTTTTGCCGTATCCCCACCCAGACGTTTCACCGCTTCGCGCATGGCGGCGAGATCGACCACCGCCGGCACGCCGGTAAAATCCTGCATCAGAACACGAGCAGGTCGATAGGCAATTTCTCGATCGGCATGAGCGGTCTTCAGCCAATGCGCAAGCGCATGAATATCATCTTCGGTAACGGAATTACCGTCCTGCCAGCGAAGCAGGTTTTCCAGCAAAACTTTTAGCGATTTCGGTAAACGGGTGATATCACCCAGTGATTTAGCGGCCAGCGGCAGACTGTAGTAACGGTAGGTTTTATCTTTAACCTGCAATGTGTCCTTACTGGCTTCTCGTAGGGTCGACGACATAGCTCCTCCTTAATGACAGGGTTGGATCCCCTGATTTTCCTCAGGGTTAGTATTAAAGATAACACAAACAAAATGTAACGCTTTGATAACAACTCAAATTGATAAAAGTGGAGGGCTACAAAAGGGGCAACTGAAGTATCTGGCGAGGAGAAAGGTTTAAGCGGTTAAGGTTAATACGGTGATAAGCATGGCTCATCACGATTGCCCGGAATAAAATATTTGCAGTACAAGACAACAGACTAATAATAATTATAAAATTCGTATCAATTATTGTTTCTGTTCATCATCATCCGCAAACAGATCGATAAACGCCCGTTGTTCAGGAGAGAGTTTCCAGGTCGCTGGAATATTCGGCTTATTCTCTGCGCTGCGTTGACTCTCTTGTTCATGGTCATCCGGAGATGGCATCACGGTGGAGCGTTGTTTCAGTGTGGACATGACCTACCCCCACACGTTCCAGGCCACGAGCGCGACAATAATCCAGAACACGGCAGAGCCAAGAAACACAGCGAACCAGGCTTTACGTTTCATGACGGGATCCCGGCGTGCTGGCTGGTTTCCTGAAGGCATCGCTAACCTCATACTATCGAAATCACTTATCATTTAAGCACCAAACAATCGGTACAATTAATCATCAGATAGGAGGAATCCTAATAAAAAAGGTCAAAAAAAGCCAGTTAATTTTCATACTCGACCTGATAAATAAATTAATTATTTGATCGGTTATAAATATTTGAGAGGGATTTTTGGCGACCTTACTAATTTGAAACTACTTTAGCAAGTGTTTACCATAAACAATATATGGTTAATATATAGAGGAAAAATATTGAATAGATTCAGACTCTGCCGTCGGTATCGCTTTATGTTTGAGGATACCGACGAGGTAACAGCCGTTATTATTTCTCAGGCAATTTAATATCTTTAAACATGGCTTCAATATCGTCGTTGGAACGTAGCGCCACCGCAGTATCCACCACATCACGCGTCAGATGCGGCGCGAAACGTTGAATAAAATCATACATGTAACTGCGTAAAAAAGTGCTGCGACGAAAACCAATCTTGGTGGTGCTATGGCTGAAGATATCATGGGCATCAACGCGCACCAGGTCAGGGTCGGAGACAGGATCAACCGCCATACTGGCAATTACCCCCACGCCGAGGCCCAGGCGTACATAGGTCTTAATGACATCGGCATCGGTCGCGGTAAAAACTATACGCGGCTCCAGACCCGCACGGTTAAACGCGGTGTCCAGTTCCGAACGTCCGGTAAATCCGAACGTGTAGGTCACCAGTGGATACTGCGCCAGTTCTTCAATGGATACGGCGGATTTGCCCGCCAACGGATGGTCTGGCGTAACGACAATCGAACGGTTCCAGTGGTAGCAAGGCAGCATCACCAGATCGTCATACAGGTGCAGGGCTTCGGTCGCGATAGCAAAATCTGCATTCCCTTTCGAGACGGCTTCGGCGATTTGCGTCGGCGACCCCTGGTGCATATGCAATGAGACGCGTGGATAACGCTCAATAAAGCCTTTAATGACGTTCGGCAAAGCGTAACGCGCCTGAGTGTGCGTGGTGGCGATATACAGTGAGCCTTTGTCCGGCCAGGTATGTTCGCCAGCAACGGACTTAATGGCGTCCACCTTCGACAAAACTTCTCGCGCGATTCGAATGACTTCCTGCCCCGCTGGCGTAACCTGGGTCAGGTGCTTACCGCTACGGGCAAAAATCTGGATGCCAAGTTCATCTTCCAGCATACGAACTTGCTTACTGATACCTGGCTGCGAGGTATAAAGCCCTTCCGCCGTTGAGGAGACATTAAGGTTGTGGTTCACCACCTCAACAATGTAGCGAAGCTGCTGTAATTTCATGTTAAGCCATCCCGATTTGCGCCATCAAATCATCGTTTCAGAGCAGGCTCGTTGGCGCTGCTAATACGATTTAATAATAAAAAGTGTGTTAACTATAACCACTATATCATTTCTATGTGAGCTGTATAGGGATGACAAAAAATAATACGCCAGAAACAAAAAGGGCCGCTTACGCGACCCTTTGAGGAGAAATTCAGCCGGAATGCTGTTATTTCTTCCCTTCTACCCATTTACCGTCAACGAAGAACGCGGACCAGCCGGTCGCCTTACCGTCTTTCTCCGCAGCAACGTATTGCTGCTTGGTTTTACGGCTGAAACGAACCATGGACTTGTTGCCGTCCGGGTCAGTCTGCGGCGCATCTGCCAGATAGCGCAGTTTTTCCGGCAGACGATCGCGGAAGCGGTACAACTCTTCAACCAGCGGCGCACGTGTCTCACGTGATTTCGGGAACGTATTTGCCGCCAGGAAGATACCTGCAGCACCATCACGTAACACGAAATACGCATCAGATTTTTCACACGGCAGTTCTGGCAACGGAACCGGATCCTCTTTCGGTGGAGCAACTTCACCGTTACGCAGGATCTTACGGGTATTTTTGCACTCGTCGTTGGTACACGCCATGTACTTGCCGAAACGTCCCATTTTCAGGTGCATTTCAGAGCCACATTTCTCGCACTCAACGATAGGACCGTCATAACCCTTGATGCGGAATTCGCCTTCCTCGATCTCATAGCCATCACAGGTAGGGTTATTACCGCATACATGCAGCTTGCGCTTAGGATCGATAAGGTAGCTGTCCATCGCCGTGCCGCACTTCTGGCAGCGACGTTTGGCGCGCAAAGCGTTGGTTTCCGCATCGTCGCCTTCCAGCACGTTCAGCACTTCATTTTCCGGCACCAGGTTAATGGTGGTTTTGCAACGCTCTTTCGGGGAAAGCGCATAGCCAGAACAACCCAGGAAAACGCCGGTGCTGGCGGTACGAATACCCATCTTGCGTCCGCAGGTTGGGCAATCAATGCTGGTCAGCACCATCTGGTTCGGACGCATACCGCCCTCTTCAGGATCTTTCTCGGCTTTATCCAGTTGCTGAGTAAAATCAGTGAAGAAGTTGTCGAGTACGCCCTTCCATTCGGCTTCGTGATTTGCCACCTGGTCGAGACTGTCTTCCATCTGCGCGGTAAAGTCGTAGTTCATCAGTTCGCGGAAGTTTTCTTCCAGACGATCGGTGACGATTTCACCCATTTTTTCAGCGTAGAAGCGACGGTTCTCAACGCGAACATAACCGCGATCCTGAATCGTAGAAATGATCGACGCATACGTGGATGGACGACCAATACCACGTTTTTCAAGCTCTTTAACCAGCGAAGCTTCACTGAAGCGCGCAGGCGGTTTGGTAAAGTGTTGCGCAGGTGTCAGTTCGATGAGCGTCAACGTATCGCCTTTATCCACCGCTGGTAAAATGCGGTCTTCATCGCCCTTACGCAGCGCAGGCATCACTTTCGTCCAGCCATCGAAGCGCAGAATACGACCACGCGCCTTCAGACGGAAATCACCCGCACCCACCGTCAGCGTGGTGGAATCATATTTAGCAGGCGTCATCTGACAGGCAACAAACTGACGCCAGATCAGCTGATACAGTTTTTGCGCATCGGCTTCCATATCTTTCAGCGATTCCGCCTGAACGGCGACATCGGAAGGACGGATAGCTTCGTGCGCTTCCTGCGAGTTCTCTTTGCTGGCGTACTGGTTCGCGCTCTCCGGCAGATACTTTTTGCCGAAATTATCGCTGATGTAATCGCGAACCATGTTCACCGCATCCTGGCTCAGGTTGGTTGAGTCAGTACGCATATAAGTGATGTAGCCCGCTTCATACAAGCGCTGCGCCATCATCATGGTTTTCTTCACGCCGAAGCCCAGACGCGTGCTGGCGGCCTGCTGTAGCGTGGAGGTGATGAACGGCGCACCCGGCTTGCTGCTGGTCGGCTTATCTTCACGTTCCAGAACGCTGTAGCGCGCTTTTTCCAACAGGCTAACAGCGGCAAGCGTTTGTTCCCGGTTGACCGGACGGAACGGTTTATCATTCTGATGCGTCACCTCAAGCGGTAACGCGTCACCGCCTGGCGTGGTCGTGTTAGCATCAATTTCCCAGAACTCTTCTGGAACGAATGCTTTGATTTCGCGTTCACGCTCAACCACCAGACGCACGGCAACCGACTGTACGCGGCCTGCTGACAGGCCTCGCGCAATTTTTTTCCACAGCAGCGGCGACACCATATAGCCCACAACACGGTCCATAAAGCGGCGCGCCTGTTGCGCATTGACGCGGTCGATGTTCAGCTCGCCCGGTTTTTCAAACGCCTGACGAATAGCGTTTTTGGTAATTTCGTTAAACACCACGCGACTGTAGCGGGTGTCGTCGCCACCGATCACTTCCCGCAGGTGCCACGCAATGGCTTCCCCTTCGCGGTCAAGGTCGGTTGCGAGATAGATGTGGTCGGCTTTTTCAGCCAGTTGCTTCAGTTCAGAAACAACTTTTTCTTTACCGGGCAGCACTTCATAGCGCGCATCCCAGTTGTGCCACGGGTCAACACCCATACGATTGACGAGAGCGCCACGTTCATCCTTTTTGGGCTTTTTAGCCGTTTTGGTGGAGGTTGAGTCGGCGCTCTTTTTAGTTGCTGAGCCACTGGTCGGCAAATCACGGATATGACCGACGCTGGATTTCACCACGTAGTCATTACCCAGATACTTGTTGATCGTTTTGGCTTTTGCCGGGGACTCAACGATGACAAGAGCTTTACCCATATTCACCTTTACCTAATTTGATTCTTCCAGAATGCGTCGCACGTTGATTCACCTTCCACTGGCGACGAGACATCGATATGGTCTCTGCGTCGGCGGATATCAACCCTTAAACTGATTCGCGCTTGTAATGTAACTCTCATGTAACTGAGTTAACAGGCTTTTTCGCTCACAAACGCTATAGCACGACGGAGTATTGGTCGAATGTCAAGCAAATCTGTTGCCAGATTGACGAAAGCGTCACACTGTACCTGATAAAATGCGTTACGCAACTTTATTAGCATGCAAAAACAAATCTCGCCACTTGCAACACTGTCGTAAGACCTTCATTTAAGTCAGGGAATATTTGCCCATAAGCCGGGCTCGGCGTAGACTAATGTCCTTGTTTAAGGAGTAAATAATGCATAAAGACACTCAACCCATCGATCGCGAAACACTGCTGATTGAAGCCAACAAAATCATTCGTGAGCATGAGGACACGCTGGCGGGGATTGTCGCCACCGGCGTAACGCAGCGAAATGGCGTGCTGGTTTTCAGCGGAGATTACTTTTTAGACGAGCAAGGGCTACCGACGCCAAAAAGTACGGCGGTGTTTAATATGTTTAAACATCTGGCGCACGTACTTTCTGAAAAGTATCACTTGATCGATTAACACGAGAAATGATTTGCCGGATGACGGCTGCGCCTCATCCGGCAATTACAATTTTACATCAGCGGTTTTTGCCCCCGCTGCCACCAGCGCATCAGTAAACGATCGGCGCTCTCGGCGGCACTGCCGGTAAAACGGTCCATCAGTTTTTTACGCTGCAGATAACGTACGTTTAATACGTCACGACCGTCCATCAGTCCGAGGATCACCTCATCACTGGTATTGATCTCATCCACCAGCCCGTTGGCCAGCGCCTGTTGACCAAACCAGTGTTCACCCGTGGCAACCTGCTCAATGTCCAGAGTCGGACGCATGCGCTGTACAAAATCTTTAAACAGATGATGGGTTTCGTTCAGGTCTTCGCGGAATTTCTGCCGCCCTTCTTCCGTGTTTTCACCAAGTAAGGTCAGCGTACGCTTGTACTGTCCGGCGGTGTGCAGTTCGATATCAATATCTTTCCCTTTCAGGAAGCGGTGAAAGTTCGGGATCTGTGCCACAACGCCAATAGAGCCGACAATAGCAAACGGCGCCGAGACAATTTTATCCGCCACGCAAGCCATCATATATCCGCCGCTCGCAGCGACTTTATCTACCGTAACGGTCAGCGGGATCTGCTTATCGCGCAGACGTTGTAACTGGGACGCGGCCAGGCCATAGCCGTGTACTACACCGCCCGGACTTTCCAGACGAACCACGACCTGATCCTGGGGTTTAACGACCGCCAGCACTGCCGTCACCTCTTCGCGTAATGCGCTCACCTCATGGGCATCCATACTGCCTTTAAAATCAAGTACCCATACCCGTGGTTTATAAGATGACGTACTGTCTCCCAGTTTCGCTTTTGCCTTAGCGGCCTTCGCCTCAAGCTTGTGTTTCTTTTTCTGCGCCTTATGCCAGAATTTTTGCTGATGTCCATCCAATAAGGCCAGCGACAGGTCTTCTTTCATCTCTTTATATTGATCGCTGAGATTAATGACCCGCAATTCCCCACGCTGACGTTTGCGTTGTGTCGCGTTTACGATCAGCATAACTACCACCGCAATAGCCACCACGACAGTGACAATTTTTGCCAAAAACAACCCATATTCAGACAACAATTCCACGTGACCCACCTTGGTTAAACAACGCTACTTTCGCTCAGTGTACAACAGCCTTGTTAACCCGTCTTGCTTCATCCATTCAGTAAAAAGCATGACAACGCGTTCATTTTGCGGTGTTATTGCCTTTGGCTGATTGAAAAAGAACAGGGTTTAAGGCATAAAGCCCAAAAGTTATCGCGAACGAGATGGCCAGGACGTCGCCGAGGAGTAGCCGTGCATTATCAACCGAAACAAGATCTTCTACAGGACCGCATTATTCTGGTCACCGGTGCCAGCGATGGTATCGGGCGTGAAGCCGCACAGACCTACGCGCGTTACGGCGCGACCGTGATTCTGTTAGGGCGTAACGAAGAAAAACTGCGTCAGGTTGCCCGCTCCATCGCCGAAGAAAAAGGTACGCAACCACACTGGTTCACGCTGGATCTGCTCACCTGTACGTCTGACGAATGCCACCAGCTCGCACAGCGCATTGCCGCGCATTTCCCGCGTCTGGATGGCGTATTGCATAATGCCGGATTGCTCGGTGACATTTGCCCGATGAGCGAGCAAAACCCGCAGGTATGGCAGGACGTGATGCAGGTAAACGTGAACGCCACCTTTATGCTGACTCAGGCATTGCTGCCGTTGTTGCTCAAATCCGATGCCGGATCGCTGGTCTTTACCTCCTCCAGCGTCGGTCGCCAGGGGCGCGCCAACTGGGGGGCATACGCCACCTCCAAATTTGCTACCGAAGGAATGATGCAGGTTCTGGCTGATGAATATCAGAACCGCCACCTGCGTGTAAACTGTATCAATCCTGGTGGAACGCGTACCGGCATGCGAGCCAGCGCGTTCCCGACGGAAGATCCGCAAAAATTGAAAACCCCCGCCGATATTATGCCGCTCTACCTGTGGCTGATGGGCGATGACAGCCGCCGTAAAACCGGTATGACTTTCGATGCCCAGCCGGGCCGTAAACCAGGAATCGCCCAATGAGTGAAGAACGCTATCAGCAGCGCCAGCAGCGCGTAAAAGACCGGGTTGACGCCCGTGTTGCCGCCGCCAGAGACGAGCGCGGGATTATTATTGTGTTCACCGGAAATGGTAAGGGTAAAACCACCGCCGCGTTCGGTACCGCCACGCGCGCAGTAGGCCACGGTAAAAAAGTTGGCGTAGTGCAATTTATTAAGGGGACGTGGCCAAACGGTGAACGAAACTTACTCGAACCCCACGGCGTTGAGTTTCAGGTCATGGCGACAGGATTTACCTGGGAAACGCAGAACCGCGAGTCCGACACCGCAGCCTGCATGGCCGTATGGGAACACGGCAAGCGGATGCTGGCCGACGCTGAGCTGGATATGGTGATACTGGACGAGCTGACCTACATGGTTGCATACGACTATCTGCCGCTCGACGAGGTCATCAATGCCCTAAACGCGCGCCCTGCCCATCAAACGGTCATTATCACCGGTCGTGGATGTCATCGCGATATTCTGGAGTTAGCGGATACGGTCAGCGAACTGCGGCCGGTTAAGCACGCCTTTGAAGCGGGCGTAAAAGCCCAGATGGGGATCGATTACTGACAGTAGGCCGGATAAGGCGCTTACGCCGCATCCGGCTCCACGCTAACGCCTGATGGCGCGTTGCTTAACAGGCCTACTCATGATTAACCGTTGTTGCTGCGACCGCCCGGACGACGGCTGCCGCCAACCTGAGAGTGGCGCTTCACCGCACGGCGGATCTGGTTTGCCTTCATACGGCGACGATCTTTCTCGACGGCAACTTTAGAGGTGGTTTCCGGCTTCAGTTCCACCAGTTCACGCAAATAGTTGGTCTGCGCGAGGTCAAGTTCCGTCCAGCCGCCACGCGGCAGGCCCTTCGGCAGTGGGATATCACCGTAACGTACACGGATAAGACGACTTACCTGCACGCCCACGGCTTCCCACAGGCGACGGACTTCACGGTTACGCCCTTCGGTCAACGTGACGTTATACCACTGGTTGATCCCTTCACCGCCGCTGAACTTGATCGTTTTAAATGCGGCCGGACCATCTTCCAGCTGCACGCCACGACTCAGATCGCGCAGTTTTGCGTCATCAACCTGACCAAACACACGCACCGCATATTCACGTTCAACTTCGCGGCTTGGGTGCATCAGACGGTTCGCCAGTTCGCCATCGGTGGTAAACAGCAGTAAACCACAGGTATTCACGTCCAGACGTCCCACGGCAATCCAGCGCGCATCGCGCAGTTTTGGCAGACGATCAAACACGGTCGGACGACCTTCCGGGTCGTTACGGGTACACAGTTCACCTTCTGGCTTGTAATAAGCCAGAACACGGCAGATTTGCTCCGCAGATTCTTTCACCGAAATCAGATGACCGTCGATACGGATTTTCAGACCCGGCGTAACTTCAACGCGATCGCCGAGCGTGGCAATTTTGCCATCAACGCTCACGCGACCCGCGGCAATTATGGATTCAATTTCACGGCGAGAACCGTGGCCAGCGCGCGCCAGCACTTTTTGTAACTTTTCGCTCATAGAGCTTCCTTTAGATGTCGCCTTCACAGGCGTCGAACAGGAGAATCAACGGCGCCAGTCAGCGCCATTTTAAGGCCGCGTAGTATAGCGGTTCGCGCCATTATAAGAAAGGTTTAACGTCGCCGACGCCTTCGCGCAATACCACCGGGGAATCATCGGTTAAATCGATAACCGTGGTTGGCTGCTGGCCGAGATATCCACCGTGGATAATCAAATCCACCACTTTCTCCAGACGATCTTTGATTTCTTCCGGATCTGACTCGGTAAATTCGCTGCCCGGCAGCATCAGTGATGTAGAGAGCATAGGCTCGCCCAGCGCTTCCAGCAGCGCCAGCGCAATCGGATTCGAGGGTACACGCAAACCAATGGTCTTACGTTTTTCCTGCAACAGTCGGCGCGGTACTTCTTTCGTCCCCTTCAGGATGAACGTGTAGTTACCCGGCGTGTTGTTTTTAATTAAACGGAAGGCCACGTTGTCGACAAACGAATAGGTCGACAGTTCGGACAGGTCACGACACATCAGCGTAAAGTTGTGCCCGTCCGGCAGGTGACGGATGCGACAAATGCGCTCCATTGCGCCTTTATCTTCAATTTTGCAACCCAACGCATAGCCGGAATCAGTTGGATAGACGATCACCCCTCCTTTACGCACGATTTCAACGGCCTGATTGATCAGTCGCTGCTGTGGGTTTTCGGGATGAATATAAAAAAACTGGCTCATACTTTCCTCTCTGTGGTCTCGGGCTGTTCCCAAAGTTGCCAGACGCCTTCTACGCCTGCGGGCAACCAGAGTTTACGACCCAGCTCAATCCATGGGCAGGGTAGATGAAAATCAGACCCTTGCGATGCCCACAGTTGATGCTGACGCGCAAGCGTCGCCAGATGGGTGCGTTCATTGGGAGACTGCTGGCACTGTGCCACTTCCATCGCGTCGCCGTGATGTTCAGCAAAATGCGCAACCAGTCTTTTCAGCCACTTAGCGCTAAGATCGTACCGCCCAGGATGAGCCAGAACTGCCTTACCGCCAGAATGATGAATGACATCAATAGCTTGTTCTATTGTACACCACTGTGGCGGAACGTAACCGGTTTTCCCACGGGCAAGATATTTTTTAAAGACATCCGCCATGGTTGTGGCTTTTCCGCATTCCACCAGGAAACGCGCAAAATGCCCCCGAGTGATCGCCCCGCCATCAGCCAGGCGTAATGCCCCTTCCCACGCACCGGGAATATGCGCTTTATCGAGTCGTTCAGCAATCAGGCGCGCGCGCTGCTGACGACGTTCCGTTTGCTGCGCCAGAAATTCGCACATCATTGGATGGGCGATATCAATGTTCAGACCCACGATATGGATCTCATGGTTTTCCCAGACTGTTGATATCTCGACGCCAGGGATCAAATTTAACGCTAAACCCGCACGTGAAATTTCTTCTCTTGCCGCCGCAATACCCGCCGTGGTGTCATGATCGGTGATCGCCAGTGTACCGACTCGCATCTCTACCGCACGGTGTACTAAGGCTTCTGGCGTTAATCGCCCATCGGAGGCTGTAGTATGACTGTGCAGGTCATAAATCACTGCGTAATTCGTGTCGCTCAATGCGGCTCCCGTTTCACTAAATGTCTTAACCCGCCCATCATAGCGGTTTAGACAAATATACTGAAATCAGGTGTTGACTTTATTCCATTGAACTAGTTAACTAGTACGCAAGTTCACATGAAGAAGGTATCTGAGATGAAAGCAACATTTGTTCTGCACGGTTGGTGGCGCACTTCCTGATTTCGGGCAGTGTCTTACGTCTGCAATATGCAACCAGATACCCGGCCCGCCAAATGAGCGGGCTTTTTTTTGAACAAAATTAATGAGAATAACGATGCAAACACAAAAACCGACACTCGAACTGCTTGCCTGCGATGCCGCCTACCGTGAAAATCCGACGGCGCTGTTTCATCAGGTGTGTGGCGCACGTCCGGCAACGCTGCTGCTGGAATCTGCCGATATCGACAGCAAAGACGATCTGAAGAGCTTGCTGCTGGTCGACAGTGCATTACGCATTACCGCCATCGGTGACACTGTCACCATTCAGGCATTATCCGCTAACGGCGCATCGCTGCTGCCGCTGCTGGATGCTGCCCTGCCAGCGGGTGTTGAGAACAAACAACAACCGAATGGTCGCCATCTGCGATTCCCTGCCGTTAGCCCGCTGCTGGATGAAGATGCCCGCTTATGTTCCCTGTCCGTATTTGATGCCTTCCGTTTATTGCAGGAGCTGGTTAATGTTCCTGCGCAAGAACGTGAAGCGATGTTCTTCGGCGGTCTGTTTTCCTACGACCTGGTTGCCGGTTTTGAAGATTTACCTCAGCTTGAAGCGGGCAACCGTTGCCCTGACTACTGCTTCTATCTGGCAGAAACGCTCATGGTCATCGACCATCAGAAGAAAAGCACCCGCATTCAGGCCAGCATTTTTACCCCCAGCGATGCAGAAAAACAGCGTCTTAATGCCCGTCTGGCGCAACTGAGCCAGCAGCTTACCGAACCTGCGCCGCCGCTGCCCGTCACTGAAGTCCCGCACATGCGCTGCGAATGCAATCAGAGCGATGAAGAGTTTGCCGCCGTGGTTCGTGGTATGCAAAAAGCCATTCGCGCTGGCGAAATTTTCCAGGTGGTTCCATCCCGTCGTTTCTCGCTGCCCTGCCCGTCACCGCTGGCGGCCTACTATGTGCTGAAGAAAAGTAACCCCAGCCCGTACATGTTTTTTATGCAGGACAACGATTTCACCCTGTTCGGCGCCTCTCCGGAAAGCTCGCTGAAATACGATGCCACCAGCCGGCAGATTGAAATCTACCCGATTGCCGGGACCCGCCCACGCGGTCGTCGTGCGGACGGTTCACTGGATCGCGATCTCGACAGCCGTATTGAGCTGGAGATGCGTACCGATCATAAAGAGCTTTCCGAGCACCTGATGCTGGTAGACCTGGCGCGTAACGACCTGGCGCGCATCTGTACGCCCGGCAGCCGCTACGTTGCTGACCTCACCAAAGTGGATCGTTATTCCTTCGTTATGCACCTGGTTTCCCGCGTAGTCGGCGAGCTGCGTAGCGATCTGGATGTGCTGCATGCTTACCGCGCCTGTATGAACATGGGTACGCTAAGCGGAGCGCCGAAAGTTCGCGCCATGCAGCTTATCGCCGAGGCCGAAGGCCGTCGTCGCGGCAGCTATGGCGGTGCAGTAGGTTACTTCACGGCCCATGGCGATCTGGATACCTGTATTGTGATTCGTTCCGCCCTCGTGGAAGACGGTATTGCCACCGTACAGGCTGGCGCCGGAATTGTTCTGGATTCCGTTGGGCAGTCAGAAGCCGATGAAACCCGTAATAAAGCGCGTGCGGTTCTGCGTGCTATCGCCACCGCACACCACGCACAGGAGACCTTCTAATGGCTGACATTCTGCTGCTCGATAATATCGACTCTTTTACCTATAACCTGGCAGATCAGCTGCGTACTAACGGTCATAACGTGGTGATTTACCGCAACCATATTCCGGCCCAGACATTAATAGACCGCTTAGCGACCATGAAAAATCCGGTGCTGATGCTCTCTCCAGGTCCAGGTGCGCCAAGCGAAGCGGGCTGCATGCCGGAGCTGTTAACCCGCCTGCGCGGCAAGCTGCCAATCATCGGCATTTGTCTGGGGCATCAGGCCATTGTCGAGGCCTATGGTGGATACGTGGGACAGGCTGGGGAAATCCTGCACGGCAAAGCGTCCAGCATTGAACACGACGGTCAGGCAATGTTCGCCGGTCTGGCAAATCCGCTGCCGGTGGCGCGCTATCACTCGCTGGTTGGCAGCAACGTTCCGGCCGGATTGACCATCAACGCCCACTTTAACGGCATGGTGATGGCGGTACGTCACGATACCGATCGCGTATGTGGCTTCCAGTTCCATCCAGAATCCATTCTGACCACCCAGGGCGCACGTCTGCTGGAGCAAACGCTGGCCTGGGCGCAACAGAAACTCGAACAGACTAATACGCTGCAACCTATTCTGGAGAAACTGTATCAGGCCCAGACGCTGTCTCAGCAGGAAAGCCACCAACTGTTCTCCGCCGTGGTACGCGGTGAACTGAAGCCGGAACAACTGGCTGCGGCGCTGGTGAGCATGAAAATTCGTGGCGAGCACCCGAATGAAATTGCCGGTGCGGCAACCGCGCTGCTGGAAAACGCCGCCCCGTTCCCGCGACCTGATTATCTGTTTGCCGATATTGTCGGTACCGGCGGTGATGGCAGCAACAGTATCAATATTTCCACCGCCAGCGCCTTTGTGGCGGCCGCTTGCGGACTGAAAGTCGCCAAACACGGCAACCGCAGCGTCTCCAGCAAGTCGGGCTCTTCGGATCTGTTAGCGGCTTTTGGCATCAATCTGGATATGAACGCCGATAAATCCCGTCAGGCACTTGACGACCTCGGTGTGTGTTTCTTGTTTGCGCCGAAATACCACACCGGTTTTCGCCATGCTATGCCAGTACGCCAACAGTTGAAAACCCGTACGCTGTTTAACGTCCTCGGCCCGTTGATTAACCCGGCACATCCGCCGCTGGCGCTGATCGGCGTTTACAGTCCGGAACTGGTGCTGCCGATTGCCGAAACGCTGCGCGTGTTGGGGTATCAGCGGGCAGCCGTGGTGCACAGCGGAGGCATGGATGAAGTTTCCCTGCATGCACCGACCATTGTGGCAGAGTTGCATGATGGCGAAATCAAGAGCTATCAACTGACGGCGGAAGACTTTGGCCTGACGCCTTACCACCAGGAACAGCTGGCTGGCGGCACGCCGGAAGAAAACCGTGACATTCTTAGTCGCTTGTTACAAGGTAAAGGTGAAGCCGCTCATGAAGCTGCTGTTGCCGCGAATGTCGCCATGTTAATGCGCCTGCACGGTGAAGAAGATTTAAAAGCCAATGCGCAAACTGTGATTAATGTACTGCGCAGCGGCGCGGCCTATGACCGTGTCACTGCACTGGCAGCAAGAGGGTAAATGATGCAAACCGTTTTAGCGAAAATTGTCGCAGACAAGGCGATTTGGGTAGAAGCCCGCAAACAGCAACAACCGCTGGCCAGCTTTCAGAATGATGTTCAACCCAGCTCTCGTGATTTCTACGATGCGCTGCAAGGTGCACGCACCGCCTTTATTCTGGAGTGCAAAAAAGCGTCTCCGTCAAAAGGCGTGATCCGTGATGACTTCGACCCGGCACAGATTGCGGGCGTATATAAACAATATGCTTCCGCGATTTCCGTACTGACCGATGAGAAATATTTCCAGGGGAGCTTTGATTTCCTGCCCATCGTCAGCCGCATCGCACCGCAACCGATTCTGTGTAAGGACTTTATTATCGATCCTTACCAGATTTACCTGGCGCGCTTCTATCAGGCGGACGCCTGTCTGCTGATGCTGTCGGTGCTTGATGATGAGCAATATCGCCAACTCGCCGCCGTCGCCCACAGTTTGAAAATGGGCGTACTGACCGAAGTCAGTAATGATGAAGAGCTGGAGCGAGCTATCGCACTGGGCGCCAAAGTCGTCGGTATCAACAACCGTGATTTACGCGACCTGTCGATTGATCTGAATCGCACCCGCCAACTTGCGCCGCGACTGGGTCATGGCGTAACCGTCATCAGCGAGTCCGGTATCAATACCTATGGTCAAGTGCGAGAACTCAGCCACTTCGCCAACGGTTTTCTGATTGGCTCTGCGTTGATGTCGCATGATGATCTGCATGCTGCCGTGCGTCGCGTTCTGCTCGGCGAAAATAAAGTCTGCGGTTTAACCCGGGCTCAGGATGCAAACGCGGCATACGAAGCGGGTGCCATTTACGGCGGGTTGATTTTTGTGTCCACATCGCCACGCGCGGTCAGCGTTGAACGCGCACGCGAGGTCATGACCGGCGCACCGCTGCAATATGTCGGGGTGTTTCGCAACGCAGAGATTACCGACGTGCGCGAAACAGCGGCGGCTCTGGGGCTAACAGCCGTGCAATTGCATGGTAGCGAAGACCAGGCCTATGTTGACGCCCTGCGCGACGCGCTCCCCGAACAGGTGCAAATCTGGAAGGCGTTAAGCGTCAGCGAAACGTTGCCAGCTCGTGATTATCAGCACGTCGATAAATACGTATTCGACAATGGTCAGGGCGGCAGCGGTCAACGCTTCGACTGGTCACTTTTAGGCGAACAATCGCTGGATAACGTTTTACTGGCTGGCGGACTCGGTGCTGATAACTGCGTTGACGCGGCAAAAACCGGCTGTGCCGGTCTCGATTTCAATTCTGGCGTAGAGTCACAGCCGGGCATCAAGGATGCACGTCTTTTGGCTTCGGTCTTTCAGACGCTGCGCGCATATTAAGGAAAAGGACATGACAACATTACTCAATCCGTATTTTGGTGAATTTGGCGGTATGTATGTGCCACAGATTCTGATGCCTGCCCTGCGCCAACTGGAAGAAGCTTTTGTCAGCGCGCAAAAGGATCCTGAATTTCAGGCGCAGTTTACAGACCTGCTGAAAAACTATGCTGGTCGTCCAACTGCCCTGACCAAATGCCAGAACATTACTCAAGGCACCCACACTACGCTGTATCTCAAACGTGAAGATTTGCTGCACGGCGGCGCGCACAAAACCAACCAGGTGTTGGGCCAGGCGTTGTTGGCGAAGCGTATGGGGAAAACGGAGATCATCGCCGAAACCGGCGCGGGCCAGCACGGTGTTGCATCAGCTCTCGCCAGCGCACTGCTGGGGCTGAAATGCCGTATTTATATGGGTGCAAAAGACGTTGAACGCCAGTCGCCAAACGTTTTCCGTATGCGTCTGATGGGGGCTGAAGTTATCCCGGTTCACAGCGGTTCTGCAACGCTGAAAGATGCCTGTAACGAAGCGCTGCGCGACTGGTCTGGCAGCTACGATACCGCGCACTATATGCTCGGTACGGCGGCGGGTCCACATCCCTTCCCGACCATTGTTCGTGAATTTCAGCGCATGATCGGCGAGGAAACTAAAGCGCAGATCCTTGAAAAAGAAGGTCGCCTGCCGGACGCGGTTATCGCCTGCGTGGGCGGCGGTTCTAACGCCATCGGTATGTTCGCGGACTTTATTAATGAAACCAGCGTCGGTCTGATTGGCGTCGAGCCTGGCGGTCATGGGATTGAATCAGGGGAACATGGCGCACCGTTGAAGCATGGTCGTGTCGGGATTTACTTCGGCATGAAGTCCCCGATGATGCAGACCGAAGAAGGACAGATTGAAGAGTCTTACTCTATTTCCGCGGGGCTGGATTTCCCGTCTGTCGGGCCGCAGCATGCGTATCTGAACAGCATTGGTCGCGCCGATTATGTTTCGATCACCGACGACGAAGCGCTTGAGGCCTTCAAAACGCTGTGTCTGCACGAGGGGATTATTCCGGCGCTGGAGTCCTCCCATGCCCTGGCACACGCATTGAAAATGATGCGTGAAAACCCGGAAAAAGAGCAGTTACTGGTGGTTAATCTCTCCGGTCGCGGCGACAAAGACATTTTCACCGTACACGATATTCTGAAAGCGCGAGGGGAAATCTGATGGAACGTTACGAAAACCTGTTTGCACAGCTGAAGGACCGCAAAGAAGGTGCTTTTGTCCCCTTCGTAACCCTGGGCGATCCGTCTGTTGAGCAGTCACTGAAAATCATTGATACGCTGATTGAAGCCGGTGCCGATGCCCTTGAGCTCGGTATTCCGTTCTCCGATCCGCTGGCTGACGGTCCAACCATTCAGGAAGCCACCCTGCGTGCGTTTGCCGCCGGCGTCACGCCGTCGCAATGCTTTGAAATGCTGGCGCTGATTCGCCAGAAGCACCCTACGATTCCCATTGGCTTGCTGATGTATGCCAACCTGGTGTTTAGCAAGGGCATTGACGAGTTTTACGCCCAGTGTGAAAAAGTGGGCGTGGATTCCGTGTTAGTAGCCGATGTTCCGGTTGAAGAGTCCGCGCCATTCAGAGCTGCGGCGCTCCGCCACAACATTGCGCCAATTTTTATCTGCCCACCGAACGCTGATGAAGAACTGCTGCGCCAGATCGCCTCTCATGGCCGTGGCTATACCTATTTACTTTCGCGTGCGGGCGTGACCGGTGCAGAAAATCGAGCGGCGTTACCGCTGCATCACCTGGTCGAAAAGTTGAAAGCATATGATGCTCCACCTTCTTTACAGGGGTTTGGTATCTCTGCGCCTGAACAGGTAACCGGCGCGATTGACGCTGGCGCTGCTGGCGCTATTTCCGGCTCGGCAATTGTGAAAATCATTGAGAAAAATGTTGCGGCACCGGAACAGATGCTGGCTGAGCTGAAAGCTTTTGTCAGCGCGATGAAAGCCGCCACCCGGCAGTAAGCTAAATCAACCGCCAGAGACTTCTGGCGGTTTTACGCTTCTTTCGTGTGCTTCATTTTATACATGGCGCTATCTGCATTCTGAATAGCCACATCCAGTTCGCCGTTCACCTCTGCAATCCCCCACGATACTGACAATGGCACGGTATGACCGTCCACTACAAACACATGGCTGGTCACCTGCCCGCTGATACGTTGAGCGATTGCGATGGCATCAGTTGCCTGCGAGCGAAACAGCAGGATCATAAATTCATCCCCGCCGGTACGAATCACAATATCGTGGCTGGTGCGGGTGTTTGATAACATCCTGTTGGCGATAATTTGCAGCGCACGATCGCCTGCCGCGTGACCCCAGGTATCATTGACGGCCTTGAACTTATTGCAGTCCAGTAGCACCACCGAACAGTGGGATAAATCACGGCGCTTGATGATGTCGAGTATTCGGCGATTAAAGCAACCAGTCAGGGTGTCTATATAAACCTTCAGGTCGCTTTCGTTCAGCCATGATTTTAGCGAGAAACTAATCATGATGAAAAAGAACGGCGCCAGCAGGATCACGATCCCGGCATGGGTATCGCGCGTCATAAAACGGCCTAATGAAAGCGAATAGTGCAGCGCATATTTCTCCGAAAAATTGCGCACTAAAAAACGGGATTGACCTGTACATTTACCGGATAAACAGAGACTTTCATTGTTGGTCAAATTTACCAATTCCACATTCAGCTCTGGTGGGAGCTGGTAGTCAAATGCTTGAGCCAACGCTTCCTGCAATTCGGGCTTTGAATGGTCATAAACCAGATAGGCCACGATTTGGTCTGATATCTCTTTGCCAGACAGATCGTAGATATAGCTCACCACGCTGTAAGCTTTTTCACCGGTAATTTTATCGGTATAGAAGTTCGTTGAACTAAGGGCTTTGTTTTTGACGTTTTTTTGCAACAGTCGGGTATAGAAATCGACCGGCGGATAGAAAAAGTTGGTGAGATCCCGCGCCATTTCAGAATTTGAGAAACTGAAGTTGCGCGAATCGGAAGCCATAAACCAGTAAAAATAATCTGAATTTTTGGCGATAATATAACGATGTGCATCGAAGCTGCCCGGATTTAGCTCATTAACCATACCGCGAATAAACTCCGCCGCCGTATACATACACAGCGCGTTGTGGCTGGCTTGCTGGGCAATAATTGTCCCCGTTACCGAATGCAGACGCTTTGGGTCAGCGTTAATTCCCCATTCAATCTCATTGCGGGGAACAAATTGTGAAATATCGCCACATTGCTCACCCGATTTAATATGGTGATAGCGCTCACCAATCGCATCGGCGATCAGCTCATTATCGTTAAAAATGTCCATCATGCGCGCTTGCATGCGGTTAACACCGTCACTGACTGCAGCCATCCGCTGCTCATAAATTATAAACAGAAACAACGACGTAAATATCAACGTAATGAGCCCTGATACCAGCAGTGCCTGCCTGTTTCTGAGCTTGTCCTGCACAATCTTCACGAGTTCACCCTGATAGTTAACATATTGCCAAACCGGTTACCCGTTTATGTCGTTGCATAACTGCGCTGTATGTTGATTGAGAATGTTAACCGTCCCTAAGCTGATGCCTTAGAAGCCCGCCGTTGTGTGCGCTAAAGTTACAGACTTATACAATAAAAGCACATTTTTGTTAACATAAATGCAAACTAATCATCACCCTCAATTGGAAACCCCGCCCGACGAATGGCCTCACGACAATCGCTCACGCCTGCGGCATAGCCCGCTTCAATCTCACAAACAGGACTGGCGCTGCAATAAGGTAGTTTAACCGGAGTCGCAATGCGTTTCTCCAGTACTTCAATTTTATCCATAAAATTCAATAAGTCACGCGCGGCACTCACGGCGAACTCTGCCGTTTCATCTCCGGTGAATGGTTCCAAAAGTGTGATTTTTTGTTGTAGCAGGAGTCGAGTCAACATCATCGTCAATGCCCTCAAAGCCAGTTTGCTTAAAGAGTAGCATTACATCGACGGGGAGAAAGGCAGGAAGAAATAAACTGGTAATAAAAAAGCTGACCGTGGAACGATCAGCTTTTCAGTATTTTAATCACGGACTTAGAAGCGATAACCCGCGGAGAACATAAACACCCACGGATCGAGGCGTACGCTGTCATGCTGCTGCGCGCCAGCCAGTTTGTAGCTCGCGGTGGTGTCGATATCCATGTACCAGACCGACATGTTAATCAGCCAGTCGCGGTTAATCAGATAGTCCATACCCACTTGCCCTGCTGCACCCCAGGAGTCTTTCAGGCTCAGGTCAGATAAACCGGTTTCTTTGCCGTTATTGTTAAAGCCTTCGTCAAAGAAGGTGGTGTAGTTCACACCGACACCAACGTACGGACGCAGTTTGCTGCTGGAATCGCCGAAATACCACTGCGCCATTAAGGTCGGCGGTAAATGGTGAACGGTCGCAATATCACCTGTTGTGGCAGTGCCAATTTTATGGCGGAACGGCGTGGCTGCCAGTAATTCAACACCGATATTGTCGGTTGCCATGTAGGTAAATGTCAGACCCAACTGCGTGTTATTGCTGACATCAAAGCCACCCAGGCTTCCCAGCGTACCACCCGCGCCTTCCGTCGGTCTGACGGTGGCAGAACCTGCACGAATAAAGAATTCTCCGGCCTCATGCGCAAATACGTTACCAGAGAGAAGAGTTGTTAAAGCCACTGCTGCAACTGTTAATTTTTTCATGTCCGCTCCATCGTTATGGTTATAAAAGCGGAACGAATATACCCACATTGGAGTAATAAGTGATCTAACCTGGATCACATTGACTTTGATAATTTAACATTTATTGATCCAGATTAAGTTAGAACTTGCATTCAAAATCCTGGTTAACCCAATTCAGATCAATTTTGATATATTTTCGCCACGCAAGTACCTGACCTCCGTTGCAGAATAGCGATGGTTATTTGTTCGTGATGCGCAGAGAACAACCAACGTTCTTGCATGACGCTGAAGTCATAGTCAAAAATTACCGGGGCTTTACAAAGATATGCTTTTCCATACACCGCGCGATGCTGCCACTGTAGAGTTATCCAGGGTACAATTGCCCACAAATGAACACCTGCAAAACTCAAGGAGAGTGCATGTCTATCACGGCGAAATCCGTTTACCGTGACACGGGAAACTTTTTCCGTAATCAATTCATTACCATCTTGCTGGTATCGTTGTTGTGCGCGTTTATCACAGTGGTGTTAGGGCATGCCTTTTCTCCCACCGACGCACAAATTGCGCAACTCAGTGAAGGCGATCAGTTAACCAGCAGCGTGGGATTGTTCGATCTGGTGCAAAACATGACCCCGGAGCAACAGCAAATTTTGCTACGCGCTTCCGCGGCGTCGACGTTTTCCGGTCTGATTGGTAATGCCATCCTCGCCGGAGGTATTATCCTGATGATTCAGCTGATTTCAGCCGGTCATCGGGTCAGCGCGTTACGCGCCATCGGTGCCAGCGCGCCGGTTTTGCCGAAGCTGTTTATTCTGATTTTTCTGACTACTCTGCTGGTGCAAATCGGTATTATGCTGGTGGTGGTACCCGGTATTCTGCTGGCTATCCTGCTGGCACTTGCACCGGTGATGTTAGTACAGGACAAAATGGGTGTCTTTGCCGCGATGCGCAACAGTATGCGTCTGGCGTGGTCGAATATGCGCCTGGTTGCACCAGCAGTGATCGGTTGGCTGCTGGCAAAAACGTTGTTGTTGCTTTTTGCGCCAAGTTTTGCGGTACTTACGCCAAATGTAGGCGCGGTATTGGCGAATACGCTGAGCAATATGATCTCCGCCGTATTGCTGATCTATTTGTTCCGCCTGTACATGCTAATTCGCCAATAAACCCTGAACGCATTCCGGGCTTGTACCCGGTGCTTTTGATGACGGAATCGAAGAATGAAGCAGTTTCTTGATTTTTTACCGCTGGTTGTCTTTTTTGCTTTTTATAAGCTCTATGACATCTACGCGGCGACCTCGGCGCTGATTGTTGCGACGGCTGTGGTTTTGATTTACAGCTGGGTCCGCTATCGCAAGGTCGAGAAGATGGCATTGATCACTTTTGTTCTGGTAGCCGTGTTCGGTGGCCTGACCATCTTCTTCCACAATGATGAATTCATTAAGTGGAAAGTAACGGTGATTTACGGGCTGTTTGCCGGTGCGCTGCTGGTTAGCCAATGGGTAATGAAAAAGCCGCTGATTCAGCGCATGTTAGGTAAAGAGCTGAGCTTGCCACAGCCGGTTTGGACAAAACTTAACTTCGCCTGGGCCGTCTTCTTTATCCTGTGCGGTCTGGCGAATATCTATATCGCGTTTTGGCTACCGCAGAATATTTGGGTCAACTTTAAAGTGTTCGGCCTGACCGCCCTGACTTTACTATTTACGTTACTGAGCGGAGTCTATATTTACCGCCACCTTCCGCAGGAAGATAAATCGTAACAAATGCTCGCCAGATCTCCGGATCTGGCGAATTTTTATCCCTTCGCGTTCCTTGTTGCCATCAAACCTGGCTTACTTCCGCCCCGCAGGCCGCATCCCCTCTGTTCTCAGCGCGTAAATTCTAGTAGCATCGCGCCTGTAATCTTTCTCTATAGTCGGTTCTACAATGACAACAACGAATAACACTCCCCAGGGCGAACTGGTTTTACGCACTCTGGCTATGCCTGCCGATACCAACGCGAACGGTGATATTTTTGGTGGCTGGCTGATGTCACAAATGGATATAGGTGGCGCTATTCAGGCCAAAGAGATCGCACATGGTCGCGTGGTAACGGTGCGGGTTGAAGGAATGAGCTTTTTGCGCCCGGTTGCCGTGGGCGATGTGGTTTGTTGCTATGCACGCTGCGTGAAACGCGGGACGACCTCGATCAGCATTAATATTGAAGTCTGGGTGAAGAAAGTCGCTTCAGAACCTATCGGTCAGCGTTATAAAGCTACCGAAGCCCTGTTTATCTACGTTGCCGTTGATAAAGACGGTAAACCGCGGCCGATTCCCTCCCTGGCCTGATAGCACGCGCAAGCATCGCCATCCGGCAATCATTCTGCCGGATTTGGCGGCGTAACGCCAAATCCGGCCTGATGCTTACTCGATCTGTGTTGTGCCGTTCAGGCGGAAAACAATATTCACCACCAGCCCGGAGCCTGGCTTACCGGCTTCATAACGCCATCTGCGCATCGCATTTTTCACTTCACGCTCAAACATATTCGCAGGCTGTGCGGACAGAACTTCCACATTTTCAACCCGGCCATCCGAGGTCACGTCAAATTTGACCTTCACACGGCCTTCAATGCGCAACGCCTGTGCACGTGCCGGATATTGAGGCTGATTACGACTTAAGGCTCGCGGACCCGATGGTACGCTCACCGCCGGTTTAGTGGTTGCCGGAGCGGTACTGGTTGTTGGACGCGCAGGCGCCGTATTTTCAAACGGGGACGTCGGACGCGGCTCTGCTGGTTTAACATCACGCTTCGGCTGCTCTTCCACCTTTTTCACCGGTTTTGGCTTCGGTTTAGGCTTGGGCTTCGGTTTCTCAATCACTACCGGCGCTTCTTTTGGCGGTTCGGGGATCGGTTCTGGCTCCGGTTCAGGCTCGACGACAGGTTCCGGCGGCGGCTGAACGGCCTGAGGCGGTTCAAGATCGGCAGGCGCAACCATCGTAACGGAGATCGGCTGCGCTGGCGCAGGCAGTTCAATAACCTGATGTACCGAGGTATACAGCAAACCTGCCACTACAGCACCATGAATGCCGACAGAAAGTAACGTAGGCCAGGGAAAGCGACGAGGTAAATCAAGGGTCATTGAAGTCATAATCGTTTCAGTAAAAAAACCAGGCCCCGATTTTAAATGCAAATAGCAATCATATTCAATAAGACCGTGAAGCTAACTGGCATTTAAAACGCGATTTTATGATAAAAAACCATTTTCAAAGTATGGCCTTAACATATTAGTTATCTTTCCGTTGCAGTTACCAGGCCTTTCCAATAACGTAAATATGACCTTTTACCGTTCAAGGAGCTCTACCCGTGCTGTACGTTATTTACGCTCAAGATATCGCAGACTCTCTCGAAAAACGTCTTTCCGTACGCCCTGCTCATCTGGCTCGTCTGCAACTCCTTCATGACGAAGGCCGTTTGCTCACGGCGGGTCCTATGCCAGCGGTTGACAGTAACGATCCGGGCGCCGCAGGCTTTACCGGCTCAACGGTGATTGCAGAATTTGAATCTTTAGAAGCCGCGCAGGCGTGGGCGGAAGCCGATCCCTACGTGGCGGCAGGTGTTTACGCGCAGGTTTCAGTAAAACCGTACAAAAAAGTATTTTAAAAACAAAACGAAAAGCAGACATTGGGCACCGACAGCGGTGCCCTTTTGAGATCAGATGTTGTGGATCGCAAACAGCAACGAGTTACGTTGATGGTTGAGAATACACTTTCTGATGGTATGGATACGCATATTACGGCGCGATTGTCCTTCAAGCCAACGTGCTTTACGGCGGCTAGCCTGACGCAGCATCCGCCAGCGTCCCACTTCCGTTCTACTACGCTTCATGTTTACTACTCTTTCAGTCACTGAGCGGCCATTATAACGCCACACCGAATGCAGACCAGTGGTTTTCCCGTGTTTTTATTTGCCAGATTAATCCTGATGCGTAAACTCTTAACAATACGCTTTCAAAAGGATTTTTAAATTTATGACAACCTTCTACACCGTGGTGAGTTGGCTGGTCATTCTGGGTTACTGGGTACTCATTGCTGGCGTAACATTACGCATTCTAATGAAACGACGCGCAGTGCCCTCCGCAATGGCCTGGCTTTTGATCATCTATATTCTGCCATTGGTAGGGATCATTGCTTATCTTTCCTTCGGTGAGCTCCACCTGGGTAAACGTCGCGCCGAACGCGCCCGGGCAATGTGGCCGTCAACGGCCAAGTGGCTGAACGATCTTAAAGCCTGTAAGCATATTTTTGCGCAGGAAAACAGCAGCGTCGCGTCATCCTTATTTAAGCTGTGCGAGCGTCGTCAGGGAATCGCTGGCGTTAAAGGGAATCAACTGCAGTTGCTCACCAGTTCAGAGGACGTGATGCAGGCATTGATCCGTGATATTCAACTGGCGCGTCACAACATAGAGATGGTGTTCTACATCTGGCAACCAGGCGGTATGGCCGATCAGGTCGCCGAGTCATTAATGGCTGCCGCAAGGCGTGGAATTCACTGCCGCCTGATGCTGGACTCCGCGGGTAGCGTGGCGTTCTTTCGCAGCCCATGGGCCGCGATGATGCGTAACGCGGGTATCGAGGTTGTTGAAGCGCTGAAAGTAAACCTGATGCGTGTATTTTTACGCCGTATGGACCTGCGTCAGCACCGCAAAATGATCATGATCGATAACTATATTGCTTATACCGGCAGCATGAACATGGTCGATCCCCGTTTCTTCAAACAAGATGCCGGCGTCGGGCAATGGGTGGATTTGATGGCGAGAATGGAAGGCCCGGTAGCCACCGCTATGGGCATTGTCTATTCCTGCGACTGGGAAATTGAGACCGGCAAGCGCATTCTGCCCCCGCCGCCAGACGTCAATATCATGCCATTTGAGCAGGCCAGCGGCCACACCATTCACACTATCGCTTCGGGACCTGGCTTCCCTGAAGATTTGATTCATCAGGCGCTGTTAACCGCGGCTTATTCGGCGCGTGAATATTTAATTATGACCACGCCCTACTTCGTTCCCAGCGACGATCTGCTGCACGCGATCTGTACAGCGGCGCAGCGCGGGGTTGACGTCAGTATTATTCTTCCACGCAAGAATGATTCCCTGCTGGTTGGCTGGGCAAGCCGGGCCTTTTTCACTGAGCTGCTGGCGGCTGGCGTTAAAATCTATCAGTTCGAAGGTGGCTTGCTGCACACCAAGAGCGTACTGGTCGATGGCGAGCTGAGCCTGGTCGGTACCGTTAACCTGGATATGCGCAGTCTGTGGCTCAATTTTGAAATCACGCTGGTCATTGATGATGTCGGATTCGGTGGCGATCTCGCGGCAGTACAGGATGATTATATTTCGCGTTCCCGTCTGCTTGATGCCCGTTTGTGGGTAAAACGACCACTCTGGCAGCGGATCGCTGAGCGACTGTTTTACTTCTTTAGTCCGTTGCTGTAAAACGTGCCCATCAGACAGTAAACAGGTAGTCATTATGGATATGGATTTGAACAATCGCCTGACTGAAGACGAAACGCTTGAGCAGGCTTACGATATTTTTCTCGAACTGGCTGCGGACAACCTGGATCCAGCCGACATCATTCTGTTTAATTTACAGTTTGAAGAGCGCGGTGGTGCCGAGTTATTCGACCCGGCAGAAGACTGGCAGGAGCATGTTGATTTTGACCTGAACCCTGACTTCTTTGCCGAAGTGGTGATTGGTCTGGCAGATACAGAAGACGGCGAGATTAACGATATTTTTGCGCGCGTTTTATTATGTCGCGAAAAAGATCACAAACTCTGCCATATTCTTTGGCGCGAGTAACAAACAAAAAAGCTGCTCTCGCAGCTTTTTTCATTTTTAGCCCGGCAGTTTACTTCCGCAGCGGTTACAAAACTGCGCACTATGTTCATGCTGCGCCTGCTGACACTGTGGACATCTACGCTGATATCCGCGCTGTTGAAACGCACTGCTCATGTGTGTGGTTATCAATCCGGTCGGTATCGCAATCACAGAGTATCCAATCAGGATAAGCACTGACGCCACCATGCGTCCCAACGGCGTGTGCGGTGTAATGTCACCGTAGCCGACGGTGGTGACCGTAACAATTGCCCAATACACAGACGCATTCAGCGTAGTAAAGCCATATTTGGGCCCTTCTATCAGATACATCATCGCGCCGAAAACAACCATCAGAATGGCAATAAAGGAATAGAACAACATCAGTTGATGACGGGCGCTTTTTAACGCATTCCAGAACACTCGCAGAGAAGGCATAAAACGCAGCAGCTTGAGAATACGCAAGACGCGCAGGACACGCATCGCTCGCCAGGCGAAGACATAGCTCAGACTGATTTCAGGCCATAGCCACATCACGTACAGCGGTAAAATGGTGGCCAGATCGATAATCCCCCAGAAGCTAAACACATATTTAGCGGGATTGGCCCAACTGCACAAGCGAAGAAAATATTCGAGGGTAAAGACCAGAGTAATAAAGACCTCCAGCCAGACAAAAATGCGCCATTCCTCAAAGGTTAAATGGTATTGCGTCCCGACCCCGGACTCAATGAAGATAACAATAACGCTGAGCAAGGCGAACAGCGCGCACATACCTTCAAAGCGACGCCCTGAAAGGGTGTTTAAATCGAATAATTTGCGATAGAGCGCGCGGCGGACAGAAGAGACTAAACCTGACACATATACCTCACCAAAAAGAAGGGCTGACCTTTGTCAGCCCTCAGGATTATAGCGGGTCTACTTTCAGGCAGGAAACTGCGTGACGGAAACTTCCTTCGAGAACCGGGCGGGTTTTTGCGCATTCCGGTCCGGCAATCGGGCAGCGCGTACGGAACACGCAGCCGGAAGGAGGGTTAATCGGCGACGGCAATTCGCCTTCCAGCAACTGGATAACCTTGTTCCTTTCCTGATCCGGGTCGGGTATCGGCACTGCAGACATCAACGCTTTGGTATAAGGGTGCAGCGGATTATGGTACACCTCATCATAAGTCCCTAATTCCACCGCGTGTCCGAGATACATGACCAGCACACGATCGGAGATATGTTTCACCACCGCCAGGTCGTGAGCAATGAAGATTAACGATAATCCCATTTCACGCTGGAGCTGTTGTAACAGGTTCACCACCTGGGCTTGAATGGATACGTCCAGTGCCGAAACCGGTTCATCGCAAATAATCAGCTTCGGCTCGAGGATCAGCGCCCGGGCAATACCAATACGCTGACACTGACCGCCGGAAAACTCATGCGGGTAGCGGTTAATCAGATTTGGCAGCAACCCCACCTTCATCATCATCGCCTTCACACGGTCGCGGACTTCCTGACCAGACAGGTTCGGATGATAAGTCCGCAGCGGTTCGGCAATGATTTCACCGATGGTCATGCGCGGGTTCAGTGATGCCAGCGGATCCTGGAAAATCATCTGAATATCGCTACGCACTTCCCGCCACTCATCGGGTCTCATGCCCAGCAAATCTTTACCCAGCCAGGCGACTTTTCCATCGGTGGCTTTCACCAGGCCAATAATCGCACGGGCAAAAGTCGATTTTCCACAGCCTGATTCGCCAACCACGCCCAGGGTTTCACCTTCATACAGTCGCAGAGTCACGCCATCAACCGCTTTCAGGGTTTTAGACGGCTGCCAGAACCACTGCTTGCCGTCTTTAATGTCGAAATGGACTTTAAGATCGGCAATTTCAAGGAGCACTTTTCGTTGTTCGGTGACCGCATTCATACCAGTTCCTCCACCGGTTTAAAGCAGGCGCGCAGGCGGCCCGGACTAAACTCTTCCAGTGGCGGAGCACTGCTACAGATTTCCATCGCATGCGGGCAACGCGGCTGGAATGGACAGCCTTTTGGTAGACGCAACAGGTTCGGCGGGTTGCCCGGAATAGTCAGCATCTCTTCCCCTTCGGCATCCAGACGAGGTACGGCATTCAGCAAACCAATCGAATACGGATGAACGGGCTTATAAAAGACATCCCGCGCACTGCCATATTCCATGGTACGTCCGGCGTACATCACCAAAACTTTATCGCAAATACCGGCAACTACTCCCAGATCGTGGGTGATCATGATAATCGCAGTGTTGAATTCGCTTTTCAGTTCATTCAGCAGGGTCATGATTTGCGCCTGTACCGTAACATCGAGCGCGGTAGTCGGCTCATCGGCTATCAGTAATTTAGGCCTGCACAACAGCGCCATGGCGATCATCACGCGCTGACGCATCCCGCCGGAGAATTCATGCGGATACATTTTCATACGCTTACGCGCTTCCGGCATTTTCACCGCATCCAGCATTCTGACCGATTCTTCAAAGGCTTCTGCTTTGCTCATGCCTTTATGCAGCATGAGAACTTCCATCAACTGCTCGCCGACTCGCATGTACGGATTGAGAGAGGTCATCGGGTCCTGGAAAATCATCGAGATTTGCTCGGCGCGCAGTTTGTTCAACTCTCGTTCCGGTAAATTCAGAATTTCACGTCCGTTGAAGGTTGCGGAACCGCCGATACGGCCATTTGCCGCCAGCAGGCCCATCAGGGCAAAGGCCGTTTGCGATTTCCCTGAACCGGATTCCCCAACAATACCCAGCGTTTCTCCAGCTCGCAGAGAAAAGTTTAAATCGTTTACCGCAGTCACATCGCCGTCGGGGGTGGCAAACGTCACGCGCAGATCTTTAACGTTCAGCAGTGCGTTAGCCTGTTGTTGCGCGAGCGGCGCGGTTGAGGTTTCAATTACGCTCATGGCTGCACTCCTTAACGGTCTTTCGGGTCGAGGGCATCACGCAGGCCATCGCCAATAAAGTTAAAACAGAACAAAGTGACCACCAAGAATCCTGCCGGGAACAGCAGCAGCCATGGTGAGACTTCCATCGAGTTGGCACCATCACTCAGCAACGCCCCCCAGCTACTTAATGGCTCCTGCGTCCCTAATCCCAAAAAGCTCAGGAAGGATTCAAACAGGATCATGCTGGGCACCAGCAACGAAGCGTACACCACCACCACGCCCAGCACGTTCGGCACAATATGACGGATAACGATGCGCACGGTAGATACCCCACCCACTTGCGCTGCTTCAATAAACTCTTTGCGCTTGAGACTCAGCGTTTGTCCACGCACGATACGCGCCATATCCAGCCAGGATACCATCCCAATAGCGACAAAAATCAGCAGGATATTTTGCCCAAAGAAAGTGACCAGCAGAATCACGAAGAACATGAACGGGAAGGAGTTGAGGATTTCCAGCAGACGCATCATCACCGAGTCGATTTTACCGCCGAGGTAGCCCGACAGAGAACCGTATAGCGTGCCGACAACTACCGCGACCAACGCCGCGGCAATGCCGACCATCAACGAGATGCGACCGCCAATCGCCACACGAACCAGCAGGTCTCGACCTGACGAGTCGGTGCCGAAATAGTGTCCAGATTCTGTATCCGGCGCGCTGGACATCATGCCCCAGTCGGTATCGAAGTAGGTAAACTGCGACAGCATCGGCGCCAGCGTCACAAACAGCGCAATAATCACCAGCACGACCAGGCTTGCTACCGCCGCGCGGTTATGCATAAAGCGTCGACGCGCGTCCTGCCACAGACTGCGGCCCTCGACCTCCAGCTTTTCACTGAAATTTTCCAGCGCTTCGCTGTTTTTCTTACTTAACATCATAGCGAGCTCCAGTATCAGTAACGAATTTTCGGGTCGATAACGGCATACAGCACGTCAACAATCGCGTTAAACACGATGGTCAGCGTCCCTACCAGTATGGTGAGGCTCAGGACCAGCGAATAGTCGCGGTTTAACGCGCCATTGACGAATAGCTGGCCAATGCCCGGCAAACCATAGATGGTTTCAATAACCATCGAACCGGTAATAATGCCGACAAATGCTGGTCCCATATAGGACAGCACAGGCAACAGCGCAGGTTTTAACGCATGGCGGAAAATAATCCGCCGCATCGGCAACCCTTTAGCACGCGCGGTACGAATAAAGTTAGAGTGCAGCACTTCAATCATCGAACCGCGGGTAATACGGGCGATACTGGCGATATAAGCCAGTGACAAGGCCACCATCGGCAGGATCATAAATTTCAACGCCCCGCCATTCCAGCCGCCTCCGGGCAGCCATTTCAAGGTTATGGCAAATATCATGACTAATAAGGGAGCGACCACGAAACTGGGGATAACCACCCCGGTCATTGCCACCCCCATCACCGTGTAGTCCCAACGCGTATTTTGTTTCAGCGCGGCTATCACCCCAGCGCTAACGCCAACGAGGACCGCCAGAATAAAGGCCGCAGCTCCCAGCTTCGCAGAAACCGGAAAGCTCGATGCCACAAGGTCGTTTACCGTATAGTCTTTATATTTAAAAGATGGCCCAAAATCGCCATGCGCCAGCTGCTTGAGGTAGCTGAAGTACTGCGTCGAGATAGGATCGTTAAGATGATATTTCGCTTCGATATTAGCCAGTACTTCTGGCGGTAACGCGCGTTCCCCGGTGAATGGACTTCCCGGCGCAAGGCGCATCATAAAGAATGAAATCGTAATAAGTATAAACAGCGTCGGAATCGCTTCCAGACAGCGACGTAATATAAATTTTAACATTGCCCGTACCTTCTGGCGTGTGCCTTTACACCTCTTCTACCCCGACGTTCAGGTAAAGCGGTGTTAATAGTTCGAAGAAAAAGACACTGTGGGGCAAAATGATTGCCCCACGTCTTGCCATTAATGCTTGATAATATACAAGTCTTTAACGTGGATATTATCCATCGGGTCTTTACCGGAGTATCCGCCAACCCATGGTTTCACCAGGCGGGCGTTAACATAGTAATAAACCGGTACAATCGCAGAATCTTTATCCAGCTGCTGTTCCGCTTTCGAATAAAGTTCGCTGCGCTGCGCTTCATCAGTCACTTTCAGCGTATCCGCAATCAGCTTATCAAACGCCGGGCTCTTATAGTGGACGGTGTTGTTGGAGCTGTCAGACAGCACCATATTCAGGAAGGATGTTGGTTCGTTGTAATCCGCACACCAGCCTGCACGCGAAACATCATAGTTACCCTGATGGCGCGTATCGAGGAATGTTTTCCATTCCTGGTTTTCCAGCTTCACGTTGGCGCCCAGATTTTTCTTCCAGATAGATGCCGCTGCGATGGCCAGCTTTTTATGCAGATCTGAGGTGTTATACAGCAGGTCAAAGGTCAACGGTTTTTCAGCGGTATACCCGGCTTCAGCCAGCAGTTTTTTCGCTTCTTCATTACGTTTTTCCTGAGACCATTTGAACCACTCAGGTTCAACCAGTTTCGCGCCATCGGTGTAAGGAGGGGTAAAGCTATACGCCGGCAGGTCCCCCTGGTTTTTAACTTTGTTGACGATAATGTCACGATCCAACGCCAGTTTCAGGGCGGTACGAACACGAACATCGTTGAACGGTGCTTTCTGGTTGTTGATTTCGTAATAATAGGTGCACAGATACGGGTCAACGTGAACTTCGTTCGGGATCTCTTTTTTCAGTTTCTGGAATAACTCGATCGGCATGTTGTTATAGGTCATGTCGATTTCACCGCTGCGATAGCGGTTAACGTCAGTCACTTCAGAAGAAATTGGCAGGTAGGTAACCTGGTTAATAACCGTTTTGGCGTTGTCCCAGTAGTTGGTGTTACGCTCAAGTACAATGCGCTCGTTGACCACCCAGTCTTTCAGCTTATAGGCGCCGTTGGTAACGATGTTAGCGGGCTGGGTCCATTTCTCACCGTATTTTTCAACCGCTGCTTTAGGAACCGGAGAAACGGATGAGTGCACAAGCAATTTGTAGAAATAAGGAACAGGCTCGCTCAGGGTGACTTCAAATGTATGATCGTCGAGAGCTTTGACACCGAGATCGGTGATCGGCTTTTTGCCGGCGATAATATCGTCAATATTGACAATGTGACCGTACTGTAAATAACTGGCGTACGGTGACGCGGTATTTGGATTAGCCAGGCGTTGCCAGCTATACACGAAATCTTGCGCGGTAACAGGCGTGCCGTCAGACCATTTAGCGTCTTTACGCAGATGGAATGTCCACACCTTAAAGTCTTTATTTTCCCACTTTTCAGCCACGCCAGGCGATGGTTTGCCATCGACATCGCTGATTAATAAACCTTCAAACAGGTCACGGTTGATATTGGATTCAGGTACACCTTCGATTTTATGTGGATCGAGTGACTGAACTTCCGAACCGTTATTACGCACCAGAGTCTGCTTTTCAGCAAGCTGCACACCGGCTGGTACAACTGCCGCCGTAGCAACATTCCCAGCGATTAGCGCAGTTAGGATCCCCGCAGCTACTAAACTTTTTTTAGTGATGTTAGTCATTGTGTTTGTACTCCCTCATTATTATGGCTGGTTTTTTAACCAGACTGTTAATCCTGTCAGGATCCCTGTACGGCACCGGAGATTTTCTGCCGTCAGGTAGTTTCTTGTTTTACTGCTTGCTATCACCGACTTTATTTATTTCTGGCGATTCGTATGACCGCCTTGCGTCGATTGCCTACGTGCCTCCCCTGCCGGAAACACGTTATTACCCTGTTGAGAGAAACTAATTGAAAATGATTCTCATCAACGTGAATTCTTCTGCATAATACCTGGCCGGAAAGTATCAAATGCGTTTCTTAACCGCCAATACATTTTACAAATTTGTTAACCAATTCTCTTTTATTGGAAATAAATCTCACTAAAAAAGTCTTACGAATGAAAGATTGTGACAATAAAACGATAAAAATCAATATATTGCATCACACGCAGTGTTAACCCCCCAGTCCTGTGTCAACACCACGCCAAAATGCACATAAATTTAACAATTGGTTATTAATTAGCACATTCATCTAAAAAAAACGCTGAAATAACTAATAACATTTCGATAATCCTTCAGCAAGCCCCAGAGTATGATGTTAATAAAATAACAGTGACGTCGGGATCCCTCTGGTGGCCTACTGAGCGTTATATCTATAAAATCAATGAATAAATTAATGAATGGCCATCAGAGTTTTTTATATTTCTATGCTGATTTTCAACTTTAGTGAGAAGTTTTACTAATAACGAAAGGAAACGGAGCCGAAAGAGGCTCCGTTGATGCCGAAGAGGAATATCAGGCAAGTAAACCGGGGAAAATGGACTTGATTCCAGTCACAATGAATTCGATCCCTAAGGCCATTAACAACAACCCCATAATACGCGTAATGACGTTGATACCGGTTTGGCCCAGCAGCCGTACCAGCCACGGTGCCATGCGGAACAGTCCCCAACAGCACAGGGCAAACAACGCAATCGCCACAAAAAAACCAAACAGGTTAATCGCACTGTGATAGCGCGTACCCCAAACAATAGTTGAGCTTATCGCCCCCGGCCCCGCCATTAACGGCAATGCCAGCGGCACTACGCCGATACTTTCGCGGATTGCTGTTTCTGATTTTTCCTGTTTGTTTTGCTTATCTTCGCCCAGTTTTCCGCTAATCATCGACATTGCGATAGTCACCACCAGAATGCCGCCGGCAATCCTGAACGAATCTATCGAGATACCGAAGAGCTGCAGAATACCGTCACCAAGGAACAGCGAGGTCCACAGGATGATGGCAACCGACAGGTTTGCCGTAAGGTTGGTTTTATTTCGCGCAGCAGCCGTTTGATAGCTGGTCATACTGATAAAGACTGGGATGATCCCGACCGGGTTAACCAATGCGAATAACCCAATGAAAAATTTAAAATAGACAGGAAAATCAAATAGCGTTTGGATCACGGTTAGCTCCGAAGCGTTAGCCGGATAAAATGAGTCATAAAAATTGATAAAATCCGCGCTGAAGATACGCCTTTTGTCAGCATACTTCACCTTCTATCTGTGTATATCTACGTAAATACACTTCCAATACTTGGTGTTATTAATATGTATTAAATATGCTAATGTTAATAGCATTCACCCCATCAATTCATTAACACTTACCGATAAACGCTAAAAGGGCCTGCTGAAAGGTGTCAGCCTTGCGAAATTTTGATCCAGATCACGCAATTACTACTCAGAAGTGAGTAATCTTGCTTACGCCACCTGGAGGTAGCGCGTTAGAATTAAGTGGCGCTAGCGTATAAGCTCTTTTAGTAAATCAAGGTAAAGTGGACGTTAATTAACCGTTTGATTTTCAAAACGTTACACAAATTTTCGTCGATCTGTCTATACTCTCGTATCGAGCAGATGATTTACTAAAAAAGTTTAACATTATCAGGAGAGCATTATGGCTGTTACTAATGTCGCTGAACTTAACGCACTTGTAGAGCGCGTAAAAAAAGCCCAGCGTGAATATGCCAGTTTCACTCAAGAACAGGTTGACAAAATCTTCCGTGCCGCCGCTCTGGCTGCCGCAGACGCTCGAATCCCTCTCGCGAAAATGGCCGTTGCCGAATCTGGCATGGGCATCGTCGAAGATAAAGTGATTAAAAACCACTTTGCTTCCGAATACATTTATAACGCATATAAAGACGAAAAAACCTGTGGTGTGCTGGCTGAAGACCACACTTTCGGTACCATTACCATCGCTGAACCGATTGGTATCATCTGCGGTATCGTTCCAACCACTAACCCGACTTCTACTGCAATCTTCAAATCACTGATCAGCCTGAAGACGCGTAACGCCATCATCTTCTCTCCGCATCCGCGTGCTAAAGATGCCACTAACAAAGCTGCTGATATCGTTCTGCAGGCAGCAATTGCTGCTGGCGCACCGAAAGATCTGATCGGCTGGATCGATCAACCTTCCGTAGAACTGTCAAACGCGCTGATGCACCACCCGGACATCAACCTGATCCTTGCGACCGGTGGTCCAGGCATGGTTAAAGCAGCATACAGCTCCGGTAAACCGGCAATCGGTGTAGGCGCAGGTAACACCCCTGTGGTTATCGATGAAACCGCTGATATCAAACGTGCTGTTGCATCTGTTCTGATGTCTAAAACCTTCGATAACGGCGTAATTTGTGCTTCTGAACAGTCCGTTGTCGTTGTTGACTCTGTATACGACGCAGTACGTGAGCGTTTCGCGACTCACGGTGGCTACATGCTGCAAGGCAAAGAGCTGAAAGCCGTTCAGGACGTTATCCTGAAAAATGGCGCGCTGAACGCGGCTATCGTTGGTCAGCCGGCATACAAAATTGCTGAACTGGCAGGCTTCTCCGTACCAGAAACCACTAAGATTCTGATCGGTGAAGTGACAGTTGTTGACGAAAGCGAACCGTTCGCTCACGAAAAATTGTCTCCTACGCTGGCAATGTACCGTGCGAAAGACTTCGAAGACGCCGTTATTAAAGCTGAAAAACTGGTTGCGATGGGTGGTATCGGTCATACCTCTTGCCTGTACACCGACCAGGACAACCAGCCAGAACGTGTTGCTTACTTCGGTCAGATGATGAAAACCGCACGTATCCTGATTAACACCCCAGCTTCTCAGGGTGGTATCGGTGACCTGTACAACTTTAAACTCGCGCCTTCCCTGACTCTGGGTTGTGGTTCCTGGGGTGGTAACTCCATCTCTGAAAACGTTGGTCCTAAGCACCTGATCAACAAGAAAACCGTTGCTAAGCGAGCTGAAAACATGTTGTGGCACAAACTTCCGAAATCTATCTACTTCCGTCGTGGCTCTCTGCCAATCGCACTGGATGAAGTGATTACCGATGGTCACAAACGTGCGCTGATCGTGACCGACCGCTTCCTGTTTAACAATGGCTATGCTGACCAGATCACCTCCGTGCTGAAAGCTGCTGGCGTTGAAACCGAAGTGTTCTTTGAAGTTGAAGCTGACCCAACTCTGACCGTTGTACGCAAAGGTGCTGAGCTGGCTAACTCCTTTAAACCAGACGTGATCATCGCGCTGGGTGGCGGTTCCCCGATGGACGCCGCGAAAATCATGTGGGTTATGTACGAACACCCAGAAACCCACTTCGAAGAACTGGCACTGCGCTTTATGGACATCCGTAAACGTATCTACAAGTTCCCGAAAATGGGCGTAAAAGCGAAGATGGTTGCCGTCACCACCACTTCCGGTACCGGTTCTGAAGTTACTCCGTTTGCGGTTGTTACTGACGATGCAACTGGTCAGAAATACCCGCTGGCAGACTATGCGCTGACTCCGGATATGGCGATTGTTGATGCCAACCTGGTGATGGATATGCCTAAGTCCCTGTGTGCGTTCGGTGGTCTGGATGCCGTCACTCACGCCCTGGAAGCTTACGTATCCGTGCTGGCTTCTGAGTTCTCCGACGGTCAGGCTCTGCAAGCGCTGAAACTGCTGAAAGAAAACCTGCCAGCGTCCTACCACGAAGGTTCTAAGAACCCGGTAGCGCGTGAGCGTGTACACAGTGCAGCAACCATCGCCGGTATTGCGTTTGCTAACGCCTTCCTGGGTGTATGTCACTCAATGGCGCACAAGCTGGGTTCTCAGTTCCACATTCCTCACGGTCTGGCGAACGCCCTGCTGATCAGCAACGTTATTCGTTATAACGCGAACGACAACCCGACTAAACAGACTGCATTCAGCCAGTACGACCGTCCGCAGGCTCGTCGTCGCTACGCTGAAATCGCAGACCATCTGGGTCTGAGCGCACCGGGCGACCGTACTGCTGCAAAAATCCAGAAACTGCTGGGCTGGCTTGACGAAATCAAAGCTGAACTGGGTATTCCTAAGTCTATCCGTGAAGCTGGCGTTCAGGAAGCTGACTTCCTGGCACACGTGGACAAACTGTCTGAAGATGCGTTTGATGACCAGTGTACTGGTGCTAACCCGCGTTACCCGCTGATTTCTGAACTGAAACAGATCCTGATGGATACCTACTACGGTCGTGAATACAGCGAAGATCAAACCGCCGTTAAGACTGAAGCAGTAGCAGCGCCGAAAGCTGAGAAGAAAGCGAAGAAATCCGCTTAATTCATCCAGATAAGTTTTAGTTTCACCATAAACGGTCCCGAATTGGGGCCGTTTTTTTTTGCATCTTACGTTATCAGAATCGAAACATGACCAATTCAGCGACGTGTAAAGGATGGCCCTGCAAAAGGATGCTTAGGAGGATGCGAGAATAGCGTCAGGAGAGTGTCTGACAGGGTAGCGAACATTAGCGAATGTCTCAGCCTACCCTGTGCTAATAAGCGCCCAGAAGCGCGTAGAGTTAGTCGTGGTTGTGTCGTTCTTGTATCGCCGTCAGAGAGCCCTCAGACTGTGCTTGCTTATAATGCTTACGGCATACCGATACATAGCGTTCGTTCCCGCCAATCACCACCTGTTCGCCCTCGTTATAAGGTCGTCCTGCCTGATCAAGACGCAACACCATGCTGGCCTTACGCCCACAGAAACAAATGGTTTTTAATTCAACCAGTTTATCTGACCACGCCAACAGGTATTCGCTGCCGCCAAATAACTCACCACGAAAATCGGTACGCAAGCCGTAGCACAACACGGGAATATCCAGCTGATCGACAACTTCAGATAATTCATAAACCTGCTGTCGAGTCAGAAACTGCGACTCATCAACCAGTACACAGTGAATTCTTTGCTGCTCATTCTCAGCCCGAATCTCTTCGAACAATGATGAATTTTGGTTAAACAATTTTGCAGGTGACGACAGACCTATACGTGAACTTACTTTTCCGGCACCAAAGCGATCATCAATTTCCGCTGTATATACCACGGCACGCATCCCACGTTCCTGATAATTGTACGAAGATTGCAGCAATGCAGTCGACTTACCGGCATTCATTGCAGAATAGTAAAAATATAGCTGTGCCATTGACCGTAGGCCCTCACCCGGGGAAATAAATATGGGCAGGATTGTAGCATATTTCACGAACGTGTCGGTGTAGCGTTGCCTGCATAGGCGTATAAATAGGCGTTCAGACTCGCTCAGTGTCGCCTAAATAACCGATCCTTTAAGTGACATGGGAGCGCTAGTACACTCCAGTCATAGCCCAGGCAGCCTGAAACTGGACGGGTATATACACACTCTTTCACAAATAGTGCTCATGAAATTTATCCATACCTCTTATCTTCTTACGGCAATAAAGAAACCCTTCCCTTATTGTTATTGAATCTACCCACTGTCGCCATGTATTAGCGAATTCATGTAAGCAAAACTAATACAAAAGGTTGAAATCACTGCAAAGAGATACTATTTGTACACCATAAAATGTGACCTGAATCTTGAATTTTTACTCTCAGCCGCTGAGAAGCCCCCTCACCAATAAGCCTTTTTTATGCCCAACGTCGCGGTGAATTTAAGACAGATGAATTAATTCTGATACTAAATAAAGCGCAATTTTGAATTCCTTACATTCCTGGCTATTGCACAACTGAATTTATCGCTCTATTATTAGCTCAACAAACCACCCCCAATATAAGTTTGAGATTACTACAATGAGCGAAGCACTTAAAATTCTGAACAACATCCGTACTCTTCGTGCGCAGGCAAGAGAATGTACTCTGGAAACGCTTGAAGAAATGCTGGAAAAATTAGAAGTTGTTGTTAGCGAGCGCCGTGAAGAAGAAAGCGCTGCAGCTGCCGAAGTTGAAGAACGTACTCGTAAACTGCAACAATATCGTGAAATGCTGATCGCTGACGGCATTGACCCGAACGAACTGCTGAATAGCATGGCTGCTGTTAAATCTGGCACCAAAGCTAAACGCGCTGCACGTCCGGCTAAATATAGCTATGTTGACGAAAACGGTGAAACTAAAACCTGGACTGGTCAGGGTCGTACACCGGCAGTGATCAAAAAAGCGATGGAAGAACAAGGTAAACAACTGGACGATTTCTTAATCAAGGAATAATTCAGAAATAGTTTGCTTAAAATCCCGCCACTGGCGGGATTTTTTTTACCTGTACTTCGCACAGTCCCTACCCAGTTCAGGTATAAAAAAACGGTGCTGGATTAACAGCACCGTTCAGACCTGATAATACCAGCAGGTTACTTCTTAATACCCATCTCATCTTCCAGCCAGGCTTTAAATTCAGCGCCGAGAGTATTATGGCGAATACCATATTCAACGAACGCCTGCATATAGCCCAGCTTATTACCACAGTCATGGCTTTTGCCCTTCATGTGATAAGCTTCAACCGTTTCTTTTTCAATCAGCATATCGATAGCATCAGTCAGCTGAATTTCGTCACCGGCTCCCGGAGGCGTTTTTGCCAGCAGAGGCCAGATATCCGCGCTAAGGACGTAACGCCCCACGACGGCCAGATTAGATGGCGCCACATTCGCTTTCGGCTTTTCAACAACGCCAACCATCGGTACGCTTTCGCCCGGCGCTAATTCAACGCCTTTACAATCAACAACACCATAAGCGGTAACATCTTCTACCGGCTCAACCATAATCTGGCTGCTGCCTGTTTCATCGAAACGATGAATCATTTCGGCAAGGTTGTCGCGTGATAAATCAGATTCGTATTCGTCAAGAATGACGTCCGGCAAGATAACCGCAACGGGCTCATCGCCAACCACCGGGTGCGCGCACAATACCGCGTGGCCCAGACCTTTGGCCAGTCCCTGACGCACCTGCATAATAGTGACATGTGGCGGACAAATAGATTGCACTTCTTCCAGAAGCTGGCGTTTTACACGTTTTTCCAGCATAGCTTCAAGTTCAAAGCTGGTATCGAAGTGGTTTTCAATCGAATTTTTAGACGAGTGAGTTACAAGTACAATTTCAGTGATGCCCGCAGCAATACATTCGTTTACGACGTACTGAATTAATGGCTTATCAACCAACGGTAGCATCTCTTTCGGGATTGCTTTCGTAGCCGGTAACATCCTGGTTCCTAATCCCGCAACCGGGATAACGGCCTTTTTGACTTTTGAATTAAGGGCAGCCATTTAAAACTCTCCTGGACTGTTCATGTATTGAACGTGTTCATCAATCTGTATCGCATCCAAGTATATCAGTACCGCGACAAGCTTCTGGTCTGAAAAGGACGCGCGTCGGTATAATTAAGATAAATACGAATAAATCTGGCGCTGATAGTAGCACTCACAGCATGAGGGGGGTGAGCCAATTTCATTCTCACTCCACTCGGTTGTTCATTCTGCAGACAACATCAGGCGCAGCCGACCACCGGCCCCCCAAATTTGGCATTGCCAGGATTCGCAACGTTGGCTCAGTTGATTAAGATACGCATTCCCTAAGGTTCCCAACGGAACGCCATTGCTGATTTGTACATTGTGGGAACCTGTATTTAATGTCGCATTCAGCCCTGCTGATACCAGAATCAGGTTTTTTAATCCGCTGTGGTAATAACCCACCAGCAAAGGGAATTGTCCGGGCAAATTAGCCTGGCGCAATAAATGGTTAACCTGTTTCAATAACGCACCGAGCTCCGGCAATCGTTGATTTTGATGCGCGAGTTGTTCCTGCAGCAAACCGTTAAATAGCGCCCGCAGTAACAATGCTGCCAGAACGCCATTATCCCCTGCCCGCGTCACATCCAGACAATAAAACGCAAGGTCATGGTCCGATAGCGGTGCAATATCCAGTACCAACCCCGGTTGATCGGCGGCTACCAATTGACGATAGTTGATCCGACATCGTGAAATAACTTGCGACACAGGAGGCTGTAATTCTTGCAACAGCTTCGCTGCAGCGGCGGGATCACCAACCATCGCATCCCAGTCGCGAAACAGCCGCTCTTCTTCTTCCACGCGTGAATTAAACATATTCGGATACAGACACGCAAAGACGGTTTCGCGCAGGCGGTTCAGGTCCTTTACCGGCTTTAGCAGCACATCATCCACACCCAATCGCAGTGCTTTGGCTATATCAGACATGTTTTCCGTCGCTGATATCACCAGGATTGGGGTCTGATCGCCACGATTACGCAGATACTCTACTAGCTTAAGGCCGTTCATTCGTGGCATAGCCAGGTCGCAGATAATCAGGTCGGGGTTAAAGTGCCCGAGTAATTCAAGTGCTTCAAGTCCATCGCCAGCTACCGCCGTTGTCGCTCCCAAAGAGGAAAACCATGAGTCCATGAGTGAGCGAAATACCGGCTCATCCTCAACGATAAGAATCTGTTTTCCGACCAATGGCTGCGTCATATTCTCCCCCCTGACTGGCTTTAGTAAATAGTGGCATGCTATTGCTACTCACGCCTGTCAGAATTTGCTTAAGTGTTGATAAAAAATGCGTTAGATGTTGGTTTTCACCAGGGGTAGAAGCTCATCCATTTTCTTCTCGACCGCCAGTTGTCCAGCAGCAATTGCTGCGCTGGCTCGGTGAAAATCCAGCGTGGATATTTGCGGACAAAACGGCTGGATCAGGATATCTGGCGGGTCACCGGCCATGCGGTTACGTTTCAGACGGTTTTCCAGAACCTGAATAGAAGTCGTCATGATCTCCATCGCCGTCGGCGCGGTTACCGCACGCCTGGCCGTTATGTTGCTCAAGCGCTCTTTCAGTCGGGCACGCCATGAAAGCGCGTCAACATCATCACCCGTTTCGGCATCACTGCTGACGTTGAAGGAGAGTAAATCTTGCTGCATAAGATGCGCATCGTGTTGCAGATCGACGGCAATAACGATATCAGCGCCCAGCGCGCGAGTTAAGGATACAGGAACGGGATTCACCACCGCGCCATCGACCAGCCAGTAACCATTATGCGCTACAGGGGACATCAGACCAGGAATACTGCAGGAGGCCCGAACAGCCAGGTGCAAATCACCTTCCGTGAACCAGAGCTCCCGACCCGTACTCAGATTAGTAGCCACAGTTGCAAAACGGCGAGTGCATTGCTCAATTGCTTCTACCGGCATGACATTACGGTACTGATTGAATACCCGTTCACCACGCAGTAAACCGCCCCTGCGCCACGAGAGATCCATCAGACGTAAGACGTCCCAATAGCTGAAAGAACAAACCCATTGTTCGAGAGCAGGTAACTTATTGCATGCGTAGGCTGCACCAACCAGCGAACCAATGGAGCACCCTGCCACAATATCAACATCAATGCCCATATGCTTTAGGGCTTTAATAACGCCAATATGCGACCAACCTCGCGCCGCGCCGGAACCTAGCGCCAGCCCAATTTTTATTTTTCTCATTGTACGTACAAACTTCCCCTGGCTTGCAGACGTAGCAACATCGCTACCGCTCAGTTAACATAGTGCTACCCTGGCGTTTTTACGCCGTTTTTTTATTCCAGGGAGTACTTTGTGTCTCAGCTTTGTCCCTGTGGTAGCGCTGTCGAGTATAGCCTATGTTGCTACCGTTATGTGTCCGGCGCGCAAGTAGCACCTACGCCGTCACACCTCATGCGTTCTCGTTACTGTGCTTTTGTGATGAAAGACGCAGATTACCTTATCAAGACCTGGCATCCGGACTGTCATGCAGCCGAGTTTCGCGACGACATTATCGCAGGATTTAGCCACACCGAATGGCTCGGGCTGACCGTTTTTGAACAACAAACGGCAGACACAGAAAATATCGGCTATGTCAGCTTTGTTGCGCGATTTTCTGAACAAGGTAAAACAGGTGCAATTATCGAGCGCTCTCGTTTTTTAAAAGAAAACGGTCAGTGGTACTATATAGACGGTACACGCCCTCAAATTGGACGAAACGATACCTGCCCTTGTGGCTCCGGTAAAAAATTTAAAAAGTGCTGCGGCTAATCAACGCCCGACAGTATCAATTTTGCAAACATTCTCAACAGGATCACCGCTGCAAATGCATTCATTACAACGAAAAGTGCTGCGTACTATTTGCCCGGACCAAAAAGGTCTGATCGCGCGCATTACGAATATCTGTTACAAGCATGAACTGAACATCGTGCAGAACAATGAGTTCGTGGACCACCGTACCGGGCGCTTTTTTATGCGTACCGAACTGGAGGGTATTTTTAACGACGTCACGCTGCTTGCCGATCTGGATAGTGCCCTTCCAGATGGCTCCATTCGTGAATTAACACCAGCAGGACGCCGCCGTATCGTCATTTTGGTCACCAAGGAGGCACATTGTCTGGGTGACCTGTTAATGAAGGCCAATTATGGCGGGCTGGATGTTGAAATCGCCGCTGTGATCGGCAACCACGAGACGCTGCGACCTTTGGTTGAACGGTTTGATATCCCATTTGAGCTGGTCAGCCACGAAGGTTTAACGCGTGACGAACATGACCTGAAAATGGCCGACGCTATCGACGCGCACCAACCTGACTATGTCGTGCTGGCAAAATACATGCGCGTTCTGACACCAACATTTGTTTCACGCTTCCCGAATAAGATTATCAATATTCACCATTCATTCCTGCCAGCGTTTATTGGCGCTCGCCCTTACCATCAGGCTTATGAGCGCGGTGTGAAGATCATCGGTGCAACAGCCCACTACGTGAATGATAACCTCGATGAAGGCCCAATCATTATGCAGGACGTAATTCATGTGGATCACACCTACACCGCGGAAGACATGATGCGTGCGGGTCGCGACGTTGAGAAAAATGTATTAAGCCGCGCGCTGTATCAGGTTCTGGCTCAACGCGTCTTTGTTTACGGTAACCGAACGATTATTCTGTAATCGATTGATAATTGAATTGGTTACCTTTACATCTTTACGCGTAAAAATCAGGCAACCAGTTCTTTTTTATCAACGGAATACTTTACAGGGGCGCATCATTTGATATGATGCGCCCCGCTTCTAACGGAAGCAGGCCAGTAACTAGCATTACCCCGTGGTGGGGTTCCCGAGCGGCCAAAGGGAGCAGACTGTAAATCTGCCGTCATCGACTTCGAAGGTTCGAATCCTTCCCCCACCACCATTCATTTCGATAGATTCATAAAATTAGTATACCCCTGGTGGGGTTCCCGAGCGGCCAAAGGGAGCAGACTGTAAATCTGCCGTCATCGACTTCGAAGGTTCGAATCCTTCCCCCACCACCATCACTTCATAAAGCACCTGTATCAAATCCATCTGTTATGCCTCATATTCTGCCCAGACGGGAAGGATGAGAAGCTTCGACTAAGGTTCGATTCGAGCGTTAGCGAGAAAGCGTTGCCGCAGGCAACGACCCGAAGGGCGAAGCGCACCGCGCTGAGTAATCCTTCCCCCACCACCATTCATTTCGATAGATTCATAAAATTAGTATACCCCTGGTGGGGTTCCCGAGCGGCCAAAGGGAGCAGACTGTAAATCTGCCGTCATCGACTTCGAAGGTTCGAATCCTTCCCCCACCACCATCACTTCATAACGCACCAGCATCCAATCCATCTGTAATGCCCCATACCTTGCCCTCGATCAAGCCTCAATTCGGGTCGGCAATTTGCCTGATGCACAATGCTTATCCGGCAATTAGTCGTAAAAAAACCCCGCCGGAGCGGGGTTTTGTCTTACACAGATAACCGATTAATGACGCGCACGAACAATCTGGTATTTGCGCGTCAGATATTCGACCGGAACGCTCCAGATGTGCACCAGACGCGAGAACGGGAACAACAGGAACAGCGTCATACCCAGCACCAGGTGCATACGGAAAATGAACGCGACGCCATCCAGATATTGAGACGCCCCCCCCTGGAAGGTCACCACTGTCTGCGCCCAGTTCACCAGCTTCATCATCTCGCTGCCGTCCATATGCTGGGCGGAGAACGGAATGGTCAGCAGGCCCAGCGCGCACTGGATCACCAGCAGGGAGAGGATCAGAATGTCCGCTCCGGTAGTGGTCGCCCGCACACGTGGGCTGAACAGGCGGCGTTTCAGCAGCAGGACGCCGCCAATCAAACACATCACACCACTGGCACCACCCGCGAACATCGCCATCTTTTGTTTCACTTCAAGCGGCAGCCACGCTTCATACATCCAGTGTGGTGTCAGCATGCCAAGGAAGTGCCCGGCAAAAATCCCCAGGATCCCGATGTGGAACAGGTTTGACGCCAGGTTCATCCCTTTGCGATCCAGCATCTGACTGGAAGCCGCGCGCCAGGTATACTGCCCATAGTCATAACGCAGCCAACTGCCAATCAGAAAGACAGAACCCGCGATGTACGGATAGATGTCAAAGAAGAACGTATTCAGGAAGTGCATTATTGCTGTCCTCCGGTGGTGATATTCAGATACTGCGGCGCAACGGCCCCGGCAAAACGACGCTGGTGAGCGGAAATTTCCGACTCACCACACCCCTGATCGGCGAAGAATTTCACCTGCTCTTCTTCCCAGACCGCATCCAGCGCTTGTGGGGTATCGTCACGCGCTTCATCTGCAATTTTTTCAGCCACTTTATCGCTGTCGATAACGGTATTCGCCAGTTTTAACAGCAGATCGAACAGCACCGCATAACGGCTTTCACGCTGTTGCAAGCGAGCGCTGAGCAGCGCCAGAATCGGCGCGATATCCTGTAACCCCCCTAATGCTTCGCTTTTCGGCAACTGCGCAAGGTATTCCAGATACAGCGGCAGATGATCGGGAAGTTCGCGGCTGTCGAGCTGCAGACCGTGCTGTTCATACTGCGCCATCAGGTCAACCATAGCCTGACCACGATCGCGGGACTCGCCGTGTACATGTTCAAACAGCAGCAACGAGGTGGCGCGGCCACGGTCAAACAGTTCGCTATAGCTTGCCTGCACATCCAGCATGTCCTGCGCGGTGAGATCGCGCAGGAAAATGCCCAGAGTCTGGGCATCCTCTTTATCCAGGTTCTCAGATGACGCGAGTGCATCGAAAAGTTCCTGCTGATGCTGCCACAAGGCTGCATCTGGGTACTCGAGCAGACGCGAAACAATGACAAGTTCAATCATTGGTGCGGCTCCGTTTTGCTGGTCACATCGACAGCGTCGATGCGGCGGCTGTTGAACAGATTGAATTTAGTATCAGAACCGTGGCAACCGTCACCGAAGGTAAAGCCACAACCGCTTTTCTCCGGGAACGCGTCACGTGCCAGTTCACGATGGCTGCTCGGTACCACGAAACGATCTTCGTAGTTAGCAATCGCCAGATAACGATACATTTCCTGTGCCTGCGCTTCGCTTAAGCCCACCTCTTCCAGCGCACGGGTATCAACTTTACCGTCAACGGTTTCCGCACGTTTGTAGTGACGCATCGCCAGCATACGTTTCAGCGCCAACAGTACCGGCTGAGTATCGCCTGCGGTCAGCAGGTTCGCCAGGTACTGAACCGGGATACGCAGACTGTCAACGTCCGGCAGAATACCGTTGCTGCCCAGCTCACCCGCATCGGCGGCAGACTGGATCGGTGACAAAGGCGGCACATACCAGACCATCGGTAGCGTGCGGTATTCCGGATGCAGCGGCAGCGCCAGCTTCCAGTCCATCGCCATTTTGTAAACCGGCGACTGCTGTGCGGCATCAATGACACTCAGCGGAATACCATCTTTCAGCGCTTGTTCAATAACAGCCGGATCGTTCGGATCGAGGAACACGTCCAGTTGACGCTGATACAGATCTTTCTCGTGCTCCGTGCTTGCCGCACTTTCAATCGCATCTGCGTCATACAGCAGTACGCCGAGGTAACGAATACGGCCTACGCAGGTTTCGGAACAAACGGTCGGCTGACCGGCTTCGATACGCGGGTAGCAGAAAATGCACTTCTCAGATTTCCCGCTCTTCCAGTTGAAGTAGATCTTCTTATACGGGCAGCCAGTGATACACATACGCCAGCCGCGGCATTTGTCCTGGTCGATCAGCACGATGCCATCTTCTTCACGCTTGTAGATAGCGCCGCTTGGGCAGGTCGCCACGCACGCCGGGTTAAGGCAATGCTCACACAAACGCGGCAGATACATCATGAAGGTATTTTCGAACTGACCGTACATCGCCTTCTGCATGTTTTCGAAGTTCTGGTCTTTAGCGCGTTTTTCGAACTCGCCCCCCAGAATTTCTTCCCAGTTCGGACCGCTGGTGATTTTATCCATCCGCTGACCGGTGATCAGCGAACGCGGACGGGCAATCGGCTGCGCCTTACTGTTTGCTGGGGCGTTGTGCAACGTTTGGTAGTCAAAATCAAACGGCTCATAGTAATCATCCATGCCCGGCAGATGCGGGTTAGCAAAGATTTTACCCAGCAGCAGTGCTTTGTTACCCATGCGCGGCTGCAGCTTGCCATTGATTTTACGGATCCAACCGCCCTTCCATTTTTCCTGGTTTTCCCAGTCGTTCGGGAAGCCAACGCCAGGCTTACTTTCGACGTTGTTGAACCAGGCGTACTCCATACCTTCACGGCTGGTCCAGACGTTTTTACAGGTCACTGAACAGGTGTGGCAGCCGATGCACTTATCGAGATTCAGCACCATGCCGACTTGTGAACGAATTTTCATTTTACGCTCTCCTGTACCTGGTCATTGCCTTCGCCATCCAACCAGTTAATGTTCTTCATCTTACGTACAACTACGAACTCATCGCGGTTTGATCCGACGGTACCGTAGTAGTTAAAGCCGTATGCCAGCTGCGCATAACCACCGATCATGTGAGTTGGTTTTGGCGTAATACGGGTTACCGAGTTGTGGATCCCGCCGCGCTGCTGGGTGATTTCAGAACCCGGCAGGTTAACGATACGTTCCTGCGCGTGGTACATCATGGTCATCCCGGCCGGCACACGCTGGCTGACAACTGCACGCGCCGTCAGCGCCCCGTTGCTGTTGAAGACTTCGATCCAGTCGTTATCTTCGATACCCAGATCCTTCGCATCAACTTCACTCATCCACACAATCGGACCACCGCGAGACAGCGTCAGCATCAGCAGGTTGTCGCTGTAGGTGGAGTGGATACCCCATTTCTGGTGCGGCGTCAGGAAGTTGAGCGCTTTTTCCGGGTTACCGTTAGATTTCTCGCCGATCACCGCTTTCACCGAACGGGTGTCGATTGGCGGACGATACACCAGCAGGCTCTCACCGAAGTCACGCATCCACTGGTGATCCTGATACAACTGCTGGCGACCAGATAGCGTACGCCATGGGATCAGCTCATGAACGTTGGTATAACCGGCGTTATAAGACACATGTTCATCTTCCAGACCTGACCAGGTCGGACTGGAGATAATTTTGCGCGGCTGCGCCTGGATGTCGCGGAAACGAATTTTTTCGTCTTCTTTATTCAGCGCCAGATGCGTATGGTCACGACCGGTAAATTCACTCAGCGCCGCCCAGGCTTTAACGGCAACCTGACCGTTAGTTTCCGGAGCCAGCGTCAGGATCATCTCAGCAGCATCAATTGCGGTATCCAGCATCGGTTGCCCTTTCGCTGGACCGTCAGCCTTGGTGTAGTTGAGCTTACGCAGCAGATCCATTTCGCTCTGGGTGTTCCAGGCAATCCCTTTACCGCCGTTACCGATTTTTTCCATCAACGGACCGATGGAGGTGAAACGCTCGTACGTTGCCGGATAATCACGCTCTACGGTCATGATGTGCGGTGCCGTAACACCTGGAATCAGGTCGCATTCCCCTTTTTTCCAGTCCTTCACGTCCAGCGGCTGCGCCAGTTCAGCGGCGGAGTCGTGCTGAATCGGCAGCGTAACGACGTCGGTTTCTTTACCGAGGTGGCCCACACAAACTTCAGAGAATTTCTTGGCGATGGCTTTATAGATTTCCCAGTCGCTCTTCGATTCCCAGGCCGGGTCAACGGCCGCAGACAGAGGATGAATAAACGGATGCATATCCGAGGTATTCATGTCGTCTTTTTCATACCAGGTAGCGGTCGGCAGCACGATATCGGAATACAGACAGGTGCTCGACAGGCGGAAGTCCAACGTAACGACCAGATCCAGTTTGCCGTCCAGTCCGTTATCCTGCCATTCCACTTCTTCTGGCTTCACGCCGCTCTGCTGGCCGAGATCTTTGCCCTGAATACCATGTTCAGTACCCAGCAGATACTTGAGCATGTACTCGTGGCCTTTACCGGAAGAACCGAGCAGGTTTGAACGCCAGATAAACAGGTTACGCGGATGGTTTTTACCGTTTTCCGGCTGCTCTGCCGCAAAGCGAATAGAACCTTCTTTCAGGGATTTAACGGTGTAGTCCACCGGCGTCATACCTGCTTTCTGCGCTTCTTTCGCGATATACAGCGGGTTAGTCCCTAACTGCGGCGCAGACGGTAACCAGCCCATACGCTCAGCGCGAACGTTAAAGTCAATCAAATGACCGCTATAGCGGGATTTGTCTGCCATCGGGGACAGCAGTTCCTGCGCAGTCACCGTCTCATAGCGCCATTGGCTGGAGTGGTTATAGAAGTAGGAGGTACTGTTCATATGACGAGGCGGACGCTGCCAGTCAAGAGCAAACGCCAGCGGCTGCCAGCCGGTTTGCGGACGCAGTTTTTCCTGCCCTACGTAGTGGGCCCAGCCGCCGCCGCTCTGGCCGATACAGCCACAGAACACCAGCATATTGATCAGGCCACGATAGTTCATATCGAGGTGGTACCAGTGGTTCAAACCGGCGCCAACGATAATCATCGAACGACCGTGCGTTTTATCTGCGTTATCCGCAAATTCACGGGCGATGCGTACAATCTGAGAACGTGATACGCCTGTAATTTTTTCTGCCCACGCTGGCGTGTACGCTTTCACGTCATCGTAGCTGGTCGCGCAGTTTTCATCGTTCAGACCACGTTCCAGGCCGTAGTTGGCCATCGTCAGATCGTAAACGGTGGTCACCAGCGCCGTAGAGCCATCGGCCAGTTGCAGGCGTTTAACGGGCAATTTATGCAGCAGAATGTTTTCCAGTTCGACTTTACTGAAGTGCTCGGTGCCTTCGCCACCAAAGTACGGGAAGCCCACTTCTGCGATATCATCCTGGCTACCCAGCAGGCTGAGCTGCAGTTCGGTTTCATCACCGGACGTGCCGTCGCGCTGCTCAAGGTTCCATTTGCCTTTTTCGCCCCAACGGAAACCAATTGAACCGTTTGGCGCAACCATTTCGCCGTTGCTGTTGATAGCGACAGTTTTCCATTCCGGGTTATTTTCCTGGCCCAGAGAGTCAACCAGATCCGCAGCACGCAGCATACGACCAGCAGCATAGTAGCCGTCGCGCTCTTCGAGCATCACCAGCATTGGCATGTCGGTATAACGACGAACGTAGTCGGTGAAATATTGGCTCGGGTTATCGAGGTGGAACTCGCGCAGCATGACATGACCCATCGCCATTGCCATCGCCGCATCGGTTCCCTGCTTCGGAGCCAGCCACAGGTCGCACAGTTTGGCGATTTCTGCGTAGTCCGGGGTAATTGCTACTGTTTTGGTGCCTTTGTAACGAACTTCAGTAAAGAAGTGCGCATCCGGGGTACGGGTCTGCGGTACGTTAGAGCCCCATGCCAGAATGTAGCTGGAGTTATACCAGTCGGCAGATTCCGGTACGTCGGTCTGCTCGCCCCAGGTCTGCGGGGAAGCTGGCGGCAGGTCACAGTACCAGTCATAGAAGCTCAGGCAGGTCCCGCCAATCAGCGACATATAACGTGCGCCGGACGCATAAGAAACCATCGACATCGCCGGGATTGGCGAGAAGCCTGCGACGCGGTCAGGACCATAGGTTTTGATGGTGTAAACGTTAGATGCGGCAATCAGCTCATTCACTTCCTGCCAGGAAGAACGAACGAATCCACCACGACCACGCGCTTGTTTGAAGCTTTTTGCTTTATCGGCGTCTTCAATAATGGATGCCCATGCATCTACCGGATCGCTGTGCAATCTTTTTGCTTCACGCCACATCTTCATCAGACGTTTGCGCATCAGCGGGTATTTCAGACGGTTAGCGCTGTAGAGATACCATGAATAGCTTGCACCACGCGGGCAGCCGCGAGGCTCGTGGTTGGGCATATCTGGACGAGTGCGTGGGTAGTCAGTTTGCTGGGTTTCCCAGGTCACCAGACCATTTTTCACATAGATTTTCCAGCTGCATGAGCCGGTGCAGTTTACACCGTGGGTTGAACGCACGATTTTGTCATGCTGCCAACGCTGGCGGTATCCATCCTCCCAGTCCCTGTTGGTATTGAGAAGCTGGCCATGCCCATCGGCAAAGGTTTCGCCCTTCTGCTTGAAGTAGCGAAACCGGTCCAGGAATTTACTCATCGGTTTTCTCCTGTAGGAGCCTGACGGCTCTCTGATAAATCGACATTGCTTGATTGAGAGCGAAGGTAACGCTCTGAAAGGGCGTGAGAATTGATAACGATCAAGGCAGGCAGGGATGAAAATTAAGGGTCGATTTTCACATACCCCCTTAGTGGGATATCGATAAATCAATCAACATATTGAATTTTATTGAGTTTTTTAAACTCACTTATCATACAAATGTTAAATTCTTTATAAGTGGGTATTAAGGGGTATCCCCCCTGTTTAGCATATTACGAGCACCGTTCTAACAGGCTGTTGTCGCGTCACAATATAAAAGTATGTTGTAACTAATAGCGGGCAAAAAAAAGCGCGGTCTAACACCGCGCAATGGATAATCAACAGTTACTACTTTTTTATTTTTTAGAATGACGTCCGTACACCGCCCAGGTGATAACCACACAGGCGACATAGAAGATCAGGAATACTTTCATCGCATCGACCGGAGAGCCAGTTAATGCCAGGGACGTACCGAATGCTTTCGGGATAAAGAAGCCGCCGATCGCACCAATAGCTGAGATAAAGCCCAGCGCTGCCGCAGTGTCGGTCGCCGCCTCGCGCATCGCTTTCTCTTCTGAACCGCCTTCAGCTTTCACTCTGTCCATCGTCAGCTTGCGAAAGATAACGGAGATCATCTGGAAGGTTGAACCACTCCCCAGACCAGCCGTTAGGAACAGCGCCAGGAACACCGCAAAGAAGGCGATAAAGTTGCCACCGACACCGTTTGATGGCAGCGTCAGGAACAGTAAGGCACTGAAAATAGCCATCAGCACGAAGTTCACCAGCGTTACGCGGGTCCCCCCCAGTCGGTCAGAGATTGCGCCGCCTGCTGAACGTGCCAGGGCGCCAATCAACGGTCCAAAGAAGGCGTAATGCAGGATCTGTACCTCAGGAAACTGCGTTTTTGACAGCATCGCGAAACCAGCAGAGAAACCGATAAATGAACCGAAGGTTGCCAGATACAGCAGGCTCATAATCCACAGGTGCCCGCGTTTCAGCACCGGCAGTTGCTCTTTCAGCGAAGCTTTTGAGGTTGCCAGTTCATTCATACCAAACCATGCAGCCAGCGTTAAAACAGCCAGGAACGGGACCCAAATCCATGCGGCGTTTGCCAGATACAGTTGCGTACCATCCGGTTGTTCAACACCCTGGCTGCCAAATGCGGCAAAGATTGACAGTGAAACCACCAGAGGAGCGACTAACTGCATCACGCTGACGCCCATGTTACCCAAACCACCGTTCAGACCCAGCGCGCCGCCCTGCTTCTGTTTTGGAAAGAAGAAGCTGATGTTTGCCATACTGGAGGCAAAGTTCGCACCGGCAAAACCGCACAACAGCGAGATAATGATAAAGGTACTAAATGGCGTGGAGGTATCCTGCACCGCAAAACCTAACCATACGCAAGGAATGATCAGGATACCGGTGCTGAACGCCGTCCAGCGACGTCCACCAAACAGGGGGACCATAAAGGAGTACGGTACACGCAGCAGCGCACCGGACACCGAAGGTAATGCCGTCAGCATGAACAGTTGTTCAGTGGTGAAATCAAATCCGACTTTCGGTAAGTTCACCGCCACGGCGCTAAATAACATCCACACGCAAAACGCCAGCAGCAAGCAAGGGACGGAAATCCACAGGTTACGGCTGGCGATTCGATGACCACGCTGCTGCCAGAAGGCGGGATCTTCCGGCCGCCATTCAGTAATTACAGCTCCAGATGCCCTTTCCGGGGCAGATGAGTGACTCATAGACACCTCTGATACTTGTTTCGATGCCTGCCACATTAGGGTTTACAGCTGGAGGTAAGTTGATATAAATCAAAGGAAAAGGTGTCATTATTGATGCCTGAAATTTATCATCACCCTAAATGAGTACATAACTTCGGTAAAAAAGATGTGGTTTTTCACGCTTCTGTCGTCCCCTACTCCCCCTCGTTTAGGATCTCTCCCTCTGGCGGCAATTAAGGGGTAGCCCGTTTGAGGTATGGGTATACTCCAGTGTATCGCCGAGAATAACGCCACTGCCTGCAGCAGAATCGTCATTCAATAAGGTTTTCGGTTTTACGAAAACCCGAAGGAACAAGTCACCATGTTTAAACGTTGTCTCTCCCCGCTTACGCTGGTCAACCAGGTGGCGCTGATTGTTTTATTGTCTACTGCCATCGGCGTGGCGGGTATGGCAGTCTCTGGCTGGCTGGTTCAGGGCGTTCAGGGTAGCGCGCATGCAATCAACAAAGCGGGATCGCTACGCATGCAAAGCTATCGCCTGCTGGCGGCCATACCGCTGGACGCCAACGATCAACCACTACTGGATGAAATGGAGCAAACGGCGTTTAGCCCGGAATTGACGCGTGCCGCGCAGCGTGACGGACAACAGGCGCAATTAAAAGCCTTACAGGATTACTGGCACACCAAACTGGCACCGGGGCTTGCGCATGCGCAAACGCCTGATGCGGTAGCGCAGGATGTCAGGCGCTTTGTGGGCGGACTGGATAAGCTGGTCACCGCCTTTGACCATACCACCGAGTTACGCATTGAACGCGTCGTCTTGCTGCATCGCCTGATGGCCGTATTTATGGCATTGCTGCTGGTCTTCACCATTATCTGGCTGCGCGTGCGCCTGTTACAGCCGTGGAAACAACTGCTGGCGATGGCGCGAGCCGTCAGTCAACGTGATTTTACCCAACGCGCACATATCAGTGGGCGTAATGAGATGGCAGCGCTGGGCTCGGCGCTGAATAATATGTCGGAAGAACTGGCCGAAAGTTACGCGGTGCTGGAACAGCGGGTACAGGAGAAAACGGCGGGTCTGGAGCACAAAAATCAGATCCTCTCTTTCCTGTGGCAAGCCAACCGCCGTCTGCACTCTCAGGTGCCGTTGTGCGAACGCCTCTCTCCGGTACTGAACGGCCTGCAAAATTTGACCCTGCTGCATGATATTGAACTGCGGGTCTATGATCTGGAAGATGAAGATAATCATCAGGAATTTACCTGCCAGTCCAATGTTAGCTGTGATGAGAAAGGCTGCCATTTGTGTCCGCGCGGTACGCTACCCGCCATTGACGGCGGTATCACACTGAAATGGCGGCTAACCGACGCCCATACCCAGTATGGTATCCTGCTCGCGACTTTGCCGTACGGACGCCATCTCAGCCACGATCAGCAGCAACTGGTTGATACCCTGGTTGAGCAACTGACCGCAACGCTTGCACTCGACAGGCATCAGGAGCGTCAGCAGCAGTTGATCGTGATGGAAGAGCGTGCCACCATTGCGCGCGAACTTCATGATTCTATTGCACAATCGCTCTCCTGTATGAAGATGCAGGTGAGCTGTTTGCAGATGCAGGGCGATGCGCTTTCAGATAACTGCCGCGAGCTGCTCAGTCAGATTCGTAACGAGTTGAACGCCTCCTGGGCGCAACTGCGCGAGCTGTTAACGACCTTCCGTTTACAGCTGACGGAACCTGGATTAAGACCGGCGCTGGAAGCCAGCTGTCAGGAATACAGCGCGCGTTTTGGTTTTACGGTTAAGCTGGATTATCAGTTGCCACCGCGTCTGGTCCCTTCGCATCAGGCGATTCACCTGCTACAAATTGCGCGCGAAGCCCTGAGCAACGCCCTCAAACACTCTCAGGCCGATGAAGTAGTCGTGACGGTGGTGCAAAATGGTAAGCAGGTCAAACTTACAGTGCAAGATAACGGCTGCGGCGTACCGGACAACGCCGAACGCAGTAACCACTACGGCATGATAATCATGCGCGACCGTGCGCAGAGCTTGCGCGGCGATTGCCGTGTACGCCGTCGCGAGACAGGCGGTACTGAAGTTGCTGTCACTTTTATTCCCGAAACAAACTTCACAGAAGTCCAAGGAGATACCCATGAGTAATCTGGAACCGGCAACCATCCTGTTGATCGACGATCATCCGATGCTGCGAACCGGTGTAAAACAGCTTGTCAGCATGGCGCCCGATATCACCGTTGTCGGCGAAGCCAGCAATGGTGAGCAGGGTATCGAGCTGGCAGAATCCCTTGATCCCGATCTGATCCTTCTTGATCTCAACATGCCTGGCATGAACGGTTTGGAAACACTCGACAAGCTGCGTGAGAAATCACTGTCAGGCCGTATCGTCGTGTTTAGCGTATCCAACCATGAAGAAGACGTGGTTACTGCACTGAAGCGCGGTGCCGACGGTTATCTGCTGAAAGATATGGAGCCGGAAGATTTGCTGAAAGCATTGCAGCAAGCGGCTGCCGGTGAAATGGTGCTGAGCGAAGCCTTAACGCCGGTTCTGGCCGCCAGCCTACGCGCCAATCGTGCAACGTCCGACCGTGATGTTACCCAACTGACGCCGCGCGAACGCGATATTCTTAAGCTCATCGCCCAGGGTCTGCCTAACAAGATGATCGCCCGCCGCCTGGACATCACCGAAAGCACGGTAAAAGTTCACGTGAAGCATATGCTGAAGAAAATGAAGCTCAAATCACGTGTTGAAGCCGCGGTATGGGTGCACCAGGAACGTATTTTCTGATAACGCGCGCATGCGTCATTGTTAACGAGGATCATTTTCCGAAACGGTAGTAAACGGTTCGGTCAGTGATAGCGTGATCTCATTGGAAGAGACACGCTGGCCCTGCTCATCTTCTACCACCACAGACAACCGCCAGCGGTTCGTCGCACCTTCTCTGCTGTCCCACTTCGGCATAATAATCGTCCAGCCCTGCGCGCTTCGGTTATTGCTGCCAGCCGTTAAGCTCAACGCCTGAGTATCGCCCTGCCACGTCAGGTGGCGGATCCCATGCAAACTACGCACCTGCAGCTTCAGCGCCACCGTCTCTCCCGGTTTGAGATCCCAGGGTGGCGTGGCCAAAAATACCGACAGCGTTTTACGCTGACGATACTCCAGCGTCGGCAAATTGTTACGCTGCGGATCATCATAACGACTGCCGCGCAGTGAACGGCTGTTCGCCACCTCACTGACCATCAACTGTTTTTTTAACGGCACGCCAAAACGGTAACTAAGGGTTAAGCCGAGGTTATTCTGGCTAATGCCGCTTTCCCCCTGCTTATGCTGCGCTGTCACCGTGATTAGCGGCACCGGTGTATAGCTCAGCCCGAGGTTCACCGCCACCGGATTGTGATACCCGGTTCCCGAATGAAATAGATCCACCCGGTCGCCAAAATACTGTTCCACGCTGACGCTGGTATTGAGGTGTTGATAGAACGGCATCCGCATTTGCGCGGTCAGATCGTAGCCGCGGGCCATCCGTTGTTGCTGGGTTGCAAAACGATCCTGCCAGGAAGACAACGGTTGATAATAGTTAGCGGATAAGCGCAAATATTCGCCCCACGCCTCTGCGCCGAGGCCTCCCCGGGGCAGATTTTCATCCAGTAAGTTGTCATAAAAGGTGTTGTAACCCAGTAACCAACCGTCGCGTACCCAACGTTGCCCAATCCCCGCATTACTGACTAAGCCGTCGTCCTGTTGCGTCACTCCTAGCTGGCTCCAGGTAAGATAACGTTGATTGTCCTGCCACGGCACAAACCAGCTTCCCCGACTCCCGGTAAAACTGCCTTCGTTATCCACCTGCAACCCGATGCTGGCGTTTCCCCAAGGAGAAAGCCAGGATTCCAGTTGCTGATTCACCTGTTCGCTGACCGTATCTCGCACCTGGCCAAACGCGAACTGCTTCGCCTGTTCACCGGTATCAAGCCCGTTATCAGTCATGCTGGCTTCACCAAACGCTTTGACCATTTCGGCAAAATGCTTTTCGCCTGCCCGCGACTCCGGGGCCATGCCAAGGTCGGGCAAGCCATCACTATTGTTATCGAAAGGGTTTTCAGCCTGGTGCACAAAGGACGACTGCGCGTTAGCAGTACCGCCTGCCAGCGGCAAGAGTGCGAATACAGCAAGAGAAGAACAGATAATACGGCTCAAATCGTTAGTGGTTTCTTACATCAATTAGCCACAGTGGCATACTTATCTTAAACCATAACGTTTTCAGCGTTGATTTTCAGCCCCTCCCCCTTTTTTCGGCATTATCCTGGCATTGAGAAATAGGTGTAACATACGTGTCGGTTATTAACGCTTACATGCAGTAACAGGAGTAAAAATGCAAAAGATAGTGATCGTCGCGAACGGAGCGGCTTATGGAAGCGAATCGTTATTTAACAGCCTGCGTCTGGCTATCGCCCTGCGCGAACAGGAAGCCGCTCTCGACCTGCGTCTGTTTTTAATGTCTGACGCCGTAACCGCAGGATTACGTGGTCAGAAACCCGCGGAGGGCTACAATATTCAGCAAATGCTGGAGATCCTGACTGCGCAAAATGTTCCGGTAAAACTGTGCAAAACCTGCACCGATGGTCGTGGGATCACGGCGCTGCCGTTAATTGACGGAGTGGCCGTCGGCACGCTGGTAGAACTGGCTCAATGGACGCTGGCTGCAGATAAAGTGTTGACCTTCTGATATACCGTGTTCAGGAAAGCGCACTGAAAGTGTCGATAATTTCCGGATTTAATATTTGATGGGCGCGGTTTCGTTGAACGTTAGCACGCCCGTTCAACCCTTTTTAAGTGTTTTGTCACTTTTGTTTAATCGTTATGCCATTTTTTGATCAAAATCAGCATCCTGTTGCCCCCCCTTTGGTGTTATGCAATGAGTGAAATGTGAACAACATCACGCAGCACTTTCGACAGAAAGTACGTTGTTTTCAAGAACGGGGGGAAAAATGGCATTAGTGAAGGCAAGTTTAAAGTTATTTGGTGGCGATACGGTGGTTGTGCGCTGTTCCGAGCGCTGTCACATCCACCTGATGAGCGAAAAAAATCACGTCAAAGACACGCAGTCCGACATCTTAAGCGTGCAGGATCGTGATAACGCATGGTTGACCGTGCCCTATACCGGCGTCTGGAACGTGCTGATCGACAGCCACAGTCAGTCGCTTGAGCATTCGATAAGTTATATTGCAGCCTAAGCGTGACATGCCCGAAAAGCGCCTGGCTTTCGGGCATACAATTCCACGCCGGGTTCAGGCAAACCCTGGCCGCATAACGCCTTCCGGCAGGTTCTCTCCCAACAATCGTTTGACCGTGATCACCAGATCATTAAGGCAATCATCCTGCATCCCCAGCTTGACCAGCTCTTGTTCCAGCGAGAACAGATACTGGGCATTAGTGCCTAAAGGTCCGCTGGCCGCGGCAATAAGCGGCGCGATCACCTGCGCGCGCGTGTCTGACTCAAACAACGGATGGCGCGGATCCATAATAAACACCAGCGCGTTCACCGTACGGCCGTCATCAAGCGCCAGCTGGCACCAGGTCGGCAGATAGCATCCGGTGATCATTTCTCGCTTCCACAACAGAGAAAGCTCTTGTTCCAGCGACGCGTCCGGCAAACGGTAGGCCACACCGGTGGTGCGTCCGCCCTCTTTCAGGGCCAGCATGCGTCCTGGCTGACACGCCGTTCCTCGCCCCGCCGTCAGGCGCAGACAAAATGCACGGTGCCAGCCGACTAATGTGCCGGTACAGGACTCTTCAAACTCTAAGGCCGGGTTCCACATCAACGATCCATAACCGAAGATCCACACCGGTCCATCATCTGGTCGACAAGCGAGCGTGGCGGCCAGTGAGGCTGCACGTTGTTCCGCTGACCAGAGTAGTGATTCTTCAATAGCACCAAATGCCTTCTTACAGTCGGCATTCAATAAAAAATCACGCGTTAACACCTTACACCTCCGCCACTGCTGCTTCCCTGCGACAACTTTTTTGACGCCTTCCGGGCTTTTTTACTGCTCATTTTGAAACCAATAGCTGGACAATAGGCAATTCACCGCTCGCTTGCAAGCCAGTAACCGCGCGGCGTAGCACGATTCGCTAACGCCTGATGCAAGCGAGTTTATAAAGGCATTATAATTGATACTGTTACGTCTTTTTATGCCATTTACCATCATCACCTTTTTGGTAATCATTTTTAACCGCGGCCCACGCCACCTTATGTGCAGTCTCTTCTCGGGTGGCATCGTCACGGCGGTCAGATTTGTCTTTATACTGTTCCCAGGCGCTGTTGAAAGCTTCTTTATAAATGTCCTGAGCATGGGCTGGCAGAACGTGCTGCACGCTGTCAGGCAGATCGCTTTTAGATTTATAGGGCATTGTGAACTCCTCTTTTTAGGCTAAACCTTAAGTGTGGTTAACAATGCGGCGAGACGCCAATAATGGACATTTTTAAAAATTTTCTTTACCTAACCTTCTGTTAATTAAACAGTCTATAAACAAGAAATTGGTTTTTGGCCGCTTTGAGAGGGAAAACAGGTGATGTAGTAAAATTTCGTAAAATGTCACCTACAAAACCACGTTTTCTGTTATTTTTTACATTCTTTAATACTTTTTATAATTATAAATACCTGCAGAGATGGAGAATTAATGCAATGACACAAGCACATGAGGCGGTAAAAACCCGCCACAAGGAGACCTCTCTCGTCTTCCCGATTTTGGCGCTGGTAGTACTGTTCTTCTGGGGGAGCAGTCAGTCACTACCAGTGGTCATCGGTATTAATGCGCTGGCCCTTATTGGTATATTAAGCAGCGCATTCAGCGTTGTCCGTCATGCGGACGTATTAGCGCATCGACTTGGCGAACCCTACGGGTCGCTGATCCTCAGTTTGTCCGTTGTTATTCTTGAAGTCAGCTTAATCTCCGCATTAATGGCAACCGGCGATGCCGCACCTACACTCATGCGCGATACGCTGTATTCAATCATTATGATCGTAACCGGGGGTCTGGTCGGTTTTTCATTACTGTTAGGTGGCCGTAAATTTGCCACTCAGTATATGAACCTATTTGGTATTAAGCAGTATTTAATCGCCCTGTTCCCACTGGCCATTATTGTACTGGTATTCCCGATGGCGTTGCCAGGGGCAAATTTCACTACCGCGCAGGCGCTGTTGGTGGCGTTAATTTCTGCGGCGATGTACGGCGTATTTTTGCTGATTCAAACTAAAACGCACCAAAGTCTGTTCATTTACGAGCATGAAGACGAGGGTGACGACGACGACCCGCATCACGGTAAGCCGTCAGCGCACAGCAATCTGTGGCACGCCGCCTGGCTTATCATTCATCTGATCGCTGTTATCGCCGTGACCAAGATGAACGCCAGCCCGCTTGAGACCTTGCTGACTGAACTGAATGCGCCAGTCGCATTTACGGGTTTCCTGGTCGCGTTACTGATACTTTCGCCTGAAGGACTGGGCGCACTGAAAGCGGTTCTGAGCAATCAGGTACAGCGGGCAATGAATTTATTCTTCGGTTCGGTGTTAGCCACAATTTCGCTGACCGTACCGGTGGTGACGCTGATTGCATGGGCAACCGGGAATGATTTGATGTTTGCGCTGGGGGCGCCAGAGATGATTGTGATGGTTTCATCACTGGTTCTGTGTCAGATCTCTTTCTCCACCGGACGCACCAATGTGCTTAACGGTGCAGCGCATCTGGCACTGTTTATCGCCTATCTGATGACAATATTTGCCTGATTATTATTTTAGACGTACCGCACGGTCCTCTTGAGGGCCGTTTTCTTTTCTGCCGATATAACACAATCGATGGCGCGTCTGGTGCCTGACGGCGACCTTGACACCCTTTTCAAATAGCAGGCCGGAGGGAAATTCCGGCCTGTCACACTCACTTAGTTCTCGGTATCCAGCTCGTCGAAGCTTTTCACCAGGTCATCAATCGCTTTAATCTGCGTCAGGAACTGTTCCAGCTTCGCCAGCGGCAGCGCGGATGGACCATCGCATTTCGCATTGGCTGGATCCGGATGCGCTTCAATAAACAGACCTGCCAGACCAACCGCCATACCGGCACGCGCCAGTTCGGTAACCTGCGCCCGACGACCGCCGCTTGCTGCGCCAAACGGATCGCGGCACTGCAGCGCATGGGTAACGTCAAAAATCACCGGTGAGTTGCCGGAGACTTTCTTCATCACGCTGAAGCCCAGCATGTCCACAACCAGGTTGTCATAACCAAAGTTCGCACCACGGTCGCACAGAATAACCTTATCGTTGCCGCCTTCATGGAATTTATCCACGATGTTGCCCATCTGAGCCGGGCTGATGAACTGCGGTTTCTTAACGTTGATTACAGCACCGGTTTTCGCCATCGCTTCCACCAGATCGGTCTGACGAGCGAGGAATGCCGGAAGCTGAATCACATCCACCACATCAGCAACAGGCTGTGCCTGGCTGGCTTCGTGAACGTCGGTGATCACTTTTACGCCAAAAGTCTGTTTCAGTTCCTGGAAGATTTTCATCCCTTCTTCAAGGCCCGGTCCACGGTAAGAGTGGATGGAAGAACGGTTGGCTTTATCAAAGGAGGCTTTAAACACGTAAGGGATACCCAGCTTTTGAGTAACGGTTACGTAGTGCTCACAAATGCGCATCGCCAGATCGCGGGATTCCAGCACGTTCATTCCGCCAAACAGCACGAACGGCAGGTCATTTGCCACGTTGATGTCGCCAATGCTAACCACTTTTTGTTTCATAGGATCGCCTTAAACGGTAGGTAAAGTGTGATTAATCAATGCAATACAATTTGTTTGTGCGAAATAGTATTAATTTGCGCACGAATCATTTCGCTGATCGGGTCTTCCGGACACTGTTCAACGAAATAACTTAAATCTGTCAGCGCAACATGTTCGCACTCGAGCTGCGCGTATATTAAACCACGATCGCGAATTTCATACGGATCTTCAGGATTAAACTGCAATAGTGCTTCACTGGCACGCAGCGCCAGCTCCATTTGCCGCTCTTCCATCAGTGATGATTTCAGCGTGTCGAGCAGTTTGCGGATCACTTCCGCGTTATCCGCTTCATCCAGGTCTTCGTTAAACAGCTCCGCGACCGGGCTGATGTTCCCCTTCAACCACACTTCCAGCGTGTGCTCATTTAACGTTTCGCCATTGAATGGATTGATTAGCCACATTTCACCATCGAGCGACTCAATACGAAGGATCAGTTGCGTCGGGAAAATCACCGGTACCAGCGGCAGCTCCAGTCTGTTGGCAATCCACAATAAGATCGCCCCCAGAGACACGGCGCTACCCTGCCGATTTTTCAGTACCTGGTCAAGCCAGAGTGCATCAGAAAGACGATAGACGCCGTGGGTATCCGTAAATCCCCATTCGCCGTAAAAAAGTGCCAGCAGTTTTTCCAGTTGCTCATCCTGAGACAGGAGCTGGCTAATTTCTTCTTGCGCCAGACTGACCAGACGTTCCAGTTCGTCGTAGACAGTTTGTGTTGGAAAATCCAGACGGATAGACTCCGACGCCAGGATCATCCCATCACACAATGGCGCTTTATTAAATTCGAAATCAGCTAACGACCTCATGCTTACCCCAGTAACGGTATTTTTGTGGTGGCGAGTTTAATGATGATGTACAGCACCACCAGCGCCAGCGGAAATGCGACTAATCGCGCCTGCTGACTGCGCGCCCGACGATAATCGAGCGCAATAAAACCCAAAACGATGTAAATGATAACCCCAAACAGCTTTTCAGTCAGCCATGTCCCGTGCTCAGTGAATGGCAGGATGTGCGCTTTAACCATTAACGCCACGCCGCTGAGTAATAAAACGGTATCCACAACCGGTGGCACAATGCGCGTCCAGCGTGCGCAGGCAAGACGCGAGTCGGTGTAACGCCACCAAAAACGCAGCGTCAGCAAGCCAACGGAAAGCGCAATACTGATGAGATGAATGTTGAGTAACACACTGAAGGTACTCATGATGGGATGCGTCCAAGCGTAATACGCTCGTTGCCGCCATAATCACGACAGGTTTCAACCGCCTGGTAACCCGCACGAGTAAAGACGTCCCGGACGGCCTGCCCCTGCTGCCAGCCATGTTCCAGCAACAGATAGCCGCCGGGCGTTAACACGCGCTGAGACTGGTCAATGATATGCACGATATCCGCCAGTCCTCGATCGCCCGCCACCAGTGCCGACAGAGGTTCAAAGCGTACATCGCCTTGCGCCAGGTGCGGATCCTGTTCGTCGATATACGGCGGATTGCTGACAATCATGTCAAACTGCTGTCCCTGCAAAGCGCTGAACCAGTTGCTTTGCAGCACGCAAACATTGTCGATGCCCAAATGCTGTTTGTTGCGAGTGGCCAGCGCAACGGCATCCGGCATGCGGTCAACCGCCGTTACCGCGCAATCCGGACGCTCGGTTGCCAGTGCCAGCGCAATGGCGCCCGTGCCGGTTCCCAAATCGAGAATGCGGCACGCTGAGGCCGGCAGGCGAGCAAGCGCCTGTTCCACCAGACACTCAGTATCCGGACGAGGGATAAGCGTAGCCGGAGACACAAACAGCGGCAACGACCAGAACTCCCGCACGCCGGTTAAATGCGCCACCGGCTCACCCCGCTGACGGCGCTCCAGTAATGTGTCGAGCTGTTGACGCTGCGCCTCGGTTAATACCGTTTCACCGAAAGCCAAAATAAAGGTGCGTCCCTTACCGGTAACAAACTCGAGCAAAATCTCGGCGTCACGGCGCGGGCTTTCACTTGCCTGTAATTGGCTTATCGCTTCACGCAGCCAGTGCTGATAATCCATTAATCCTGCTCGGACAACGCCGCCAGTTGGTCGGCCTGGTATTCCTGGACAATTGGCTCAATGAGCATATCCAGTTTGCCTTCCATCGCTTCATCCAGACGGTAGAGCGTCAGGTTAATGCGGTGATCGGTCACGCGACCCTGCGGGAAGTTATAGGTACGGTTGCGATCGCTGCGATCGCCACTGCCCAACAGATTGCGACGCTCAGAGGCTTCTGCCTGTTGACGTCTTGCCACTTCGGCGGCACGAATTCGCGCCCCCAGCACCGACATCGCTTTCGCTTTGTTTTTATGCTGCGAACGTTCGTCCTGGCATTCCACTACGATACCAGTCGGCAAGTGGGTAATACGGATTGCGGAGTCGGTGGTGTTAACGTGCTGCCCCCCTGCGCCTGATGAGCGGAAGGTATCAATACGCAGATCGGCCGGGTTGATGTCCGGCAGTTCGGCATCCGGCAGTTCCGGCATGACCGCGACCGTACAGGCCGAGGTGTGAATACGGCCCTGTGACTCCGTCGCAGGTACGCGCTGCACGCGATGCCCACCGGACTCAAATTTCAGTCGACCGTACACGCCTTCGCCGCTAATTTTAGCAATGACTTCTTTAAACCCGCCATGTTCGCCTTCGCTGGCGCTCATGATCTCTACCCGCCAGCGACGCGATTCAGCGTAACGGCTGTACATGCGGAACAGATCGCCGGCAAACAGCGCGGCCTCATCACCACCGGTTCCCGCACGCACTTCGAGGAAGGCGTTACGTTCGTCATCAGGATCTTTAGGCAACAGCAGAACCTGCAGATGTTGCTCCAGCTGCTCGCATTTATCTTTTGCTTCACGCAGTTCATCCTGCGCCATTTCACGCATTTCAGGATCGTCGAGCATCATCTGAGCCGTCTCGATATCTTCCTGAACCTGTTGCCAGTCCGTAAAACAGCGAGATACATCGCTTAATTGCGCATATTCGCGCGACAGTGCACGAAAGCGTTCCTGGTCTGCGATAGTACCCGCATCCCCGAGCAGCGCCTGAACTTCTTCATGGCGTTCATGCAGGGCTTCCAGTTTGGCAACGATAGAAGGCTTCATAGGCGTAAATGCACCCTGTAAAAAATAAGATTGGTGTGCTGCTACTCCAGCCCGAGGCTGTCGCGCAGAATATTCAGGCGTTCACTATCCCCGTCACGGGCGGCCTGTTGAAGTGATTTGGTTGGTGCATGGATCAAGCGGTTGGTCAGTTTCCAGGCCAGATCCTGCATAATGGCTTGCGCATCACCACCCTGTTGAAGAGCGGCCAACGCTTTGGCGGTCAGTTCATCACGAATCTGTTCTGACTGACTGCGATACTCGCGGATAGTTTCACTTGCGCCCTGAGCGCGTAGCCAGGCCATAAATTCGCTGGTTTCCTGCGCCACAATGGTTTCGGCTTCCACGGCCGCCGCTTTGCGCTGGGCCAAGTTATGCGAAATGATGCTTTGCAGGTCGTCAACGCTGTACAGATAGGCGTTGGACAACTTACCCACTTCCGGCTCGACATCGCGCGGTACGGCGATATCCACCAGCAGCATAGGTTGATTACGGCGATTTTTAAGCGCGCGCTCCACCATTCCTTTGCCGATAATCGGCAGCGGGCTGGCGGTAGAACTGATAATAATATCGGCATCCTGTAAACGCGCGTCGATATCACTCAGCGAAATCACTTCGGCGCCGACTTCATCCGCCAGCACTTGCGCCCGCTCGCGGGTACGGTTGGCGATGATCATCTTCTTCACTTGATGCTCACGCAGGTGTCGCGCCACCAGCTCAATGGTTTCGCCTGCGCCCACTAACAGCACGGTCACCGTGGAGAGCGATTCAAATATCTGCCGCGCCAGCGTACAGGCGGCAAAAGCCACGGACACGGCGCTGGCACCGATGTCTGTTTCTGTACGTACACGTTTAGCGACAGAGAATGATTTCTGGAACATGCGCTCCAGCGCACTGGCGTTCAGGTGACCTTTTTGCGAATCCGCAAAAGCTTTTTTCACCTGCCCCAGAATCTGCGGTTCACCAAGCACCAGCGAATCCAGACCGCTGGCAACACGCATCAAATGACTGACGGCGTCGTTGTCCTGGTGCCAGTACAAGCTATTGCGCAAGTCTTCTTCATTAAGATTATGGTAATCGCACAGCCAGCGAACCAGCGCTTCTTGCAGGTTATCCTGCTCTTCAACGCTGAGATACAGTTCTGTACGGTTACACGTCGACAGCACCACCCCGCCCTGCACCATTGGCTGCGCAAGCAGGCTGTCCAGCGCCTGATCGAGCGTATCCGGCGAAAACGTTACGCGTTCTCGCAGCGATACAGGTGCCGTTTTATGGTTAATACCAAGCGCTAAAAGGGTCATGTGTGCGGGAATAGTACCAGCGTTGATAAGGTTAGACTGGGTGCATCATACAGGATGCGTGCGGTCAATAAAAGAGACTGACCCCTTTTGGAGTAATAGCTTAGTGCACAAATTTGAGCGATTTAAGATAACTTGAACGTAGACGATGTATGATGGCGGCGCTAGCATTAAGAGTTATAACTGCAACGTATCTCAAGGATTTGTCATCATTATGACCCTGCCTGATTTTCGCCTGATTCGCCTGCTGCCGTTGGCGGCCCTGGCTCTTACCGCCTGTACGCTCAACGCGCCGAAAGGTCCCGGCAAAAGCCCTGACTCTCCACAGTGGCGCCAGCACCAGCAGGAAGTACGCGCCCTGAACCAATATCAGACGCGCGGTGCGTTTGCGTATATTTCCGATCAACAGAAAGTCTATGCCCGCTTTTTCTGGCAACAAACCGGACAGGATCGCTATCGTCTCCTGCTGACCAATCCCCTGGGCAGCACTGAACTGGAACTCAATGCCCAGCCGGGCAACGTCGAACTTGTCGATAACAAAGGCAAGCACTACACCGCTGACGACGCCGAAGAGATGATTGGTAAACTGACCGGCATGCCTATTCCATTGAATAGCCTGCGCCAGTGGATCCTTGGCCTGCCGGGAGACGCCAGCGATTACAAACTCGACGATCAGTATCGTCTGAGTGAAGTGAACTACAGCAAAGACGGTAAAAACTGGAAAGTGGTCTATAGCGCCTACGACAGCAAAATTAAGCCTGCGATGCCGGCAAACATGGAACTGTCCGACGGCGATCAGCGTATTAAGCTGAAAATGGATAACTGGATTGTGAAATGATGACCCACTGGCCCTCTCCGGCAAAACTGAATCTGTTTTTATACATCACCGGGCAGCGTGCGGACGGTTATCACACTTTGCAAACGCTATTCCAGTTTCTTGATTATGGCGACACGTTAGGTATTGCGCTGCGTGGCGACGGCGAAATCCGCCTGTTAACGCCGGTGGAAGGCGTTGCACATGAAGACAATCTCATTGTCCGTGCGGCGCGCTTGCTGATGAAGGCGGCGTCTGAAAGCGATCGCCTTCCCAAAGGGAGCGGCGCCGACATCAGTATCGAAAAACGCCTGCCGATGGGCGGCGGTCTTGGCGGAGGTTCGTCGAATGCGGCTACCGTCCTGGTGGCGCTGAATCACCTTTGGCAGTGCGGACTTTCGGTTGATGAACTGGCAGGACTCGGCTTAACGCTGGGGGCGGACGTTCCCGTATTCGTGCGCGGCCATTCGGCCTTTGCCGAAGGCGTAGGTGAAATTCTGACGCCGGTCGAGCCAGAGGAAAAATGGTATCTGGTCGCACACCCGGGAGTCAGTATTCCGACGCCGGTGATTTTTAAAGATCCCGACCTCCCGCGCAACACGCCAAAAAGGTCAATAAAAACGTTACTAAAATGTGAATTCAGCAATGATTGCGAGGTTATCGCAAGAAAACGTTTTCGCGAGGTTGATGCGGCGCTTTCCTGGCTGTTAGAATACGCGCCGTCGCGCCTGACTGGTACAGGGGCTTGTGTCTTTGCTGAATTTGACACTGAGTCTTGTGCTCGCCAGGTGCTTGAGCAAGCCCCGGAATGGCTCAAAGGCTTTGTGGCGAAAGGTGTCAACCTCTCCCCATTGCACAGAGCGTTACTCTAAATCATTCGGGTTTCAGGAAGATGGCGAAATATGCCAGCACACATGAAACGTGAAAGATGACGAGTAAGCCGGGCAAGCTGAGTTGCGGTGACAACGTCACCCTGTTCCAGACGTTGCATCGCGCTCTTTAATACACCGCATGGAGAGGATACTGCCTGGCCCGCACAGTTTTCGGCAGATTCTTTCCACCAATGGACGCATGCCTGAGGTTCTTCTCGTGCCTGATATGAAGCTTTTTGCTGGTAACGCCACCCCGGAACTAGCACAACGTATTGCCAACCGCCTGTACACTTCACTCGGCGACGCCGCTGTAGGTCGCTTTAGCGACGGCGAAGTCAGCGTACAAATTAATGAAAATGTACGCGGTGGTGATATTTTCATCATCCAGTCCACTTGTGCCCCTACTAACGACAACCTGATGGAATTGGTCGTTATGGTTGATGCGCTGCGCCGTGCTTCCGCAGGCCGTATCACCGCCGTTATTCCTTACTTCGGCTATGCACGTCAGGATCGTCGCGTACGTTCCGCTCGTGTACCGATTACTGCTAAAGTCGTCGCTGATTTCCTGTCCAGCGTTGGCGTTGACCGCGTCCTCACCGTTGACCTGCATGCTGAACAGATCCAGGGCTTCTTTGACGTACCGGTTGATAACGTATTCGGTAGCCCGATCCTGTTAGAAGACATGCTGCAGCTGAATCTGGACAATCCGATTGTGGTTTCTCCGGACATCGGTGGCGTCGTGCGTGCCCGCGCTATCGCTAAACTGCTGAACGATACCGACATGGCTATCATCGACAAACGACGCCCGCGCGCGAACGTTTCTCAGGTGATGCACATTATTGGTGACGTTGCAGGTCGTGACTGCGTGCTGGTTGATGATATGATCGATACCGGCGGTACGCTGTGTAAAGCAGCAGAAGCACTGAAAGAACGTGGTGCAAAACGCGTATTTGCTTACGCTACCCACCCGATCTTCTCAGGTAATGCGGCAAACAACCTGCGCAATTCAGTGATTGATGAAGTCGTTGTCTGTGACACTATTCCACTGACTGACGAAATCAAAGCACTGCCAAACGTGCGTACATTGACCCTGTCGGGTATGCTGGCCGAAGCGATTCGTCGTATCAGCAACGAAGAATCCATCTCTGCTATGTTCGAGCATTAATCGAGCCCGGCTCAAAAACCCGCTGCGGCGGGTTTTTTTATCTGCAACATCTATTTGTATGACTTATGCCTCCTTCACCTGCCATTTAGTTGACAGATGATGCGCTCATGGATGAAACATTATTGTGAACAGATTATTTTCCTCACATGTGATGCCTTTCCGCGCCCTCATCGACGCTTGTTGGAAAGAAAAATATACCGCTTCTCGCTTTACCCGCGACCTGATCGCCGGGATAACCGTTGGGATCATTGCCATTCCGCTGGCGATGGCCCTGGCAATAGGCAGTGGCGTGGCGCCGCAGTACGGCTTGTATACCTCAGCCGTGGCTGGGATTGTTATCGCCCTTACCGGGGGTTCACGTTTTAGCGTATCTGGCCCAACTGCCGCCTTCGTGGTGATTCTGTATCCGGTGTCGCAACAGTTTGGGCTGGCAGGCCTGCTGGTCGCAACGCTAATGTCCGGGATATTCCTGATCCTTTTCGGCCTCGCCCGTTTTGGTCGCCTGATCGAATATATCCCGGTATCCGTTACGTTAGGTTTTACATCGGGTATTGGTATCACCATCGGTACCATGCAGATTAAAGATTTTCTCGGTCTGCAAATGGCCCATGTCCCGGAGCACTACCTGCAAAAGGTCGGCGCGCTGTTTATGGCCCTGCCAACCCTCAACGTTGGCGATGCCGCAATTGGCGTGGTGACGCTAGGGATCCTGATTTTCTGGCCGCGTCTGGGGATCCGACTGCCGGGCCACCTTCCTGCACTGCTGGCAGGCTGTGCGGTAATGGGGATTGTGAACCTGACCGGCGGCCATGTCGCCACCATCGGTTCTCAGTTCCACTACATTCTGGCTGATGGCTCGCAGGGTAACGGTATCCCGCAGTTGCTCCCGCAACTGGTATTACCTTGGGACATGCCGGAGTCAAACTTTACCCTGAGCTGGAGCTCGTTACAGGCGCTGTTACCGGCCGCCTTCTCCATGGCGATGCTCGGGGCGATTGAATCTCTACTGTGCGCCGTCGTACTTGATGGGATGACTGGCACCAAGCATAAAGCCAACAGTGAGCTGATTGGCCAGGGCCTGGGCAACATCGTGGCACCGTTCTTCGGTGGTATCACCGCCACGGCGGCAATTGCCCGTTCTGCGGCAAACGTCCGCGCCGGGGCGACCTCACCAATTTCAGCGGTCATCCACGCGATTCTGGTGATCCTTGCCCTGCTGGTGCTTGCGCCGCTGCTTTCCTGGTTACCGCTTTCCGCCATGGCCGCCCTGCTGCTGATGGTGGCATGGAACATGAGTGAAGCGCATAAAGTGGTGGATCTGCTGCGTCATGCGCCAAAAGACGACATCATTGTCATGCTTATGTGTATGTCGCTGACGGTGCTATTCGACATGGTGATCGCCATCAGCGTCGGTATCGTTCTCGCCTCCCTGCTGTTTATGCGTCGTATCGCGCGCATGACGCGTCTGGCGCCGGTCAACGTAGACGTACCTGACGATGTGCTGGTGCTGCGCGTTATTGGCCCACTTTTCTTTGCCGCTGCGGAGGGATTATTTACCGATCTCGAATCGCGTATTGCAGGTAAACGTATTGTGGTCTTAAAGTGGGACGCGGTCCCGGTACTGGATGCCGGTGGTCTGGACGCTTTCCAGCGTTTTGTAAAACGCCTCCCGGAAGGGTGTGAACTGCGGATCAGTAATCTGGAATTCCAGCCGTTACGTACCATGGCGCGCGCGGGCATTCAGCCGATTGCCGGACGCCTGACGTTCTTCCCGAATAAAGACGCCGCGCTGGCAGATATCAGCTGACGTGTAGCCCGGCCAGGCGAAGCGCCACCGGACTACAAATGACAGGCAAAAAAATGGCTCCCGTGTGTGGGAGCCTTTTTTATAATCAGCTTATTGCTTACGCGTTCAGCAGTTGCTCAGCTGTCGCTTTCACGCTTGCCAGCAGGACTTTGACATCCTCCAGACACACCGTTGGGTTCAGCAGCGTCAGCTTCAGGCAGGTTACGCCATCTGCTTCGGTCACGCCAACGTTGGCGCTACCAGAAGCCAGCAAAACGTCGCCAATACGCTGGTTCAACAGCGCAACGAACGCCATGTCGTCACTGTGCGGACGGAAACGGAACAGCACGCTTGCCAGCTGCGGCTCCATCACCAGTTCCAGGTGTGGCTGAGTTTTCACAAAAGCAGCCACATCACGCGCCAGCGTTACGCCGTTATCAATGATTTCGGCATACTGCTTTTTGCCCAGCGCTTCGAGACCCATCCACAGCTTCAACGCGTCAAAACGGCGCGTGGTCTGCAGCGATTTCGACACCAGATTCGGTACGCCCGCCTCTTCATCAAAATCAGAGTTCAGGTACGCCGCCTGGTAACGCATCAGCTCGTAATGACGCGCGTCTTTCAGCAGGAACGCGCCGCAGCTGATGGTCTGGAAGAACTGTTTGTGGAAGTCCAGCGTCACGGAATCCGCCAGTTCAAGGCCGTTCAGGAAGTGACGATACTGCTCAGAAAGCAGTAACGCCCCGCCCCATGCTGCATCCACATGCATCCAGATCTGGTGTTCTGCCGCCAGCGCCGCAATGTCCGCTAACGGATCGATTGCACCCGCATCGGTAGTACCAGCAGTGGCGACAATCGCCATCACCTGTTCGCCGTTGGCTTTCGCCTGGGCCAGCTTGTCTTTCAGGTCAGCCAGATCCATGCGTGAGAACGCATCGGTCTTCACCTGGGTGACGGAACGGTAACCCAACCCCATCAGCGCCATGTTCTTCTGCACAGAGAAGTGCGCGCTTTCAGAGCAAAATACTTTGATTTTGCTCAGGTCGCCGGTCAGACCATTCTGCTGAATGGAATGCCCCTGGCGGGCAAAAAAGGCGTCGCGCGCCAGCATCAGGCCCATCAGGTTGCTCTGGGTGCCGCCGCTGGTGAACACGCCCGCATCGCCTGCCGCATAGCCCACCTGCTCACGCAACCATTCGATCAGTTTGATCTCAATGATGGTCGCCGACGGGCTCTGATCCCAGGAGTCCATACTCTGGTTGGTGGCGTTGATCAACACTTCTGCCGCCTGGCTAATCACCAGGCTCGGGCAGTGCAGGTGCGCCACGCACTGCGCATGGTGAACCAACAAGCTGTCTTTCAGAAAGTATTCAACCGCACGCTCAATAGCGGCCTGGTTGCCCAGGCCCTGAGACGTAAAATTCAGGTTGATACGTTCGCGCAGTTGCTCAACGGTTTTGCCCTGATACATCTCAGGTTGCTTCAACCATTCAACGACCGCTTGCGTACTCTGCTCGATAGCGTCCTGGTAGGCAGCGATGCTTTGTGCCGAGCCGGACAGAATCGGATTTACGTCTGACATTCGATCCAACTCCGTTTAAACCGGCTTCACGCCAGCGCCCAGCAGGGCATTTTCGAATTTATCGAGGAAAATCTCCAGTTCTGCGTTGGTGATCAACAGAGACGGCAGCAGACGCAGTACGCAACCGTTACGGCCGCCACGCTCAAGAATCAGGCCGTTTTCGAAACATTTTTTCTGCAGCAGCGCGGAAAGCTCGCCATCGGCCGGGTAGCAGCCCATGTGATCCTGCGCTTCGTTCGGCTTAACGATTTCCAGACCAATCATCAGGCCCAGACCACGTACCTGGCCGATAACCGGGTAACGTTTCTGCAGGTCAGTCAGTTTGCCTTTCAGCCACTCGCCCTGGGCAGCAACTTTATCGGCAATCTTGTCGTCTTTGAGGATTTTCAGCGTTGTCAGACCGGTCGCCATCGCCAGTTGGTTGCCGCGGAAGGTGCCAGTGTGATGGCCCGGAGCCCACGCATCGAACTGCTTTTTAATGCCCAGTACCGCCAGTGGCAGACCGCCGCCAACCGCTTTGGACATCACGATGATATCCGGCTCAATACCAGCGTGTTCGAAGGCGAACAGTTTACCCGTGCGCGCGAAGCCTGCCTGAACTTCATCGATAATCAGCAGAATGCCGTGTTCCTGGGTCACTTTACGAATACGCTGCAGCCACTCGATCGGAGCCGGGTTTACCCCGCCCTCGCCCTGCACCGCTTCGAGGATCACGGCAGCCGGTTTACGCACGCCGCTCTCAACGTCGTTGATCAGGTTTTCGAAGTAGTAGGTCAATGCTTTGACGCCAGCGTCGCCGCCGATACCCAGCGGGCAACGGTACTGATGCGGATACGGCATAAACTGCACTTCCGCCATCATGTTGCTGACGGCTTCTTTCGGCGACAGGTTGCCGGTCACGGACAGCGCGCCGTGGGTCATCCCGTGGTAGCCACCGGAGAAGCTGATGATGCTGGAACGGCCGGTAACTTTCTTCGCCAGCTTCAGCGCCGCTTCAACGGCATCGGCACCGGACGGCCCGGTGAACTGCAGGCAATACTCTTTGCCCTGGCCCGGTAATAAAGAAAGTAAATACGATGAGAATTCATCTTTTAACGGTGTGGTAAGGTCAAGCGTATGTAACGGTAAGCCGCTTGTGATGACACTTTGAATGCTCTGCAGCACTTCAGGATGATTATGACCAAGCGCCAGGGTTCCGGCACCTGCCAGGCAATCAAGATATTGATTATTTTCTACGTCAGTAATCCAGACGCCCTGCGCTTTAGCAATCGCTAATGGCAGTTTACGTGGATAGCTGCGGACATTAGATTCAAACTCAGCCTGTCTTGCTAAAAAGGTATCATTGCTCTGTGGTAATGAATTAGCACTTAAAGTATCAATACGGACTTTATCCGTCATCATATCACTCCTACAACCAGGTGTAGATTAACGCCTGATTGAATAAATGGTTATAAGGGTTACCTGTAAAAAAGCGCGGCTAATATATGTTGTTTTAGCCCTGGACTCAATCATTTATTTTTCAACACATTTAGCGGGTGTTTTTTCTTTATAATTCAAAGTGTAACAGCCACCCCTCATTACGAAATCCTAAAGAAATATATCTATTTAATTAACAATTACCGTAGCCAATTGCAACGCATACGATGTTATAAAAACCATGTAATTTTCATGTTTTTATTATTTTTTTACACGTTTTTACCATTAATAATGTACGCGTTTTCTTGTTACGACATGATTTTTCACTTATTTGTCGATAAATCGAATAAAAAAGTCGATCCCTAAATATAAATCACTTAGTATGGCGCGCTTATTTGCAGGCTATGTAAATAAAATTAATGCGCAGCACCCGGTAACGCGTACAGGCGACACGCGTTTTCGACAACAGGAATTCCCTGGGTTGTCAGCAGAAATGTTCGCGGGCGGACATTTCGTAAGGCGAACACCGTTTCCCCTTATGCCGAGAATGAAAATTTTCTAGCCATACTTTTATGGCGCCCTGATATGAGATTGTTATGACTCGCATTTATCCACCATCCGTCGTTGCCAAATTTGGCGGCACCAGCGTCGCTGATTTTGATGCGATGAACCGAAGCGCCAGCATTGTCCTTGCTGATCAAGATGTCCGTTTAGTCGTACTGTCTGCTTCAGCAGGCGTTACAAACTTACTGGTCGAGCTTTCTGAAGGTCTGGAAACGCATCAACAATTAGATAAGCTTGAGACCTTACGCGCCATCCAATACAACATTATTTCCCGCCTGAAGCAGCCGTCCGTTATCAGCACGGAAATCGATAATCTTCTCAACAACATCCGCCATCTTGCACAAACGGCGACCGTTTCACCGTCTGATGCGCTAAGCGATGAATTGGTCAGTCACGGCGAGCTGATGTCCTCTTTACTGTTTACTGAAGTCTTACGTGAACGGCATGCCGAGGCCGGGTGGTTTGACGCCCGCAGCGTGATGCGTACCAACTCCAGTTTCGGCTGCGCCGAACCCGAACTCAGTACCCTGCACCACCTGGTGGAGACTCACCTGCGCCCTCGTCTTGAGCAAGCGATTATGGTGACCCAGGGGTTTATCGGCCGGGATGCCGCAGGGCATACCACTACGCTGGGACGCGGTGGTAGTGATTACACGGCGACGCTTCTCGGTGAGGCGCTTCACGCCGCACGCGTGGACATCTGGACCGATGTCGCAGGGATCTACACCACCGATCCGCGCATTGCGCCGCGGGCCAAACGGATTGACCACATCTCATTTTCCGAGGCCAGCGATATGGCGGCCTTCGGTGCGAAGGTCCTCCACCCGGCTACGCTGCTTCCGGCAATGCGCAAAAGCATTCCGGTCTTTGTTGGCTCAAGTAAGGATACGGCTGCCGGTGGTACGCTGGTGCATAACACCACCGACAACCCACCTCGCTATCGTGCGCTTGCCGTGCGCCGTAAACAGACGCTGTTGCGATTACATAGTCTGGAGACACAACCGTCCGGTTCTTTCCTGGCGCAGTCCTTCGCCATTTTAGCTCGCCACGCGGTCACGGTGGATTTGGTTACAACCTCAGAGAACAGTATTGCACTGGCGCTGGACGCGACTCACGCAACCTCAGGTGAAGATCATATACTGACCAGCGCATTGTTTACCGCATTATCCTCCCACTGTCGTGTGGAAGTGGAAACCGGATTGGCATTGGTGACTTTGGTGGGGAATCGGCTGACTCAGGCGGCGGGGGTTTGCAAAGACGTTTTTGCCTGGCTTGAAGGGCATACGGTGCGAATGATTTGCCACGGCGCGTCAAATGACAACCTGTGTTTCCTGTTGCCCGCTGAAGACGCGGATAGCGCGGTTAAAACGTTACATTATCGGTTATTCGAATAACGTTTCTTATATTCCGTAGCAAATATAAAAGTGCGTTCTATGCAAGGATAATGAACAAGCAGAGTCCTGGTTTTTCAACCAGGACTTTGTATTCAAACCGCAGCCCTCTCTGCCGGGAAACGATTTAGTTATGACGATGAGTGGTATCACCGCGACGACAGCGTTTGTCATAATGGCGTACCCACCAGTAACGGTCACTGATTTGCTCGTGCCCGCCCACTCTGGCTCCCGCCAACCACAGAACACCACCTACAAAAATACTGAGCACGGCACCATGTGCGAAAAACTGTGGCAGATTAAATTGCGGCAATTGGTTTAAAATAGAGTAACCAACACCCCCCACCATCACCACCAACCCTAAAGCCATGAGCACGTTACCGAGTAACGAAGCGTTTTTGCGTTTCATGTGTCACCTCCGGAACTTTGGGTTGCTACAGGGAATACCCCTAATCCTTATGTGTAAAGTATAGACAACACTGCCGTTCGCAAGTGCGGGAGCGATCACAATTACAAACACTCGCGCAACAAAACTTTACAAATAAGCTACTGAACACACTCAATTTCTAATAGTCCATTTGTGCAATTATTCAGTTTTTGGCGATTAGAACGCAGTTTTTTGTCAAGAGCAGCATCAGACAGTAAACTACACGTCGTTTATGGAAACACTCAGGACAAAACACGTGACGATTAAATTGATTGTCGGCCTGGCGAACCCCGGCGCAGAGTATGCGGCAACGCGACACAACGCAGGCGCATGGTATGTCGATTTACTGGCAGAGAGATTACGCGCGTCCCTGCGTGATGAGCCGAAATTCTTCGGCTACACCTCCAGAGTAACGCTCGAAGGGGAAGATGTCCGTTTGCTGGTACCGACCACATTTATGAATCTCAGCGGCAAGGCCGTGGGTGCGATGGCCAGTTTTTATCGTATCAACCCCGATGAAATTTTGGTCGCGCACGACGAATTAGACCTGCCGCCTGGCGTGGCAAAATTTAAGCTCGGTGGCGGTCATGGCGGACATAATGGCCTGAAAGACATCATCAGCAAGTTGGGCAATAACCCCAACTTTCATCGTTTACGCGTGGGAATTGGTCATCCGGGTGATAAAAACAAAGTTGTCGGATTTGTTTTAGGCAAACCGCCTGTTTCAGAACAGAAGTTAATTGATGAAGCAATTGACGAAGCGGCACGTTGTACCGAGATTTTATTCAAAGATGGCCTGACCAAGGCAACGAGCCGGTTACACACCTTTAAAGCGCAATAAGCAGCGATGTGCGGCATTTTTCTCGCGTGCTGTGTATAATAGGCAGAGTTATTTACTTTTCTACAATCTGTTTTCCATAACAGGTTGAATATCAAAAGATTAAGGTGATTTAAACATGGGATTCAAATGCGGTATCGTCGGTTTGCCAAACGTAGGCAAATCCACCCTGTTCAACGCGCTCACAAAAGCGGGTATTGAAGCGGCAAACTTCCCGTTCTGTACTATCGAGCCGAACACAGGTGTTGTCCCGATGCCCGATCCGCGTCTGGATCAGTTGGCCGAAATCGTCAAACCGCAGCGTATCCTGCCAACAACGATGGAATTCGTCGACATTGCCGGTCTAGTAAAAGGCGCGTCCAAAGGCGAAGGTCTGGGTAACCAGTTCCTGACGAACATCCGTGAAACCGAAGCTATCGGCCACGTGGTTCGCTGCTTTGAAAACGACAACATCATCCACGTTAATAACAAAGTGGATCCGGCTGACGACATTGAGGTTATCAATACCGAACTGGCGCTGTCTGACCTGGATACCTGTGAGCGCGCTATCCATCGCGTACAGAAGAAGGCCAAAGGCGGCGATAAAGACGCTAAAGCGGAACTGGCTGCACTGGAAAAATGCCTGCCACAACTGGAAAACGCTGGCATGCTGCGTGCGTTGAAAACGCTGACTGATGAAGACAAAGCGGCTATCAAATACCTGAGCTTCCTGACGCTGAAGCCAACCATGTATATCGCCAACGTCAACGAAGACGGTTTTGAAAACAACCCATACCTCGATAAAGTGCGTGAAATCGCCGCAGCTGAAGGCTCCGTGGTGGTTGCAGTTTGCGCTGCCGTTGAAGCTGACATCGCAGAACTCGATGATGCTGACCGTGAAGAATTCATGGCTGAAATGGGTCTGGAAGAGCCAGGTCTGAACCGCGTAATCCGCGCTGGTTACGAACTGCTGAACCTGCAGACCTACTTCACCGCTGGCGTGAAAGAAGTTCGTGCATGGACCATTCCTGTTGGCGCAACGGCTCCGCAGGCGGCGGGTAAAATTCATACTGACTTCGAGAAAGGCTTTATCCGCGCACAAACCATCGCGTTTGAAGATTTCATCACCTATAAAGGTGAACAAGGCGCGAAAGAAGCCGGTAAGATGCGTGCAGAAGGTAAAGATTACATCGTTAAAGATGGCGATGTGATGAACTTCCTGTTCAACGTCTAATTCGCTTCTGTTGTCTCATGCGATCTCAGTGAATCGCATGAAGACCGAAAAACCCTATAAAATCCACGCACTTGCGTGGATTTTTCTTTTCATAATGTCTCAACTCATCTCATAACAGCGCAGTCAAAAATGAGTACAGACATGAATACAATCAGTTTTCATCTTCATTTTAGGTGAGTGCAATAGCGGTCTAAGAAATAGACAAGGACTCGCTATGCTCACTGATACGCAATGCCGCACTGCTAAGCCGAAAGAAAAACGCTATCGACTCAATGACTTCAATGGTCTCTACCTCGAAGTAAAACCCAACGGCAAAAAGGCATGGCGCTATCGGTTTAAACTCAACGGTAAATCCAGCATGTTTGCGCTGGGTGAGTACCCGACGGTCAAACTTGCCGAAGCTCGCGAGAAATGCGAGCAAGCGCGTAAGCAAGTCGCAGATGGAGTTAGCCCGACACAGGCTCGTCAGTTAGATAAGATTCGCAAGGTCAATGACGCATCTAACACCTTTGAGCTGATCGCCAAAGAGTGGTTGCAGATGAAAGACCAGGCCGAAATTACCAAAACGCGGCGACTTGATATGCTTGAACGTGTGGTTTTCCCCGCCATCGGCAAACTTCCTATCAGGGAAATCACCCCGCACCACATTCTTAAAATTCTTCAGAAAACGGCTAAGCGCGGCGCTCCGACCGTTGCCGCTGAAGCCCGCCGCACCATTTCATCAGTTTTCGAGTTGGCAGTAGCGACACTTAGAGCTGATAGTGATCCTGTCTGGCCCGTGCGCAAAGCTCTTCCGGCAAACAAAACGCAGCACAAACAGGCATTGAATCCGCCGCAAATCGGGAAACTATTAAGCTGTTTTGACAACAGTCGCGGCTCATACCAAGTTAACTATTGCATGTGGCTTATGTGGTGGACGCTGGCGCGACCAGCCGAAGTAACTGAGGCAGAATGGACAGAATTCGATCTCGATAACGCACTGTGGACGATTCCGTCAACGCGAATGAAAGCTCGCAGAGAACACGTTATTCCCCTTCCCTCCCAGGCTGTCAACATGCTCAGAACACTACAGGGATTAACCGGGCATCGACACCATCTCTTTCCGGGCCGTGATAACCCGCGTGGCCCGATGACATCACACTCGCTGCGTCAACTACTTAAAAGCCTCGGCTGGAGCGGTACTTATAGCCCACATGCAACCAGAACCACAGGAAGTACGCGCTTAAACGAGATGGGCTATCGACCTGATGCTATCGAAGCTCAGCTTGCGCACGCTGATACCAACAATGTTCGTCGCACATACAACCATGCAACTTATCTTGATGAGCGTACAGTGATGATGCAGGAATGGGCTGATATGTTGGACAAATGGGTAGCAGGATTCGAGTAGAACTTGCTGCACTTAGTGAACCACGAGGATAGAACTCATTCCTCAGGGTCCACTTTGTGCCAGGAGCGGACGTTGCTATGTTGTGGTGCGTTAATCAAGCGTACGGCCAAGAAAATGCGGGAAGAAAAAGGCCGCTAATGCGACCCAAATTGAACAGGAAATCAGCTATTGATATTGAGAAAGATACTCTGCAACTCCATTCGCCGGATTTAGTCCACCGGTATAGACTGTTCCTAGTTCTTGAGGCGTAACATATGTTGTAGGCCATATAACCATATCTTTAAAATAGTTATCTATTTTAATTCTTTTGAGCTCTTTAAAGAGATAATCATCTAATTCATTTCGTTTTAAACAATTAACATAATAAGCTGCCGCACTTGCCACTATATCTACGACTTGTAGTTGAGGATATTCTTGCGATGAATGAAATGTCAAAGAGCGAGCTTTAATTGGTAACTCAAAAGTCCTTCTATCATATCCATATACCTCCGTAATTTTTGACATATCCATAAACTTATTAAAAATATCTTGTTGTTCTGTAATCGCTTTGGAATCGTCATGCTTAATATAAAAACCGTTGGGATATAATTTACCCCATTCTATACAGTGTTTGAAGAGAGAGGGTATGGAAGGATCTAGTGTATTTTTTTCAACATCTTCTAGAATGTCATCAATTTCATTTTTGGTAATGCTAATTCTATTGATTGTGTCTACAAACCTTTGGTCGCTTGAACATGCCTTTAGCTGATCAACTGACGTGTAAAATTCATCAATAGATTCAGGGGTTTGATTTCTAACCATGCTCATAAATTTTTGATACATTTTATCTGTTTTCTCCTCTCCACAGAAAGCTGGGAAACAGAAATAATAAACATTAGATAGAGCAAGATTCTGCCCATTTTTATAAAGATCTAACCCTCGATTGAAACACCATGTTTCGATTAAAATATCAACAATTTTTGTTGTTAACATATACTTTTTATCGACCAAAAAGATTTTGACATTTTCTTCATTGACGTACTTGCTTTCAAGCAGTCTAATAATTCCATCTTGGCCTGATTTTCTACGTCTAAGAGTTTTAAAGTGAGCTTCTGTTGGTGACTTGCTTCCAGTTAGCTCTAATGCTTTAAGTGCATCTGGTTTATTAATGCTACTTGAACTTAAGGTGAAAAAAGGTTGTGTTGAATCAAGTAAATTTCCACCGGTATTACCCGACTCATCAAAGAATATATTAGGTTTTATGTGCATCATTTTATTTTTCTTTGCAGCTAACTCTCTTATTTTTTCGTTTTTCTGCTTTTTCTTATTCACGCGTCTACTTTGACTATTCTTACCCATAAAACCTCCTGATTAATTTGGAACAAGAATGTTAATTTAAAATAATAATAACATAGAGATGAAAATATCACTTAATACAAGTTTAATTCTATATTTTACATCAAGCTTGACTCACTATTTTTTGATAAGAGTAAAATAGTGAGGATGTCCGCTCCTCGCTCATAAGGGACAACCATACTCAAATCTCCAACATTGCAGGAGATTTGAGTATGAACATGTCACCGTGGAACAAAGACCGTATCATAGGCCAAAAAAGACCACTTCAGATATCTCATATCTGGGGGATCCGAATCCGGCTTGAACTGGAAGGTAAAACGCGTGATTTAGCTCTGTTCAACATGGCCTTAGACAGTAAGCTACGAGGCTGTGATCTGGTCAAACTCAAAGTATCTGATGTTGCATATGGTAGCTCTGTTTCAAGCAGAGCAACGGTGTTGCAACAGAAAACCGGTAGCCCTGTGCAATTTGAGATAACCAAAGGGACAAGAGAAGCTGTTGCTGCATTGATACAGCTTAGCAATTTGCACAGTAAAGACTTCTTGTTTCGGTCTAGGGTCGGAACTAACCAGCACATTTCAACCCGGCAATACAACCGAATCTTTCATGGGTGGGTAGAAAAGCTTGGTCTCGAAGATTCGCTTTACAGCACACATTCCATGAGAAGAACAAAACCTTACCTGATCTACAAGAAAACCAAGAATCTTCGGGTGATCCAACTTCTGTTGGGCCATAGGAAACTGGAAAGCACAGTCCGTTATCTGGGCATTGAAGTCGATGATGCGTTAGAGATCTCTGAATCGATTGAAGTCTAAGGTTGTCAGGGCTGCAACAGCAGCCCTGTGCCAATGGCAGACTGGCAACGAACGAATCAGAGAGCAGATGCCATTCTTACTACAAAACAGTGGTCAAATTTCTTGACCAATCCCAGGAAAGAAATCTTCAGCAACTCTATTAAATTGCATTAGTCAATCCTGAAACTGAAAGCCTGCATCGATAATAGATCCATATAGAGTATTTACCAGCCCAAAAGCCCTAACGGCACAATATGGTTGTGGAATACCTCAGTGGGATGAAACAAAGGAAACAAAGCAATTCAATACCCGGCTAACCTCACGATTTTTAAGCCATATCATCATAGTATTGACATTACCAATGTGAGGAGTAATAGAGTGGCACCGTATGGGGAAGCTCGTTTCATACTGTTTGACGACGCTCTCAGGCAATAATGCAATGCCCATTCCGGCACTTACGCAACCAAGTATTGCCTGAAAAGAACCAAACTCCAGCGGGTCGTCATAATCGACATTTTGTAGCCGTAACCATTGCCCAAGCCGGGAACGATAATTACATCCTTTCACAAAGACGAGCGGCCTTGTCACCTCCAGATCGGCTCCCGTCACGACATCACCATGCTCTGCGGCCGTAACCAGAACCAGGGTTTCCTGACACAGCACCTGCGTTTGTAGCCTTGAATTGTCTACGTGCAACGCCTTGTGGTCAGCGACGAAGGCAATTTCAAGTTCACTATTCTGGATCTGACGAACTAACACATCTGTCGGTGACGTTTTTAAGTTTAATTCTACGGAGGGCATTTCACGGTGGAAGTTTGCCAGCAAAGCAGGAAGTCGGACGGCGGCAGTGGTTTCCATTGCGCCAATGCGCAGAGGGCCAGCCACTTTCGTTCCCTGCATAGACAACTCGGCTTCGTCTAAAAGCGCGAGGATTTTGTTAGCGTAACGCAGAAGCAGTTCACCTTCAGGGGTGATGTGAAGACGATTCTTCTCGCGAACAAACAACGAAACATCCAGGCTGGACTCCAGTTGCTTGAGCCGCGTCGTGACGTTTGAAGAAACGCAGTGCAGATTACGGGCTGCTGCGGTGATAGAGCCGGTTTCCGCGACGGTTTTAAACAAATTTAATGAGGTACTGTTCATCGTGTCTGTCACTCAAAGTGAAGGTTTTCGTCATTTTTATTAACTTTTTATTATCATTTCTTTATGTAACATAACAATCAAATCTGATTGACATATTGAGCCTGAAAAATGGATCTTGATCACAATGTTATTGGCCATCGCCAGTTGAGCACGGCTGTCTTCGGTATGATTGTTTTAACGCTGGGGATGGGAATTGGTCGGTTTTTATATACTCCGATGCTGCCGGTCATGTTGCATGAAGGCATTTTTAATTTTTCGCAATTATCGTTAATCGCAAGCGCGAATTACGCCGGATACCTGGTTGGCAGCCTCCTGTTCTCGTTTGGTATTTTTGGTGGCCTGAAGAATATCAAAACGATGTTAATTTGTGCTGCATTAGTCACCGGCCTGCTTATTTTTGCGATGGCAGTAGTTACGCACCCTGATATAGTAATTGTTATTCGATTTATCGCCGGTGTTGCCAGCGCAGGCATGATGATATTCGGGTCGATGCTTATGCTACAGCATACCCATAATCCGTTTGTCATTGCTTCTTTGTTTGCCGGCGTCGGGGTGGGTATTTTTATAGGCAATGAATATGTTATAGCCGGTATCGCATATGCATTAAATGCAAAGCTACTATGGATCGGCGCGTCAATCATTTCAGCTGTACTCTTCATCGCGCTGATTATCTTGCTGCCTGCAAATAAACACGTTCTACCTCCTCAGAAAAAAGCTTCGTCATCCGAGCCGAACATCCAGTGGTGGAATTTAGCATTGTTATATGGACTGGCAGGCTTCGGTTATATCATTGTAGCTACTTATCTCCCTTTAATGGCCCGGGGAGTGGGTAATGAATTTCTGGCCAACCATATCTGGTCTATTGTTGGCCTTGCCGTTATCCCAGGATGCTATGGTTGGTTATGGGCTGCACGCAAGTGGAGCATATTGTCCTGCCTGAGTGTTAACTTAATTGTGCAGGCGAGCTGCGTTGTGATGGCCTCGTTTATCCATTCCCCGCTTTTATTGACCTTGAGTTGTATTGGCTTTGGTGCAACTTTCATGGGAACCAGTTCTCTCGTTATGCCACTCGCGAAAAAGATTTCTGCACCACAGAAAATTAATCTTCTGGGTCTGGTGACGTTAACATATGGCATTGGGCAAATTGCCGGGCCATTAATCGTGAGTGCGTTTCAGAACAATAAAAACGGGATGACTATTTCAATATTATCTGGCGCTTGTGCGTTATTTATCGCAGCAGGGATTAGCTATGTTCAACACAGCAAAGTTAAATACTCTCAAAGTTGGAGCAAAGAATGAGAAAGACAACCGTTGCTATTATAGGAATGGGGCCTCGGGGGCTTAGTATTCTGGAAAGGATTTGTGCTCAGCATGCACAACGTAAACAGAATGAACATATTAATATTGTTATCGTTGATAAAAATGCGATGGGTGTAGGTGCGCACAGTTTATCGCAGCCCGACCATTTATTGGTTAACACCGTTGCTTGCCAGATAACATTATTTGGTGATGCGACGGTAAAAAATGCCGGATCTTTCCGTTCAGGGCCATGTTTTCATCAGTGGGCTAATGAGCAGGACTATAAAAATGTTGATGACCGTTATTTAAAAGACGTGGCTGGCAAACCAATTGACGCCAACGATTATTTACCTCGTCGATTATTAGGTGAATACTTAAATTGGTTTTATCACGAAATTATCAAAAGTTTGCCTGACAATATCTCGGTTACACAGATAAATCAGCAGGCCAACAACATTCTGATTCAGGACGATGCGAAGTCTATTATTGTCTTGGAAGACAGTCAGCGTGTGGTGGCCGATTACGTCTATTTAACCACTGGTCACAGCGACAACGCCAAAACGTTTGACGATCATCTTGTTGAACGATTTATTGCCAATAATTATAAGAAAAATGAACGCCTGGACTACTATTCGACTCCTTATCCAATAAATAATTTGAATAAAATAACAGCGGAATCAAATGTGATTGTTCAGGGTATTGGTCTGACTGCCTATGATGTCATTTCGCAACTCACTATCGGCAGGGGTGGAAAATTTAGCCGGGAAGAGGGTGAGCTTCGCTATCATCCTTCCGGAAAAGAACCGGGTATTTTTATCTATTCACGTAAGGCTCTACCTTTTAGCAGTCGCGGCGCGAATCAAAAAGGCGTTTCTGGGCAGTACTCCCCACGCTTCTTAACGGCAATGGCTATCAGAGAATTGCGGGTGAAAAATGTGTTTGAGAAAGGATCTTCAAAAATCGATTTTCTTGAACAAGTTTTCCCCTTACTGCATAAAGAAATGTGTTATGCCTATCGTTCAACCCTAAATGGGCAGTGGTTAGATGCTGGCTCTTATGAACCGAGCGCTGAAGACATCGCGGTAATTGACAGTGTGCTTTATCCACATCAATCGCAGGAATATCTGAGTTTAAAGGATTATACTCAATGGTTTATGTATTTCCTGCGTAAAGATCTCCAGGAGTCTGAGGAGGGCAATGTCCATGGCCCGATCAAAGCGGCGACAGACATTATTCGTGATGTCAGGGATATTTTACGAGAAGCGATTGATAATTCAGGGCTTGAATCGCGGTCACATCAGTATTTCCTTGAGCATTTTAATCCTATTTTTAACCGCATTGCCGTTGGCCCGCCGAAGTTAAGAAATGAACAACTATTAGCATTAATGGAAGCGAATGTGGTGAGTCTGGCCGGTGGTAAAGATTCAAGGTTAGTATTGAACGACTGCGAAGGAAAATTCGAAGTTCACTCACCTTTTAAAGAAGAGAGTACTGAGATTCAGGCTGATGTTTTAATCAAGGCGAAAATTGCCAGTTTTTCGCCACTACATGACGCTTCACCGTTAATCAGAAATATGACAGCCAATGGTATTGTTCGTCCATTTATGAATGAGGGGTATCACCCGGGTGGGCTGGATATCGATCAATGCCAGCATCCTATTAATCGCATGGGGGAAGCGCAGACGGCTTTTTGGGTGCTGGGCAATCCTGCGGAAGGCGCGAATTTTTACACCTACGTCCTGCCACGTCCGCTGGTTAATTCAAGATTCCTGGTTGATGCAGGCCGTTGTGTCGCAGATATGTATCATCAAATGATGGTGCGGCAGGCACAGCCAGAGGTAGCGATAAATGCAGACTGAGCAAATCCAGGCCCGTGGCAAGGCGTGGCAATCATTGCAACCTGCGTTAGCGATAACATCATTGCTGGTATTTCTGTTCGCTTGTGCGTTGACGGATAAACATGCGGCGATGTCGGCTATTGCGGGAGTTACCGCCGTGCTCTACTTCGCATCGACATTTGCTTTCTGGTCAAAAAAATCATCCGCCAGAAGTGGTGTGATTATTTTTCTCTGCTCGATGATGTTTCTTCTTGCTACAAACAACCTGAAAGGCATTGTGCTCCCTGCAATTTTTTCGCGATATTTTGATGTGATTTTACTGCTTGTTGGTATTGCCTTATTACGACAAGTCATGGCCTCTCTTAATTTTACAGCTGTTCTGGGAGGATATTTTTCGCGTAGAAAAACATCGAACATGACTTTTGGGGTTACGTTATTGACGGCGTTCTTAACATGGCCAATGAGTCTGGGGGCAATATCATTGCTGCTCGATGGCCTCAAGTCAGTTATTGGGCCAAGATTCAACCTGGCAAAGATTATTACGCGCACCGTATGCATTACGATGGTACTGATGCCAACCACCATCGGCGCTGCTGCCGTTTGGGCGGCAATGCCTGACGTACCGCATCTTAAGGCGCTGCTGGTGGGTATCCCTCTCTTTTTATTCAGTATCTTGTTCAACCAAAGCGCAAAAGTGACGGTAATCGCTGAAAACGAGACGGTGACACCCAGCCGTGATGGGATGCGGTATATCCTGCTATGTGTAGGTCTGTTCTGGGGACTATTCATTTTTTCATTAACGGTACTGAATCTAAATTCACTGCAAAGTATTGCCTTTACAGCAGTCGTGCTCTTTGTTGTCGATCATCTGGTTAAAAAGGATAAACCCTGGGCTGAGCAATTAACTGAATCTGCACAGAATATATCCGGTGAGGTATTGTTGCTTTTAAGCTGTAGTGTGTTGACCTCAGTTTGTTGGCTGCTTTTTTCCCATGTACCTGAGGGTATCACTGCTTATGTTGGCGGGCTGACAACGTTGCAGATCTACGCGATTATTTTGTTCATCGTACCGCTTTTTGGTTTATTAGGTATCCATCCACTGATTATCTTTAGTATCGCATGGTCGATATTTTCTGATTATCTTACGGGGGGGATGGTTGATTATCAGATATGGATTTGCTTATTTATTGCAACTCAGCTTATTTCTCCCGTATCGATCAATGCTATTTTCGCCGCAAACAGTCTGAATGTATCACCCAGTAACACCAGTTTTAAAATGCACTACGGTTATGTTCTATCGTTTAATCTCTTTGCACTTGTTTATCTTGGTGCAATGTCAAAAATTATCTAATAAAAGGAGTTCATATGCCCTACGTAAATATTAAAATTACTAATGAAGGTGCTACCGATCAGCAAAAGAAAAAATTAATGGAGGGAGTGACACAACTATTGGTTGATGTCCTGAATAAAAACCCCAGCACAACCATCGTGGTCATTGATGAAGTGGAGACTGATAACTGGGGAATTGGTGGCGTGCCAGTGACGGAGTTACGTAAAAAAAGCAAGTAGAGTTATTTAAAAAGTAAGGAGCCTGCCTCCTTACTTTTGCCCATAGATTATCAGTATAAAAGAGTCTGCAATATTATTTATTGTTGGATATGCATTTCATATCTTATAAGTAGACTGCTCAAACTACCGTATTAAGGACGTTATCTATGCACGCCTATCATCATATTCGACTGGGGAAGACTTCAGCGAAAGTCAAAAATAGTTTTGATGAATTACTACCCGATCCATGGCTTAAGGCTGAAGATGGTATTTTTCGGTTCAGAAGTTACATGCAGGCCAGGGCCGGACGTGAAAAGTATTTTGATCTGTGCGCAGTGGGTGAGTTTTTTCAAGCGGAAAAACTGAACAATTACGCTGGCGGCATTGCAAGAAAATACCCAGAAATAAAACAAGACGTTGCTGAAGAAGTGATGAATCTGGTGTTTCGTAAGCTTTTGCCATTGCTTCCAGACACGACTTACAATATTGGCATTCATCAAATAAGAATAACGACAGATGACCGAAGGCCTGGATATCCCGCTCCAGAGGGTATTCATAAAGATGGTTTTAAGTACATTGCAATCTATTGCAGCGAAATTGAGAATGTGACTGGTGGAGAAACCACGCTTATTCCTAATCATGATGGGGGCAATGATGCCTCTACGTTCAAACTGCATGCGGGCGATGCAGTAATATTCAATGATGTGAATTATCAGCATTATACCGCGGCAGTGGTTCCTTTGTTGCCAGGAAAAGGTTATCGGGATGTATTTGTCATTACATTTGATATTGAATGAGAAAAACAATGAATATCTTGCTGTGTCCACCAAAAATTATTTTTCAGCACTCACGTGAAGAGTGGCAGTCATTGCAATCAGTGGCCCCGGTTCTGATTGCAACGTGCGCAAGCCAGATCGATAATATTCTTGATCATATGGGGGCAGGTTTTTCTTTCCTTTTTTATGAAAACTTTAATGATAATCCCTTCGTGGAAATGGATATTTACCACTACGCCCAGGACAATAAAGCAACGGGTATCTTTTACCTCGCCGAAATCGATGTTCTGAGGGCCGCGCGAATCAGCGATCGTCTGGGTTTGACACACGACCGTGAAAAAAAGGCCATGTTCTTCCGTGATAAATTTATGATGAAATCGCTTGTTCAGTCTCATCAGTTACCGGTTCCTGCTATGGCACGCGTCGACAGTGCGACTGCGATGGCGCGATTCATTGCCGAACAGGGATATCCCTGCGTCATCAAACCTAATGATGGGCGTGGATCACAGGGCGTGGTGGTTCTTAAAAATGAAGGCCAGCTTTATAAATATCTGGCGCAGGTTAAGCCGCCAGAGTATCACAATCTGCTCATTGAAAAATTTATCGAAGGCGAAGCTTATCAAATTAATGCGTTGTATTTAAAAGGAAAGGCGATATTTGTTTCTGCATCTCGTGCAACCGTCTCCTGCCTGGATTTTCTATCCGGGAAAACATTAGGTCTGGTTATGGAAGATGACACGCCGCTGCATCGTAAACTGATTGCCTACACCAAATATCTTGCTGAAGAGGTTTTTCCAACGGAAGAAAACGCATTGCTTCACCTTGAAGTTTTTGTTGATAAAGATAACAACATTATTTTTGGCGAGCTTGCTTGCCGATTAGGTGGCTGCTTTGTCAATGAAGAATTAGGGGCCGCTTTTGGTCTTGATCCTCGAATGACCTGGCTTAAAGCCAGTTTATGCGAAATCTATCCGCAGGATTTATCGCAAAGACAACCCGTTTTACGGGTTGGCCAATTAAATGTGCCGCCTGCACAGGGCACGCTCCTCTCTATTGCGGAAAAATGTCCATTGCCTTTTGTGGTTAAATATCGGGCAACAGGTGTCGTCGGCCGCCAATATGACGCGATGAAATTAACAAATGGCGAGATCGTGAGTGCTATTGTTCAAGCGGAGTCCAGCCGGGAAATACACGAACGTCTTGATGCATTGACCCAATGGGTTGCTGAAAATACCCTTTGGGTTAACGAAACCGTTCACTGAGTATTTAACACTCCCGGTAGCCAGGAGAAAGGTGTATGAAATTATTGTTAGGTTTTGCTCTTTGTATCCTGGCTGGGTTGGGTTTTACCTATTGCAACGTTCCGTTAGGTATGATGTTTGGCCCCCTTATTACCGTGCTGGTGTTAAAACGTACCGGTCTTTCTGTGCCAGTACTGCCGGGCAGCCTGACGGTGATTCAACTCTCTCTTGGTACGTCAATTGGTCTTTTATTTCGCGATTTTTCTTTTGGGGCGCAAGGAAATATCGCATTTTTACTGGTGTTGTTATTAGTATGCTTATCCCTGCAATTCACCGCATGCTACTTGTGGTGTATTCACCGATTACGCTGGAGTAAGGAAGAGGCGTTATTGGGCGCCGTTCTGGGGGCAATGGCAGCGGTATTAGCGCTAGCGTCCCATGTTAAAACGCCGCCGCAAAAAATTATCATTTCGCACTCGCTACGGCTCATCACATTGACCTTATTTGCCGGATATATTACCGGCGGTGCGCAAACCCATATGGCCATGCCGCCTGTATTGTTTGCAACGACTAATGTGCTCTGGCTATTGGGTATTGTCTTTGCGGGCTATGTGTTGGGCAAATGCCTTGAACGCTTCCACTTTCCTGCGCCCTTTATGATCACGTCGTTGATTTGTGCAGCACTCCTGCACCCTTTGTCATCTCAGACTGTGTTTTTTCCCGATATTTTCAATCAGTTCAGTATGATCCTGATGGGCATATTACTGGGGCATCATTTTATTGCGTTTACGTTGACTGCATTTTTGCGTCATCTTTGGTCTTCAATACAGCTCATTGCTATTGGACTGGGTGTGACGGTCATGATGGCATTTACAGCGGCGCATCTTCTGGATTATCCATTTTATGTATTGATGCTCTCCTGGGTTCCCGGGAGCGTGGAATCAATGTCCTTTGCGGCACTGGCGCTTAACGCGAATGCGAGTTTTGTGATGGCAAGCCATATTATACGCATGTTGCTCATCCAAACGATCCCTGCAATAGTTATCTACCGCAAAAGAGAGGTTATAGAAGGTAATAGCGCTAAAACCAGTAAGCCGACGAGGCCGCTGTAGGGGGTTATGACCTCCGTTATGAGCATAACGTTCGTTGCGAATTTTATACAGCTCATCATGAACAGCCCGTAGGTGGACAGGGAGATCATTCCGCTGGAGAACGCAAGTGCCATTGCTTTTGGCAAACTAACTGGCGGGGTTTATCAAGATAAATTAAAGTCTCCATTTGGCTTAGAAGCGGAAATACTTACTGAAGGTCGAGAGTACAACTGAATTTCAAAACCGGCTCAAAGCGCGGTATTGCCTACGGCACATGAAAATTATTCCTTGATGCATAACTTCTGCAAAATCTGCCAATTCTGTCCATTTATCCCGCCATAACCTTGCAAATTAGATTACCTTGTAAGTTTGGAAGGTCCAATGTCCGCTGTTCGCTCATAAGGGACAACCATACTCAAATCTCCCACATTGCAGGAGATTTGAGTATGAACACGTCACCGTGGAACAAGGGCCGTATCATCGGCCAAAAAAGGCCGCTTCAGATATCTCATATCTGGGGGATACGAATCCGGCTTGAACTGGAAGGTAAAACGCGTGATTTAGCTCTGTTCAATATTGCCCTGGACAGTAAGCTACGAGGCTGTGATCTGGTCAGACTCAAAGTATCTGATGTTGCATATGGTAGTTCTGTTTCAAGCAGAGCAACGGTGTTTCAACAGAAAACCGGTTGTCCTGTGCAATTTGAGATAACCAAAGGGACAAGAGAAGCTGTTGCTGTATTGATAAAGCTTGGCAATTTGCATAGTAAAGACTTCTTGTTTCGGTCTCGGGTCGGAACTAATCAGCACATATCAACCCGGCAATACAACCGAATTTTTCATGAGTGGGTACGTCCCGGATGTACTGCCTATATTACACAGGGCGGACTGGCATTGTTGTGGATGCGACAACGAGTATCACGGTGAACGGTACTGCCGAAGTTGCCAGACCGGTGACCACAGTACAGAAATTATCAGCAGTGAGGGTGAATGATAATGAACGGTTTTTATACCTACAAGATACGGGACACCGCTCCAGCGCGTCAGCTTCACAGGACAGGAGTGCGGCAATGATACAGTTCAGCCCGGTTGAACATGCCATTACCGGAGATGGTGAGTGGGTGACCGTACAGGATGTTCCGCACCACTACCACGGACGGCTGCTGTGTGATTTCTGCCATACAGAAGTGTTTATCTAGAAAGATGCTTTAGGGAACGAGATATTTGTTCATGCCCGTCGTCGCCGGAGTGAGCAGATAAAAAACCAGAACTGCGGGTATGCCTTACGCTCATCCAGACAATCCCCGACAGCTATAATACGTCGCGGTCGCAATAATGCTCCGTCAGGCTACGCGGGTTTCAGGGGGCCACTGAACACCCAAACCGGAAACTGGCGCTGTACCCGGTGTGAACGCTCCTACTACGGCGGCAAGAAATGCCCCCATTGTTGCGATTGGGTATATACAATAGCGCAGTAGCAATATGCCAGAGGCCCGGCGAGTTGGTAGGGTCTGACCACGTCTACATATAGGAAATGGAGCAAGGCGAGTAACATCGCCCGCTCCAGCTTTCATCTAATGGATTCGTTTTCTTAAAAATACCGGTGACTAATACGTCGTCGGCTCAACCGGATGACTGTCTCCCGGAATATGCGGAGATTTAACAAAGACGCCTTTCCACGGCACCTCGCCTCTGTTCACCAGAAAATGTGCTTCACCGGGATCGCAGTGCAAAACATCCCCCGAGCCTAACGTGTAGGGCTCACCGTTCAGATATAACGTCACTTCGCCTGCCAGGGTATAAAAAATCTCGCAGGCTTCGATATGACGATGGTTGGGAAAAGACTGACCGGGCTGAAGCATGACGACGCCCATGTCACATTCCGGACCGCGAATGAGGTATTTCGGGCCACTATCACCAAAACGGTATTCATGATGCGCTTCATTCGATTTAATCATTACGATCTCCTGTTATAAACCCGGCGCTTTCCACAAAGAGGTCGTCAACCCGTGATCGACCAGACCTAACTGCTCCTGATATACCGCCTGCCATTTCTCACGTGATTCCCGATAAAGCTCATGCTTTTCTTTATCCGGCACATGCTCCCGTTCCCAGCGCACCAGTCGTTCACCGGTCTCGGCCATGGATGACCAGATCCCTGCCCCGACGCCGGCCGCGATGGCGCAGCCCAGCGCCGTTGCCTCTTTGACGACCGGCACGTTGACCGTCAGCCCTGAAACATCCGCCAGAATCTGACTCCAGAGTTTTCCCTTCGAGCCGCCACCAGCAAAAACAAGTGAAGTAGGATGGATCCCGGTAAAATCGGCGATTTGATGCAAATTACAGGTCGACACAATGGCCGCATTCTCTTCCAGAGCACGAAACAGCGTGGCTTTATTGCATTTTTCCGGATCGATGGACAGGTTGATGAACGAAGGAGCTGCGTGATACCAGCTCTTGAAGCGCATCCGATCGGAGAAAATCGGCATTATGCCCCATGCGCCAGCCGGTACTCGGGATGCCATATCTTCCAGAAGTGTGTAGGTGTCTACGCCCAGACGCTCAGCGATCAGCTTTTCTTCTGCACAGAAAGCGTCGCGGAACCAGCGCATCGTCAGACCGGTAAAAAAGCTGATGGATTCGGTCTGTACCATCCCCGGAATGACGTGCGGATTCACACGCACGTTCATTTCAGGATCAACAATCGGCGCGGGTAAATTCACCACCTGCTGCCAGAATGTTCCTCCAAGTACAGCAGTTTGCGCCGGGCGTACAACTCCAAGACCGAGACACCCCAACTGAACATCTCCACCACCCACTACCACCGGCGTGCCTACTTTCAACCCGCACATTGCAGCTGCCTGGGCGGTCACCCTCCCCAGCATCGTCCCGGTCTCTTTAACCGGTGAGAGAATATCCGATCGCAATCCAGCCATCTGCAGCAATGACGGCTTCCAGTCTCGTGTTTTGAGGTCCAACAGTCCCGTTGTTCCGGCATTGGAAGGATCCACCGCCAGCTCACCGCTGAGCATGTAGGCCATCCAGTCACTGATCATCGTCACCGTCGAGGCACGACGATAAATATCCGCACGATGGTGCGCAAGCCAGAGCAGACGTGGGATGGCACTCAGCGCCAGCGTCTGACCAGTGCTACGATAGACCTCACTTTCGAAGGTGTAGTCGTGGATCTCCTTAAGTTCGCTGACTTCCCGTGCCGCTCTGGCATCCACGTTTGCACAAGCCCAGACAGGCGTCCCCTCTGCGTCATAGACTACAATGCCTTCGCGCATCGAACAGGCTGAGACGGCTATAATCGCTTCCGGTGCAATCCCGGCGATATGCAATGCCTGACGGATGCATTCACAGGCCAGTTGCCAGTTTTTTCCCAGATCAAACTCCATCGAACCGGGAACATCCGGTACGGCAAGGTGCCGCCATTCCGCTTGTCCCACCGCGATTTGTTTGCCTTCCAGGTCGAAAATCACGGCGCGAACGCTTCCGGTACCGGCGTCCAGAGCCATCAGGTAATGTGTTGATTCAGAGGGGGTACAGAGTCGGGCCATCGTTTTTGTCCTCGGCTTATTTTATTTGTCAGGTCGTCAATGCTTTCTCCACGGTACAAACGGAAATTCTGTTACTCCTCTGCCACGCGGCTGCACGGCAGATACGCATTACTGCCCGCTGACAATGGCGGCGGCGGTTTCCTGGTCAGTGACCAATGCGTTGATATAACCCCCTTTCATCGCCGCAGCGATCGCTTCCGCTTTATTCACGCCCCCGGCAACGCCGATAACAGTCGGGATCGTCTTCAGGGTATTGAGGGTTAACCCGATAAGTTCATCGTGGATTTTCATATCCGGAATCACCTGCCCTTCGGCATCGAAGAAGTAGCCCAGAATGTCACCCACGGCTCCTTTGCGGCCAATCATCAGCTGCTCACCCTTAGTGATATAGCCTGATCGAATAATGGTGGCCTCATCTTTCTGGTTGATTGCGCCAATACCGACGATTGCCGCATCGGCAGCCTGGGCGGCCAGCAGAACATCCTGGACGCTGTTTTCATTTTTTAACGTCCGAGCAATCTCTGCTGAGGAGGCGCGCAGCGGAGCCGGAATAATACTAACCGGACAGGCTGCGTTGAGTTGCCCAATCCCGGTCATGTATGGCCCCACGCCCCCCGAGAGCGTTACCAGCCGAATTTGTTGAGCAGAGATAAATCCACTCAGCCGTTTTAAGGTATTCATGGTCGCTTCGCCGAAGCCCGCCGCCAAAATCTGCTGCGGCTGGAGTGACTCCATCAGCATATGCGCGGCGCCAATCCCCAGGCGAACGCAGGCATCCGCTCCGGGAAGTCCTGGGATGACCCGTACATTGTTCAGGTCAAAACGACGACGTAATTCAGTTTCATATTCCAGACAGCCTTCAAAGCGAGAATTAATCTGTACGCGAATAATCCCGGACTGATGCCCCTTCTCCAGCAGCCGCGACACCTTAAGCCGCGTCAGCCCCAGCCTGTTGCTGATGTCGCTCTGTGTCATACCATCGTGGTAATAGAACCACGCAATACGCGCCACCAGCTCTTCTTCACACATCCCTTGTTCGGAAATCATCGGGTCATTAATAGTCATCATTCTGTCTTCACTTTGAACATATCGAATTTCTGAACACAATTGTTCATTCATTGGTTGCTAATAACTGTGATTAAACACACATTTCAATGGCTTTTATTTGAACAAATTTAATTTTACAGATCATTTTAGCATAAAACGTGATCTATTCGTCGGTTTTGTGAGCAGTTAGGTCATAAGGTTATGAACAATTCGAATCGCACAATACATTTGTTCAACCTGATTCTACCCAGGCCGAACGGAGGTGGCACGTAAATGAGTCACGAAAAAATCGCTCCGCTACTCAGCACACAGTCTGTCTGTAAGCAGTACTCCGGCGTCAAGGTACTGAAAGGTATTAACTTTATTTTGCAAAAAGGCGAAGTCCATGCGCTCCTGGGAGGAAATGGCGCTGGGAAATCTACGCTGATGAAAATCATCGCCGGTATTACCCCGCCGGATAGCGGAAGCATTGAGATTGAAGGTTCCCGATGTACGAAACTGACGCCGATCCTGGCGCATCAGTTGGGAATCTACCTTGTGCCACAGGAGCCGCTACTCTTCCCCAGCCTGACGGTAAAAGAGAATGTCCTGTTTGGCCTGCCCAAACACCAAAGCTCGGCGCAAAAAATGAGCGCGATGCTCGCCGCGCTGGGCTGCCAGTTTGATATCAACAGCCAGGCCGGTTCACTGGATGTCGCCGACCGGCAAATGGTCGAAATCCTGCGCGGGCTGATGCGCGATTCGCGAATTTTGATCCTTGATGAACCCACAGCCTCACTCACTCCTGCAGAAACAGATCGGTTGTTCAGTCGTCTGCGTGAGTTGCTGAGTTCCGGCGTGGGGATCGTTTTCATCTCCCACAAGCTGCCTGAGATACGCCAGATTGCGGATTACATTAGCGTGATGCGGGACGGAACCATTGCGCTCTCCGGTAAAACGGCGGACCTGAGCACAGACGAAATTATCCAGGCCATTACGCCAGCATCACGCACTAACACGCTGAGCGCGACCCAGAAACTGTGGCTGGAATTGCCTGGCAACTGTCCGCAGCACGATACAGGCACACCGGTATTGAGCCTCGAAAATGTAACCGGAGAAGGATTCATGAACGTCAGTTTCGAGGTTCGTGCCGGGGAAATTTTAGGTCTGGCTGGCCTGGTCGGCGCCGGGCGCACCGAACTTGCAGAAACGCTTTACGGGCTACGACCTCTGAGGGCCGGACGCGTCGTACTCGGCGACAAGGATATATCCACGCTTTCCACACGCGAGCGTCTGCAGCATGGTCTGGTATATCTACCGGAGGATCGGCAATCATCAGGACTGAATCTGGATGCCTCGCTGGCGTGGAATGTTTGTGCATTAACCCATAACCACAGCGGTTTCTGGGCAAATCCGGCAAAAGACAGCGCCACGCTCGAACGTTATCGCCGCGCGCTCAATATCAAGCTGAACGATCCCGAACAACCTGCCCGTACGCTCTCCGGTGGTAATCAGCAAAAAATTTTGATCGCCAAATGCCTCGAAGCCTCGCCGCAAGTGCTGATTGTGGATGAGCCGACGCGCGGAGTGGACGTCTCTGCCCGTAACGACATCTACCAGTTGCTCCGCAGTATTGCGGCTCAGAATGTCGCGGTGCTGTTCATCTCGTCCGATCTGGAGGAGATCGAACAGATGGCCGATCGCGTTTACGTCATGCACCAAGGGGAAACAGGCAACGATGCCCTGCAGGGCGACGAGATTAACGTCGACACCATCATGCACGTTGCGTTTGGCGACCGCCCGTCAGGGACGACGCCATATACCGGGGAGGCGCCATGCTGAAATTTATCCAGAATAATCGTGAGGCAACCGCACTGTTGGCAGTGCTGTTGCTGTTCGTTCTGCCGGGAATGCTTGACAGCCAGTACCTCAGTGTTCAGACGCTGACGATGATCTTCAGCAGCGCCCAAATTCTCATGCTGCTGGCTATGGGGGCGACGCTGGTGATGCTGACCCGCAACATCGACGTATCGGTAGGCTCGATAACTGGGATGTGCGCCGTGCTACTGGGACTGCTGCTGAACGCGGGATATCCCTTGCCTGTGGCCTGCGTAGCGACGCTGCTACTGGGACTGCTGGCGGGGGTTATTAATGGCGTACTGGTCGCCTGGCTGAAAATCCCGGCAATTGTTGCCACGTTAGGAACGCTGGGTCTGTATCGCGGCGTCATGCTGCTCTGGACGGGCGGTAAATGGATTGAAGGACTGCCTGCACAGCTGAAGCAACTCTCCGCCCCGGTTTTCCTCGGGATCTCCGCCATCGGCTGGCTGACCCTACTCCTGATGCTGCTGATGGCCTGGCTACTGGCAAAAACCGCCTTTGGTCGCTGTTTTTATGCCACCGGGGATAATTTGCAGGGCGCACGGCAACTAGGTGTGCGTACCGAAGCCATCCGTATTCTGGCCTTCTCGCTCAACGGCTGCATGGCGGCGCTGGCTGGGATCGTCTTTGCTTCTCAGATTGGCTTCATCCCTAATCAGACCGGAACCGGGCTGGAAATGAAAGCCATTGCTGCCTGCGTACTGGGTGGAATCAGCCTGCTGGGCGGTTCCGGGACGATCATTGGCGCCGTGCTTGGTGCCTATTTCCTGACGCAAATCGACAGCGTACTGGTCCTGCTGCGCATTCCGGCGTGGTGGAATGACTTTATTGCCGGTCTGGTTCTGCTGGCGGTGCTGGTATTTGATGGCCGACTGCGCTGCGCGCTGGAACGTAATATCCGCCGACAAAAATATGCCCGCTTCACTCCGCAGCCTCAGCCGTGTCCGTCGGCAAAAAGCGCAGCGGATACTGTGCGCACTGCCAAAAAACGTGAGGTTGCCTGATGACTCGTTTACATCGTTACGGCTGGGAGCTGGCGCTCGCCGCTCTACTGGTGATTGAAATTCTGGGATTCGGCGCGCTGAACCCGCGCCTGCTGGATCTGAACGTACTGCTGTTCAGCACCAGCGACTTTATCTGCATTGGCATTGTCGCTCTCCCCTTAACCATGGTGATCGTCAGCGGCGGGATCGATATCTCCTTCGGTTCCACGATGGGGCTGTGCGCTATCGCGCTGGGTGTGATGTTCCAGGGGGGCGTACCATTGCCGCTGGCCATTATCCTGACGCTCGCGCTGGGCGCGCTGTGCGGACTGATCAACGCCGGGCTGATTATCTACACGGGCGTGAATCCTCTGGTCATCACCCTGGGAACGTTGTACCTGTTTGGCGGCAGCGCATTGCTGCTTTCGGGGATGGCAGGAGCGACCGGTTATGAAGGTATTGGCGGCTTCCCGCAGGGCTTTACCGATTTTGCCAATCTCGATGTGCTGGGCCTGCCCGTACCACTGATCTTCTTTCTCGTCAGCGTGCTCTTTTTCTGGCTGCTGATGCACCGAACCCACGCCGGACGAAATGTCTTCCTGATTGGGCAAAGCCCTCGCGTGGCGCTGTATAGCGCTATCCCTGTGAATCGGACGCTGTACGCGCTGTACGCGATGACCGGCTTTGCCTCGGCGGTCGCGGCGATACTGCTGGTTTCTTACTTTGGCTCTGCGCGCTCCGATCTGGGGGCTTCCTTCCTGATGCCAGCCATTACGGCGGTCGTCCTGGGTGGCGCCAACATCTATGGCGGCTCCGGGTCAATTCTCGGCACAGCCATCGCCGCGCTGCTAGTGGGCTATCTGCAGCAGGGGTTGCAGATGGCTGGCGTGCCTAACCAGATATCCAGTGCCCTCTCTGGCGCATTACTTATTGTCGTTGTCGTAGGTCGTTCCGTCAGCCTGCATCGTCAGCAAATTAAAGACTGGATGGCACGTCGTCGCGCCATTCGGCAGGCCTGAAATCCATTGCCCTAAAGGAAAAGTACATGACTATTCAGAGCATTAAAAAAATTGCCGTAATCAGTACCCTTAGCCTGGCGGCGTTCACCCTCAACGCTTATGCCGCAGAGCGAATCGCATTTATCCCGAAACTGGTTGGGGTGGGATTCTTTACCAGTGGTGGTAACGGTGCCCTGGAGGCCGGCAAAGAGCTTGGCGTCGATGTTACCTATGACGGTCCGACGGAGCCCAGCGTGTCTGGTCAGGTTCAGCTCATCAATAACTTTGTTAACCAGGGGTATAACGCCATTGTGGTTTCCGCCGTTTCACCTGATGGGTTATGTCCGGCGTTAAAGCGCGCCATGCAACGCGGTGTGAAAGTCCTGACCTGGGATTCTGACACCAAACCGGAATGTCGCTCGTACTACATCAACCAGGGCACACCAGCCCAATTAGGCGGCATGCTGGTTGATATGGCCGCAAACCAGGTCAAAAAAGAGAAAGCCAAAGTGGCCTTCTTCTACTCCAGTCCGACCGTGACCGATCAGAACCAATGGGTGAAAGAGGCCAAAGACAAGATCACCAAAGATCATCCGGGCTGGGAAGTTGTCACCACCCAGTTTGGCTATAACGACGCCACCAAATCACTGCAAACCGCAGAAGGCATTATTAAAGCTTATGCCGATCTCGACGCCATCATTGCGCCGGACGCCAACGCCTTTCCTGCTGCCGCTCAGGCCGCTGAAAACCTGAAGAATACCAGCGTGGCGATTGTCGGTTTCAGTACACCAAACGTGATGCGTCCTTATGTTGAACGCGGCACGGTGAAAGAATTTGGCCTCTGGGATGTGGTCCAGCAGGGCAAGATTTCCGTTTACGTGGCTGATGCGTTGCTGAAAAAAGGCGACATGAATATTGGTGACAAACTGGACATTCCAGGTGTAGGGCAAGTTGAAGTTTCGCCGAACAGCGTACAGGGCTACAGCTACGAGGCGAAGGGAAATGGCATTGTGCTTCTGCCTGAACGCGTGGTGTTCACTAAAGAGAACATCGACAAATACGATTTCTGAATTTCATTCCGTAACCGTGGAGTAAAAAATGGCTGATTTAGATGACATCAAAGATGGTAAGGATTTCCATACCGACACGCCGCAACGCAATACCCCGTTCACACTAAAGGGATGCGGCGCACTTGACTGGGGGATGCAGTCCCGACTGTCGCGCATTTTTAATCCTGAGACCGGAAGAACGGTCATGCTCGCGTTTGACCATGGCTATTTTCAGGGGCCAACAACAGGACTGGAGCGTATCGATATCAATATCGCTCCCCTGTTCTCGCTCGCTGATGTACTGATGTGCACACGCGGCATCCTGCGCAGTGTGGTACCACCCGCCACCAACAAACCGGTAGTCCTGCGCGCCTCGGGCGCTAACTCTATTCTCACCGAGTTAAGCAATGAAGCGGTCGCGCTCTCCATGGATGATGCCGTTCGTCTCAACAGTTGCGCCGTGGCGGCACAGGTGTATATCGGCAGTGAGAACGAGCACCAGTCGATCAAAAATATCATTCAGTTGATCGATGCCGGTATCAAAGTCGGCATGCCAACAATGGCGGTGACCGGCGTGGGAAAAGACATGGTTCGCGATCAGCGCTACTTCTCACTCGCCACCCGTATCGCCGCCGAGATGGGGGCGCAGATCATCAAGACCTACTATGTCGATAAAGGTTTTGAGCGCATTGCCGCGGGTTGTCCGGTCCCGATTGTTATCGCGGGTGGTAAAAAATTACCTGAACGTGAAGCGCTTGAGATGTGCTGGCAGGCCATCGATCAGGGCGCATCCGGTGTCGATATGGGGCGCAACATCTTCCAGTCCGATCATCCTGTCGCCATGATGAAGGCCGTCCACGCGGTGGTGCATCGTAATGAAACCGCTGAACGCGCGTACGAACTCTATCTGAGCGAAAAAAACTAAAAAGGGTATGGGCCTGCCCTGGTGGGCCCATGCGTTTTAAGGAGAAAAGTATGCATGTCACTCTGGTGGAAATTAACGTCCACGAAGATAAAGTCGACGAGTTTATCGAGGTATTTCGCCTCAATCATTTTGGGTCGGTGCGTGAAGAGGGGAATCTCCGCTTCGATGTGTTGCAGGATCCGGAAGTTGAGAGCCGCTTTTATATTTATGAAGCCTATAAGGATGAAGCCGCCGTTGCGTTCCATAAAACTACGCCCCACTACCTTACCTGTGTGGAAAAACTGGAATCACTGATGAGCTGCCCACGAAAAAAACGCGTCTTCAATGGATTGATGCCATAAGGATCTAAAAATGAACCGTCCCTTTTCCGGTTTGAATCGCACAGAGTGCGTATCGTTAATGAAGCACTACCCGTTAAGCATCGGCATTCTTGCCGGTCAGTGGCTCAGACTCGGGGAGTATCAGCAAAATCTTCGCGCGCTTGAACAACCCGTTATTCACCTGGATCTGATGGACGGACATTTTTGCCCTCAGTTCACCGTTGGCCCCTGGGCTATCGCACAGTTGCCACAGCAGATGATTAAGGATGTCCACCTAATGGTGGATAATCCCTGGCCCGTTGTGCAGGCAAGCGTAAAGGCAGGAGCACACTGTGTCACGTTGCAGGTGGAAAACACGCCGCATCTACACCATATGCTTCATTGGCTTGGTGAGCAAAATGCTGAAGTTTCCGGTGGCACTATGCCGCTTTTGCGAGGGATTAGCCTGTGCCCTGCCACACCACTGGAATATATTCTACCGGTCATTGAAGACGTTGAAATAATACAAATTCTGGCGGTAAATCCTGGCTACGGTAGCAAACTCAGCAAGTCAGCTTTACTGAGACGCATCGCGCAGGTTGTCGCATTACTCAATGCAGCCGGCAAGCGAGACGCCATTCTGCTGGCAGTTGATGGTTCGCTAAACCTGGAAGAACTTCCAGAGATCATCGCCAGCGGTGTGGATCGTGTAGTATCCGGCAGCGCACTCTTCAGGAACGATGCTCTGGCGGATAACATCTCTCGCTGGCTCACTACAATTCATTCAGCGCAATAAGTACTGCTATGTTTTCTTTTATCACCAGGATACTAACGATTTACCACATGCCATTAAGTTCTACGCTCCCTTGGTAGAAAACCTGGATATAGACAGGCATAAAGAGGGAGCATCCTACAACAAAGTGGTGCGATAACAGTTACCGCGTTTTATTCATCCCCATTATTTCAACCATAAATACTGGTCTCTCCAGCCCGTAACTTTCACAAACGTTGAGCGTTTTTATTCCACCCGGCTCACATTATTTTTTATTTGTGCAGATTTGCGCGCTTTCACGTGAGCGCTCTCACAATTATTCGACCAGTGAGCGCCTATAAAACGCTCAACGAGTGATTGTTTTACGTTCTACGGAGATAGCTATGTCATTTTCTGTGCAGGAAACCCTGTTCTCGCTTTTGCAGCATAATGCGATTTCAGGACACGAAAACGCAGTCGCTGACGTCATGCTGCGCGAATTCAGGCGTCATGCAAAAGAGGTCTGGCAAGACAGGCTTGGGAATATCGTCGCACGCTACGGTAGTGATAAACCCGATGCGCTGCGACTGATGATTTTTGCGCATATGGATGAGGTCGGTTTTATGGTGCGCAAAATAGAGCCGTCTGGATTTTTACGCTTTGAACGCGTAGGCGGTCCTGCGCAAGTCACTATGGCTGGTTCCGTCGTCACCCTCGCCGGGGACAAAGGCCCGGTGATGGGATGTATCGGTATTAAGTCATACCACTTTGCCAAAGGCGACGAGCGTACGCAGTCACCTTCCGTAGACAAACTGTGGATTGATATTGGTGCCAAAGACAAAGATGACGCCATACGGATGGGCATTCAGGTCGGTACGCCTGTCACTCTGTATAACCCGCCCCAACTCCTGGCAAACGATCTGGTGTGCAGTAAAGCACTAGACGATCGTCTGGGCTGTACTGCCCTGCTCGGTGTAGCGGATGCTATCAGTGCTGCAGAACTTGATATCGCCGTTTATCTGGTGGCTTCCGTACAGGAAGAATTTAATATCCGCGGCATTGTTCCCGTATTACGCCGTGTAAAACCTGACCTGGCGATTGGTATTGATATCACGCCATCGTGTGACACCCCTGATTTACACGATTATTCCGAGGTCAGGATTAATCAGGGCGTTGGGATCACCTGCCTGAACTACCATGGCCGGGGAACGCTGGCAGGATTAATCACGCCTCCACGCCTGATACGGATGTTGGAACAGACGGCTCTTGAACACAACATTCCGGTGCAGCGAGAAGTGGCTCCCGGCGTGATAACAGAAACCGGTTATATCCAGGTTGAGCAGGATGGTATTCCCTGCGCCAGTCTCTCTATTCCTTGTCGCTATACCCATTCTCCGGCGGAAGTTGCCAGTCTGCGTGATTTGGCTGACTGCATCCGCCTATTGACCGCTCTGGCAGGCATGCCAGCAGCACATTTCCCCGTTGAGCCTGATTCAGGCGCTACACAAGAGGCACATCCATTATGAAAAAGATCCTTGTGGCATGCGGTACCGGCATGTCGACTTCAACCATGATTGCACACAAGCTGCAAGAGTACCTGACTGAACAGGGTATTGCAGCCACCACCGCCCAGTGCTGTCTGAATGAGATCCCACTTAACTGTAACGGCATGGACCTTATTGTAACCTCCATGCGAACCAACAGTGACTACGGCATCCCTACGCTTAATGGTGCCGCCCTGCTCACAGGGATCAACGACGACGCATTAAAACAACAAATCAAGGCTCTGTTAACCCAATAAAAGGAGGCATTATGTTTGATTACATCCTGTCTCTCGGCGGTACCGTTTTCGTCCCTATCATCATGATCGTGATTGGCCTTATCTTCCGCATCCCCTGGCTGCAGGCGATTAAGGCAGGGGTAACGGTCGGGATCGGTTTTGTCGGTATGGGATTGGTGATCGTCATGGCGATCGACAGCCTCAGCCCTCCTATCAAAGTGATGATTGAACGCTTCGGCCTGACTCTTCATGTCTTTGACGTTGGCGCAGGCCCCGCCTCCGGCGTTGGTTATGCGACAGCCATTGGCGCCATGATTATCCCGGTTATTTTTCTTCTCAATGTCGCCATGCTGGTCACCCGTCTGACCAAAACGATGAACGTCGATATTTACAATTACTGGCACTACGCCATTACGGGTACGGTGGTCCAGCTTATGACCGGCAGCCTGATTTATGGTGTGTTGGGGGCAATCTGCCATGCGGCGCTATCGTTAAAAATGGCCGACTGGACGGCGAAACGGGTACAGAACATCGTCGGGCTGGAAGGTATTTCGATACCGCAAGGCTACGGTTCCAGTTCAGTACCGCTTTTCGTTCTACTTGATGCTATCTATGAAAAAATCCCTTTCATGAAGGGACGCAATATCGATGCTCAGGAGATCCAGAAACGCTATGGCATGGTCGGCGATCCGGTGATCATCGGCGTAGTGCTCGGTCTGATTTTTGGCCTCGCAGCTGGCGAAGGCTTTAAAGGTTGCGCCAGTCTGATGATAACCGTTGCGGCAATCATGGTGCTGTTCCCGCGCATGATCCGCCTGATTGTTGAGGGGTTAATGCCCATCTCCGACGGCGCAAGAAGGTTCTTCCAAAAGTATTTCAAAGGACGTGAAGTGTATATCGGTCTGGATACCGCTGTGACGCTGGGGCATCCAACCACCATTGCTGTCGGTCTGCTACTGATACCCATTATGTTGATTCTGGCCAGCATTTTACCGGGCAACAAAGTGTTACCCCTCGCAGACCTGCCGGTAGCGCCGTTCTTTATATGTATGGCTACGGTTATCCACCGCGGAGACCTGATCAGGACGTTGATAAGCGGGGTCATCGTGATGATTACCGTCCTTCTGATCGCTACCCAGTTCGCGCCTTACTTCACTGAAATGGCGCTAAAAGGCGGTTTCAGCTTTGCCAGTGAAAGTGCGCAAATCTCGGCGTTGTCCGTGGGCAATATGTTCGGTTGGTCGATTTCTGAACTGATGTCGCTTGGCATTATTGGCGTTGTCGTGGCGGTCGGTATTGTCGCCAGCGTCGTGCTGTTCTTACGTAAACGTGAACTATCGGAATAAGGAGTACTTTCAATGAGTTGGCTGAAAGAGGTTATTGGGACGGAAAAAGCGGTCATCGCCATGTGCCATCTACGTGCATTGCCCGGCGACCCGAGTTTTGATGCGCAACTGGGGATGAACTGGGTTATCGACAAAGCCTGGGACGATCTGATGGCGCTCCAAAATGGTGGAGTAGATGCAGTCATGTTCTCCAACGAGTTTAGCCTTCCCTATCTCACGAAGGTGCGTCCGGAAACGACTGCGGCAATGGCGCGAGTCATCGGGCAATTGATGAACGATATCCGCATCCCGTTTGGCGTGAATGTACTGTGGGATCCGGTCGCCTCATTCGACCTGGCGATGGCTACCGGCGCTAAGTTTATCCGCGAGATATTTACCGGAGCCTATGCCAGCGACTTTGGCGTCTGGGACACTAACGTCGGTGAGACCATCCGTCATCAACACCGGATTGGTGCAGGCGAAGTGAAAACCTTGTTCAATATCGTCCCTGAGGCCGCCGTGTATCTGGGCAATCGCGATATCTGTTCTATTGCTAAATCGACGGTATTTAACAACCATCCTGATGCGCTCTGTGTTTCTGGCCTGACCGCCGGGACGCGTACCGACAGTGCGCTATTAAAACGGGTTAAAGAAACGGTGCCTGACACCGTCGTGTTGGCCAACACGGGCGTCTGCCTGGAAAACGTGGAGGAACAACTCAGTATCGCCGATGGCTGTGTGACCGCAACCACCTTTAAAAAGGACGGCGTTTTTGCCAATTTCGTTGACCAGGCGCGAGTCAGTCAGTTTATGGAGAAAGTGCATCATATACGCCGATAAGATGGGGATAAGCAGAGCGCTTATCCCCGGCAGAGAGCAATAACCCTTCTGCGATCCCTGCCGCCTTCGTCAAAAGTATCGACGGGGATCGCTACCAGATTAACCAGAATCGGCATGGAGTCAACGACGGATGATTAACGATATTAAATGGGTACAGGCACAACGTGAAGCCACAGACTGGCGTCAGGCCGTGGAAATCGCCACCCGCCCGCTGGTAACCTATGGTGCCGCGCAACCCGCCTACGTTGATGGGATCATCGAAAATACCCTTAACTGGGGGCCTTATTATTTGATAGCCCCGGGTGTCGCGTTGCCTCACGCCCGACCAGAGCAAGGCGCAAACTATAATCAGGTCAGCATTACCACGTTACGCACCCCGGTCGCCTTTGGTAACGAGGAGTGCGACCCCGTCTGGCTACTTCTCTGCGTCAGCGCCACGGATGCCAACGCACATATTTTGACCATTCAGCGCATCAGCCAGTTTATTGATTCGCCACAACGGTTAGCGGCAGTGCGAAATGCCAGCACCGACGATGCACTTTTTGCGCTGGTATCAGGTTAACGGAGGCGCTCATGATCCTGCACCCTTCTCTCGCCAGCGCAAATCCTCTGCATTATGGTCGTGAGTTGACGGCATTAGACAACCTGGATTTTGGGTCCCTGCATCTGGATATTGAGGACAGCAGCTTCATTAACAACATTACGTTTGGGATGAAAACGGTGCAGGCTGTTGCCAGACAGACGCCTCATCCACTTTCCTTTCATTTCATGGTTGCCCGGCCACAGCTCTGGTTTAACGCGCTGGCTGAAATTAGACCCGCGTGGATCTTCGTTCATGCAGAAACGCTTGACTATCCCTCGGAAACATTAGCAGAGATCCACCATACCGGCGCACGAGCCGGGCTGGCATTTAATCCGGCAACCCCGATCGACGCCTGGCGATATCTGACGTCTGAGCTGGACGGGGTGATGGTGATGACCAGTGAGCCCGATGGGCAAGGACAGCGGTTTATTCCCTCCATGTGCGAGAAAATCCAAAAAGTACGCACGGTTTTTCCTCAGACCGAGTGCTGGGCCGACGGTGGAATTACGCTGGCGGAAGCACAGCAACTGGCTGCAGCTGGAGCGCAGCATATGGTGATTGGACGCACCCTGTTCTCTTCATCTGACTATCGCGCGACCTTAGCCCAATTCGCCACCCTGTAAGAGGAGATTGTTTCTGATGAGCCAACAGAGACCTGACCGTATCAAACAGATGCTGCACTACCTGTGGCAACATCGCCATCTCTCCACACAGCAGGCCATGGAGCTTTTTGGCTATGCGGAAGCGACTGTTCGTCGTGATTTCCAGTATATCGCCAACCAGTATCCAGGCATGATCCGCGGTCACGGTTGTCTCGACTTCGACGACAGTACAGACGACAAAGAGTACGTCTTCGACGTGAAACGCACATTGCAATCTGTGGCGAAGAGAGAAATAGCCGCCCTTGCCCGAACAATGATCAAAGATGGCGACTGCTTTTTTCTCGACTCCGGGTCAACCTGCCTCGAACTGGCGAAATGCCTGGCCGATGCGCGGGTAAAGGTCATCTGCAACGACATTAAAATCGCCAATGAGCTGGGCTGTTTTCCCCATGTGGAAAGTTACATCATCGGAGGACTGATTCGCCCGGGTTATTTTTCGGTAGGAGAGAGTCTGGCGCTGGAGATGATCAATGCGTTTTCCGTAGAACGCGCGTATATCTCCTGCGATGCGCTATCGTTGGAAACGGGGATCACCAATGCCACCATGTTTGAGGTCGGGGTGAAAACACGGATTATTCAACGCTCGCGTGAAGTTATTCTCATGGCCGATCACTCAAAATTTGATGCCGTTGAGCCTCATGCTGTAGCAACACTATCATGTATTAAAACGATCATTAGTGACAGCGGGTTATCAGAGACTATTGCACTGCGTTATCAGCGAGCCGGATGTCAGTTGTTTTTACCTCATTCAATAAAGTGATAAGCAAGTTCGTTCGAGAGGGATTTCAAGTAAAAACAATCAATGGTACCCGATAGAAAATATTGGCGATGCGCTCGAACGAATAAAGAAGCCCTATGCGCAATCCACGCGCTACGATGTTGCAACAACACTCCATCTACTTTTTATTCTCATTCACTAAATGTGGCTGTTCTAGATTCATTATTCAAACTGCGGACAAGATCACATTTAATCACTTCATTACGGTTCAGCATGCTGAACAAAGCATATTTTCCACTATGTAATGCCGATACCATTTATTCCATGAGCAAGGAGGAGCCATTATGGTTCGCAAAGGGTGTAATTCATTAGTCCGTGCTGAAAAAATATTAACCCACATTGCATGGGTTGGCATGGCAAGTTATATGGAGTTATTAAATAAATTCCAGTACCCCAAAAGCAGCCTGCTTAATTTATTGAATGTAATGGTGGAGTGTGGTTTCTTAATTAAAAACAAAAACGGCTACTATTCACTGGGAATAAAAAACTACGAATTGGGTTGTCAGGCGTTACACCGTCAAAATATATTTGAGGTGACTAAGCGGCCAATGCAGGAGTTGTCGCTGAAAAGTGGACTGGTTTGTCATCTAGGGGCGATGGAGAGCATTTCGGCTATCTATCTCGACAAGATCGAAAGTCCGGACTCGGTACCGACGAGCAAAAGCTGGATTGGCAAAAAACTTGAATTGCATATTACTGCATTAGGTAAGGCGTTATTAGCCTGGAAGACACGAGAAGAACTGGATTATTTTTTAGAGGCACTCACGTTAACCCCGCATACGTGCAATACATTTACCGATAAAAAGTTGTTTCTGGAAGAATTACAAAAAACACGGCTTCGGGGGTGGGCCATAGACAACGAAGAATCAACCTATGGTGCGGTATGTTTAAGTATGCCGGTATTCAATATGTATAACAGGGTTAACTATGCAATCTCACTTTCTGGCGATCCAGTAGTTTATTCAGGAAATAAGATAGACAGCTATCTGGAATTGCTCCGGAAATGCGCCGGGCAAATATCATATGGGCTGGGATACAGAAACGAAAATGAGCATTTACGAAAAGGAAACTGAGGTAATGAAAAAATTCCGCGGCATTATTCCACCGGTATCCAGCACGTTTCATCGTGACGGAACCCTTGATAAAAAGGCAATGCGCGAAGTTGCCGACTTCCTGATTAATAAAGGGGTCGACGGACTGTTTTACCTGGGTACCGGTGGTGAATTTAGCCAGATGAATACAGCCCAGCGCATGGCGCTCGCCGAAGAAGCCGTGGCAGTTGTGGGTGGGCGAGTGCCGGTATTGATTGGCGTCGGTTCGCCCTCCACTGACGAAGCGGTCAAACTTGCGCAGCATGCACAAGCCTGCGGTGCTGATGGTATCGTCGCTATCAACCCCTACTACTGGAAAGTCGCACCACGCAATCTTGACGACTATTACCAGCAGATCGCCCGTAGTGTCACCCTGCCGGTGATCCTGTACAACTTTCCTGATCTGACGGGTCAGGACTTAACCCCGGAGACCGTGACGCGGCTGGCTCTGCAAAACGAGAATATCGTTGGCATCAAAGACACCATCGACAGCGTTGGTCACTTGCGTACGATGATCAACACAGTTAAGTCGGTACGCCCGTCGTTTTCGGTATTCTGCGGTTATGATGACCATTTGCTGAATACAATGCTGCTGGGCGGCGACGGTGCGATAACCGCCAGCGCTAACTTTGCTCCGGAACTCTCCGTCGGCATCTACCGCGCCTGGCGTGAAGGCGATCTGACTACCGCCGCGACGCTGAATAAAAAACTACTACAACTGCCCGCTATTTACGCCCTGGAAACACCGTTTGTCTCACTGATCAAATACAGCATGCAGTGTGTCGGGCTGCCTGTAGAGACGTATTGCTTACCACCGATTCTTGAAGCATCAGAAGAAGCAAAAGATAAAGTCCACGCGCTACTTACCGCGCAGGGCATTTTACCAGTCTGAGGAGAAACTCATGTCTGTTCGCAATATTTTTGCTGACGAGAGCCACGATATCTACACCGTCAGAACGCACGCCGATGGCCCGGATGGCGAACTGCCATTAACCGCAGAGATGCTTATCAACCGCCCGAGCGGGGATCTGTTCGGTATGACCATGAATGCCGGAATGGGCTGGTCTCCGGACGAGCTGGATCGGGACGGTATTTTACTGCTCAGTACACTCGGTGGCTTACGCGGTGCAGACGGTAAACCCGTTGCGCTAGCGCTGCACCAAGGGCATTACGAACTGGATATCCAGATGAAAGCGGCGGCCGAGGTTATTAAAGCAAACCATGCCCTGCCCTATGCCGTGTATGTCTCCGATCCTTGTGACGGGCGTACTCAGGGTACAACGGGGATGTTTGATTCACTACCATACCGAAATGACGCCTCGATGGTGATGCGCCGCCTTATTCGCTCTCTGCCCGACGCGAAAGCAGTTATTGGTGTGGCGAGTTGCGACAAGGGGCTTCCGGCCACCATGATGGCACTCGCCGCGCAGCACAACATCGCAACCGTGCTGGTCCCCGGTGGCGCGACGCTGCCCGCAAAGGATGGAGAAGACAACGGCAAGGTGCAAACCATTGGCGCACGCTTCGCCAATGGCGAATTATCTCTACAGGACGCACGCCGTGCGGGCTGTAAAGCCTGTGCCTCTTCCGGCGGCGGCTGTCAATTTTTGGGCACTGCCGGGACATCTCAGGTGGTGGCCGAAGGATTGGGGCTGGCAATCCCGCATTCAGCCCTGGCCCCTTCCGGCGAGCCTGTGTGGCAGGAGATCGCCAGAGCTTCCGCGCGAGCTGCGCTGAACCTGTGTCAAAAAGGCATCACCACCCGGGAAATTCTCACCGATAAAGCGATAGAGAATGCGATGACGGTCCATGCCGCGTTCGGTGGTTCAACAAACCTGCTGTTACACATCCCGGCAATTGCTCACCAGGCAGGTTGCCATATCCCGACCGTTGATGACTGGATCCGCATCAACAAGCGCGTGCCTCGACTGGTGAGCGTACTGCCTAATGGCCCGGTTTATCATCCAACGGTCAATGCCTTTATGGCAGGAGGTGTGCCGGAAGTAATGTTACATCTGCGCAGCCTCGGATTGTTGCATGAAGACGTTATGACGGTTACCGGCAGCACGCTGAAAGAAAACCTCGACTGGTGGGAGCACTCCGAACGGCGTCAGCAGTTCAAACAACTCCTGCTCGATCAGGAACAAATCAACGCTGACGAAGTGATCATGTCTCCGCAGCAAGCAAAAGCGCGCGGATTAACCTCAACTATCACCTTCCCGGTGGGCAATATTGCGCCAGAAGGTTCGGTGATCAAATCCACCGCCATTGACCCCTCGATGATTGATGATCAAGGTATCTATTACCATAAAGGTGTGGCGAAGGTTTATCTGTCCGAGAAAAGTGCGATTTACGATATCAAGCATGACAAGATCAAGGCGGGCGATATTCTGGTCATTATCGGCGTAGGACCTTCCGGTACCGGGATGGAAGAAACCTACCAGGTTACCAGTGCCCTGAAGCATCTGTCATACGGTAAGCATGTTTCGTTAATCACCGATGCACGTTTCTCGGGCGTTTCTACTGGCGCGTGCATCGGCCATGTGGGGCCAGAAGCGCTGGCCGGAGGCCCCATCGGTAAATTACGCACCGGGGATATCATTGAAATTAAAATTGATTGTCGCGAGCTTCACGGCGAAGTCAATTTCCTCGGAACCCGTAGCGATGAACAATTACCTTCACAGGAGGAGGCAACTGCAATATTAAATGCCAGACCCAGCCATCAGGATTTACTTCCCGATCCTGAATTGCCAGATGATACCCGGCTATGGGCAATGCTTCAGGCCGTGAGTGGCGGGACATGGACCGGTTGTATTTATGATGTAAACAAAATTGGCGCGGCTTTGCGCGATTTTATGAATAAAAACTGAAAGCATAAATAAAAACATCCAGACACCTGAATTATCCGGCTATGCATCATTCGTTATTTGCTCAGTCGGATAATGATGGGTCGCTACCCTGTTATGAGAGGACGTTATGCCACTAATTATCGTTGTGGCAGGGATTGCTTTACTCCTGCTTTTAACCATAAAAATTAAGCTTAATACGTTTGTTTCGTTAATTATTGTCTCGATTGCTGTCGCCATCGCCAGTGGTATGGATTTGAGTAAAGTTGTCACCTCAGTCGAATCCGGACTTGGCGGTACGCTGGGCCATATTGGTTTGATATTTGGCTTCGGTGTTATGCTCGGTCGCTTGCTGGCCGATGCGGGTGGTGCGCAGCGAATAGCGCTGACCATGCTGAATTACTTCGGGAAAAATAAACTTGACTGGGCAGTGGTCTGTTCGGCGTTTATTGTCGGTATCGCACTTTTTTTCGAAGTCGGTTTAATTCTTCTGGTACCTATTTTATTCGCTATTGCCCGTGAAGCAAAAATATCGCCGATGTTTATGTGTGTGCCGATGCTTTCCGGTTTGCTGGTCGCACACGGTTTTTTGCCGCCGCACCCCGGCCCGACAGTTATCGCCAGAGAATATGGTGCTGATGTAGGATTGGTACTGATATACGGTATCATAGTCGGCATTCCAACCTTTATTCTTTGCGGCCCGGTATTGAATAAATTCTGCCAGCGCATTATTCCGGACGCCTTTAAAAAAGAGGGGAATATAGCCTCTCTCGGCGCGACCCGCCGATTCAGCGAAAGCGAAATGCCTGGCTTTGGAATCAGTTTTCTCACGGCAATGCTGCCGGTGATCCTGATGGCGGTTGTCACCATAATCCAGATGACTCATGCCAAAAGTGCCGCAGATTCAGGCTTATTCTACAACGTGATACTGTTCTTAGGTAATTCGACGATCGCCATGCTGATTTCACTGCTGTTCGCGATCTATACCATGGGCCTGGGGCGCGGGAAAACAATCCCTGACCTGATGGATTCTTGCGGAAAAGCTATCGCGGGTATTGCCGGTCTGCTGCTGATTATCGGTGGTGGTGGTGCATTCAAGCAAGTTCTCATCGACTCTGGCGTTGGTCAGTATATTTCTACCCTGGTTTCGGGTATGGATATTAACCCGATCCTGATGGCCTGGGGCGTGGCCGCATTCCTGCGTATTTGTCTGGGTTCAGCCACCGTCGCGGCGATCTCTACCGCCGGTCTGGTCATCCCATTGTTGGCAGTACATCCCAATACCAACCTGGCCTTGATTACGCTGGCTACCGGCGCCGGATCCTGTATTTGTTCTCACGTTAACGATGCCAGTTTCTGGATGATTAAAGACTTTTTTGGCCTGACCACCAAAGAAACGCTGTTATCCTGGACGCTGATGTCCACACTCTTATCCATCAGTGGGCTGATTTTTATTCTGCTCGCCAGCTTAGTTTTATAATCGGGTTCTGACCAGTGAGCCAACCTGTCGTTCACTGTCCCCCATAATTTAGTGAGTGACGGCAACTGTCTACACGGTGACGAATCGCTGGCGATCTAAAAGGAGCGATATTGAACCGTTGATTATGCTGGAAGGGTGTACTCTCAGTAATACTGTAAAGCCGGAGCATGTCTCCGGCTTTACAGTATGGGGGAACAGAGGGCGATCGCTCAAATGGTATGCTGGTTTATTTCATGTAAAAGAATAAAATATCTGTATAAAATCATGCCACTGGCAATCTGCATCAACTCTCCGGGTAAACAGGGTTAAGATAAGCATTTCCCCGGTTTAATACAGGTATACAAAAGTGGATAGAGATCAAACAAACAGCAGCCTGTTCAATGATGATCCCGTACTTCATGCAACATGGCTGTACTATCAGGAAGGCAAAAGCCAGACTGAAGTTGCATCTATCATGGGGGTGTCCCGCGTCACGGTTGTCAAATACCTGCAAACAGCCAGGGAAAATGGACTGGTTCATATCAACCTGGATGTGAATGTCTTTGGATCTATCGACGCAGCTTTGCAAATTCGCGATAAATTCAATCTCCAGAGAGTGATCATCGTGCCTGATGGCGAACATGCCGGAAAACGTGATGATACAAAGCTGATGCGTACTCGTCTTTCACGTGCCGGTGGCATGTATCTGAATCAGGTAATTGAGAATGGTGATGTGCTGGGGGTTGCCTGGGGAAGAACAATCCATCAGATGAGCAAAACCATGACGCCGAAGTCATGTAAAAATGTCACCGTTATTCAGATGCTCGGTTCCATGCCCTCTCAACCAGACCTGACGATTATTGAATCCTCATCGCAAATCGCTTACAAGCTTTCAGGCCGCGTCGCTTCGCTTCATGTTCCTGCCGTGGTATCAAGTGCCAGACTGGCCATGGAATTACAGGCAGAGCCTATTATTCGATCGAATTTTGACGTTCTGACTCGCTGTACGAAAGCCTTTTTTGTCGTGGGTAACGCGCTTGATGAAAATCCCCTGATTCGGGTGGGCGTGCTGAATAAGAAGGAAATGCAGACGTATCGGGATTTAGGCGCAGTAGGTGTCATTTGTGGCCGCTTCTATGACAAGGAAGGGATGCCCGTCGTGGCTGATGTTGACCAGCGTATTCTGGGAATCAGTCTGGCTCAGTTAAGGCAGATTGAACGGAAGATCTTTCTTGCTGGTGGGGAAAGAGGCTATGACGCAACGTTGGGTGCCCTGCTGGGAGGATATGTCACGGACCTGATTGTTGATGAAGGAACGGCAGAGTTTTTGCTGGCGTGTGAATTACCACACTAAAAGAATGAACAACTGCCCCATGTGGATATGGGGCAGGATTTTATTGATTAGCGGCGATAATAAGAACAATACCCACAATGTATGAAATAAACATGGTCAGCAGCAGTTTATTGGTTCCGGCTGGCGCACTGGCAAATTCTCTCCAGATGAAGACCCCCCAGATCACGGCAATCATCGTGGCACCCTGTCCCAGACCGTAGGAAATGGCATAACCCGCCTGACCAGACGCAATCAGACTGAATGCAAGACCGACACACCAAATCATACCGCCCAGCCAGCCGCAAACATGATCCCGTAAACTCCCGGAAAAATACATTTTCCCGTTGACCGGTTCTCCTGAAATAGGCTTTTTCATGACCAGCGTGTTAAGGACAAAGTTCGACAAAAACAGCCCCACGGCAAACAGGACAAGTGCTGAGTACGGCGTCATCAGACCGCTGGCAGGCTGACTGAAATTGTCAGACATGGAGTCAGCCAGGAAGCGGAAAAACCATCCCATGATGATACCCGCCAGAATGGCAGTGATGAGACCTTTATTACGACGGGATTTATCCGCCTCCTGCGTGACACGACCATAGGCTATCGCGGTAAAAATAATGGCGATCACAACACAGGCGACACCGAGGAACAGAATGAGCGGATCGCCCTGCGGGTTGCCGATATAGGTAGTGATTACACCCAGAGCCAGTGCCAGCCCCACACCCACAGGAAAAGCTACCGCCATACCGGCAAGATTAATAGAAGCTACCAGAAGGATATTGGAAATATTGAAAATAATCCCTGCCAGTATTGCCGACATCAGACTACTACTGCTCGCCTGCTGAATATCAGGTATAAAGCTACGACCGGCTTCGCCCATAGAACCCAGCGAGAAGGCAAATAACAAAGAACACAGCAATAATCCAATTGAGTAATCCCAATAGAATAGAGGAAACTCCCATTTTTTATTGCTGACAAGTTTGGTTGTATTCGCCCATGAACCCCAGCAAATCATGGTAATAAAACACATTATTATGGCGACAGCATACGATTCCACGATAAACATAAATAACTCCTTGTGGTAGTTATAATCAATCGTTGTGGACAGAGGGGATAGCAGCCATTCCGCGAATGGCTGCTATATGTTATTAATTAAAATAAAGCTGTAATTACGCTTTCAAACCATACGTTTTGAATTTTTCAAGAACGATGGTCATTTCGGCTTCAGACAGAACGGGAACATCGTGATGTAATCCGCCACATTTGATGTATAAATCAGCCAGCGTCTCGGTTTCACCCGCCAACCACAACGTCTTTTCCAGCGTGACGTCCATGGCCAGCATACCGTGGTGCTGCATCAGCAAGGACTTACTTTCTCTGATCCCTTTAGATACACCGTCGGCCAGTTCAGGGCTGCCAAAGGTATAATAGGGAATACAGGGAATATGATCCGTCCCCGATACCGCCACCATATAATGAATGGCCGGAATTGAATGATTATGTATTGCCACCGCCGTGGAATTCACCGCATGCGTATGTATGACAGCATTCAATTCTGGTCTGGCTTTATAACACGACAGATGAAATAACCATTCACTTGATGGTATTTTACCCGCGTCAGGTACTCCCTTATCGTCTACAAAGACAATCATGTCCGGCGTCATCTTTGAATAAGCGATCCCACTCGGCGTAATCAACATGCCACCGGTATATCTGGCACTCACATTACCTGATGTTCCTTGATTAAGACCTGACGCATTCATTTCCCGACAAGTGGAAATGATATTTTCTGCTAATTTGATCCTTTCCATTCTTGCTCCTTAACAGCACTGGCCGTCGCTAGAGTGAGTTACTCTTAAGGTCAGCAAACATCCCCGACAGCGCTGACTCACTGGCGGCACAGACTCCCCGTTCAGTAATGAGGCCGGTGATATATTTGGCAGGCGTGACGTCGAAAGCATAGTTTCCGCAACGTGTTCCTTCAGGGGCAATATTCACCCAGCTCAACTCTCCATGAGGGTTTATCCCGTAGACATGGGACTGTTCCTTTCCGTCACGTTGTTCAATCGGAATGGTTTTTCCGTCTTCAATAGTCCAGTCAATGGTGGGTGAAGGTAAAGCGACGTAAAAGGGCACATGGTTATCATGGGCGGCCAGCGCTTTAAGATAGGTGCCTATTTTATTACAGACATCTCCTTTGGCCGTTGTTCGATCGGTCCCGACAATACAAAGATCAACGTCGCCGTGCTGCATCAGGTGACCTCCCGCATTGTCGGCAATCAGGGTGTGAGGAATGCCATGTGATCCCAGTTCAAATGCCGTGAGCCCTCCCTGATTGCGTGGCCGCGTTTCATCCACCCAGACATGAACGGAAATTCCGTTTTCATGCGCTTTATAGATGGGGGAAAGTGCCGTGCCCCAATCTACGGTCGCCAGCCATCCTGCGTTGCAGTGCGTCAGGATATTTACCACACTGCCTGCCGGTTTTTTCTGGGCTATTTCGCGAATGAGTTCTGCGCCATGTAATCCAATTTGTTCACACAACGCGACATCTTCCTCGGCAATTTCTGCCGCCAGCGCCCAGGCCACATCCTTGCGCTCTGATATACAGAGATTCTTCAGTGTGGCTATCATCCTGTCGAGAGCCCATTTGAGGTTAATTGCCGTTGGTCGGGTTTTGATAAGAAGGTCATAGTAACGCTGCAGACCCATGTCACTGGCATCGTGATTCATTCCCAGCGCGATACCATAGGCTGCAACGACACCAATAAGCGGAGCGCCACGAACCCACATCTCCTGAATAGCCGTAGCGGCCATTTCCGCAGAGGTAAGCGCCACCACCTCGAACTTAAAAGGCAACTTAGTCTGATCGATGATTTCTACCGCTTTTCCATCCCCGGAAACCCAGACCGTACGGTAGTGTTTACCTTTAATATTCATAATGACCTCTTACTTAACCTTCGCAGACTGGATGACGGAGTCCATATTTTTAAACTGGCGGGCATTGACGATAAGATCGCGCGCCATGGTCAAAGCGCGTCGTTCACATTCTGCGCGAAGCTCTGTATTTTCAATCTGTTTCAGCTCGGCAACGCCAGCAAAACCAATGATCCGGCGATTCATTTCCATGCCGGCATTCACCAGGGAATCTTCAAGTAGGGTGGCAAAAAACTGATCCTGTGCGTCCTCAAGAGCGGCCCTGTTCTGTTGATACATTTCTGTCGGCCACGCGTCGCCCTGTGTTTTGTTGTCCCAAAGTTGACGGAACTCCCGGGTGAAAACGGACCAGGTTTGGACAATCTGCTGAAGCAGCCATTCCTGATAGTCAGCGCGACGTTGCTCATTCGCATCCCACCCAGGGCGTGAGAAGAACGCCAGCAGAATGTTGCCAATATAATTGCCGATATCAAACGCCATTGGACCCATGAAACCGAATTCTGGATCTATCACTTTGGTATCCGTGTCGGTCACCATGATTGACCCTGAATGAAGGTCACCATGTAACAATGCCTGCGCTTCTGTCATAAATTTGTACTTATAACGCATGGCAACCTGGATCATCTCTACATCAGCCCAGGCCTTATGGACGGCATCGTCCAGTTCAGGAGAAGTCCAGTTATTCCGTTCAGCGTTGTAATAGGGCTCTGTGAAGATCAGATCTTCCGTAATTTTGCACAGCTCATGATTCAACGCGAACTCGGCAGTAAGCGCTTTTTTCTGTTCTGCTGACATGCCAATGTCAGACGTATTAAAGAGAGTCTGAGCTAAAAAACTGCCGATATCTTCTGCTAGCTTAGGGAATTTTTTACCGTTAATCAGTTCCTTACGCAGAATTACGTGAGGCGTCAGATACTCCATGGCAAACAGTGCCATTTCCGGGTCGTAAAAATAGACCTGCGGAATCAGTGAGTGACCCGCGTATTTTGCTTCTTGACATAAAACGTTGTACTCAAAGCCTGCTCGGCTCAGAGATAAAGGCCATCCTTCGCCTCCTGCACGAAGCCAAGGCAAAGCTTGTTTTACAATGATGGTTTTATGCGTCCCTTCAACGATAAACACCATGTTCAGGTTTCCGTCCCCCACTTCTGAAACTTTCCACTCTTCAGGTAACCCTCCCGGTTCGCATGAAGGGGTCAGTCTGGATGAGAGATAACCCGGCAGCGTGTCACATGTCAGCGGCTTGTAACCTGATGGAATTGAATCCGTCATAACAGTTCTCCTTGTCTACACAGAATGATAATCAACTTGTCATATGACAACTATACATTATCAAATGTAAATTTATTTGTGACGTATGTAGATTTTTTGAACTGGAGAAAATTAAAAATGATGTTGTATGGAGTCATGATCCTTACAGGAACCAGTAGAGGCAAGCATCCATCATTACGATATAATTCATGTTGTTATATCGCAGTAATAGTACTGCATGGGGAATTATTACGGGCAATCTTAGGCGAAAGGAAGTATTGAAGTGACAGAATAAAACCATACTTGTTTTTATACATATGTATTTTTCTGTTGTCTTTTGTTTTGACAACACATGGTATTTGTCATGCCGATGCTAATAGACAGATAGATTCTAGGGCCAACAGCCCCATCATCATGATGGAGCAACAGAGGTGAGTCTAACGTTCCCGCACTTCTTACCGATCGGCACTAACGATCAATATCGAGAAACTGATCTATCAAAACGATTATCTTTCTTGCAACCTGCCTGGTTACCCTTGCCTTACATTGCACGCAGAAAAGCCCTTTATTACGGTTAGTTATCTAGCTGAGGCTTGCTACGCCCATTTTCCATGTACCCCAAATCAAGAGGTCTGAATCACCACAGGTTTAACAGACACCTCGGAGTCATTTGAAATGGCTTAAAGAGAGGTGCACATGAGCAGTAAGCGTTATCCTGAAGAGTTTAAAATTGAAGCAGTTAAACAGGTTGTTGATCGTGGCTATTCTGTTTCCAGTGTTGCAACACGTCTCGATATCACTACCCACAGTCTTTATGCCTGGATAAAGAAGTAGGGGCCGGACTCATCCACCAACAAAGAGCAGTCAGATGCTCAGGCCGAGATCCGCCGACTCCAGAAGGAGCTGAAGCGGGTTACTGACGAACGGGACATATTTAAAAAAGCCGCGTACTTCGCAAAGCTGTCCGACTGAGGTACGCCTTTATCCGTGACAGCTCCTGTTGCTGGCCTATTCGTCTGCTCTGTAGGGTGCTGGATGTTCATTCCAGTGGTTTTTACGCCTGACTTCAGCAGCCGCATTCTCAGCGCCACCAGGCAGATCTGAGACTGACGGGACAGATCAAACAGTTCTGGCTGGAGTCCGGTTGTGTTTATGGCTATCGCAAGATCCATCTGGACCTGCGGGACAGCGGGCAACAGTGCGGAGTGAACAGAGTCTGGCGACTGATGAAGCGTGCCGGGATAAAGGCTCAGGTCGGGTATCGACCCCCATGAGCGCGTAAAGGTGAAGCCAGTATCGTGACACCCAACAGACTCCAGCGGCAGTTCAACCCGGAAGCACCGGATGAACGTTGGGTAATGGACATAACTTACATCCGAACCCACGAAGGCTGGCTGTATCTGGCCGTAGTTGTTGACCTGTTCTCGCGCAAAGTTATCGGCTGGTCAATGCGACCCCGGATGACAAAAGATATTGTTCTGAACGCACTGCTGATGGCTGTATGGCGACGTAATCCCCAAAAACAGGTGCTGGTTCACTCAGACCAGGGCAGTCAATACACAAGTCATGAGTGGCAGTCGTTCCTGAAGTCACACGGGCTGGAAGGTAGCATGAGCCGTCGCGGTAACTGTCATGATAACGCGGTTGCAGAGAGCTTTTTCCAGCTACTGAAACGCGAACGGATAAAGAAATAGATCTACGGAACGCGTGAAGAAGCCCGTAGCGATATTTTTGATTACATCGAAATGTTTTATAACAGTAAGCGTCGGCATAGTTCAAGCGATCAGATGTTACCGACAGAATACGAAAAGCAGTATTATCAACAGCTCGGAAGTGTCTAGATTATCCGTGGCGATTCACCGACGCTCCTATAAAAAAGTAAACCGCTACTATGCTAAATTCAGGTCCGCAGATAAAAAGTATGAGAAAGAAGATCAGATAACCCCTCTTCAGGCCAGCGCCATCAAAAAGCGTGGTACCCGATATGCACGGACGTATGAAATATTTGTCGATCGCAACGGCAACTATCGTGTTTCAAAATTAAATAAAGAAAAGAGTCCACAGGATAATCGATGGCCAACATTATTATTTTTCTCATTGCTAAGTGGGGTTGGTATTATTACTTGTAGCTATTCCTTTAAAAAATAGCGAGCATAATTTTAAGCAAAAACTACAATTAAAAAGTAAGATTCAGCCCTTCCCCCATATCGTTACAGTAAACGTTTTTAATGCGGATTTGTCTCAGCATATTTATGCCTATCGCTAAAATAATGACAAAGGCATGAAAGAAAAAAGGAAATATTATGAGCGTAATGATAATCTCCCGAGACCATTTTTTTTCATTCGGACTCACTACCGTTTTACGCGAGGGGGGATTGTGTGTTTACCCCGTGTTATTTAAAAGCATTACAGATATTATAAAGACTGTTTTTATTAATAAAGGTGATGTTATTATTATCGATGTTGACAGTTTTTCAGATACTACATTTCTGCATCATGACATCAATAAAAAATGTCACTTTATCTATATATTTGATTTACCGCTCCGTTTTCTTAAGATGAACCACAGTTTTTTATCTAAAAAAGACCCATCCGGTTACATTATCAAGAGCCTGCAAAATGCAACCGAAATAAGCCATCCTGTCATCAACAGTCGAAATATGAGAAATCTGGAACTTTTTAACCAAGGGCACAGCATTCAAGGCATTGCTGATGAAATTAACATGTGTAAAAAAGTGTCTACCGAATAAAAAATGAAGTTGTCATCAACAGTGGTTTTTTAAAATTCCATCCTGCTTTTACAATGTATACAATGATTATTTTACTGCAATTACTACCATGAGAAATCACGGCCAATAACCTTATATTTCATTTCAGGATATAGCGATAACTTTTATTGCCGGAATGAATTCTTGCAATCCATTTCCCGGCACATGAGGGTTGCCGGGTATTCTTCATGCCTGATACGGGCGTGATTTGATCAATGCAGGCCGTGTGAATCCCAGACATTACCCCGCCGTTCAGACTTGGCAAGAGTTTGAAATGGTACCGATAATGGAGTCGAACATACGACCTTCACATTACGAAAGCAAGCCAACTCCAAAATGAGTACAACAATGAGTACAACAATGAGTACAACAATGAGTACAACAATGAGTACAACAATGAGTACATTTAAGACAATCCAACAAACAAAGCAATATATATCAATGACATAATACCAAAATCACGGTTTAACGTCTGACTTCAACTCGCTGAGCAGGCTGATGAACTGACCATCCTCCAGAAGGCCGCGACATACTTCGCGAAGCGCCTGAATGGCCTGCGGCCTGAGGATGACCTGGATGTGCCTGCAGGCTTGAGGAAATTGCCCAATAAAATCATTGTTATCTCTTACACATCCGGTCCTTATGTGCTGTATGCGAAACAGTGAAAAACCACAAAGCCCCGCGTAGCCTGCGAGGCTTTGTTATCTGGTGCGTTACGTCATCTGACGGGCAATATACCCTGCCCCTTTGATCGCCAGTTGGGCGATCTCGTCTTTATCACAGATAAAATGGACCGGGTTCTCAAGTCCATATCGGCTGCGCCACAAAGAACGATACATTTCGCAGCGCTGCCGCTTGCCTGTCAGCACAATGTCGCCTTGCAGAGAAAAGCCTAAACGCTCGGCCTCATCAAAAAGTTTCATGTCATCCGCCGCCAGCGCCGCCTGACAAAAAAATGTTCTTTCGACTGCGGTGCACGGCAACGAGAACTCGATAAAACGCGTAAACAGCAGCGTACGCAGAAGGCCCGCATGATGCACGCTATCACAGGCATATTGCAGGATGTCCGCCGAGAAAAAATCGTCATCCTCTTCTTCCAGCATACTGGCGCCAATAAACGTCTCTTTTTTCACCGCCGCATAAACCTGCCCGCTCAGACTGGTAATACTGCCGGCGATTCTTCCCTGCGCGTCAATGTGGATAAGCTTGGTTGTTGAACCCAGTTCGATCATCGTCAGCGGCAGGTTCCTGTAAATCGACGTCATCAGCCCTACGGCCTGAGTCTCTTCCCCGCGCATCAGGTCGATATCCCGCAGGCTGGACCAGCTACGATCCGCCTGCGCATTTTTGATACCAGGGACAAAACGGATCTCCAAATCCAGAGGCAGTATTGCGGGATCTTTAACCTTCACCACCCGGGAGACAAGCTGCTCAAGGCTCACCGGAGCGGTGATATGCGGTATCTCCAGCAGCCCGAGGTTAGAGGTGATCATTCCCGAGGCAATCGCAAAACGCACATCACCAGTCGTCAATTGGTTAGCGTGCAGCAGTTCACTTATCCCTGCGGCAATGGCGTCTCTGAAATCCCCCTGAGAACGGGCCTTCCCGGAGTTAACGCCAACAGCGAGGAGATGTTCAGCAACGATCTCCTCATCGCGTAACAAATAGAGCCGGGTCTGGGTTGAACCGCTGTCGATGATAATAATCATAAGCTTGCTCCTGAGGCGGTGACGTGGGTTTAGAGGCTTTGCTGATAAATGGCGCGAATCTCATCGGCGTCAGGCACGCGGGGATTATTCGCAAGCACGACACGCATCGTGGTAGTGGCATTGCCAATAAACCAGTCGAAATGTTCCTCTTTAACGCCCAGAGAGCTGAGCGACGGCAGCATATTGACGTAGCCCAGCAGCGAACGCACCGCATCAATACTGCTTCTCGCCGCTTCTTCTTCGGTCATATTGAGGGTATTCACGCCAAGCGCTTTGGCGATAGCGGCGAATTTTTGCGGCGCGCTTTGCCAGGTGAATTCCATAAAGGCCATGTAAATGGCGGCAATGCCTTCAGCATGTACGACATCAAGCAACCCGCCCATCGGGTGCTGCAACGCATGGGGCAATGTCGTCCCGGCACAATCAATCGCCATACCCGCCAGCGAACTGGCAAAAGTGACTTTTTCCCACGCCTCAATATTGGTGGCATCGTCATAAACCTGCGGTAAATATTTGCCAATCAGCTCAAGCGCCTGTAATGAAAGCATTTCACTCATCGGATGGGCATTTTTCGAAATAAATGACTCCAACGAATGAAACAGGACATCTGCTCCCGGACCGGCAATAACGCGCCGGGGTAACGTCAGCATTAATAAAGGATCAATAATTGCCGCCTTCGGATAAATCAGCGGATTCACCAGCCCTTTTTTGTCATTGGTTTGTGGATTCGTAAATACCGCCGTTTTATTCGCTTCGCTGCCCGTGCCTGCGGTAGTCGGAATTAACACTACCGGTAGCGCCGAATCAGCCGGAGTTTGTCCAAATACATAGTCCCAAATTCCTCCGCTATTACAGGCCATAAAGGCAATGCCTTTTGCCATATCCATCGCGCTTCCCCCGCCAATGCCGACAATCACATCGCATTGCTGTTCACGGGCGAACGCAGCCCCTTCATCGACAAGGGTTGAAAGCGGGTTCTGCATGAAACGGTCAAAACAGACGGACGTCACGCCCGCCTGCGTCAATACATCAACCAACGCCGCCAGCTGCCCCGTAGGCTTCGCACTATCTGAAGCAATGATCAGCGCCTTTTTGCCGTATTGCGCGGTAATTGTTCCCGCCTGTGCCAGTTTCCCCTGGCCAAAATAGAAATTAACCGGATTAACGAAATTAAATCCTGACATAATTTTTCCCTTATGGTGTGAATTCACGATGAAGTTAATGCGGCGCGCGATGCCCATTAATAATCAGCCATTCGCCTGAACGAGAAGCTACTCAATACGCATCACCGACAGTCCAAAATATATATTTCACCCTGAACCTCAATTGTGATTACTATCGCTTTATTCAGCCTAATAATCCCTATATATGAAACACGAGTTTATAATGTGGTATTGTGTGAGCGAATTCATATTTCCAGTTAATTGACTATGGAAATATACCGCCATCAAATAAGCGACCTGGCGGAAATTATCATGACCTCCTCTCCTTCGACTGTGAACGGTGTACAAACGTTACTGCGCGGACTGGCTGCCATCGAAGCGGTTGCCGCAGGACATCATGATTTACGCGCAATCAGTCAGCACATTTCCGCACCGCGCAGTACAACGCATCGTCTGATCAGCGCCCTGGTCGCTCAACGATATTTGCGACAAATTTCCAGCCGGGGCTATTTTCTCGGGCCAAGACTGATTGAGCTGGGCGGCGCATCGCTTGCTGGTTATCCGCTACGCATCGCTGCCCGCCCACTGCTCGAAGCGCTGGCTCAGCTCACTCAGGACACCGTCCATCTCGGTATTCGCGAGCAAGGCGACGTGTTGTATATCGATAAAATTCCCGGTACCCGCGGGCTGGAGATGCGCTCGCGCGTTGGGCACCGTATGCCGCTGTTTTCGACTGGCATTGGCAAAGCGCTGATGCTCGGCGCGACGATGGCGGAATGGCAGCACTTTTATCGACTGCATAATCCCGGCGCGGACGCCGGTTCCTTTATTCGCAGCATGCACCATTACGCTGAGCGCGGTTACACCCTGGATCTGGAAGAGAACGAGCTCGCCATCCGCTGCGTGGCGGCACCGATTCGGGATGCCGGAAATCATGTTGTCGCCGCTATTTCCGTCGCCAGCATCGCCCCCTACATGCCGGATGAACGCATGCAGGAGCTCAGCGGCATCGTAAAACGTTACGCTGAGGACATTTCCGCAGAGCTGGGCTGGGTGGCACATCGAACCTCTCTGATTTATCCCTTCGTCTCTACGCATGCAAAAGGATCCTGATATGACTGCATTGATCGCCCTGGATTGGGGAACCAGCGCGCTACGCGCCTACCGCTTAGCCGCAAACGGTACCGTGACTGCACGGCGGGAACTTCCCCACGGCATCATGAAATTACCCGACGCGCCCAATCGGCTGATGAGCTTTCGTCTGGCCTTCGACCTGGCCTGCGCAGACTGGCTGGCAGCCGATCCCGCCTGTCCGGTTATTGCCAGCGGCATGATTGGCAGCGCCCAGGGCTGGCAGCCCGCGCCCTATTTGCCTGCGCCCTGCGATGCTCGTCAGTTGGCGGAGCAGTTAACCCGCGTCGATGTCGATGACCAGCGCTGCTTCTATATCATTCCAGGCGTTCAGCAAACGAACCTTTTGCCGGAAGTGATGCGTGGAGAAGAAACCCAGGTGTTCGGCGCAATCGCGGGTGATGAACGCCTGCGTGATGTTCAGGCCAGCGGCAGAGAATCGCTGATTGCCCTGCCCGGTACACATTCAAAATGGGTGAGCGTCACGCAGGAGAAAATTGACCGCCTGCGTACGTTTATGTCGGGGGAACTTTACGATGTGCTGCGCCACCATTCGATACTGGGGCTGACGATGCAGCCCCCTGAAGCTCCTGACTGGCAGGCTTTTGCTGAAGGCATCCGCGTCGCCCGCCAGCAGCCAGGCAATTTGCTCGGCTCTCTCTTTTCGGTACGCACCCGGCTCCTTTGTCAGCAGCTATCGCCGCAACAACAGCCGGACTATCTCTCGGGTCTCCTGCTGGGCAATGAGCTTGCCATCGCGCTGGATGGGATCTCCGCCGATACCGACATCACCTTAATTGGTTCGCAGCCGTTGTGTCAGCGCTACCAGCGCGCCATGGCGATTTTTGAATGCCGCAATCCGGTGTATATCGCTCCCGGTGCGGCGGAACAGGGAATGTGGCAGGTAGCGCGTTACGCCAGTCTTGTGGCCTGATTTCCCGTTGACCTTTTTCTCGACCAACACCAGGAACTGACTATGGATTTTATCACCACGCTACGTCAAACCGGTCTGATTGCCATTCTGCGCGGTATACCGCCCGAACAGGTTGAAGCCGTCGGAGCCGCCCTGTATGAACAGGGATTCCGCATCATCGAAGTCCCGCTTAATTCGCCTGAACCCTTGCTGAGTATTTCACGTCTGCGTCGTATTTTACCTTCGGACTGTTGGGTGGGCGCTGGAACGGTGATGACCGTGACTCAGCTGCATGACGTGGCGCAAAGTGGCGGCCAGCTGATTATCTCTCCCCATACCGATCCGGTATTAATTGAAGAGACAAAGCGCGCGGGATTGATAAGCCTCCCCGGGGCGGCGACGCCAGGCGAGGCTTTCAGCGCGCTGGCGAAGGGAGCGGATGCGGTGAAACAGTTTCCCGCTGAAGCGATCCCTCCCGTCGTGGTGAAAGCGTGGCGCGCCGTGATCCCCGCGACGATCCCGCTGCTGCCCGTTGGTGGAATCACGCCGCAGGCAATATCCGACTATCGCGCCGCCGGAGCCAGTGGATTCGGCCTTGGCGGCGCGCTTTACCAACCAGGTATGACAGCAGAGCAAGTGGCCAGTCGCGCCGCTGACTTCGTGACCGCCTGGAGAACGTCCTCGCCCCTTAATACATAAAAAGAACCAAACGGAGTTGACTATGAAAATTCAAAAATTTACCTCTGGATTATTAACCTCGCTGTTAGCCGCCAGTTCATTACTGCTGGCAAGCCCGACTCAGGCGGCGGATTATCCTACGCGCCAGATAGAGCTGATCGTCCCCTTCGCCGCTGGCGGCGGCACCGATCTGGTGGCGCGCGCATTTGCTGAAGCCTCTAAACCGCACTTTCCGGTCGGCGTTGGCGTCATTAATAAGCCTGGCGGAGGCGGCGCAATTGGTTTTAGCGAGCTTGCCGCATCGCGCCCTAACGGCTACAAGCTGGCGATGGGCACCGCCGAACTGACTATCCTGCCCTCTCTGGGAATGGTGAAGTTCAAAACGGAGGACTTTACTCCACTGGGTCTGTTTAATATGGAACCCAGCGCCGTGACCGTTAAAATCGACGCACCATGGAATACGCTGGAAGAGTTCCTCGCCTGGGCGAAAGAGAATCCGGGCCAGGTCAGGGTAGGCAACTCAGGAACGGGCGCAATCTGGCATCTGGCAGCCGCGTCGCTGGAAGATAAAACCGGCGTAACCTTCAACCACGTTCCTTTCGATGGCGCGACGCCCGCCGTCACCGCGCTTTTAGGCGGGCACATTGAAGCCGTTACGGTGAGCACTGCGGAGGTCCTCAACCAGGTTGAGGATGGCAAGCTGAAAACACTGGCCGTAATGAGCACTCAACGTGACGCCAACATGCCTGACGTCCCCACGCTTCAGGAAAAAAACATCGATCTGTCGATCGGCGCATGGCGTGGGCTGGTTATCTCCAGCAAAACCCCGCAAAACGTGATCGATTTTCTGACCACCGCTATCGCCGCCACTGCCGATGAACCCTCTTTCAAGGAAGCGTTAGCCAAAATGCGCCTCAACTATGTCTGGCTCGATCGTGCTGAATTCCAGGCATTGCTTGAAGAGCAGCAGCGCGATTTCTCCGTCACCATCGAAAAACTGGGCCTCGGTCAAAAATAACGGTGACGTCCGGCCAGCCCCTTCTGGCCGGATAGTCCTCATGGGAGTCGTTTATGGTTGAAAATCCGTTAACTCCGACAACGCCGCCACCAGCGTCTACGGCAGAACGACAATGCTACATTTTGGTCGCTCTGCTGCTGTGTCTGATCGCCGTAGTGGTGCTGGCGATTGCCAAAAGCTTTCCTGCAACGTCCATTTCTACGGATATCGGGGCGGGCGCATTTCCTTCGGTTTATAGCTGGTTGCTGATTATTCTCTCGTTGATCTTAATTGCTGGTCAGTTCTCTGGTACCACGCTACGCCAGCTGATGGTTCTACCCACTCGCCCCACTCAGGGGTTTGGACGCTGGACGGGGCCGTTTTGTACCGTCGTCACCTGCGTGGCATACCTCTACGCCATGCAGCTTTTTGGCTACCTGGCCGCAACGGTACTTTTTATGATGCTGATTATGAAAATCTCCGGTATCCAACGCTGGTGGGTTAATGGGCTGCTGGCCATCGTGCTCTCCATTACGCTGTATATCCTCTTTTCGCTGGCGCTTAACGTTCCGCTGCCGGAAAGCAGCCTCCTGGAATCGCTGACTCTGGAGTAATTATGTCCCAATTTGATCTTATTCTCGGCGGCGTAAATAGCTTGCTGGCCCACCCGGAAGCCATTTTATTTTCAATGATTGGCGTCTGGCTTGGCATCCTGGTGGGCGCGTTACCGGGCCTGACTGTCACCATGAGCGTTGCCGTAATGCTGCCTTTTACCTACGGCATGGATCCGATTTCTGGCTTACTGATTATCTCCGGCGTCTTTTTTGGTGGCGTTTATGGTGGTTCGATTATTGCCATTCTGCTCCGGATCCCCGGCACGCCAGCCGCCGCGGCAACGGCGATTGACGGCTATGAACTGACGAAAAAAGGTCAGGCCGGTGTGGCGCTGGGCACGGCGACTTTCTCCTCTTTTTTCGGCGGCACCCTCAGCATAATCGTGCTGATGTTCCTCTCGCCGATTCTGGCCGAGGTGGCGCTAAAATTCAGCGCCGCAGAGACGTTTGCGCTGGCCGTTTTCGGCTTAAGTATTATTGCCAGTATTTCCGGTGAATCGCTGATTAAGGGGCTGATCGCTGGCGTTGGTGGTTTGCTGGTCGCGACCATTGGCCTCGATCCGATGGGCGGATTTCCGCGTTTCACCGGCGGTTTTGTCGAGCTGATGAATGTGCCTTTTATCCCGGTGATGATTGGCCTGTTCGCCACTGCAGAAGTGCTTAAGTCGCTGGAAAAAGACGAGGTAGTGAGCAAGACGGTGCAGTACGCTATTGGTCGAATCATTCCGCCGTGGTCTACGTTCAAACGTCTTATTGTCACACTGCTGCGCTCCTCCGGTCTGGGGGTGTTTATTGGCATGATTCCCGGCGCGGGGGCGGATATTGCCGCTTTCGTTTCTTACAATGAAGCGAAGCGCTTTGCCAGGCCGGAAGATCAGTTTGGCAAGGGTGAACTCAAAGCGGTTTCGGCCTGTGAAGCAGGCGCTAATGGCTGCACGGGCGGCGCGCTGTTGCCTATGCTGACGCTGGGGATTCCTGGTGACGCCACGACGGCGGTAATGCTGGGCGCGCTGACGCTACAGGGAATGCAGCCTGGGCCTCGACTATTTACCGAACACAGCGACACGGTGTATATGCTGTTTGTCGGAATGCTGTTTTGCTATCTGATGCTGCTTATTCTTGGCCTGGTTTCCGTTCGTTTCATCGCCAAAATGATCAACATTCCCAAGAGCGTCCTGACTCCGCTGATCCTCGCACTGTGTATCGTCGGCACCTATGCTCTGAACAACAGCATGTTTGACGTCGGCATTATGTTGGTCGCGGGCGTGATCGGCTATTTCATGCAAAAAGGCGGTTTCCCGGCATCTCCTGTCGTGCTGGCACTCATCATGGGGCCGATGGCGGAAAGTAACTTCCGTCGCGCGATGTCGCTGTCCAACGGGAGTTTTGATTTCATTTATACCCGTCCCATCACCGCCACGCTCCTGCTATTGGCGATGCTGACTCTGTTTGGCCCAATGGTACGCAAGGCCATAGCCGCAAGACGCGCACGTAAAAATCAGTTGCTCTCCTGAATGAGCAGAAACGGGCAGAAAATCCGTCACTGTTACACGGAATTTCTGCCCACGGTGGCGAAATCACGGCGCGGTTACATTTTTATCGCACAGAATCGGTTATTGTTATCGTACTGATCTTAAACATGAATATGACCACTGTATCAGGGTGAATTATGGATGCTCAACCTACCGAAATTACGGGAGTACAAACCCTACTGCGCGGTCTTGCTGTTATTGATGCCGTCGCGTCAGGATGTCGGGATTTACGCAGCGTCGGCGAGTTTACCGGAACCAGTAAAAGCACGACCCATCGGCTGCTCAGCGCGCTGGTACAACAGCGTTTTCTTCGCTTCACTCACCACGATGGCTATGCGCTTGGCCCACGCTTAATTGAGCTGGGCACCCGTTCACTGGAAAATACACCGCTTTATCCTCTGGCGCGCCCCTTCCTGCAACAGCTGGCGGATTTTACCCGCGACACGGTTCATCTGGGGCAACGGGAAGGCGCGGAAGTCCTGTATATCGATAAAATTCCAGGCCAGCAGGGACTGGAAATGCGCTCGCGTATCGGGCATCGCATGCCGCTGGTGCTGACCGGCATTGGCAAAGCGCTGTTACTCGACGCGGATGAATCCGAATGGCGTCAGCTTTTTTTAGCCCATGGCGAATTATGTCATCTCCCGGACTTCCTCGCCCGGATGCGCGGCTACGCCGACGCAGGCTTCGCGTTCGATCTTGAAGAAAATGAGCCGACGATTCGCTGCGTGGCGGCTCCGGTTTACGATGCCGGAAACCATGTGGTCGCGGCCATCTCCGTCGCCAGCACGGTCATCTATATGCCGGACGCGCGCATGCAAGAACTCGTCCCTCACGTCAAAGAGTGCGCTAAAAAAATATCGCTGGAACTGGGCTGGCGCGCCCCTTCTTTTACCCCGTAATCCCACCGCTTAATGTCAACATCCTTGAATGTTAACGGGCGACATATCGATTGCAGCTATGTCGTCTGTTGCTGTCCCGCGAGTAGAGTGCCCCACTGCCGGGTTCTCCAACATGCAGGTTCGAAAACACACTCTTTTTCGTGCAAGAGAAGGATCGTTGCCAGCCGCGAATGTCCTTTTAGCCTCCTGACGCTGACTTCTGGCTTCAGCCAGAGAAACATCGGGGTAAACGCCAATAGCGGACAGGAATAATGAATAATACCGATCGGCACGATCGACAGAATCGATTATGAACAAGCAAATGCTTTATCGTCGGACGTGGAAAACTAATCGAAAAAGAAGGACCAGACACAGCGGCAACGTGGAAAACGGTGTGTGTAGCAGCCTACAAGGCCTGGCGGTCAATCTATTTTTGACGCAAAGAAACTAAGGTGAACTATCAGAGCAGGTTATCATTCAGATAAGCAGAATAGATTTTTTGTTTATAATTTATTATGTTAGCTTAAATTAAGACGCGGGATCGTACTCATCCTGGCTGCAATTCTGGTCTTATCTAATAGCACCACGCGTGCGGGAGGAAAAAATGAGTCAACCTGTTTATCAGAATATCGCGCAGGAAACTAAAACCTCCCTGGATGAATGCTTTGCTCAGCGGGTGATTCCTCTGGAGCAGCAGTATCTCACCGGGCTTCAGGCGCTGAGAACAACACTTTTCGGTCAGCAGGAAATGGCTGAGCTTTCACCCGCGCAGCGTGACGAGCTGACCGCCTGGGTTGACGAACTCGATCGTCGCATCATCACCTACCAAACATTGTGCACCAAATATCTGAACGCCCTTAACTCTGAGCAGCAGCGTGAATTAATGACCTTTATGCTCTTCGGCGATACCCGGACAGCACGGGCACAGAAGAATATCCAGGAACATATACAGCTGCGCAGCGAAGCCGTGAGCAGAATCAACGAGCGGCTGGCCGATCTGCACTCTCCTGAAGCGCTCGAACGTCAGCTTCAACAGCGGCTGGAAAAAGAAATCCACATCCGCCGTTTTCTTGACGAATCCACCCACTATCGCCCTGTGCGTAAAACAGGCTGAACGGTTGCTCAGCTTTTATTGCCGGATGTCGGCGTAAACACCTTATCAGGCCTACAGATGTGGAACCCGCAGGCCTGATAGCGCTGCGCCATCAGGCATTTTATCTCTGTCGTCAGCCCTCTTCGCTTTCTGATTCCCCGGCAGTAAAAACTGGTTCAATGCGCTTGATACCCGCGCTGTTAATAATGATGCGTGCCCGCTCCAGAAAACTCTCTTTGCCATCCGTCACCCGATGAATAAGGTTGATGTGATAGACCTTTTCCCCGTACAGCACCTGCTCATCATCCAGAGTCGGTAATTCATTCAGCAACTCATCGGTGTATTTCAAAAAAGGGGTGATATCCAGGCGCGTAATATCCATCACAGAACGATTCACGGCGGAAAACATCTGGTCCCCGCCGCGCAGATGAACGTGTTTGGAGTAGTGCAAAATGTCTTCGCTCAGATAATAGTTTTGAATATCCAGAATGTGCACCTTACGGCGCATCGTCCTGACGTCATCGGGTAGCTGACGCTCCCCCACAAAGACGAAAGATTCGTTGCACTTACCGACCGGAGAGCGCAGGTTTTTATAAATTATCTGCTGTCGGTCAGGTAACCAACGGCGAAATGTCGAAAACAATCGCGCCCGAAATCCCTCTTTCATTCTGTCTTTAAAGATATAGCCAATCACCATTGCGAGAAATAGTTGAAAGCTCAGCGCTCCGTATTTCCCCTGCCAAATAAACGCCACCGCCGTCGCGAAAATCATCGCAATTGCCGCGGCGATTCCGGCAATGGTATGCGCCAGAAAGGTCTCGCCTTTTTTACGCCGGATATCCAGATACATTGGACTGCTGATATATTTTTTCAGGGTATTAACGTGATAAATCACCAGTTCGTTATCCGAATTAGGTGACGGGAAAGTCCCCGGATGATTGGCTTTGCGATACAGCATCTGCTCGCGCCAGAAAATACGCAGAGTATCGTATCCCGGTGAAGGCGAAAGATCATTGAGCAATTTACGCCCATAGTGCGTCAGCATCAGTGAGAGGAATTCGTCACCATAGTCAATGATGCGTAACGCATTGACCTCAGCCACCTTTGACATTTTTATCCGCATCCGACGATAGTTATTGAGAATATCCTCTGCGGTGGCGGCGAAGCTCAGCAGCGCCTGCTCCTGTTTGTCTTCACTCAACTTGCCGATATAACGTACCTCTACGTGAAGCGCCCGTTTGAAGGTCAGGCAAAACATTTTGAGTCGGTATTCAAAACCCTGCGCAGAGGTATCTTTGCTCTGTTCGGTAATTAACCGTTCAATTGTCCCTAGCGTCTTCGGCACGCTGACGGACAATTTACGCAGCGACAGGGTGGGAGGACGCAGGCGAATATAGTTCTTCAGGTTTTGCTGAAAGGCCTGCGGCGGAAATGTCCAACGATTGATCTGCAAACTGGAAGGAAAGAATAGCCAGGTTTCAATATGGTAGTTTTCGCTTCGTAGAGGTTTGGTGCCGACTTTCTGCGGGAAAAAAATCCGCTGCTTAATTTCGATACAGCGTTTTCCTGATGCTTTTATCGTATCGCCTGGCATCTTTGCCTCCTGCAAATCAGGCGGTAATTTGAATTACCGCCTTCACATCAATGCTACCAGAGGGCGCTATTGAACCCCATCAGCGGCATGACATATTGAGTCCATAAAATCAGTAACACCCAAATAATAGCCATCTGGATAATACCATATTTGAAAGACTCACCGGTCGAGTAGTGATCGAGCAGGTAACTGATGTTTGCGGGTTTAGAGTTAAAGTAGAGCACGTAAACCTGGTTAATCAGGAATGCCATCGGCAGACAGAATCCCACCACGTCCCAGCCGAACTTTTTAGCGATACTGATAATGATCGGGAACATAATGATGGTACGTGCCGTTTTACTTTCGCTCACCAGCGTGGTGATGGCGAACACGCCGCTCAGTACGGCAAAGACCAACAGTTTGCCGCCACCTGAAGGGTCGATCTGCCATTTATCAAACAGGCTGTGAATATAGAGGCCGACGATATCCGTCTGATCGACCATTCCGCCAAGGACGTAAGCACCAAAGCTGAACATCAGCATATGCCAGGGAATGTCCGCGTCGTTCCACTTCATTACGCCCAGCGCCGGAAGTTTGCACACCGAAGGCATCAGCACAACGCAGGCACCCGCCACGGCGATAACCTCGGCACGCATACCGTGCACCCGGTCGGTCGCCCACAGCAACAGGACGATAATAAAGGTCAGCGCCGCGCGAACTTCACCCGCGCTAATCTTACCGAGCTGCGCCAGTTCCCCTTTCAGGCGATCCATGCCGCCTTCAATTTTCGGCTTAGCATCTTCTTTCTTAATGGGGAAAATCCAGCGAGTTCCGGTGTACCAGGCAATGGCACACTGAATCAGCGCCAGTGGACACAGGGCAATGAACCAGTCGCCGTAATAGACTTTGAATCCCGCCTGCTCCATCATCGCGACCGCCAGCAGGTTAGCTGCGGAACCGGTAATAAAGGCGCTGGCCGACACGTTATTCGCCAGCAGGTTCAGCAGCACCATGTTGCGCCCGACGTTATTGCGTTTTTCCCCGCCGGTCGCACCGTAGATGGCGGCGATAACCATAAACAGCGGTAACAACAGCGCCGTTTTCGCTGAGGTCGCACTGATGAACGCCCCGAGAATCAGGTTGAGTAATATAAAGCACCAGAACAGCAACGAGATATTATTCCCCATGCGTACCAACAGCCAGAGCGACATACGTTTCGCCAACCCTGTCACCACCAGAGCGCTGGCCATGATGAAGCTGGCAATGTTCAGGATCATTACTGGCTCACCCAGCATGGCAAACGCAGGACGCATCTTCATTGTGCCGGTCAGGATCACCGTGACGACCACGATAAGCGAGGTGAGATAGTTCGGAATCGCCTCCGTCAACCACAGCACCAGCGAGGCAAGAAAAATTCCCGTTGCGCTGTAACAGTTGGCCGGAGGAACTTTGGTTTGGGTATCGAACATTTCGATAGGCCCGACCCACTGTAAATGAAAGAACAGGAACAGCAGGATAGCCAGCGGCATACCGATGAATTTGATCCGCTCCATCCAGATACCGGCTTTAATCTCCTTGAATTTCTCCAGAGAATAATTGCTCATATCCAGCGGATCGAAAACTTTCTTAGCGCCTTTGTCTGACATGGCCATGTCTCCTTATGCGCCTCCATGGGCAGCAAGCTACCCATGGAGGCGTGAATTTCACATGCCAACAACCTGTCTGGCGGCTTTCAGATAATTCGTGTTAGGCAGTTCGTCGAGCCCCAGCGCCGCAACCGCTGCCTTAATTCCGGCATAATCTTCACTTTCGCAACAGGCGGTTTCGACCATCGCACCGTTAAACCATACCTGCGCGTATTCGCTGATGATGCCGTTAACGGAAAAACCGTAGCGCATTTTCTCTACCTTAACCGGTACTAAATCGCTACTGGCCCGCGCCATATTGGTAAATTCTTCCAGGGTATAGCTCTCTTTATCCAGCGCCATGTTGACCTGGAGGTGCTGCAAAATGGTGGCTAACTCCTCGCGCTGCACCGGGAATTGAAACTTGCCGCGCGGCTGGAAGATCTCATAGCCTTCAGGGGTTTCGCCGGTTTTCGTTTTGATATCCAGCAGACCGTCGCGGACTTTAACGTTAACCGTATCGGTATGTAGCGACAGAAAGTAGGTCTCTTCCGGCATCTTACGAGCCTTAAATAATGTGGCTTTGGCATCCCACATTTTTTCTTTTACCCGTTCGATAATGCCGTGGCCGAATACGCGGAACTCCGCGCGAGGAATGATTTTTTCAGCGTCGCTCGACGACGTGGCGGTATTCTTATCCATATGCGTAGCCATTGTAATTCTCCTGTTCCATTAAGAATGGTGAATGCCGCTATTTATCCCATTCGGTAAAAGGATGGGCGACCAGATTGGAGTTGAAGTAGCGCGGATCGCCGCTCACCTCTTCACAAATCCACTCGGGTTTATCGAACTGCTGCTCTTCACTTTTCAATTCCACTTCTGCGACGATCAGTCCGGCGTTAACCCCCATAAATTCGTCGATTTCCCACACCACATCACCCACCGGGATTTTGTAGCGTTTCTTTTCGATAATGGGACGCTCTGCCAGCTCATCCAGCATGGCACAGCAATCGGCATACGGAATTTCGTATTCATATTCAGTTCGCGTTGCAGAAACGGTAACTCCCTTGATGGTCAGGAACGCCTTATCGTTTATCGTCCGGATACGAACAGTTCTCTCTTTTATACTGCTGAGATATCCCTGACGATAAACGGTTCCCTCTGCAAGTGCGCGCCACTGCTCTGAGCACACCAGGAATTTCCTTTCAATTTCTTTAGCCATCTTAAGCCTCTCATTGTCGGAACATCTGTCGATAGTTATTCACTATCTCTCTTAATTGACTCCATATTAGGCAGGCTTCTGGCAGGATTAAAAATTGTAAATCAGTATCAGACCTATAAGCTCAGTTTATAGATTGATGTCGATCACATTTATTATTTTCTCATTAATTTTAGAGAGTTAAATTTGATAGGGGCGTAAACAATGTGTTCGGCTTATAGGCTGTTTTTTTTCAAACATAAGCGTATGAGTCCTTGTTTTATCAAGGATAATGAACAATGCCACTTAGCGATGATTATGGAATATATTTTCCAGCAGCTCAGGAAAACTCCCCCACTCATTATCTGGAGTATCATCATAAAGCAGTGAAATAAAGCCGAGGGCGGCGCGGGACAGTGAGTGCTCCCCCTGGTAAACAAGGTAGTAATCTACCGCGAGATTAAAACCTTTGACATGAAGTTCAACCAGCTCACCGCTGTTCAGCTCATCGGATATCGCCAGATGAGGAATCACGGTTACGCCATAACCGCTGCCGATAAGCCGTTTAGTCGCCTCCAGATTAGAGAGCGTCACACGGTTTTGCGGAGCGGTGTTCGCTGAGTGACGTTTAAACCACGAATTTATTTTGGCTCTTATCCGCGTTCCTTTCTCACGCATAATGAAAGGTGATTGTAGTAATTCATCCGGACTCATATCCCGCCCGGCACATGTCGCCAGGGGGGAGTGCTTGCCCACCACTACTTTGTAGTTTTCCCGATGCAGAAATACCTGTTGTAACGGAGAGCGAATTACGGAACGTCCGGCAAAACCGATCTCAACCTCGCCGCTGGCGACCAGTTCCGCAATGTGGTGCGAGTTACCGGTCAGAATTTCCAGTTCAATTCCCGGAAAGCGTTCGTGGAAACGCTGAATAAAACGCGTGAGATAGTAAGTGCCCATCACGCCCGTCGCCCCGATGGTCAGACGGCCTACCTGTAGTTTACTGATGTCCTGAAACACGCTCTGTACTTCATCAAAAAGATGAAAAATACGCTGTGTGTATTCAAACAGGACTTCGCCTTCTTTGGTTAAACTAATTTGCCGACGGGAACGATCGAATAATGACACCTTCAGATAGCTTTCCAGTGCCTGGATCTGCATGCTGATGGCGGGCTGAGATAAAAAGAGTGCCTGTGCGGCCTTAGTAAAACTGCCGCTGATAACAACCTGGTTGAACGTCTTAAAATGGTCAATATCCATATTTAGGTACCAGCGGTTAGAGGTGCGTTTAACGATTCTGAATATGAATATACCGAATTAACACAGAAAAAGCAGGGGAGCATCCGTTCGTTTTACTGGATGACGTATTCCGGAAACCGCATGAGAAAAGGTGATAATGCCTCGCTGTCTCTAAAAGCCGAAGCGCATCCACGCAAACAGGGCGTTACCATTGTTATACGTACCTGTTCCGGGGTTATAGGGGAGGCTTTTGGCATTTTACACTGTCGTTCATCCCGCAGCTGCAACGGTGTAGTTCTGGCCAAGGACCAGTTTGAGCGGATTCGCGTTTAAACTCTGCGCTGAAATACCTTTTTTTCATTGGGACACCTGTATTGTTCTGAGATGAGCATATCACCTCTGCTCAGGTGGCCAAATTCAATAAACCACTACAGTAGAAATAAAAGGGATTTTGCGAATTTAGCTAAAGGTGGTTAAGTAATAAGTGAATTAGCTCAGTTATATTATCAGGTGATAATAACCATTATTTGCAAGTAAAGAGTTAAAGTCGAAATTGCAATTTTCTGCAGGTAGACCAATGACGCTTTCTTTTGGCATTCGAAATTTTTATATTTCCGATCCAGGGGGAATCTGCTTGAAATAGGAAGCACGAACGAGAAATTAGGGGGCGCATGACGGAACAGTTGCAGACATGCTGACCTCAGCTATACAGAGGTGTCATATATGGCGATAGCCAAAACGTCTGCAGTCCCCAACGAGCTTAGTGTTAGTCCGGATAACCGTGTATCAACAGTCGGGTGTTATGCCTCAAGTAATGACACACCTGTTAGCCTCCAAGCGGCGTAAATAACTCAATCAAGTTTTCCTCCGGATCGTACAGATGAACCACTCTCACACCCCATTCTGGCATATCCATTGGCTCGTTAATGAATTTAATCCCTTTTAACGAATAGGCCTCAAAGCTTTCATCTACATTATCAACCTCGAAACAAACCATTGATTTTTCGCGATATATTATCGATTTTTCTCTGTCAGCATTTCCAATAATTGGGGCCATCAGATCAGAAGTAAAGATAGCAAGACCTTCTATACCTTCGGCGACTTTGAAGCTGGCATAGCAATCTTCAATATCCCAGACAGCTTCCAAACCAAGCTTCTGGGTGTAGAAATTGAAACATTTGCGGTAATCTTTGACTAACAGTCTTACATTGTTGAATTTCATATATTTTCCCTTATATATTACATAAACCACAAAACGCAAGTTTGAGCATCTGAGCGTGACTATTAATTTGGCTTATCAGAGATAAGCTCTGTCAAAATTCAGATATATCATCCTGGTGCTCCTTTGTATTCCTGAAAGTGTGATTATTCCAGTTCTGTTCCTGTATATTCTCTCATTGAGCTTATTGTTTGCGTTGACGACATCAGATTATAGCTTTTCTTAGCAAGTTAAAAGGTGTGTATCTGACTAATAGCACAACCGTGTTTGCATTTTCCCGCAGTGACCGTCCTGCAAGTAACCTGAAAGGCGTCGGGTATTAGCACTTAACGCCTTAAGTATTATTTTAAAGTTTTTTCCGACGAACAAGTCGCCTGAAGAGGAGAACGCCCGCCTCAAGAAGCTGCATGCCGAAGCCATGCTGGATAAGGATGCACTCAATGCCGTAATGCTAAACCTAAAGTTGGCCTGGACCACGAAGTAAAACCTTACAGGCAAATAATAATCCTCAGATGTCCCTGCCGTTTTATGAATTTCATTCATAGCGGCTATTTAATGTGCGTAATTATCTTTCCTCCCGACTTCGTTAGTCTTGGTCACATGCGGACACACTCATTATGTCCTGATATGACCAGCCTGAGTGGCTGGCCAAAGGTATCGTCTGATAGGGGGTTAAATACTCTTATCGAAGAAGACGTCCAGCTTTTGCAAAGCCTTGTCGACGTACTCAGGAACCCAATACGTCTCGATATGGGTAGCGCCATCGATCAAGAAGAGTTCTTTGTCTTTTGTACCGGTGGCTTTCGCAAACGCATCTTCCGTCATATAGAGCGTGTCGGCTTTTGTACCAGCAATCATCAGCAGCGGTTTATTGATGAGATTGATATGGTCCGTAACGTCAAAACTCATCAAATCTAACAGGCTACTTGTCGTGTATTTAAACGTAGAGTTCGGGTGCGCGTGAGTTTTCCAGTAGTACTCATAGCCCTGTCGATATAAGGCAAAAGGTAACTTAGCGATCTGTTCATCAGTCAGATTGGCATCACCGGAGTACAGGACTTCGCCTCCGGAAGCTTCCTGAGCACGTGCGTCAGAAGCCTGCTGAAGACGCTGCTGAATAGTATCCAGCTGTGAGTCCTGAAAACCGTTGCGGCGCACCAGGCCTGAATTAAACATGCTGATGGTTGCGATCGATTTAAACCGTTGATCCGTTTCGGCCGCAACAAGTGAATAACCGCCGCCTCCGCAAATACCCAGCAGTCCGAGGCGGGAAGTATCCACTCCCGGATACTGGCTGATGTAGTCAGCCATGCCGTGGATATCCTCGATGCGATTAGCGGGTTTATCCACGCTGCGAGGCATCCCACCGCTCGCGCCCTGATAAGCCGCGTCGGCAGTAATCGTGATGTAGCCCTGTTCGGCGAGACGCTGGGCATACAATCCTGCGACCTGCTCTTTTACGCCGCCATTCGGATGTGCAACCACCACGGCAGGGTATTTTTTGGCGGGATCGTAGTTAGCAGGGGTATAGACATTCGCAGCTATCTGAATGCCATGCAGATCGTACTTCACCGGATGAATGTTGACCTTGCCTTTGACGTTCTCAGTGATGGCACCGTCATAGGCCAGGGTGAATGGATTTTTTTTGTAATCAGCCGCATTGACTGAGGTGGCCCCGGTTATTGCCGTGAGCAGTATTGCAGTTAACAGATTGAATTTCATGGTCTCTCCCGATGAGTTTCAGGCTTGCGGATTTAAATGTGCAGACTCAGGTTAAAGAGAGAGGCCTGTCAGCATCGTGACAGGTAAATAACATTTTTGTCAGCAAGCAGGCTGAGATGGCTTCATGTTTCTGACAATGCTGTCAGGTAAGCGTCAGCTTTATGTTGGCAATCAAGAGGCAGAATAAGCCCGATTGAACAGTTAAGAGGAAATCCCGTTATGCGCCTGTTGCTAGTCGAAGATGAAGAAAAAACGTCAACCTATCTCACCCGTGCGTTGAGTGAATCCGGATTTACGGTAGATGTCTCTGCAGATGGCGCTGAAGGTCTTCATTACGCGCTGGAGCTTGACTACGACGCGATAATCCTTGATGTGATGCTGCCGGGGATGGATGGCTACCGGGTACTTGAGGGGGTGCGAGCCGTCAAACAGACGCCGGTACTAATGCTCTCGGCCCGCGGTTCGGTCGACGAGCGCGTCAAAGGGCTTCGGCTTGGCGCGGATGATTATCTCCCCAAGCCCTTTTCGCTGATTGAACTGGTGGCGCGAATTCAGGCTCTGGTGCGTCGCCGCTCCACGGATGGCGCAGACATCACCCAGCTGCAAATTCACGATCTGCATCTCGACCTGCTGGCGCGCCGCGTATTTCGCGCCGGAACGCGACTGGAGTTGACCGCGAAAGAGTTTTCCCTGTTGAGTCTTCTGGCCCGGCATCAGGGGGAGATCCTGTCAAAAATGATGATTGCTGAGCAGATATGGGACATGAATTTTGACAGCGATGCCAATGTGGTTGAAGTCGCCATTAAACGTCTGCGAGCCAAAGTGGATACCCCGTTCGACGTCAAACTGTTACATACCGTTCGTGGCATGGGGTATGTCCTCGAAGTCCGGTCGGAATAAATGAAGAGGCTCAGCATGCCTAAACGTTCCATCTCCGTTCACCTGGCGCTGATGTTTGCCTTATCCGCGCTGCTGATTGTGTCCGTTATCGGTATCCTGCTGAGAAGCTCTTTGCATGACTCTTTGCAAAAGCAGATGCACAACGAACTGTTGTTCCGGGAATCATTAATGAGTCCGTGGATCGCCGCACGAACCTCGGCTGACGGCTGGTCGACGTTGGCTAATAAATTTACTCTGCTAACCAATTCTGAAGGTGAGCGCGTTCGTTACTGGATAGTGAGCGATAACCCGCGCTTTAGCATGGGGGGAATACCACCGGTGGGCGTTCAGTGGTCTTCTTTGCAGGAGGGATTTAATAAAGTGCCCGGCGCATCGGAAGGTGCATGCTCACTGTTCCTGTTAGTGAAAACCATCCCCGCCAACGGTGAAAGGCCTGAGCTGCACTATGTGGTTGCCATCGACTCTACGCCGTATATGGGCACACTTGATGCGTTCACACGGACGCTGCTGATTATTGCCGCGCTGGGCGTACTGATTGTCGCCTTACTGGGATACGTTGTTTCACGGATTGGCCTGCGTCCGGTGGGCATGCTCAGTCAGCAGGCACAACACCTTGCACCAGGTGACCATGGCCAGCGCCTGAATACCCGCGCGTTGCCCGAAGAACTGCAGCAACTGGCATCATCATTTAACGGTGTGTTAGAGCGTCAGGAAATCGCCTGGCGACAGCTCGAGAGCTTTAATGCCGATGTTGCGCATGAACTTCGTACCCCGCTGACTAACCTGATCGGCCAGACGCAACTCGGGCTATCACGGCGACGTTCACATGATGAACTGGAAGAGTTATTGGGTTCAAACCTGGAGGAGCTTGAACGCATGACGTCGATAGTTAACGACATGCTGTTCCTGTCTCATGCGCACGCGGGTGAACATGCTTCCCAGCTTACGCAAGTCTCCCTGCGAGAAGAAACCCTGAAAACAGCGGAATATGTTGAACCCTCTTTTGCTGAAAAACAGCTTTCGCTGGAGGTTGAGGGCGACGTCACGGCGCATATCGACAGGCGGCTGTTTCACCGTTCACTGGCTAATTTGCTGGAAAATAGCGCCAGGCATTCCCCCTCCAATAGCACGGTTACGGTGCGCTTAAGCGAAAAAGGCAATCAAGCTTGTGTAGACGTTTCTAACCCTGGCGATCCGATAGCGCCAGAGCACTTACACCGGCTTTTCGAACGGTTCTATCGTGTTGACACCTCCCGAGCCAGGAGTGATACCCATCATGGGCTGGGCCTGTCGATCGTCCGTGCCGTCGCCATTATGCACCGGGGAGATGTCTTTGCCCGTAGCGAGAACGGTATCAATACCTTTGGCCTGACGTTTGCTAAACAGCCTGACGCTATCCGAACCGGGAGACTGATTTCAGAGACAAAATCGGGATCTCCGCGCGCAAAGACTTCTGACAAAATTGTCAGAGAGTCGTCAGTCTGATGTCAGGCTATCTGCGCCAGAATCACTGCTGATACTCACCACGGCTGATTGAAGGAATGAAACAGTGAGAATGAAAAAGGTATTTAGCGGGTTTCTGGCGATGATGGTCATGGGGCTTCTGGGGCAGCCCGCGTTCGCATCAGAGGATTTATCCGCACACGCCCGCACGCTGATTATCTACTTTTCACAGCCAGAGGAGATGAAACCTGGTGCCGTGGATGGTTTTTCCGGGGCCAGCGTATTACAAAAAAATACGCCGGAGACCGGCAGCACGCAGTTTATTGCGCAACTGATTCAGAAGCAGACTCACGGCGACCTGTTTCGCATTGAAACCGCCACTCCCTACCCTCGCCAGCATGATGCACTTTTGCGCGTTGCCGAAAAGGAACAGCAAACGAAAGCCAGACCCTCGCTAAAAACGCCGCTCCCTGACCTGAGCGATTACGACACCATTTACGTCGGCTACCCCATCTGGTGGTATACCATGCCAATGGTGATATACAGCCTCTTTGAGCAAAATGACTTTGCAGGCAAAACGGTCGTTCCCTTTACCACCCATGGTGGCAGCAGGTTAGCCGACTCCCTGCGAGAAATTGCTCGCATGCAGCCACAGGCCAAATTAATCACTCGTGCGCTCGCGATCTCGCGCAACGATATTTCAGCTCCTGACGTACCCGCGCAGGTTGAGCAATGGGTAAAACAAGTCCAGCCACAGCGTTAATCCCTCGACATGAAGAAAATTTATATTTTCCAGGTCATGCAGGATGCGCTGATGACCTTACTTCTGCTGGTATTGATGGGATTTCACCTTCACGGTGAAATCGTGCATGAATGGGCGGGTATTATTTTTATGCTGCTCATCATGCTGCATTTATATCTTAACCGGCATCGCTTGTGGTCACTGTCGCCCAATATTCCGTTAACCATGCTGGTAGTTAACAGAATCATTAATGCAGTGACATTCGTTGTCATTCTGACCGCGATTGTCTCGGGCATGATGCTGTCCCGACATATCCTTCTGGACCAGGCGTTCCACAACCCGGCGAGCTGGGTCAGGAAAGTACACATGACGTCGGTCCACTGGGGAATGCTCATTCTGGCGCTGCATATCGGGTTGCACTGGAAAATGCTGGCGACCTTTTTCTGCCGGGTCCTGAACATCTCCAGCAATTCATTCTTTGCAAATGTCATGATGCCGGGAGTTTTTTCGCTAATAGCTCTACTGGGATTGTACGAATTACTGAACCAGGACTATCTCGATTATTTGTTGATAAAGGTCGATTTCTCCTTTTTCGATTACGATGAATCTGCCCTTCTTTTTTATCTACGCTACCTGGCCATTATTGTTTTATTTTCATTAATGACACGGTTTTCGCTTTGGTGCCTTATTTTTAGAAAAGACAAAGCAGCGTCACCATAATAAGGGTTAACTGACAGAATTGTCAGGCTGGCGTCAGTCTGACGACATCTCCCCCTGATTAGAATCATTGCAGACCCTCTCCATCATTGTAGATAAGGACGCTTTGCATGATCAGACATTTACGTTACCTCGGGCTGTTACTGCCCCTCTTTACGTTTTCATCCTGGGCGGCGGAGCAAAATCCCGCTGTCCATATCGCCACCGCCGGAAGCCAGAATGCGGTGTACGGGCCAGCAGAGAACTTTACCGGTCGCGTCCGGGTTGATCCTCTCTTCAAACCAGATAACGAAATTAGCGTTTCCGGGGCTTATGTCACCTTTGAGCCAGGTGCTCGTTCCGCCTGGCATACGCATCCGGCAGGCCAGCGGCTGATTGTGACCTCGGGAGTTGGGCTTACCCAACAAGAAGGCCAGCCGGTGCAGGTCATCCGCGCTGGCGACGTTGTCTCTTGCCCGGCGGGCGTCAAACACTGGCACGGGGCAGCCCCCGGCAGCGCAATGACGCACCTGGCGATAACCGGGATTGTGGATGGCAAAAGCGTTAACTGGATGGAGAAAGTGACAGATGAACAATACCACGCCCATTAAGGCATTAACGGCAGCGGTACTGCTGACCTTTGGTTTAGGTCTCACGGCACATGCTGCGCCCGTCAATAAAGGAGCCTCAGAAATGAACCACGAACAAACGGTTTCAGATACGCTGTCAGCTCGCCAGCAAGCCATCCCGTTGATTGCGGCATCAATGGCCAGCAGTCAGATGGATAAGCTGAATGCGGCACTGAATCAGGGGCTTGATGCAGGACTCACGATAAACGAGACCAAAGAGATTCTCGTCCAGCTTTATGCCTATACGGGATTTCCCCGTAGCCTGAACGCGCTGAATGAACTGATGAAAGTCGTCGAAGCACGTAAACAACGAGGCGTTGAAGACGTTGAAGGTAAAGAGCCGGTCGCCGCCATCCCTGTCGGAGATGAGCTTCGCCGTGTCGGTACCGCAAACCAGACTAAAATCTCCGGCGCCCCCGTCCAGGGACCTCTGTTTGATTTTGCCCCGGTCATTAATCAATTCCTACAAACGCATCTGTTCGGCGACATTTTCGCCCGCGATAACCTCGACTGGCAAAGCCGCGAGCTGGCAACGGTTGGCGCATTAGCCGCCACGCCGGGCGTTGAAGCTCAGCTGTTATCGCATACGCGAGCCAGCATGCGAGTCGGCCTGACGGCAGCGCAACTGCGCCAACTGGCACAAGTTCTTCGTGAAAATGGCGAAGAAGATGCGGCTACGCGGGCGGAACAGGCGCTGCAACGGGCGTTAACAAACAGTTAGGCGTTGGTTTGAGACGATACGGTGCTAATCCTCCGCATTCATGAGTCTGCCAAATAAGGGCAATCAAAGGTGCTAAATAATTCACGCTGACAACTCAGATATGATTGAACGGCAAACATAACAGAGGATGTAATCTTGAAAACTGTCTTAAAAACGCTGGCCATCTGCGCGATGGCGGGTGGCATGGTGGCTCAGTCGGTATACGCCGAGCCGCTGGTCATTCAGGAACAAGGAAGCTTTTCTGCTGGTGGCACTATCATCACCGCACCAGGGAAATTTGACGCGAAAACGCCGCTGGACTCTGCGGGTCAAACCTGGCATGGCGATCATGCGTCTGTGTTCTACCAAATTCCGGAAAATCCGCATAAATACCCTATCGTCATGCTGCACGGCGCAGGTCAGTTCTCCCGCACCTGGGAAACCACGCCGGATGGTCGCGAAGGGTTCCAGAACATATTCCTGCGTCGTGGATTCTCAACTTATCTTGTCGATCAGCCCCGCCGGGGCAGCGCCGGGCGCACGACGGTAGAAGGTACGGTTACGCCTAAACCGGATGAACAGATGTGGTTTAACCAGTTCCGCGTTGGCGTGTGGCCGGAGTATTTTCAGGGCGTTCAGTTTTCTCACGATAAAGAAGCGCTAAATCAGTATTTCCGTCAGATGACCCCGAATACCGGGCCGTTTGATATCAATGTTATCTCTGATGCGATGTCCGCCGTCGTGGATAAATCCGGCCCGGCTATCCTTTTCACCCACTCTCAGGGTGGCGGACCAGGCTGGTACACGGCGATGAAAAACGACAAGGTCAAAGCGATTGTCGCCTTCGAGCCTGGTAGCAGCTTTGTCTTCCCGGAGAAAGAGCTCCCTGCCCCAATGCCAAGCGCGTTCGACACGCTGAAGGGTGAACCGGTGCCGATGGAGCAGTTTATGGCACTGACTAAAATTCCGATTCTGATTATTTACGGCGATAACATCCCGGATAAACCTGTCGCCATGCCCGCGCAGGACAGCTGGCGCGTGCGTCTGGCAATGGCTCGCGAGTGGCGTGACGTGGTGAACAAGCATGGCGGGGATGTCACTGTGACGCATCTGCCTGAGGAAGGAATCAAAGGGAATACCCACTTCCCGTTCTCGGATCTGAATAACGTGCAGATTGCTGATATGGTGAGTAAATTCCTGAAGGAGAAAGACCTGCAATAGAAAGAGATAATATTGAGCCTTCATTATTGAGGGCTCAATACAATCATCAGTTATATCAAAAAAATAAAATGGGGGCGTGACGGTCTGTTTTGCGCAAAAATGAAAAGACAACTTCCGAACTCGCGGCTGTTCATTCAGGATTTTACAAACAAGCTCATTATTCCCACGGCCAGGGCGCTATAGAAAAGCAACTGATACAGATTCGTCGGCACGTCTGTCCATTTTCTAACGATGCCCAGCGCGACCAC
>NZ_JAOWDD010000042.1:0-217408 GCF_030336655.1 Citrobacter sp. Cb041 | reverse complement strand
GTAATGATCGCCGCCAACAACACCCGGCCATAAACGCCAAAAACAGTCTCGACATAGGCGCTCATCACCTGCATACCGTTTGTTGCGCCCCGCACCGGGCTGTGGGACCCCATCGACAGATAGCAGATATAAATCACGGCCAGACCTGCAGCGGCGATAAAGGCTGCGGCGATGGAATGGGTAAAGATGCCCCGCGGATGGTGGATCCCGCGCTGTTTAAGCGTGTGGGTGATAATGGCGCCAAAGCACAGCGCACTGATCACATCCAGGGTCTGATAACCGTTGACGAACCCTGTATCGAACGCGCGAGTTTGATATGCGATTGTGGCGGTCGTGAGGTCACCAATCGGATGTAACCAGGCACATATGCCGATAAAAATCAGGGCACTAATTTTAATGGGCGAAAGGAAGAAACCGACGATTTCCAGCATTTTCCCCGGCTTAGCCAGCGTCGCGCCAGCAAGGCCAAAGAACGCGGCGGAAAATATAATCTTCTGCATCAGGGAACTAGCTGCGCCATCGGTGATGACTTCGTAGCTAATCGTCGCGGTGCGTGGCGTACCAAATAAAACCCCCAGCGTTAAAAAGCAAATGCCAATAAAAATCAGGCTCGGCCATTTGCCTAAAGGTTTCGTTAATTCCGCGATATCACCGCCATTAATGGCAAGGGAAATAATCGCCAGTGCCGGGAACAGAACCGCTGTGATGATAAAGCCAAAGCCTGCATTAAAGGCGTTTGCGCCCGCCTGCATGCCGACCAGCGGCGGGAATATAATATTGCCAGCACCAAGAAAAAGAGCCAGCGTCATCCCCCCAAGAGCTATAGTCTCGGATAGAGGCAGTTTACAATTCTTTGTCATATTTTTTAAAAACGCTCAGGTTTTGTGCGATTCATTTAGTGGAGATAATATAGATTACAGGACAATTAGCCGAATTTAAGATTGTTTTGTGATTTTTATCACTGATATATACTTTTCAGAGAACAATTATTAACCGTTTTGCTATCACCTCCAGTATTTTCTTCTAATCAATATTCCTAACTCCAGCGGTAACGAGTTAAATAAACATACGACAACATGACTTTCAACCAAAGGTAGATGCAAACAAGCATTTGTTTAATATTTATAGGGGAGTGTTGAGCAGTTAAAAATATATTCCTTGTTACGGTAATGTATATTTTTTGATGAATTAATAACTTGTTAACTTATTAACAATACCAACTACATCCGATTTTGGCATGTAACGGCTAAGCGGGCAGACCCAGAGATCGCCACGAGTAACGCTGGCAGTAACACTTTTCGACGCTTGTCATATCGCTTGTAGTAATAGAGCCGCAAAATCCCCAAGTCAGAGTGTAGTGTGTTTTAATACTTTTGGATTTCATCATTTCACAGCCAAACTATGCTAATCATCCTCAGCTTCATGCCAGGAAGTGGGAAAAGCACTATCGCTCAGGCATTAACAAAAAAGTTCAACGCTCTGTGCTTGAGAAGAACCCCAACGATTATTATCGTGGGGAGTTAGCAACAGCCGCTTCTGACAAAAAGTTGACCGTCAGCACGCCACAAAATTAATGAACACATCTAATAAACCCTAGCTAATTACCCCATCTAATCGAATAAATAACTTTGCGTTATGCTTTTCCTCGACAACAGCCAAAGGATAACGTCATGCAAACTGTAAAACTGAACAACGGTATTGAAATGCCCCTGCTGGGCTTTGGTGTGTTTCAAATGTCTGATGCCGCTGAATGCGAAAGAGCCGTGATTGATGCCATCGATACGGGATACCGCCTGATCGATACCGCCGCGTCTTACCAGAATGAAACCCAGGTCGGGAACGCTCTGAAACAAAGCGGTATCGCCCGTAACGAACTCTTTGTAACGACCAAGCTGTGGCTGCAGGATACTCATTACGAAGGCGCTAAAGCCCAGTTCGAACGCTCCCTGAATCGTCTGCAACTTGATTATGTTGACCTGTATCTGATTCACCAGCCTTACGGTGATGTTCATGGGGCATGGCGTGCCATGGAAGAATTGCAACAGGCAGGAAAAATTCGCGCCATTGGCGTCAGCAACTTCCATCCTGACAGACTGGCCGACCTTATCGCCTTCAACAACGTTGCCCCTGCGGTAAACCAGATTGAAGTTAACCCCTTCAACCAGCAGTTGCATGCCGTTCCTTGGAATCAAAGCCGTGGCATTCAGCCGGAAGCCTGGGCTCCGTTTGCTGAAGGGAAAAATGGTCTGTTCCAGCATCCCGTGTTAACGGCAATTGGTCAGAAGTACGGCAAAAGCGTGGGCCAGGTTGTTCTGCGTTGGATCTTCCAGCGAGGCATCATTTCACTGGCGAAATCGGTGCGCAAAGAACGCATGGCAGAGAACATTAACATTCTCGATTTTGAACTCAGTTCTGAAGATATGCTGCAGATTGCTGCCCTCGACACTGCAACCAGCGCCTTCTTCTCTCACCGCGATCCGGCGATGGTGGAATGGCTGACCGGCCGCAAACTTGATGTTTAAGTCGCGATAAAAGAGGTATTCATTCAATGCAAAAACGTTATCTGGGCAAATCCCGACTCGAAGTATCCGCGCTTGGGCTCGGCTGCATGGGCTTAAGCCATGGCTACGGTCCGGCGACCGATACCCGTCAGGCTATCGAGCTTATTCGCGCTGCGGTTGAACGTGGCGTCACCTTCTTCGATACCGCTGAAGTGTATGGCCCCTTTCTTAATGAAGAGGTTGTAGGCGAAGCCTTAAAACCGTTTCGTGACCGTGTGGTTATTGCCACCAAGTTTGGTTTTACCTTCGGTGCGGACAACAAGCAGCAGATTTTAAACAGCCGTCCTGAACATATCCGTGAAGCTGTGGAAGGATCATTACGCCGCCTTAAGACTGATGTCATTGATCTGCTGTACCAACACCGTGTCGACCCGGATGTCCCCATTGAAGATGTTGCGGGAACGGTGAAAGACCTGATAGCGGAAGGCAAAGTCAAACATTTCGGTCTGTCCGAAGCGGGCGCACATACCATTCGTCGTGCACATGCTGTTCAACCGGTTACTGCGCTGCAAAGCGAATACTCTCTGTGGTGGCGCGAACCTGAGCAGGAAATCCTGCCGTTACTGGAGGAACTGGGTATTGGTTTCGTTCCCTTCAGCCCATTAGGCAAAGGCTTCCTGACGGGATCGATTAAGCCAGGAACCACTTTTGGCAAGGATGATTACAGAAGCCAAGTGCCGCGTTTCGCCGAGCAGGCGATTGAAGCCAATGAAAAGCTGGTCACCTTGCTGGGTGAACTGGCGGCAGAGAAAGGTGTGACGTCTGCGCAAATCGCGCTGGCATGGCTGTTGGCACAAAAGCCGTGGATTGTTCCTATCCCTGGTACCACCAAACTGCACCGGCTGGAGGAAAACCTGGGGGCTGCCGACATCATTCTTTCGCAGAAGGATACGCAGCAGATAACCCAGGCGCTGGAAACGATTAACATCGTCGGTGAACGTTACTCTCCTGAGCACCTGGCCCGCGTAGGCCGTTAATACCCGAACGGGTCTACGGACCCGTTATTGGGCGTAGCGAAGTGCATCGATCATCAGCGCAAATGCGGGCGGGTGCTGCTTACGGCTCGGGTAGTAGAGATAATATCCGGGAAAAGATGGGCACCAGTCCTGCAGAACCTGAATAAGCTCTCCTGACTTTATATAATCCTGCACCCTGTCTTCAGGCATACAGGCAATGCCAAAACCGGATAAAGCAGCATCAATCCTTTCTGCCTGCTGGTTAAACGTTACCTGCCCTTCCACTCTGACCCGTAACGGTTTCCCTTCCTTCTCAAACTCCCAGTGATAAAGCCCACCGGCAGTCGGCAGGCGCATATTGATGCACCGATGATTTTGTAGCTCGTGCGGCGTTTCAGGTGCAGGGTTTGCCGCGAAGTAAGACGGTGCTCCCACCACGGCCATGCGCATGTCCGGGCCAATTCTTACAGCAACCATATCCTTATCCACGCTTTCGCCCAGGCGGATCCCGGCATCAAAACGGCCCTCAACAATATCGACAAAGCCGTTATCAACCACCAGTTCGAGATTAATTTCCGGATATTCCCTGAGGAAAGGTTTTAACTTTGGCCATACCAGACTTCGCGCGGCATGCTCCCCAGCAGATAAGCGGATATTGCCGGAGGCAGTGCCGTTCAGTTGAACCAGCGATTCCAGCTCCTGTTCAAGATCGGCAATACGCGGTTCAAGGCAGGCAATAATTCTCTCACCGGCCTCTGTAGGGGCAACGCTTCGGGTCGTACGGGTCAGAAGGCGGATATTGAGCCTTTCCTCCAGCGCCTTCATCGCATGGCTGAGTGCAGACTGAGATACACCCAGTTTGCCCGCTGCTTTGGTAAAACTTCGCTCCCTTGCCACCACCAGAAAGATTTGCAGTTCGTTGAAGTTTTCTTTGAGCATCGGCGATTTCCTTATGGTGGCATTCCCTTCATCGCGCACTCATGAAGGGTGTTCATAGACACAATCATTTTAGCCCTATTACTGACAATAATGATAATTGATATTCTGGCTGTAGAGAAAATAAGTCTGAATTATCATAAGGTTTATCATGAAAATACTCATTGCAGGCGCGACCGGAAGTATTGGTCTTCATGTCGTGAATACCGCTATCGAAATGGGCCATCAGCCCGTGGCGCTGGTCAGAAATAAACGGAAAGTAAAATTACTTCCGCGTGGAACGGATGTTTTTTACGGCGATGTTTCAATGCCTGAAACACTTACCGATTTGCCGAAAGATATTGATGCCATCATCTTCACGCTCGGTTCCGATGGCCAGGGGCGTATTGGCTCCAGAGCGATAGATTACGGCGGTGTGCGCAACATTTTACGACTCTTCAGGGATACACCTGTACGCATCGGTTTAATGACCACGATTGGCGTGACTGAACGACTCAGCACCTGGAATCAACGCACTGAGGTTCATGACTGGAAAAGACGTGCCGAACGTCTGGTCAGAGCGAGTGGTCACCCGTATACCATCGTCAGACCCGGCTGGTTTGATTACAACAATGATGATGAACACAGAATCGTTTTGCTTCAGGGGGATCGTCGCCATGCAGGAACACCAGAAGATGGTGTGATATCAAGGCAGCAAATCGCCCAGGTTCTGGTCAGTGCCCTGACTAACGAGGCGGCAAAAAATAAAACGTTTGAGCTGGTGGCCGAACGAGGCGAAGCACGGCCGGATCTTACTCCACTGTTTGCAGACCTGCAGGCTGATGATCCACAAAAAAATGATGGCGTTTTAGATATAGACAATATGCCTCTGTTTGAAGAACCTGAGTGCATTATTAACGAGCTGAACCGCACGGGGTTGCTGAAATCTATAAATAAATCATAAGCATCCCGACAAGGCTGTATCATCGCCCTCTTATAATGCGCGTTAATTTATTTTCAGAACAGAAGACATCATCGATGAGATAACCCGAGCGATTGATTTAAACGTACACAAATCGCTGAAGGTAAGTTTAGCGTATCGATGATCAGGCATGCTTCAGCCAGTTCCGGAATATTTGCGCTTGCAGTATTCCCTGAAAATCAATCAGCCCTGAGCAACCAAGTTTCTTGATCAGATTCTGCCTGGCCTGGTAAATGGTTTTTAAGTGTAGATTTAACATGGCAGATATCTCAAAAACAGTTCGCCCCTCCCCTAGCTGCGTTAAAATATATTTATCTCGCGCAGTCAAGGAGATATTGAGTTCCGATTGATGCTCGTGCTTACCACCAGCACGAGTAATATCAATAATAAATTGCTTGATTGAGGCAACATCGCTATCTACTGGCAGTCTGTAAAGTGAGATGTCATTGAGATACTGATACAGATGGCCATCAATCAGCAGCACCAGACGATATGTACTCAGATCGTAATTTTGCTTTTTTACCGCGTCAAAGTGATTAGCGGTGAAGAAAACAAGTCGCGCCTTGTCATCTTCAAAAACGATATCTGCAAGGATATTCTTTAACCCTTGCCTGATATAGATATCATCAATCCATAAAACTGCGTTTCCAGCATGTTCCTGCATGATGTTCATCATTATGACCTCAACGAAAAATCACCATTGACCTCACCGGGCTGCGAAGTTTTATCGAGTTGAAGATGTGCCAGAATCTGTGAATAGAGATCGGTCAGTATCACATTCTTCTCATTCTTCAACTGCGTGCTGAATGCCTGAATAAGAACATCATTACTGATACAACCCTGTTTTAACATGACATTACGCTCTATATCCTTATACAAAGCGCAGCGGAAAATAAAATCTTCCGGAATTGAATTAGCCATATCAACTCCATAATATGCAGTCATAAAAATAAGAGGATGCTATGTATAGTCTTAATCCAAAAAGCGAAGCGACAGAACTTACATCATACAATAATTGTGCTGTGTATTTATATTAATGTGTTATCTCATTAGACGTCATCAGCCGTATAACGTAACACTATTTCCAGGGTTTTTCTGATAATGTCTGCCTTGACAACGTCAGTTGTTGACTCCAGAGAACTAATCAGGCTTAAAATGATGTTTTTATTATTAACATTATCACCTGCCAGAATTACATTTGTTACCGCCTGCCCCAATACCACTGACTCATCTGCTAATAGTTCACCTGCATTATGGAAGTAACTTGATAAAGCTTTATCCGTCATTACACTGTGGACATTAATTTCATGAAGCATGGTAACCTCGCTTGTATAGTCTGGAGAATTATCTTTAATGTAATTTAGGGTTTTTGCTGGCACTGAAAGCACTCTCATCTCTCGTTTTTTCCGGTTTTCTGCTTATCTTCCCCGGATTAACATTTGTAAAATCATTGATAACGCTGTCAATTAATTGTTTACGTGTACCATCCATTTCACTGGCATGCATAAGCCGCAATTGCTTAATCAGTGCAGCTAACGAAACGTCTGTATGCATTCGCAAAATTTCTAGCACAGCCAAACCTGTAATTTCATGTTTCAAGCGTTCACTGTCAGGTTTCTTCATAACTCCTTCACTACTTACCCATTATCATAGTAGGGCTTTATTTTATTCGAAAAGCAGGCCGATTAACGCATTGTAATGTTTCTGTTCATTCTCACCTGATGCATTTTCAAGACGGTGCAGAAGTTTGGTACACAGTGATTTGCGACTGAGATTGCGCCCATCTTTTAGTATCTCAGTCACGATTTCGCCCAACGTTTCCTGTTGGGTTGGCAGATGCGCTTTAGCAAAGTAACGAGAAATCGCGCTTGCAGAATCAGTGCGAACAGTATGCTGCTGCATGGAGTGCTCCTGTAACAAAATGCTGGTGAATATTAAGTTTTATAACAGTAGCAAAGCTGTACCGAAAATGTGTACAACATAGCACGCTAATTTTTAGCAAAAAATGCTAAACTAATTAAATCATGCGGTTACGATGGTTAAGTTCTCCATGAAATTCAATTTCTTTGTACAAATCACTTTGTATTATCAATGATAATTGATCTGTATTAGCCCGATTACTTGTAAAGACAAAGTTAGAATTATGTATTAAAATCAGGGCGTAACCTGGTTTGTCTGATACTGACCAGACCTCTTCTCCTTCCTTGATCCCGGACTGTCCATGCTCACGACCATTATTTACCGTAGCCATCTACGTGAAGACGCCCCTCTCAAAGCGCTTGAGGATATGGTGACAGCCGCAAATATCAAAAACAGGCGATCAGATGTTACGGGGATCTTACTCTTTAACGGCCATCACTTTTTCCAACTGCTTGAAGGCCCAGAGGAGCAGGTAAAAGAGATCTATCGTTGTATTTGTAACGACCCCCGGCACCACAATATCGTTGAACTGATGTGTGATTACGCGCCTGCGAGAAGATTCGGGAATGTAGGGATGGAGTTATTTGATTTACAAAAACATGAACGGAATGACGTCCTGCAAGCTGTACTCAATAAGGGTACGTCCAAATTTCAGCTCACGTATGATGACAGAGCATTACAGTTTTTCCGCACATTTGTCCTCGCCACGGAAAAATCGAGCTATTTTGAAATACCTGCGCCTGATTACTGGAGTTTTATAACCGACAATACCTGTACCATCCTGGATGAAAGCACACTCCCGTCAGATACAGATTTCAGCTTTGCTTTTCAACCAATTATCGATCCTATGTCACAGCGCGTCATTGCGCTGGAAGCCCTTATTCGCGGTAAAGACGGTGAAACGCCCGCAACGTATTTTGACAAATTCAAACCTGAAGATGTGTATACCGCTGATCTGCAGAGCAAAAAGACTGCATTTGCAATGGCAAGCGCACTGGGACTTAATCACAAAATGCTGTCGGTTAATCTGTTACCCATGACCCTGGTAAACAGACCCGATGCAGTCAGCTTTCTTATAAACGAAATCGCGGCGCATGGACTGGTGCCTGAACAAATCATTGTAGAGTTTACCGAAAGTGAAGTTATTTCGCGTTTTGATACGTTCGCGCAGGCCGTGAAGTCACTCAAGGCAGCGGGTATATGTGTGGCGATAGATCATTTCGGGGCAGGTTTTGCCGGGCTTCAGCTTTTGTCTCGCTTTCAACCGGACCGAATTAAGATAAGCCGCGAACTCATCACTGATGTGCATAAAAGTGGACCACGGCAGGCCATCATTCAGGCCATAATCAAATGCTGCGCTTCACTGGAGATAATGATTTCTGCGGTCGGCGTCGAAAAACCTGAAGAGTGGATGTGGCTTGAATCCGCGGGTATTGAGATCTTCCAGGGTAACCTGTTTGCAAGAGCCTGCCTGAATGGTACTCCGTCTGTCGCGTGGCCAGAGAAAAAATGATTTCTCAGCGTTATAATAATTAACGTATTGTTATTACACAATAATCCCGCCACCTCTTTTATGCTGAACATAAAAATTCAGCATTTACTCCCTACGTGATAGTAAAGTAAATCTTAATTTTGCTAGAATCCTATGTATGTTTTGTACAATTTGATGCATGTTGTACAAAGTAGCAGGAACCGCATATCGGTGACGGAGAATCATGAGTGTCTGGGGGAATTATGGCTTATTACAGCATTGGGGATGTCGCAGAACGTTGCGGGATAAATCCTGTCACCCTTCGGGCATGGCAACGACGTTACGGCTTACTCAAACCTCAACGCAGCGAAGGTGGCCACCGACTCTTTGATGAAGAGGATATTCAACGTATTGAAGAAATAAAACGTTGGATTAGCAGTGGCACACCCGTTGGCAAAGTTAAAGCATTGCTGGAAACCAGTACCCGTGAAACTGACGACGACTGGAATCAATTGCAAGAAGAGATGATGGGCATTCTTCGTATGGCGTATCCCCCGAAGCTGCGAGCCAAAATTATCGCACTCGGTCGCGCCTACCCCGTAGATGCGTTGATTGATCGCGTTTATCTTCCCGTGCGTCAGCGGTTGATACTTGACCATAATACATCCCGCATCATGAACAGTATGCTTGATGGCGCATTGATTGAATATGTAGCCACCCTGCTGTCTGAAACGCGGCGCAAATCAGGGAAAGATGCCATCCTGATGGCCTGGGATGTTGAAGACCGAACCCGTTTATGGCTCGAAGCCTGGCGTTTATCGCAATCGGGCTGGCATATTGCCGTGCTTGCTGAACCCATTGAATCGCCAAGACCTGAACTCTTCCCCGGGCAAACGCTTTTTGTCTGGACTGGTATCACGCCAACCCGCAGACAAAATGAACTTCTACAACACTGGAACGAACAAGGTTATAAAGTCATTTTTCACAGCCCGTAACCAACATGTATCGCAGTAATGAGCTGAGTAAGATAAATCTTACTAATTCTCATTTTTTGGGTGGTTATTTTGAATGCCATCCAATGAATCTGTGTTCCCTACCCGCCTGACTTAATACCCGCAGTAGCATAAAAACAAAACAATATACTCACCCGTGGGTATTATTTTTTTGCAAACGACATCACCTTTTTCCTAAGTAAAATTTATTAGATCAACTGGCGCACGCCTAATACTTATTCTAGGGTTAAACCATGTCTTCCTGTACCACATTATTGTTTTTCTAAAGTAATAAATGTGGTTATTTGAAAAAGGTAAAGGATATGGCTCTAGTCTTAGACAAACGCTTAATTCTTTGTTGCTGCGCCTTTTCCATTATTCCCGTGGCAAATGCAGCAACCGTTAACGGAACATTTCAGGTACTGATGACGATTCAAAAGGCCTGTACCGTGACTGCTGGTTCGGCTTCAAATATCACGCTTGGGCCGGTGAATACCACGGCAACAAATACCAATGCAAGCAACACGATTTCGATTAATTGCTCAAAAACTACGCCCTATTTTATCGGTCTGGCGCCGTCGGCCGCCAATGGGGGGACGACGACGGGCTCAGGCGCCATGTCCTCCGTGGCTAACGCAGCCACCAATACCGATAAAGTGCCCTACCAGCTAAATCGAACATCAGCAACAGGTCCGGTGTGGGGGAACACCGCCACCGACACCGCGCCTGGAAACGGCGTAGCGGCGACGGGGACCGGGCTGGTGCAAACGTTTACTGTTTATGCCACCGCACCGAGCGCCAACTTCACTCCTGACGACTATGCCGACACGGTAACGGTTAACGTTAACTACTAACTTCAGGAAGCCACATGAGAGTAAAACTGCCTGTTCAGCAGTGTGCCTGCGCATGCCTGTTAGGGATGGTTGCGAGCCTCAACCCTGCTGCCGCCAGCGGACTGCAAATCGCCCCGGTCACATTAACTTTGCTCGCGACGCAAAATGCCGATGGTATCTGGCTTAGTAATGCGGGTGAAAATGTGCTCAATGCCCAGGTTCGGGTTTTTCGCTGGAGCCAGAGCGCTTACGGCGACAAACTTTCCCCCTCTCAGGGGCTGGTCATTAGCCCGCCGATGCTGGCATTAGCCCCCGGAGAACGTCAGTTGATTCGCGTTATTCGGACCGGCCCACCTTCGGCACATGCTGAAGACGCTTATCGGTTATCGATAGATGAGTTACCGCCTGCAAAAGTAGAAAAAAATAAGCTTCAGTTTGTGCTGCATTATTCCGTCCCCGTTTTCATTCAACCAACATCAGCGGCGCAAACGCAGGCTAAATTGCAATGGAAATTACAACAGCTTGATGGCAAAAAATTTATTGAAGTGAGTAACCAGGGAAATGGGCATGCACAATTATCTGCTGCAACATTTATAAGCCCTGACGGTGCTAAAAAAGTTATTACGCCCGGACTGTTAGGCTACGTTTTACCCGGCTCAACGATGCGCTGGATAGTCTCTCCGTCGGCCAGTAATACTCATGATGGCGGGAAAGTTGAAGTCACAATCAATGGCCAAAAAACAGTACAAGATCTGTAACAGATCCTGGCTTCTGGTGAAATATTGCTTTCTCAATGGAGTATTAATATCGGGAATGGTTTGCGCACAAACGCTGAATAATAACCAGAGCGAAGATGGTGTTATTAATGGCGCAGCGCAGCTCGTGGGGATCAATTTGTATCTCGACGTCACCTTAAATGGGAATCCCGTTGGGCTGGTGCATTTGGGTTACGATAATGGAAAGCTCTATGCAGGGGCAGATACCCTGCGAAAAATGGGCTTTCGCTTTGCGCCTGACGCCACTCACGCCGTCTGCCTGAACGATATCCCCGAGCTAACCATTGACTATAACGTTCAGTTGCAAACGCTTTCGCTTACTGCGCCACTCAGTTCACTCGCTCTTGCGACCACGCAGCTTAATTCCCCCGTAGAGACCGCGCCGACGGCGACAACATCACGCGGAGCGCTGCTCAATTACGATATCTATACCCAACAGGGGGATGAAAGCGCAATAAATACCTTCAGCGAACTCCGCGCTTTCAATGCTGCAGGCGTGCTCAGCACCACCCAGTTGACGCAGTATTCCACCGAGGAAAATGCGGATAACAGCGTTGAGCGACTCGATACCAGTTGGCGTACGTCATTTCCCGAAACGATGCTGGCGGTAACCGTTGGCGATACCCTGACCAGTTCACTTATCTGGTCCCGACCGACGCGTATTGGCGGCATTCAGATAGGAACCGATTTTGGTTTGCGGCCCTATATGCCAACCACCCCGCTCCCTGCATATCTTGGCTCCGCGACGTTACCGTCAAACGTTGAGCTGTACGTCGACGGCGTCAGGTACTACAACGGAGAAGTCCCCGCGGGTAGCTTTCAGATCAACACAATGCCGAACATCAGCGGCGCGGGAACGGGTCAGGTAATGATGACGGATGCGCTGGGCAGAACGAGCGTACAAAATTTCTCGTTCTACAACGATCAGCAACTGCTGCGGGAAGGATTAACTGCCTGGTCTGCAGAATTGGGCACGGTACGCGAAAACTATGGTTACTCCTCTTTTGATTATGCCAGCGCACCGGTACTGAGCGGTACATGGCGTCGTGGGTTTAGCAATACGTTCACCGCCGGGACTCACGCTGAAACCAGCGATGGACTGATTAACGCAGGCTTCAGTAACGACTGGATCCCAGGCACCCGCAGCGGCACCTTTTCGACCTCAGTTGCCGCAAGTACCGACGCAGGAAAGAACGGTTTTCTGTACAGTTTTGGTTACCGTTGGTCCGGCGAACGGTTTAATTTCAGTACCAGTACGACGGCCACTTCCGGCGATTATCGTGATGTCGCCACCCATTTTGGCGAGCCGCCACCGACGCTTAACAGCAATACGGTCATTGGCTATTCGCTGGAAGCTGCCGGTAATGTCAGTCTGAGTTACCTGCAGTTTCGTTATCCGCACGAAAATGCGGTGCGCTACGCCAACGCCAGCTGGTTCAAATCGATTACCGACAACATTTCACTGAATGCCGGATTCAACCAAAACATCGACGATAACCGCGATCGCAGTCTCTATCTGATGGTGACAATGACCACTGATAACAATCTCAGTGCCAGCAGCACCCTACAACGTACCAATGATGAGACCGGCTACCAGCTCAACGCCAGCCTGACGCCTCCTGCCGACGGCGGTTGGGGCTGGAATCTGGCCGCCAGTCAGCAGGCTTCCCGGCAAAGCGGTCAGGGAGAAGTGGGATATCTGGGGCGTTATGGTAAAGCGTACGCGGGATTCAGCCGTTTACCGGATAACCATTACGGCTACGCAGGCGCCACCGGATCGCTTGTTACCATGGGAGGCGGCCTGTTTGCAGCACGAGAAATCAACAATGGCTTTGCCGTCGTATCAACTGACGGCGTTCCTGACGTCCCGATTAAATTACAAAATAACCTGATTGGTCGCAGCGACGACCAGGGGCTATTGCTGGTCACGCCGCTGAACAGTTATCAAAAAAACCTGATCAGTATTGACCCAATGGATCTCCCCGACAATATGCGGATCGCGCGCGTTGAGGCGAATGCAACGCCTGCCGATCGTTCCGGTACATTGGTTAGCTTTGGCATTACCCCGGTACGCGCTGCGCAGGTCATCCTCGTCGACAATCAGGGTAAACCCATTCCCGAAGGCAGCATGGCATACGCCATCAGCGGAGCAGGACAATCGTCTGTCGTTGGTTTTGATGGGATGACCTGGTTCGAAATGCTGGAACAGCACAACGCGCTGCGCGTTGAGACAGACACCGGCAGTTGTCGCGTGCAATTTGACTATCCCACTTCCGCAAAGGGGATTGTGCAAATAGGTCCACTGGTTTGCCGGCCACACTAACAGGAGTGCGCTCATGAGGTTAAGGCATCTGTTACTCATCGCAGCCGTACTCTTTTGTCCGGCGATTAGCCATGCCGTAACCTGTTCGGTGAGCAATGTGCAACCCATAAATTTGGGCTCAGTCAATCCGCTGTCTGCGACAGGCGCAACGTCATCAATGACGTTCAACTACACCTGCACCAAAGAGCTTGGCGACGTGCTGGCAGGGATCAACCTCTGTTTTAATATTGGCGCCTCAGCCGTCAGTGGCCAGGTGACACCTCGAAATATGTCATTAAACGGAACACCTGCCAGAACGCTGGCATACCAGCTTTACCAGGATGCCGGACACACCAAAGTCTGGGGGAGTCAGTATCAGTCGGGAACAACTTTTCCAATGGTACAGCTTAACCTGCTGAATCTGACGCCAGTGACGGGCTCACTCACGGTATCAGCGCAGATTGTCACGCCACAAACTTCAGCCGTCCCCGGAAGCTATCAGGATAGCTATACGGCGGCGACAGCCCTTGTCACCCTCAATCCTGGATTGCTTTTCCCGCCGACCACCTGTGGCGATACCGTTGCCGCCAGGCTTCCCTTCACCGTATCGGCGACGGTCAGCAAACAGTGCAATATCACCTCTGCAACCAATATTAGCTTTGCGCCAGCCGGGGCGACCGGGCGTAACCTAACGGCTTCAAATACCGTGGGCGTTGCATGTTCCAATAACACGCCTTACACCATCGGACTTCAGCCCTCTAACGGCAATACGGCAGGCAGCGGCGTGATGTCCGGCACGGGGTCAAATACGGACAAGGTCCCCTACCAGCTTAGCTCGACGCCGGGGCCGTCCGGTACGGTTTGGGGCAATTCATCGCTCAATACTGTCGCGGGCAACGGTACGGGAACCACCACCACCTACCCGGTTTACGCCACCGTTCCCAGCGCGAACTACACGCCTGACAACTATGCTGATACCGTTACCATCGCCGTGACCTACTGACCTCAGCTTAATCGCAATAAAGCAAACACATTTTATTATCATATTATTTACTTTTAGAGGTGCGTCATAAATCTGACAAATTGCGATTTTTATAAATCATGCATATTAAATTACCCAATCAGCAAGATAACCGAAATATCAGCATAATCAGAGAATAACTATTCACTTCCCAGCTAAAGCCCATACCCTTCATGCCGATAAACCGTGTTAGCCGGACAGGCCATTCTATGAAATAAATGTTAAATTTAGGTTCATATGGTGTGATTCACTGTATACCACGGCCAAATTAAGAACATATTACTTTTATAACTAAGGTTTATCATGGATAAGTTATCTTACGCTTCAGATAGCAGCACATCTGCCTGGAATACCTACCTGCAACAAATCGAGCGTGTGGCCCCTTACCTGGGCGAACTTTCCCATTGGGTGGATACCCTGCGCCACCCAAAACGCGCGCTGATTGTCGATATCCCGGTGCAGATGGATGACGGTACTATCCGTCATTTTGAAGGGTATCGCGTGCAACATAACCTCTCCCGCGGGCCGGGCAAAGGCGGTGTGCGTTATCATCCTGATGTTGATCTTAATGAAGTGATGGCCCTGTCCGCATGGATGACCATCAAATGCGCAGCGTTGAACCTGCCGTACGGCGGTGCGAAAGGTGGCGTGCGCGTCGATCCGTTCTCGCTTTCCGAAGGTGAACTGGAGCGTTTAACCCGCCGTTATACCAGCGAAATCGGCATTATCATCGGGCCGCAGAAAGATATTCCTGCGCCGGATGTGGGGACTAACGGAAAAGTAATGGCCTGGATGATGGATACCTACTCCATGAACCACGGCACCACCGTGACCAGCGTGGTCACCGGTAAACCTATTCACCTTGGCGGCTCGTTAGGCCGTGATAAAGCCACCGGTCGTGGTGTTTTCGTCAGCGGTCTGGAAGTGGCGCGTCGTGCCAACATCGACGTTGAAGGCGCTCGCGTAGCGGTGCAAGGTTTTGGTAACGTCGGCAGCGAAGCCGCCCGCCTGTTCGCGGCAGCAGGAGCACGCGTGGTCGCGATTCAGGATCACACCGCAACGCTGTTTAACTCAACGGGTATCGACATGGCCGCGTTGTCTGCCTGGCAGCTGGAGCACAAACAGATTGCCGGTTTCCCGGGCGCTGAAACCATTGCCAGCGAAGCCTTCTGGAGCCTGGAGATGGATATTCTGATCCCGGCCGCGCTCGAAGGCCAGATCACCCGTCACCGCGCGGAAACGCTGACCTGTAAACTGGTACTCGAAGGCGCTAACGGCCCAACCTATCCGGATGCAGACGACGTTCTGGCAAGCCGCGGTATCGTGGTTGTCCCAGACGTTGTTTGTAACGCCGGCGGCGTAACCGTCAGCTACTTCGAATGGGTTCAGGACATGGCTAGCTTCTTCTGGAGCGAAGAAGAGATTAACAATCGCATGGACAAAATCATGACCGATGCGATGGTACACGTGTGGGAAAAAGCGGCAGAGAAATCCTGCTCACTGCGTACGGCAGCCTACATTGTTGCCTGCGAACGCATTCTACTGGCACGTAAAGATCGCGGAATTTATCCGGGCTAACGCCGAAATCGACCTTGCCTACAAACCACCTGCTCTGCAGGTGGTTTGTTTTCCATAAACACCCGTTAATCAGCTTCCCGGCCAAATACGGCCCAACCTCTCATTTTCGCTGTTTTATGCACCATGACGTTCCAATACGGAACATTATTATGTTGCTACGTTTCGTATTGAAACGCCCATTGCAGCAATTTTCTTTTGCCAACCCGTGTGCAAAATTACCTTATCGGCAGCGAGCAGTCGCCGTGGCGTTGTATAACCCGATACCCTACATCAGATGCCTGCCCGAATCTGGCAGCCATCCAGGACTGTCTGCGGAGCATAAATAATGAAAAAATTGATTAACCGTGTTGAAGACGTACTGACTGAACAACTCGCCGGACTGGCGAAAGCGTATCCTTCCCTGGCCCTGCATCAGGATCCGGTATATGTCACCCGCGTAGATGCGCCGGTAATGGGCAAAGTGGCGCTGCTTTCCGGCGGCGGCAGCGGACACGAGCCTATGCACTGCGGTTACATTGGTCAGGGCATGCTCTCTGGTGCCTGCCCGGGTGAAATTTTTACCTCACCCACGCCGGATAAAATGTTCGAATGCGCCATGCAAATTGATGGCGGCGAAGGCGTACTGCTGATCATCAAAAATTACACCGGCGATATTCTTAATTTCGAAACCGCCACCGAGCTGTTGCATGAAAGCGGCGTCAAAGTCACCACCATGGTAGTGGATGACGACGTGGCGGTGAAAGACAGTCTGTATACCGCCGGTCGTCGTGGTGTGGCGAATACCGTATTGATCGAAAAACTGGTCGGCGCTGCCGCTGAACGCGGTGACTCACTGGAAGTTTGTGCGGCGCTGGGTCGTAAACTGAATAACCAGGGCCACTCCATTGGGATAGCCATTGGCGCCTGTACCGTTCCGGCCGCCGGACAACCGTCGTTCACGTTGCAGGATAACGAAATGGAGTTTGGCGTGGGTATCCACGGGGAACCCGGCATTGACCGCCGCACCTTCACTTCCCTCGATCAAACCGTTGATGAAATGTTCGATACCCTGCTGGAAAACGGCAACTACAGCCGTACGCTCCGCCACTGGGACAACGTTCAGGGCGCGTGGCAGGAAGGCAAAGAATGCAAACGCGCGTTGCAAAGCGGCGATCGTGTCATTGCGCTGGTCAATAATCTCGGTGCGACGCCGCTGTCAGAACTCTTCGGCGTGTATAACCGCCTCGAAAGCCGTTGCCAGGACGCCGGCATCGTCATTGAGCGCAACCTGATCGGTTCTTACTGTACCTCTCTGGATATGACCGGCTTCTCAATCACCCTGTTACAGGTGGATGACGACACGCTGAGCTTATGGGATGCACCGGTTCACACCCCTGCTCTCAACTGGGGTAAATAAGGAGATACATGATGTCCCTCAACAGAACACAAATTGTTAACTGGCTCTATCGCTGCGGTGAGATCTTCACCACCGAAAGCGATTTTCTCACCGGTCTTGATCGGGAAATTGGTGATGCCGACCACGGTCTGAACATGCACCGCGGCTTTAGCAAAGTCGTCGAAAAGTTGCCGTCCATCGCCGATAAAGACATTGGTTTTATTTTGAAAAACACCGGCATGGTGCTGCTCTCAAGCGTCGGGGGGGCCAGCGGTCCACTGTTTGGTACCTTTTTTATCCGTGCCGCCCAGGTGACCCAGGCTCATCAAAGCCTGACGCTTGAGGAGTTGTATCAAATGATTCGTGATGGCGCGGAAGGTGTGATTAGCCGCGGTAAAGCTGAACCTGGCGACAAAACCATGTGCGATGTCTGGCTGCCGGTAGTGGAATCTTTACGCCAATCCTGCGAGCAAAAGCTGAGCGTGCAGGCGGCGCTGGAAGCGGCAAGCCAACAAGCGGAAGCAGCAGCGCAAAGCACCATCACCATGCAGGCCCGCAAAGGCCGCGCCAGCTATCTCGGTGAGCGCAGCATTGGGCATCAGGATCCCGGCGCAACGTCCGTAATGTTTATGATGCAAATGCTGGCTCAGGCGTCCAGAGAGTAAGGATAAAGCGATGGTAAACCTGGTTATTGTTTCTCACAGCGCCCAGTTGGGCGAAGGCGTCGGCGCGCTAGCCCGGCAGATGTTAATGGGTGATGGTTGCAAAATCGCTATTGCCGCAGGCATTGACGATCCTGAGAATCCGATTGGCACCGATCCTATCAAGGTGATGGAAGCCATTGAGTCCGTGGCCGATACGGATCACGTGCTGGTGATGATGGATATCGGTAGTGCGCTACTGAGTGCGGAAACCGCGCTGGAACTGCTCGATCCGGCCATTGCCGCCAAAGTACGTCTGTGCGCCGCGCCGCTGGTCGAAGGCACGCTCGCCGCAACGGTTAGCGCTGCCGCAGGTGCTGACATTGAGCGGGTCATCTGTGATGCCATGAACGCCCTCGACGCCAAATGTGAGCAACTGGGTTTACCTTCGTCATCTGCAGCAAAGCCGACATCTGCCGAATTCGCGCCCGATGCAGATGCTCATTCAGTGGCCATTGTGGTGAAAAACCCAAACGGCATTCATGTGCGTCCAGCTTCACGGCTGGTTTCCGCGCTGTCTGGCTTTAACGCCGATATGTGGCTGGAGAAAAATGGCAAGTGCGTCGTCCCTGATAGCCTGAATCAGATTGCCCTGCTGCAGGTACGCTGTAACGACACGCTGCGCCTGATTGCCAAGGGCGAACAGGCAGAGGATGCGCTGGCCGCATTCAAACAGCTGGCAGCTGAGAATTTTGGTGAATCGCTCGAGCCCGCGCATGCTGATACCGTGGTGACGAAGGTTCCCTCACAGGTCACGGGGACGGCATTCTGTTACACACCGTTCTCACCGCAGGTAAGCCAACAGCCTATAGCCTCACTCCAGATTGAGCAGCAACGGTTACGGGTCGCTATCCAAAGCACGCTGAACGACTTAAGCGAGCTAACCGCGCTTGCAGAAGAGAGATATTCCGCAGATATCGCCGCTATTTTCTCTGGTCACCACACGCTGTTGGACGATCCGGATCTGTTCGATATGGCCTGCGATCTAATGCGTGAAACGCAGTGCAGCGCGGCCTGGGCCTGGCATCACGTGCTGAGCGATCTCAGCCAGCAGTATTTACAGCTCGACGATCCTTACCTGCAGGCGCGATACATCGATATTGAAGATTTGTTGTCTCGTTCACTGCAGTATTTGACGGGAGAGACTGCACAAATTCCCGCGTTCATCCGCCCCACTATTTTGGTCGCGGAGGTCATCTATCCTTCTACGGTGCTGCAACTCGATCCGAAGACCATCAAAGGCATCTGCCTGCGGGACGGGAGCGAAGCGTCCCACCCGGCGATTATCGCCCGTGCAATGGGGTTATGTTGGTTATGTCAGCAAGGCGAGGCCATCGAGAGTATCACGATGGGTGATACCCTGACCCTTGACTGCGTGGCCCAGCGGATAACCCGCGCGGGCTGATGTCGGTTGCACGCCCTTTCCCGACAAAGGGTGTGCATCTTTTCGATTCGCGTCGGGAAATGTCTGTTTATTCGCAAAATGGGGCGTCGATCACGCGCAACGGTCGATCCTGAACTAAGGTTTTCTCATGGTAAATGCCGCTGCTTCGGCACACCCTAAGGAGATTAACCGATGATAACGCCTGCAACTCGCCATCCAGGCCTGCTCTCTATTGCAATAAAACTGACGCTCGCAAGCACCTTTTTTGCCCTTTCCTCTTTTGCCGTCAACGCCGAGGACGCGCCAACCGCAACGCCTCAGCCGCCTGATATTTTGCTTGGCCCTCTGTTTAACGATGTACAAACGGCCAAACTGTTTCCTGACCAGAAAACCTTTGCTGATGCCGTTCCTAACAGCGATCCATTAATGATCCTTGCCGATTACCGGATGCAGAAAAACCAGTCCGGATTCGACTTACGTCATTTTGTGGAAGTGAATTTCACCTTGCCGAAAGCTGGCGAGAAATACGTCCCCCCAGCCGGGCAATCGCTGCGCGAGCATATTGACGGACTGTGGCCGGTACTCACCCGTTCGACAACCGACGCTGAAAAATGGGACTCTCTGCTGCCGCTCCCGGAACCGTATGTCGTGCCTGGCGGGCGTTTTCGCGAAATATATTATTGGGACAGCTATTTCACCATGCTGGGGCTTGCCGAGAGCAATCACTGGGATAAGGTCTCCGACATGGTGGCAAACTTTGCTTACGAGATTGATTCCTGGGGACACATTCCTAACGGCAACCGCACCTACTATCTGAGCCGTTCTCAACCGCCATTCTTTGCCTTTATGGTGGAACTGCTGGCGCAGCATGACGGGGATGACGCGCTGAAAAAATACCTCCCGCAGATGCTCAAAGAATACACCTACTGGATGGAAGGCGTCGAAACGCTCCAGCCCGGCCAGCAGAATAAGCGCGTGGTTAAGCTGGATGACGGCACCATTTTGAATCGCTACTGGGATGACCGCGATACGCCGCGGCCAGAGTCCTGGGTGGAGGATATCGCCACAGCGAAAAGCAATCCGAACCGACCGGCCACAGAAATCTACCGCGACCTGCGTTCTGCCGCCGCGTCGGGTTGGGACTTTAGTTCCCGCTGGATGGATAACCCCAATCAACTAGGCACCCTGCGCACCACCAGCATCGTTCCGGTCGATCTCAATGCGTTGATGTACAAAATGGAAAAGATGATCGCCCTCGCCAGCAAGGCCGCCGGGGATAATGCCAAAGCTGCACAATATGAAGGCTTCGCTAATGCCCGACAAAAAGGGATCGAAAAGCACCTGTGGAACGACAAAGAAGGCTGGTATGCCGATTACGATCTGAAGAGCCACAAAGTACGTAACCAACTCACGGCCGCTGCCCTGTTCCCGTTGTATGTCAATGCAGCAGCAAAAGATCGCGCCAGTAAAGTGGCCGCGGCAACCCAGGCGCATTTGCTGCAACCCGGCGGCCTGGCCACCACGTCGGTGAAAAGCGGCCAGCAGTGGGATGCTCCCAACGGCTGGGCCCCGCTCCAGTGGGTCGCCGCATCGGGATTACAGAATTACGGTCAGGATAACGTCGCCATGGACGTGACCTGGCGATTCCTCACCAACGTGCAGCACACCTACGATCGTGAGAAAAAGCTGGTTGAAAAGTATGACGTGAGCAGCACAGGCACTGGCGGAGGCGGCGGCGAATATCCGTTGCAGGATGGTTTTGGCTGGACCAACGGCGTAACGCTAAAAATGCTCGACCTGATCTGCGCCAAAGAAAAGCCCTGTGACAGCGTGCCCGCATCGCGCCCGGCCCCGGCAAGTACCACGCCAGTCGAGCCTAAAAAACTGGCTCAGCCGACATCTTAATGCCGTTACCTGAAGCGTTTTACTCCCCGAATCCGCGCTGCGTCGCGGATTTTTTCTGGCTTATATTTCGCCATTCCTGTTGTCTCTACGCCATCTAGCCCTTATGGGGTATTCCGGGTTTTCATCCGTGAGAAATTGATTCGCAAGGGTACGGTGATAGTACCCTTAACACGTTCACAGGTCGTATTGCCTCAGAGAAGTGACAAACATAAGGTGAACGTAGCAATATGCCGGAGGCAACAGATTCGTTACCTCCGAATGTGCCACTCTACGTTGTCGCTACGACCACTCATCATTAACTGACAAGTATTACCCCGTCAGGGGCCGTTCGATTAATCTCGTCGCACAAGCCGAAAGACACCCAGCACAACAATCGCGCCGACCACGGCCACCAGGAAGCTGTGGAGATTAAACCCGCTGATATCGCCGCCGATACCGAACATCGTAGCCAGCCATCCACCGACCACAGCACCGATAATACCGAGAATGCAGGTCAGGATAAATCCACCGCCATCGCGCCCCGGCATAATCAGTTTGGCGATAACCCCCGCAATCAGACCAAAAATAATCCAGGTAATAATTCCCATTTCCAGGCCCTCTTTCCAGTGAACGCACGCGCAAGACATTCTTGCGCCAGCACGTTAAGTATAGGCAAGCCATCGCTACGTGCTTTTTCCCTCAGACTTAATTCATTGGGTTTGGTAAAAAATTTCATCCATTTGTATTAAGTTCCGTTGATTGATGCCGATAATCCAACGATAAACCAGGCATCCAGGAGTCATTAGGTGTGAGTAACTACAATGAGCAGTTCCTGAAGCAAAATCCGTTAGCGGTGTTAGGCGTACTCCGGGACTTAAATTCGCAGCAGGTTCCGCTGCGTATCTCCTGGTCTGGTGGCCAGTTCATCAGCAAAATACTGGCGGTCAGCCCGGACGAACTGATCATGGATTTTGGTAGTCAGGAATATGAAAACCAGGCCGTGCAGCGGGCCAGTCAGATAACGATTATCGCCGAAACACAGGGAGCCAAAGTGGAGTTCACCCTGCCACAGCTGAAAAAAGGCGAATACCAGCGGTTACCCGCATTTATCTCATCATTGCCGCCATCTCTGTGGTTCGTCCAGCGTCGGGAATATTTCCGTATCGGTGCTCCGCTGCATCCCCCCTATCGCTGCACGGTAAAAATGCCGGATAACAGCACGCTGTGTTTTCGCTTATTCGATTTGTCTCTTGGCGGTATGGGCGGGCTGTTAGAAACGGCAAAACCAGAGGGACTGGTAGAAGGCATGCGCTTTTCACAGGTTGAACTGAACATGGAGCAATGGGGAGTGTATCAGGTGGACGCCCAGCTAATTTCCATTAGCGAACGCAAAGTTATCGACGGGAAAAACGAAACAATTACCACTCCCCGCCTGAGCTTTCGTTTTCTCAACGTCGGCCCGGCGGTGGAGCGTAACCTACAGCGAATTATTTTTTCCCTCGAGCGCGAGGCCCGGGAAAAGTCGAATAAGGTGCGCGATTAGCATCACCTGAATTACATCACATCCAGCGCTTGTTGAAGCTTCCAGATATAGCGCGGAGCCTGCGGCGCCGGATGATTATCCGCAACATGTTCAATAAATTCATCCGGGCTGAGATCGTTTATCTTATTAATGGCTTTTTTCCTGTCGGAGGAGAACGTTCGCAGCAGCGCGCCCGCACCGTTGGCGTACGATACCACCAGCGCATATTGCATCACCTGCGGATCTTCGATCCCGGCCAGCGGCCCGGTCTCAAGAATGCTCAGGTATGCGGCCCCCATCGAGATATTGCGCTCAGGATTTTTCAGCTCGCTGGTTGACGGCTCGCCACTCCACCCCATGCGACGATAAACATCACGCCCTGACGTAGAGGCTTTTAACTGCATCAGGCCAATCGCATTAGACTTACTGACCGCATTCGGGTTTCCACCTGATTCAATAGCGATGATAGCGGTAATCAATTGTGGACTGACACCCCAGGCCGCACCGGCTTTTTCGCTGATCGGCATCCATTGCATTGCGCGTTTAACCGGAACTTCAGCATTCCACGGCGGATTTTTGTAATCCTGTTTTGAACTACAGCCCGCAAGTAATACAACCAAAAAAGCAAACCATCTCAATTTCACGTCATCTATCCTTATAGCCGGAACCTGTCGCTGAGGTGACAACGACATACCTACGCGGCATGATATACATTTGGTTTTAGTTGTAGCAAGGAAATGCCATGTCCCGGTTTCACTTAATTGCCCCGTCGGGCTACTGTATCAACCAGCAGGCTGCCTTACGCGGGCTGGCGCGTCTTACTGAGGCCGGTCATCAGGTCGACAATTCAGCGGTCATTGCGCGCCGCTGCCAGCGTTTTGCGGGTACAGAAGCAGAACGGCTTGCTGATGTGAACGCGCTCGTAAATCTGAACACGCCCGATACCATTGTCATGGCAGTACGCGGCGGCTATGGTGCGAGCCGTTTACTGGCAGATATTGACTGGCAGGCGCTGGCGAACCGTCAGCAACACAACCCACTGCTGCTGTGCGGACACAGCGATTTTACCGCGATCCAGTGTGGTCTGCTGGCGCAGGGGAATGTGATTAGCTTCAGCGGCCCGATGCTGGCGGCTAACTTTGGCGCCGAGGAGATGAACGCATTTACCGAGCACCATTTCTGGCAGGCTGTTCGCAATGCCCAATTTACCCTCGAGTGGCAAGGTAACGGTCCGGCATGTGCGACCGAAGGTACGCTATGGGGCGGAAATCTGGCGATGCTCATTTCTCTGATGGGCACGCCGTGGATGCCCGCTATCGAAAACGGCATTTTGGTGCTGGAAGACATTAACGAGCATCCTTTTCGCATTGAACGCATGCTGCTGCAACTGTATCACGCAGGAATACTGGCCCAACAAAACGCCATTATCCTCGGCAGTTTTAGCGGCAGCGCACCTAATGATTACGACGCGGGTTACAGTCTTGGCTCAGTTTGTGATTTTCTACGCGCCAGGTTATCGGTTCCGGTGATCGACGGCCTCGATTTTGGTCATGAACAACGCACCGTCACCTTGCCGTTGGGGGCCAGAGCGGTACTGAAAAATGATAAAAACGGCGCTCAGCTCACCTTAAGTGGGCATCCGGTACTTAAATCGTAAAAAAAGCGGTTAACAGGGCTAAGTAAAACGCTGTTTCTGTCGTTATTATGTTAGGGTTTATAAATACGAAACAGCGTAATTCAGGAGTAACCGAACGTTGGATGCCGCAGCAATAATTAGCCTTTTTATTTTGGGTTCCGTACTCGTCACCTGCAGTATCTTACTCAGTTCATTCTCATCACGTCTTGGTATCCCTATTCTGGTGATATTTCTCGCTATCGGTATGTTAGCGGGAGTCGACGGCGTGGGCGGTATTCCTTTCGATAACTACCCTTTCGCCTATATGGTGAGTAACCTGGCGCTGGCGGTTATCCTGCTCGACGGCGGGATGCGCACCCAGGCCAGCTCATTTCGTGTCGCGTTAGGCCCGGCGCTGTCGCTGGCGACCGTCGGGGTGCTGATTACCTCCGGACTCACCGGCATGATGGCCGCGTGGCTGTTTCATCTGGATCTTATCGAAGGACTCCTGATTGGCGCGATTGTCGGTTCAACCGATGCCGCGGCGGTTTTTTCCCTGCTCGGCGGCAAGGGGCTTAACGAACGTGTTGGCTCTACGCTGGAAATTGAATCCGGGAGTAATGACCCGATGGCGGTGTTTTTAACCATCACGCTTATCGCCATGATTCAAAATCACGAGACCGGTTTAAGCTGGATGTTTGCGGTGCATATTATCCAGCAGTTCGGCTTAGGGATCATACTGGGTCTCGGTGGGGGCTACCTGCTTCAGCAAATGATTAACCGCATTTCACTGCCTGCCGGGCTTTATCCGCTACTGGCCTTAAGCGGTGGGATCCTGATTTTTGCCCTGACCACTGCACTGGAAGGCAGCGGTATTCTGGCGGTCTATCTGTGTGGTTTCCTGCTGGGTAATCGCCCCATCCGCAACCGATTTGGCATTCTGCAAAACTTCGACGGTCTGGCCTGGCTGGCGCAAATCGCCATGTTCCTGGTCCTGGGACTTCTGGTTACGCCGTCCGACCTGCTGCCTATCGCGATCCCTGCGCTGATTTTGTCTGCATGGATGATATTCATTGCCCGTCCGCTTTCGGTCTTCGCCGGACTGTTGCCGTTTCGTGGCTTCAATCTGCGCGAGCGCATTTTCATCAGTTGGGTGGGCCTGCGCGGTGCAGTCCCCATCATCCTCGCCGTGTTCCCAATGATGGCGGGTCTGGAGAATGCGCGCCTGTTCTTTAACGTCGCGTTCTTCGTGGTTCTGATCTCGCTGCTGTTTCAGGGAACGTCACTTTCCTGGGCCGCCAAAAAAGCCAAAGTGGTGGTTCCTCCCGTCGGCTGGCCCGTTTCGCGCATTGGTCTGGATATTCATCCGGAAAACCCCTGGGAGCAGTTTGTTTATCAGCTCAGCGCGGATAAGTGGTGTGTAGGAGCCGCACTGCGCGACCTGCATATGCCGGAAGAGACGCGAATTGCCGCCCTGTTTCGTGACAACGTGCTGTTTCACCCATCCGGCAGTACGCGGCTGCGTGAAGGCGATGTTCTGTGCGTCATTGGCCGCGAGCGCGATCTCCCGGCTCTCGGCAAGCTGTTCAGCCAGTCGCCGCCGGTGTCGTTAGACCAGCGCTTCTTCGGTGATTTTATTCTTGAGGCCAGCGCGAAATATGCCGATGTGGCACTGATTTATGGCCTGGAAGATGGCACAGAGTATCGTGATAAACAGCAAACGCTGGGTGAAATTGTTCAGCATCTGCTTGGCGCCGCGCCGGTCGTCGGTGACCAGGTTGAATTTGCTGGCATGATCTGGACGGTTGCTGAGAAAGAAGATAATGCGGTGCTGAAGGTCGGTGTTCGCGTTGCTGAAGATGAGGATGAGGCGCGTTGATGCTTTTTGCCGGGCGGCGGCAGCGCTTTGCCCGGTTTGCGCTCTGCGTCGCATAAACGGTGTAGCCGGATGAAACACATCAGCGTCGACATCCGGCTTCAGATACGTTACACCGTCACAACCGGCACGCGCAGCGCCAGAGAACACATCAACTCGTAGCCCACCGTACCCGCGGCGCTGGCCACATCGTCAATTTTAATCTCTTTGCCCCACAGCTCTACCGGCGTCCCGATCCCCGCCTGCGGACACGGTGTCAGATCTACCGCCAGCATATCCATTGAGACCGTCCCCACCGTTGTAGTGCGTACGCCGTCCACCAGCACCGGCGTTCCGCTTGGCGCATGGCGCGGATAACCGTCTGCATACCCGGTCGCCACAATGCCAATGCGCTGCTCGCCGCTGGCGGTATAGCGTCCCCCGTAGCCCACCCGATCTCCAGCTTTCAGCGTCTGTATGCCGATTATCTCGCTGCTCAGGGTCATGACCGGTTTCAGGCCGGTATTGGCGATGTCCCGCCACTGTCCCGAAGGTGATGCGCCATACAAAATAATGCCCGGGCGCACCCAGTCATAATGTGCTTCAGGGTGCCACAGCGTGGCGGCCGAATTGGACAGCGACCGTCTGCACTCCAGCCCTTCTGTCGCCTGTGCAATCCGCGCCATAGCTTCCTGAATACCTTCCGGGTGCTCCGCATCTGCAAAGTGGGACATCAGCGTCATTTCACCGACGTTGGGCATTGCCCGCAGCTGTTGCCAGACCGTTGATACTCTTTCCGGTAAGAAACCCAGTCGGTTCATGCCGCTGTTCACCTTCAGGTAAACATCCAGCGGCGCGTTGAGGCGCGCATTTTGCAGCGCTTTTAATTGCCAGTTACTGTGTACACAGGTGGTCAGACGATATTTGTCATACACCATCAGGTCTTCGGCGTGGAAAAATCCCTCCAGCATGAGTATCGGGCCTTTCCACCCGCGCTCACGCAGGGTTATCGCTTCTTCAAGATTGAGCATGGCAAAACCGTCGGTTGTGCCCAGCGCATTCCAGACACGTTCAATGCCGTGTCCGTAGGCATTGGCTTTCACCACCGACCAGACGCGGGCGTCCGGCGCGGCCTGGCGAGTAATGGTCAGGTTTTGTTTCAACGCCTGCAGGTCAATGCTGGCCAGTATCGGGCGAGTCATCTCACGTCCTTATCAGTTATGTGCGCCATGTAAATGCCGTGGACGAGATGGGGTAAACCCCGGGCTGTAACGCGCCACGCTCAGATCGTCGTAAGGAATGGCTGGTGTGCGGCCAGACAGAATGTCGCTCAGCAACTGACCCGAACCGCAGGCCATGGTCCAGCCCAGCGTGCCGTGGCCGGTATTAAGCAGTAGATTCTTAAAGCGCGTTCGCCCGATCACTGGCGTACCGTCCGGCGTCATCGGACGCAGCCCGGTCCAGAAGGTTGCCTGCTCCACATGCCCACCGCGTGGGAAGAGATCGCGGACGACCATCTCCAGCGTCTCACGACGGGGTTGCAGCAATTCCGTATTGAAGCCGACAATCTCCGCCATGCCGCCAACGCGAATACGGTTATCAAAGCGGGTAATGGCGATTTTGTAGGTTTCATCAAGGATCGTTGAAACCGGCGCACCGTCATCTTGCGCCACCGGAATGGTCAATGAATAGCCTTTGAGCGGATAGACCGGAATATCAACGATCCCTTTTAGCATCGCCGTAGAGTACGAACCGAATGCCATCACATAGGCATCGGCTTTGACTATCTCCTCGCCACACTGAACGCCATAAATCTGCTCACCATCGCTCAGCAGCTTATCGACCGGAGTATTAAAGCGAAATTTCACACCCGCCTGCTCCGCCATCAGCGCCAGACGCTGGGTAAACAGCTGGCAGTCACCCGTTTCGTCATTCGGTAAACGCAGACCGCCGGTGAGCTTGTGTGCCACTTCCGCCAGCGCCGGTTCAACTTCCGCCAGACGGCTTGCTTCCAGGAGCTGATACGGCACGCCGGCGTCTTCGAGGACGGCGATGTCGCGGGTCGCGTTCTCATACTGTTGAGCGGTACGGAACAGTTGCAACGTTCCGCCCTGGCGTCCTTCGTACTCGATACCGGTAGAGGCGCGTAGCGCTTTCAGGCAATCACGGCTGTATTCCGCCAGTCGCACCATCCGGCCCTTGTTTTCCATGTAATGGCTGGTGTCGCAGTTGCGTAGCATCTGCCACATCCATTTCAACTGGAACTGCGTCCCGTCGAGGCGAACGGCCAGCGGCGCATGGCGCTGAAACATCCATTTAATTGCTTTAAGCGGGACGCCTGGCGCCGCCCAGGGTGCTGCATAACCTGGAGAGATTTGCCCCGCGTTCGCCGCACTGGTTTCCAGTGCCGGACCGGGCTCACGATCAATGACGGTGACTTCGTGTCCAGCCTGACTTAAGTACCAGGCGCTGGTCACGCCAACGACACCACTTCCCAGTATGACAACTCGCATAGCCACTCCGTTAACAGTAAAAGAACAATCATCTGATTACATCTTGATAACTCAGTTGAAAATATTATTCAACATATGGCTTTTTTATGGTGACTTATCTCACATATGGCGGTGATGGCGGGGAACTCCCTGCTTTGGTATCTCCTGCTGTGCGTTATTTTTATCCAGCATAAAATTTTGCGGCCATACCGTTTTTCGACGCCTCGCTAACAAGAAATCGCAAAGAAAAAATTTCAGCCGCAGCACGTTTTTTAACACCATGATCTATGCTTGAAATGAGGTACTCCAGACAGAGAGTGCCGCCAACAATGAGGGTGCGCGAATGGCTACGATTGATTCCATGAACAAGGACAGCACACGGTTAAGCGATGGACCCGACTGGACGTTTGATCTGCTGGATGTCTATCTGGCGGAAATAGACCGCGTGGCGAAACTCTACAGACTGGATACCTACCCGCACCAAATCGAGGTGATCACCTCCGAACAAATGATGGACGCTTACTCCAGCGTCGGGATGCCAATCAACTATCCGCACTGGTCGTTTGGTAAAAAATTTATTGAAACCGAGCGTTTGTATAAGCATGGTCAGCAGGGGCTGGCCTATGAGATTGTTATCAACTCCAATCCGTGTATCGCGTATTTGATGGAGGAGAACACCATCACCATGCAGGCGTTGGTGATGGCGCATGCCTGCTACGGACATAACTCCTTCTTTAAAAACAACTATTTGTTCCGTAGTTGGACGGATGCCAGCTCCATCGTTGATTACCTGATCTTCGCGCGAAACTATATTACCCAGTGTGAAGAGCGTTACGGCGTGGATGAAGTCGAAAAGCTCCTCGACTCCTGTCACGCGCTGATGAACTACGGCGTGGATCGTTACAAACGCCCGCAAAAAATCTCCCTACAGGAAGAGAAAGCCCGACAGAAAAGCCGTGAAGAGTATCTGCAAAGCCAGGTAAATATGTTGTGGCGTACGCTGCCGAAGAAAGAGGAAGAGAAAACCGTTGCGGAAGCCCGACGTTATCCTTCTGAACCGCAGGAGAACCTTCTGTACTTCATGGAGAAGAACGCCCCGCTGCTGGAATCCTGGCAACGCGAAGTGCTGCGCATTGTGCGCAAGGTCAGCCAGTATTTTTATCCGCAGAAACAGACGCAGGTGATGAACGAAGGGTGGGCCACTTTCTGGCATTACACCATCCTTAATCACCTTTATGACGAAGGTAAAGTCACCGAACGGTTTATGCTGGAGTTTTTACATAGCCATACCAACGTGGTATTCCAGCCGCCGTACAACAGCCCGTGGTATAGCGGGATAAATCCCTATGCTCTGGGTTTTGCCATGTTCCAGGATATTAAACGAATTTGTCAGTCGCCTACCGAAGAGGACAAATACTGGTTCCCGGATATAGCAGGTTCTGACTGGCTGGAAACCCTGCATTTCGCGATGCGCGATTTCAAAGATGAGAGCTTCATCAGCCAGTTTCTGTCACCGAAGGTTATGCGTGATTTCCGTCTGTTCACCGTGCTGGATGACGATCGTCATAATTATCTGGAGATTTCCGCGATTCACAACGAGGAAGGATATCGTGAGATCCGCAACAGGCTGTCGTCGCAATATAACCTGAGCAACCTTGAGCCGAATATTCAAATCTGGAATGTCGATCTGCGCGGCGACCGCTCGCTCACCTTGCGCTATATTCCGCATAACCGCGCTCCGCTGGATAAAGGACGCAAAGAGGTGCTCAAGCATGTGCACCGGCTCTGGGGTTTTGACGTGATGCTGGAGCAGCAGAATGAAGACGGCAGTGTGGAACTGCTGGAGCGTTGCCCGCCGAGGATGAACGGTCTGTAAATCTTATTGCCGGATGGCGACGCGAAAACGTCTTATCCGGCCTACAATGCATTTCGTAGGCCGGATAAGCTGCGATTAGCGCCCCTGAATAGCTAAATCGCCCGGCAGGTTTTTCTGCATACGATGCCAAATTTCGCCGCTGTCGTGACCATAGCGACGCACCGTTTCATATACCTGCTCATGAGCACCCTGATCACAAAGTTCTGACAGCTTACGGTAAAAGCTCAGCGCCAGTGCGCGGGCTTCCGGATTGGCGAAATAATGGCGGCCAATGCGGGTATATAATCCCTTCATTCCATTGAGGATCAAACCGTAAATCGGATTGCCAGAGGCAAATGCCAGACCGCGGAAAATGTTATAGTCCAGATCGGCGAACGCATCAGCATGGTCGGCCACCTGATTTGCCGTTGCCAGAACCTCCTGCGCTTTATCAGGATGCTGGCGAAACGCGGTACGAACAAAGATCGTCGAGATGTTGGTACGCACGGACAGCAGATTATCAATAAGCTGCGGCACGCTCTCGTGATCGAGACGCGCCAGCGTTTCAAGGATATTTAGCCCGGAGGTTTCCCAGAAGTTATTCACCTTCGTCGGCTTGCCGTGTTGAATGGTCAACCAGCCGTCCCGCGCCAGACGCTGTAATACCTCGCGTAACGTGGTACGTGTCACTCCAATCAGTTCAGAGAGTTCACGTTCAGCAGGCAAAATAGTGCCAGGTGGGAAGCGGTTATTCCAGATACTTTCAATGATGTACTCTTCCGCGAACCCAGCCGGGCTTTGCGCCTTAATGACCATAGTGATAATTCCATTACACAGCAAAACATAGTTACAGTTATCATACCAGACGGGCTACATGGCTGATAGCTGACGCAATGAAGAAAAAGTGGATCAAGGCTTCATTTTCCAGATTACGCTGAAGCACAGCCAGCCTTGTCCGTCGCGTGAATAGCTTGCCTGTACTCCCTCCTCCCGCTAAGCTTTGCGGTCAAACATAAAAACATGATTTCATTTTTAAAGGTAGGGAAATCACCATGGAGCTATCATGGGGCCGCGCTATGTGGCGCAATTTTTTAGGTCAATCACCTGACTGGTACAAACTTGCACTACTCGTATTCTTAGTCGTTAACCCGGTTATATTTTTCATCAATCCCTTTATTGCGGGCTGGCTGTTGGTGGCCGAGTTCATTTTTACGCTGGCGATGGCGTTAAAATGTTACCCGCTGCTACCAGGCGGGCTGCTAGCCATCGAGGCGGTCATCATCGGCATGACCAGCGCCACACATGTGCGTGAAGAGGTTGCCGCTAACCTTGAGGTGCTATTGCTGCTGATGTTTATGGTGGCTGGCATCTACTTTATGAAGCAGTTGCTGCTGTTTATTTTCACCCGCCTACTGCTTACGATTCGCTCCAAGATGCTGCTGTCGCTGGCATTTTGCGTTGCCGCCGCCTTCCTTTCTGCATTCCTGGATGCGCTGACCGTCGTTGCCGTGGTAATCAGCGTAGCGGTTGGTTTTTATGGTATCTACCATCGCTTCGCCTCTTCCCGCACGGAAGACAACAATATGCTCGATGATAGCCATATCGATCAGCACAATAAGATCGTACTGGAGCAGTTCCGTGGTTTTCTGCGCAGCCTGATGATGCATGCGGGTGTCGGTACAGCGTTAGGCGGCGTAATGACTATGGTCGGCGAACCGCAAAACCTGATTATCGCCAAAGCGGCTGGCTGGCATTTTGGTGACTTTTTCCTACGCATGTCGCCGGTCACCGTCCCGGTGCTGATTTGCGGCCTGTTAACCTGCATGCTGGTTGAGAAATTGCGCTGGTTTGGCTATGGCGAAACGCTGCCGGAGACCGTCCGCGATGTCCTGCAACAGTTTGACGATCAAAGCCGTCAGCAGCGTACTCGTCAGGAAAAAATCAAACTGATTATCCAGGCGATTATCGGTATCTGGCTGGTGGTTGCCCTGGCCCTGCATCTGGCGGAAGTCGGATTAATCGGTCTGTCCGTCATTATCCTGGCCACGTCGTTGACCGGCGTTACTGACGAACACGCGATTGGTAAAGCGTTTACCGAGTCGCTGCCTTTCACCGCCCTGCTGACCGTGTTCTTCTCTATCGTTGCGGTGATTATCGATCAACAGCTCTTTTCACCGATTATTCAGTTTGTTTTGCAGTCCTCTGAACATGCTCAACTGACGCTGTTCTATCTCTTTAACGGCCTGCTGTCTTCTATCTCGGATAACGTGTTTGTCGGCACCATCTACATTAACGAAGCCAAAGCCGCGTTGGAACATGGGACCATCAGCCTTAACCAATTTGAGCTGTTAGCGGTGGCGATCAATACCGGGACTAACCTGCCTTCCGTTGCTACACCAAACGGCCAGGCGGCATTCCTGTTCCTGCTGACCTCCGCGCTGGCACCATTGATTCGACTCTCTTATGGCCGCATGGTGTGGATGGCTCTGCCTTATACTCTCGTCCTGACGCTGGTTGGTCTGCTTTGCGTCGAGTTCACGCTTGTACCGGTGACTGAGTGGATGACCCAGGCGGGCTGGTTAGCTACACTTTCATAACAATTTACCGGGCAAATCACTGCCCGGTTTGACTTTTTGCATGATAATTATCCGATTACTCAAATTTTCAATTCCTGCTAGTGGCGCATAAATTGAATTGGTTTAAACTGCGCTCTCTACGCATGTTGCAGGGAAATTATTATGTTGCGATTTTTAAACCAGTGCTCCCGAGGTCGTGGTGCATGGTTATTGTTGGCGTTAACCGCCTTTGCGCTGGAGCTTGTCGCGCTGTGGTTCCAGCACGTCATGCTGCTAAAACCTTGCGTGTTGTGTATTTACGAACGTAGCGCATTATTTGGCGTGATGGGCGCGGGGCTGGTGGGGGCTATCGCACCAAAAACGCCGCTGCGCTATGTGGCGATGATTATCTGGATTTACAGTGCCTGGCGCGGACTGCAGTTAGCGTATGAGCACACCATGATTCAGTTGCACCCATCACCGTTTATGACCTGTGATTTTGCCGCACGCTTCCCGAGCTGGCTGCCGCTGGACAAATGGCTGCCGCAGGTGTTTTTAGCATCCGGTGACTGTGCTGAACGCCAGTGGTCTTTTTTAACCCTGGAAATGCCACAGTGGCTGTTGGGGATCTTCGCCGCTTACCTGGTGGTCGCCGTGCTGGTAGTCATAGCACAGCCGTTTAAACCGAAAAAACGTGACCTCTTCGGTCGCTAACAGAGACGCTCCTTCGGGAGCGTTTTTTTTGCCTTAAATTCATTGCCTGCTGGCATCTATAAAATGTATATTAAATGCATCTTATAGATGCCACACCAAGGAGATGTCTGATGTCCCATTTACGCATCCCGGCAAACTGGAAAGTAAAACGCTCTACTCCCTTCTTTACCAAAGACAACGTCCCGGCAGCACTTCTTTCTCACCATAACACCGCAGCAGGCGTGTTTGGACAGCTCTGCGTGATGGAAGGTACGGTAACGTATTATGGCTTTGCCAATGAAGACGCAAAAGAACCTGAAGTGAAAGTGGTGATTAATGCCGGTCAGTTCGCGACCAGCCCACCGCAGTACTGGCATCGCGTTGAATTAAGCGACGATGCGCAATTCAACATTAACTTCTGGGTGGAAGATGACAACCACTCCGATGAGATGTATCAGGCGAAAAAGTCTTAACCCTTAACGCCTGCTAATCGATGGGCGGCTCAGTCCGCCCATGAAGGTTTGTTCAGGATAGACGGCACTATTAAATTATTGTACGTCGAAGTGAGCTGAAGGCAGTCATAAAGCAGAGTGTTAGCGCAAGACGAATCAATTCCTACATAGGTTTTGAGTTGTTTTGCGCTAATTTTTTGCCCCATCGATGCCCCATAACAAATCCCATCATCTTAAGACATGCAAAACCCTGCAAGCCTGCAAAGCTTTGTGTGTGATTTTTTGTCTTACACCTGAATTTCATAGGTCGATCGCAGCCCTTTCAGATGATAAACTCCCTATCTTTAGGAATTTACTGATTTTTATAATGCTAAAGCTATTCGCTAAGTACACAACAATAGGTGTCATTAACACTCTAATTCACTGGGTGGTTTTCGCTATTTGCATATACGCATTCCATACTGGGCAGGCGCTTGGCAACTTTTCCGGATTCGTTGTCGCTGTTTCGTTCAGCTTCTTCGCTAACGCAAGGTTCACGTTTAAGTCATCGACTACCACGCTACGCTATGTGCTGTATGTCGGGTTCATGGGCACCCTGAGTGCCGCTGTTGGTTGGGGTGCTGACAAATCCGGCCTAGCACCTATCATTACATTAATCGCTTTCTCCGCCATCAGTCTGGTGTGCGGTTTTATTTATTCTAAGTTCATAGTCTTTAGGGATGCGAAATGAAAATTTCTTTGGTTGTTCCTGTCTTCAATGAAGAAGCCACCATACCAATTTTTTATAAAACCGTTAGAGAATTTGAAGATCTGAAACCATACGAAGTTGAGATAATATTCATCAATGATGGAAGTAAGGACAATACAGAGTCAATTATCAATGCACTGGCAGTTTCTGACTCGCTCGTAATGCCATTATCATTCACCAGGAACTTTGGAAAAGAGCCAGCACTTTTCGCAGGCCTCGATCATGCAACTGGAGACGCAATAATCCCGATTGATGTTGATCTGCAGGACCCAATAGATGTCATCCCTCGACTCATTGAGAAATGGAAATCCGGCGCCGATATGGTATTGGCAAAACGCTCCGATCGTTCTACAGATGGTAGACTTAAGCGCAAGACAGCAGAGTGGTTTTACAAACTACACAATAAGATAAGCACTCCTAAAATTGAGGAGAATGTTGGAGATTTTAGACTAATGTCACGTGAGGTGGTTGAGAACATAAAGCAATTGCCAGAGCGTAATCTCTTCATGAAAGGTATTCTTAGCTGGGTAGGAGGAAAAACTGATGTTGTTGAATATGCCAGAGCTGAGCGTGTGGCTGGAGATTCAAAATTTAACGGCTGGAAACTTTGGAATCTTGCTCTTGAGGGGATCACAAGTTTTTCAACTTTCCCTCTCCGCATGTGGACATACATAGGAATTGTAGTAGCTGGTATTTCTTTCATGTATGGTGCATTGATGATTGTTGACACATTAGCATTTGGTAACCCTGTCAGAGGATATCCATCTCTGTTAGTGTCTATACTTTTCCTTGGTGGAGTTCAATTAATTGGAATTGGAGTTCTTGGTGAGTATATAGGTAGAATTTACGTGGAGTCGAAATCAAGGCCTAGGTACATTTTAAAAAAGATGGTGATTAAAAAATGATTAAGGACTGGAAGTTTTTAATTTTATTTAGCGTAATAGCTTATATTTTGCAATTTATAATTGCAGACATTTATTATGGAGATGATTTATTCAGAGTTGTAGATGCTTATTTTTTATGGGGTGATGATGGTCGACCTTTGGCAGATATTTTTTACAGGATATTTTTGCCATTAAATTCATCATATCTTCCAGATGTTTACCCTATACCATTACTGACATCTTCAATTTTATTTTCTTTTGTTTTTTACAAAGTAGTAGAAAACTTTTGCGATGAAGAAGGAAGTTTTAAATACATTATACCAATTATATTTTTATCCAACACCTTCTTTATTTCAAATCTATTATTTAGATTTGACGGAGCATTTATGCTTCTGGCCATGGTTTTATCATCACTTCCATTTGCATTGAATAGAGATAATAAATGGATATGGTCTGTATTAACAGTAATATCACTGGTTTCATCTTTTTGTTTGTACCAGTCATCTGTAAATATTTTTATTGGCTTTACTTCTATATATGCTTATGTTGCCTACTGCAAAACCCGAGATTTAAAAAAATCAATAATTTCAATTTTGCATAGTGCAATTATTTTTGTTTTATCTTATGCAATATATGCTTTTATATTGAAATTTATTCCATTGAATTCCCATTTCACTGAGTTTAATAAAGCCATTGATCCATCCATTGAAGGTGTGAATATATTTATTAATAATATAAGCACATCACTAATATATGTGAAAAAACTTTTAGGAAGCGGATTATTATATCCAATCACTTTCGCTTATATTGTGTCGTTGGCGTATGTTATTCACAGTTCACTGAAAAACAGAGATGTTTACATCCTGATTTTTTATTTTATTGCTGTAATTACATGTGCATTCTCTATATGTGGGATAGTATATTTTGGTAAGTTCGCATCATTCTTCCCTAGAGTTTTTTGTGGTCTTTCTGTTTTCTTAGTACTTCCTATCATTGTATTACATAAAGTTAGAGCCAGTAATATAATTGCCATACCAGTTTGTTTGTTCCTACTTATACCTCAATTGGTTTTGTGCTCTACTACTTTAAACGCATCAAAATTTGAGATTAGTCAAGCTGATTCCATATCAAAATCTATAATATTTGATATGCAACAATATGGATCAGGTGAAAAAATAGCCATCATAGGCAAGCCAAGCCACGCACCAAGGACAATACCAGCACTAAGATCTTTCCCAATCATAGAAGACTTGTTACCTGTAGTATTTAGAGGTGGATATGATGGTGGAAGGTATACATTGTTAGCAAATGGAATGCCAAGGAAACAATTTGCTTCTGATAAGGAAATTGACTTTATACGTGCTAATATAGCATCCTTGAATCCAGCAACATCAAACAATGTATATAATTATTACGTATACAATAATATATCAATTATTTACTTTAAGTAAATTGAAGGCATGCCAATAAATTTGGCATGCCTCATTACTAACTAAATTGAGCATCGATGATATATCTTATAAGAAACTTTTTGATATACCTGTAATTTGAATGTTAGTGTTAATAGTAATAGAACTAGATGAAATATTGACAACTTGAACATTAACCGCCCCTGCTAATATTGACGCTACTTGTACAACTATACCAGGATATAGATTACCCAGAGTCCAACTTACTGCAGATCCTGAAGGTAGCCCAGGAACTAAAACAGATGTGTTATATGTTCCGCCATTTGCTGCAATCGTTGATGATAACGACCCAGAAGCAAATATCTTATTATAAAAACCCACCATGCTATGTATTTCTTCACGAAACTGGGTTTTTAGTTGATAATCGCCCAAATTTTCACCTATATCAGTACCAACGACGGTACTTCTATGCCCGTTTGGATTATCAAGAATCCAGTTAACTTTGTTTGGATCGTTGTATGGAAATAATGAAAGGTTGATGAATGTTTGCCTTCCTCCATCGCGAGCCTGACAAGTAAATTCGTTACTATTATCGATAGACATCGTAATCCATGTATTAGCATAAGGGGAATTTATGCTATAAAACCATGTCCATACCTCTTCGCAACCTTCAACGTTTGTAGATATAAATGTGTTTGTTTCGTATACACCACGCTCATTACTTAGGTCATAAGCTAATGCGCAAGATGACCACGTACAACTGATTTCAGTATTACGATTATATACACCTGCAAAATATAATGCCCTAACGCAATTAATAGCGGCGCACATTTCAATCTTACCAAAATATACTTGCCCACCTAATGATGGAAATAAAGCACGCGGATAAGTTAGGTTTGGTGAAGTTCCTGTCCTGCCCTCATCAATCCATCTGTTAAAAGAAATTGCTTTATCGAAAAGATCAGCTCTTAACCTATATAAATGAAAGTAGTTACAATCACCAAAATCTATGGCATGAATATCCTTGGCTGCACGACCGACAAGATATACGTCCTTAATTCCAATATTATTGCATCCAGGAACCCATCCAGATGGTCTATGTGACCTGATCATTGTGTTTCCTACGGGAAAAGTTGATGAGGCGCGGATTAGAGTCTTATCGTAACCTCCTCCCTTCAACGTAACACCAGGATATAACAATACCGTATTCGAAATGTAGAAATCACCAACTACTGTTACCTCAGGAATCCCTAACGTGTGAGCAGCAACGATTGCGGCCTGCAGGTTTGCTGTCAGATCTGGTTGACCTGTGATTACCCCGCCAGGGACAAAATCAGCAGCCAGGTCGATAGAGTTTCTGAGTTTTCTGTCTACAGTGGTTAATTTTGATGATGGTTGATTGAGGTTATATCCAACAAGAAGTGAACCTGTTCCGGCGGCTAAATCTTTTCTCAAAACATCACTAATATCTACCGGCTGCCATTTCCCTTCACCAGTTCCACCAGAAGATTCTGGCGTTGATCCTGGCGGGACTGTTTTAGGTAATGTTGTCAGGTCATCCCATCGATACCAGACATTTGTTGACGTGTCCTGCAATACATCACCAGCAGCGGTTACTGTTCCCCCTCCCTGAAATGTTCCTGCAAGACTCCATCCGAGATTGTAGATATGCTGGAGAGTTAGCTGCTTAAGTCCTTCAATCGTATAATGAGCATGACCAAAACGATCGATGTACTGAAGAGCCATAGACGTGACAAACTCGTCAATTTTCCCCGCATTGAACCTCAGGTCTTGCGGCTTTTCGCTTGGTACTGGCAGATTAGTAGGTGTAGTGCTCATAATTTTTCCATTAAAAAACCCGGCACGGTGGCCGGGTCTTGTTGGTCGGTGAAGGTTCTCATTGGTAGATGGCGTCGCTGTACTCTGCGACGGTAAGAGATACCGTATTATCTGAATTTGGTTTGATGCTGTTGACCGTCCATAGCTGACTGTCCAGTTCTGCCACAGTCGCTATGAGATAGCGCGACGGGAGTTGCACTGTGTCTCCGTTCCATATGTTGAGCTGAATATTGGGAATTGCCGCAGTGAAGCCGTATTTTGTGTCGCTGCGTGGCATTGCGGAATAACGCAGTGTCGGGTTACCAAGACTATCTGTGACCAGAACATACATAGAACCGAAAAATGTGATCGGCTCGCTGGTGTCGAAGTCATTCCCGGTGCGGCCGGTGATGTAACCCTGTTGCTGGTTGCTGTCGTAGATGTCCGGCATCTGAATGACGCTTCCAACCTGGATAATCCCGTCCTCGAATACCTTGGCGTTCATCTTCACCCGCGAGTAAATCAGACGCTTTGTTTCGCGTAGCGCTCGGTCCCGAGCCTGGTACTCATTACGGAAACCCACTATCTCAAGCTTGTTCGGGTTCTCCGCCTCCTGCTCGACGATGGCGCCGTTAAGTACGCGATAGTTGATGTACGTCTTGTTATTCGTTGTCGGGTGAACGTAGGAGATCTGAACGCCGTCGTAACCGCCAGGCAGCGTGGCCTCATACGTCATTTTGTATTCATCCGTCTTCATGTTTGCCCGGTTGAACACTGCTGCCGGGTAATCGACTTTCTGATCGCGGGTGAACGTCAGTACACCGTCATCCCAGTACGCCATAACAGACGCCGCATTACAGATCGCCTGCACCCGGTCGCCGAGTGAGTCGTTCTCATCGTCAAACGTATAGTCGAAGTAACCAAGACGCTCATCATGTAGACTCTCAGCTATAGAGTACAACCCGTACAGATCAATGCTGCTTTCTGGCTGCCCGCCCATTACAAGCCAGGTATGTGCAACCGCGTCAGCAAAGGAACGCGATGGACGCAATGTATAATCGACGGTCTGTGTAGTCAGGTTGTAACTGATAGTCTGACGAGTCACCAGAGCATTATATTTTCGGTCACGGCTTCCCAGTGCGTTCTCTGTCGCCCTCACCTTGACGCGAACCAACGTATCGGTCGGATGAACTACGTTGTTTCTGATGTTGACAGCGTGTATTTCCTCAACCTTAAGAATGGACGCATCATTTGAGTTGTTTGTGCGCTGGAAGTTGATGGCATACTTACCAAATCCTCCTGCCGGGATTATTTTATCCGTGCGATAAAACACTTCGCTGGTCGACTTATGCGGCGTTCCCTGGTGATAGGTAAAGGTTTGTTGTGTGCCGGGGATCTGATTGTAATCGTCGTCGATTTTCCAGATTGTCACCGTCCAGTCAGTCCAGTTACCGCCACCCAGTGATGACTGTGTATGCAGCCAAAGCTCTGTTGATTCAACCGGTGAGAAGAAAGGCCCCACAACAAGCGCCTCATTATCGTTGAGAATAAATTTCGTTGTGTTGATGGTGGCTGTAGATGGAACGGTAGGTGGCCCCTGCAAATCTGTCATGGTGAACGTGTACCACTTAATAGGGTTTATCACAGAACCATCATCACTCTGCACAGCAGAAATTAACGTTCCAGAGAAAAGCACATCTTCAGTAATACTGCCTGATGTCGTGTCATAAGTGACGTTGATAGTAAAGGTGACGGAGTGTGGAAGTGCCAGCCCCATGAAGTAGTCGAATTCAGCCTGCTTGACGATTTTCATCGCTATCTGCCCGCCAGCATATTCACCACTTACCACGGTATTGGCCGTAGCCGATTCTACCGGGAAATTGTCGCTTTCGTTTGGCCCTGGCATCTCCTGTCCGTCGACATCATCGAACGAATATCCCTCGTTAATAGTCGGTATTACTTCACCAGGCTGATAAAACTGATACTCAGCACCGGCCATCGATCCGAGACTCGACTCTGAGTAACGAACAGATTCATAGTCATACTTACCGATACCGATACACATCCACTCAGTGACGTATTTCAGGCCGCCGTCATTCTCACTCTGGCGCACATATTCAAACATCGATTCCTGAATCAAGTCTGGAAACGATCTGACCTGCCCGTAAATATCAGGCTTCGCTTTGTATACCCTTGCGGTATTCGTTTGCCCGGTCAGACTGTTGTTCGGAGAATCGACAGTGTTTCCACCGTTATTAGCTATTGCTGGCTTCGGGGCAAGGAATGAAAACACAGCGCCAACAACTTTGAAGATCGGGCTGAGAATGTCGCTAATGATGCCCTTTGGCTGGTCGAATATCTGGATGGTATCCAGTTCGCTCAGCTCAAACGCCAGCTCATCATCATCATTTAACCTCACGCCGTTTCGGACGATCAGCAGATCACGGTGAAAGTTGCCATCATTGGAAAACAGCCAGTCATAAAAAAGGGTGCCGTTTGGCACCCTGCAACGCAACTTAGGCGTTCCTGGAAAATTCGATATCTCAACCAGCGCCATATTCGAAAAACTCCACTTTAGTGAATGCCCGTTTAATAACCAGCAATGAGTCCATGCGCACGCTGCCGTTCTCGCCCCTCGAGTGCAGCGCCTGCCTGTTAAGCACCAGGCCAACGTGCGCCGGTTTCGCGCCGCGGTACCCGACAAATATCCCGCCTTCGACAGGTTTATCGGCCTGGCGCCAGAAAACGACGTCGCCCTGATAGCAGGTGAAGAAGTCAGCTCCGGCTTCGTAGTCCGGAGTCTGGTGCAACTCAATGCCGAGAACGTGACGGTAATACAACACCACCAGTCCCCAGCAATCCACTCTATCGAACGAACAGGCACGATTAGCCCACTGCACGCCGATCACCTTGCTGATGAAATCAGAGGTACTGCAGACCGGTGTATTCCTGCGGATCATAAAGTCGACCTATGTTGTTGTTCAGCGGGTTGGTGACAGACAAAGTGACCGACGCGGCGTCGGCATCAATATCGACCGTCTTGACGTATAACTGCCACGACTTAATAGGCACTGACACGTCTCCACTGTCGAAGATTTGCCGGGTGGCCGTTATGGCCGTCAGTCGCGCCGTACCCTTCCACTGCTTCATCAGAGTTTTAATATCAGACGACAGGCGCCCTAACTTGACCGTCGCGTCTATCACCGGCGTGCCGCTCTGCTGGCTCTCTTCGATTTCAAAGCGCGCTGGCGTGTACGTCTGGCCTCCTAGTGCCTTCGGGAAGAACTGCTTATCGACCAGGCGGACGTAGCCAAAGGATGGATGGTAGAACGTGATGGTGTCGTACAGCCCGCGCGTCGGGCGCTGCTGCTTATAAGCTCTGAATGTAGACATTACGGAACTCTCGGAAGTGATTCTGGGTCGCGACCGTCCGGGTAACCCGTAACCACGATGTCCAGCCACGAATCCCACGGCGGCGGCAATTCAACAATGATGTCGTCAAACTCGTCGTCAGCGTTGTAGAGGTGGTTTGCAATCACGGTTCCAGTCCATGTAACAACGCCGTTTGTGATGTTTGCCTGAACAGGCATCTGCGTGAAGTGGAGTTCCTGCAACTGTACCCCACTGCCACCGAGATTCACCTTCATACGGAACCAATTTAGCCCACGGTTTAGGTAGTTAGGGCTGCGCAACCACTGCTGAAATGCACGCTCCTCTGCCGACGTAAAGATCCACGTCAGTGACCACGTCACTTTCAGGTCATCGGTCTGGTTCTGAAAGATAGCCGGGCCGACCGCTGGCTGATCTGTCTGGAACCCGGTATCGATCGTCATATTTTTGCTGGCTTTCTGCGCCAGCGGCAGCCAGTCGGGATAGTCGATTATTGGCATCTAAACTCCAGGCATTAAAAAACCCGCCGAAGCGGGTTTAATCTATGGCAGTTGGTCGTCTCGGAGCTTCAAAAATTTTAATGTTAAATTCTTGAATAGAGCCGTTACTCTTGAACTCAAGTGTCTCACCAGCAGGAATAACACCGGTAATGTAAGTGCCATCTGTAAGCAAAAACTCAAAATTAACAGCCCGGTTAGTTGAGTATTTGACAACCTTCCCGCTTTCAAGTGGCATGCTTTTTGATTCGCCCGGCAAAATACTATCCATGTTCCCTCTCAATTTTGACCGCGTGGTGTTCTTTTGGCATTGAAATTACTTGTTATGCCCTGAGAAATTGGACCGCCATTATTTAGATCAGCAATGATGGCATCCACGGTTATTGTACCATCTCCATTACTTGTAGCCTGAGCATCAAATGTGGACCCCGTCATATTCTGAACGTTGATTATGACGTTCACACCTCCGCCTGCAGTCATATCCTTATTGCTGATCACCCTGCCGTTGTCACCCGGTATCATGTACTGCTTACCAGTGCTGGCCTGGTAAATCTCCGGCATGCCGCCTTCGCCGACCTGATACATTCCGCCAGCCGAGACAGGCCCGCCGTTCTTGCGTTTTCCAAGCAGGTTTGCGCCAATAACGCCAGCCACCGCTCCGAGACCGATAGCCGCCGCCGTACCCATCGAGGCAATGGAGGACAGGATCGCTGCCGGGGTCCATGCTGCTGCTACCGTGCCAGCGGCCGCAACGCTTGTCGCAGTCTGAACACCAGTCGCTGCGGTCTGCACGGCCGTTACAGTTCCGATGGCCGATGTCTGAGCCGCAGATCCCATAATTGCCGATTTGACCCAATCAACCCCCATTTGCACAAAGGTATTAACAAGGCTGTTTAGCACTGTGCTACCCAGAGAGCGCATTGCATCACTGGCCGTCATGCTACCGGTGATAATTCCCGTTAATGCGTTGGAAGCATTTCCTGCCAGCGCGTCGATTGAAGCGGCCAGCGCTTCCGTCCCGGCGTTTTGGTTTCTGAATATCTCCCACTGAGCTGCAATCCTCTCCTGCTCATACTTCTTGTTCGCCGCATTCGTCAGTTCAAGCCCTCTCTGGGTTAACTGCCCCTTCTGGCTTTCAAACTGCTGGATTAACGCCAACTCTTGAGCGTGCTGGTTAGCAAGCCTCTGAACCGGATCTACTTCGCCTTTAGCCGACTGCTGCGGGGTTACAACCTGCTGCGCCCTGATTTTTGCAAGCGCCACTTGATGGTCCTGCTCAAGCTTTTCAGATGCCTGGTTGTATTGCTCCTGAGAGAGAATTAGCTGACCGTTAGCGTCCTTTTGGCCCTTCAAGCTCTCAAGAGCTTTCTTCTGCGCTGCGTAATCAGCGTTTTCCTTGAGAGTAGGAACTGCATTCTGTGCTTTTAGAGCCGCAGCTTTATCCCAAGCGGCCGCCGCATCACGCTCTACCTGAGCGATCTGTTGAGGTGTCGGATTGGTAAGCTTCTGTCGAGCGGCAAGAATCGCCTGCTCCCGAGAAAGATCCGCAGTTGAGTCAGCTGAAAGGTTTGCTTTTTGCCGATACTCTTCCAGAACCTTTGCGTTTCTCTCCGCCTGCGAGGCTCCCTTGCTCTGCTCTGACTTAAGCGTCTTCTGCGCCTGCGTATTTTTGTACGTAGCTGCAGCGTCATCTTCCATCTGCTTGGCATGCGGATCATCCTTCGAAAACCCGGCATCTTCTGCAGCGTATTGTGCCTGCAACCGCGCGCGGGCTTCACCCTGCAACTTCGACAGTGCCAGGTTGCGCTCTGACTGTTTAATTAGGTTCTTCTGCCCAGAAGTAAGGTTATCGACCTCTTTTTTCATTCCGGATAGGTTGATCTGCGCCTCTCCAGCCACTCGCACAAGCTCGGTGAGAGGACCAAGGAAAGTTCTGATTGCATCAGCTCCTGATTTGGTCGAACTCTCAGTGCTCTGGAGTTCAAGAACCAGTCTTTGCAGCGCTTCAGGTGTTGGGTTATTCGCCACATCTGAGAGTTGCTTGCTTAGTTCGAATGCGCGCTGCTCCGATACGCCAAATTTATCCGCAAGCGTGGTTACGGTATTCTGAATAGCGTTTGCATTGACGGTGAATTCCGCCCCCGCATTCCTTGCCTGCTCCATGGCTTTCGAATAGGAGCCTGCAGTTACGCCGACGGTCGAAAGGTTTTTATTGAATTCGTCAACCGACGCGATACCGCCTACGAATGACGTTTTCAGCTTATCTGTGAAGCCAACAATAGAGTTTGATGCATCGTTTATAGATTTTGGGATCTTCGCAATGGCAGCATTGTATTCAATCATTGCCTGATTTCTCAGGATGGTTGCTGCTTCTGCGTTAGTTCTTGCCAAATTGGCGTACTTATCTGAAAGGGCGGCCACACCATTCTGAGAGACGGTGATGACCTTATCCATTGCTTCCGCTGCATCCTTCAACGCATCCATGGCGTTCTTGCCGCCATTAAGCGAAGTGATAAGAACTCCAGCCAGAACTGAACTCAACGCAATGATAGAACCGACAATCGCTCCGCCAGGGCCGAACGCACCAGCAAGTTGTGATCCCTGCTGCGCGAACGCTACCAGAGCAGATTGTCCGCCCTGAACCTGAATAATGAAGTCCTGAACCTGATAGCCTGCCTGCTGCATGCTGGACTTCCAGCTGCCAGTACCTTTTGCGCCATTCTCAACGCCAGTCTTCATGTCATACAGGCGGCCAGTCAACTCGCCGATCTTTTGCTTCTCTTCGTCTGTCGCTTTCGACCCTGCGCGAAGCTGTGCAGCGAGGACTGCGGCACTGCGCGCGCCATTCTCCTGCGCTTCGTCAAGCACAGCCAACTGGTTACCCAGCGCCTCGATGATGGATTCAGCGCGATTAAACTCACTGTTAGCGCCGCCGGTCCCGCTACGAGCCTCTTCCATTGCGCGGGCAATGCCACTCACATTGGTGTTCAGCTTGCGCAGTTGGTTATCCATCGAGTTGGCATAACCAGCCAGTTCGGTAAACGCGGATCCGGTTTGTGAGGTACTCTGGTCGAGGTTATCCATTCCCTTACCGGATTGCTGGGCTGCAGCGTCCAGTTTATCCAGAGCATCAATGGCCTGTTTGCCGCCTTGTAACAGCGGCTCAACGTCGGCGCTGATTTCATAAACGATGCTACCGGCGCTCTTCTCACCTGCCATGTCATTCTCCGGTTATTGCTTTTGCCCTGCGTGCGGCTTGTTTAGCCAGGTATTCGTCGGCGATGCTGTCGTACTCTTCGCGGGTGAATCCCTTCTGATCAGGGTATTTCGCTGCCAGCAGCATCTGAAATTCGGTCATCGTTAACTGAGAGGCCTCAGTGCGATTCATGCCAAAGTGGCTGCGTGCCGCGCTGATGTAGTCGAAGGCTTTAAACTCGGTCGTACGTTCACCCGTCTCGTGACGCTGCAACTGGCGAACCTTGGCTTTACCGACCACTCCGTGTTGCATGAGATGCTGAGCCAGCACAATAATGTCGTTTTTCGGCATCTGGCCTGGGCGGTAGACGACACAATGCCGCCAACCTTTCCACTCGCCTATCATCGGCGTCAGATCGCTCTCACAGCACGCCTGTAAAACATGCATACACGTTGATAAAAGCTTTTCAGCGGCGCGGTTGAATGATGGTGACAGCCAGGCAGGGAAACGCCCCAGCGTGCCAGCACAAACCTCAATGAGCTGAGCGACGTCATTGCCGTGGATGGTGGCATACGCCTGCACAATCTCTTCCGGAGTGCCGATCCTGGTCATGGCCTCGAATGAAGGCCGCAGCAGGTAGTCTTTCCCGCCTTCGCGGCTGTCGCTGATGGAGATTTCGCCAATATCGGTTAAAGCGGTCATAGGCATTCCAGTAAACGGTCATTATCAAGGGCAGCACGCCGCCCTTTGGAATATCCGTTAGGTAACGGTCACCGTATGCACGGCAACAAAGTTTCCGTCTTCGGTGTTGATGATGATCTGTGCGCTGCCAGCGGCGACACGGTTCACCGTGACTGTGGTCCCGGAAGCTGTGGCAGTGGCTTTGGCTGGATCGGTGGAAGCAACGGTGAAATCTTTGTTGGTTGCTCCGGTTGGTGCGATGTTCACCGTGAATGTGCTGGTACCTCCCGCCGCGCCAGTACTGGTTGCCGGAGTTACCGTCACGCCAGTCACCGCTACCGCAGTGATTTCGTTCACCTCGATAGTGCTTGCATCGCCGACTTTGAACTCGGTAGAGAACGTGACGATGTCGTTGGTTCCGCCGTCAGAGCTCAGAGCCGTAATGTTCATGTAACCGATGAATTCGACCGGGCCGTAGTCCATACGCACCCAGATACCGGGCTGGCGCTTGGCCTTAAGTTCGTCAGCGAAATACTTGATGAACTTGCCAACACCGTACTGATCCAGTTTGTCCTTCTTGCGCACTTCACCTTCAAAGCTCAGTGTGAAGTCACTGTTGGTGATGATGGTCTCGACATAGCCGCCGCCGTCATCCGCATCAGAGGTAACCGAGTTCGGGTTGAAGTCGAAGCCTTTCGACGTACCAGCAGCCAGCGCCTTCCACTCAGATTCAAGTGGTTTGACGTCCGGGCAGCCATCGGCGACTTCCAGCACGACCGCACCGCCGAACAGGCGTTCGTTCGAGTTCTGGCAATTAGCCATGTGAAACTCCTCTTTGACGTATAAAAGAAAACCCGCCTAAGCGGGTTATTTGGTTGGGAATGGCTATTCGCCGTAAGTACAGGCGAACTGGAGTCGGAAGACTATTCTCCCTTCTTCTGTGAGCACCGGCGCGGGGATTGCGCCCATGTTCTGGATGTAGCCGACACATTCGTCTGCCATGGGGTTGGACTGTACATAATCGACGATGCGCTGCACAGCGTTGAGCGCGTCTTTGCGCTTATCTTTTGCGCCTACGACGTCGACCAGGACGTGATACTCAGAGCCAAGATCGGTGCGGATATTCGAGCCGCCGTTTGGCCTGAACACCATGATCGCCTTCGACTGGTCACCCGGGTCGTCGTACATCAGCTGCTGCACCGTAAATCCGGTCGTTAGCCCGGCGTCACCGAACATGTTGCGCACCCGCTCGTGCATCATGGGTGTCATAGCGAAAGCTCCTTGCGCATCACCGCGTCAACGTTATCGCGCTCGTCATTCGCGCCTTTGGTCAGGAATTGCGGCTCACCATGTGGATCCCAGTAGTTGCCCTTTCCGGTCCCGCCGCCGAACTCTTTCGGTTTCTGCGGGCCGAACTCAGACCGGTTGCTGGTCACGCCGAAGTGCGCGCGCGGCTGGCCTTTCAGCTTGCCTGACGCCTCATGCACGTAGGCGGCATAGTTGGCTGAGTAACCGATTCGCCCGGTGATGAGCACGCCGCCAGCGTCGATTTCCCGGAACTGACTGTTAATCAGCGTTGAGGTGTCGATCGGAGTGTAATATGCCGCCCGGGTGCCGATAAGCATCATCGCCGACTGCAGCGCGCGGATTACCTTGCGGCCCTTAACGTCATTGATGACATCGCTCAGGTGCTTTTTCGCCTGGCTGATGCCCTTCACTTTGATGCCCATAGCTTTCTCCAGGCAATAAAAAAAACCCGCCTGAGCGAGGTTTGGTGTCATTTAAACGGTGAATCAAAAAGGGAGCATTGCGCGAATTTCAGTGTACCAACCATGAAAAGCAGGTAGGTCATCTAAAAACCAGAAGCCTAAAACAATCATCGCCATGCCCATTACCATGTGAAAGATAATGCTGAACCAGAATTCAATAGGCTTTTCATCCACGTGAATGTACTCCTTTCGGAGCGTTCCTTTGAATGTTTTGGTATAAACACCCCGACGACAGTAGACAAACGATTGTACCAAGGAGATTGGGCCAACCAAAAAAACCGCGCACACCGTGAACCAATATTGAAATCCCATTACCTTTCAATCCACGTAATTTTTTCCCCTATTATTGCACAGGTTTATCAGATTCCAGTAAGGATGGCGTAATCATCAGTCACACGCTCGAAAGTGTCGGCGTAGCGGATAACCTGCCGCACCTCGTCGGCACCGGCCACAACCGGGTCGGCTTCGGTCGATACGCCAATCAACAAGTAATCACCCGCCGCCGCCAGCGCAAACTCTGTCCAGACGGTGTTCTTGACGACGATTTCGGCACCCAGGCTGGCTAACTTCTTGCTGAGCCCGCCCTCGTAATCACAGAGGATTTGCTCAGGCTCGGCATAGCCCAGCGGATCGCCGTATTCATCATTGCCTTCCAGCTTTCGCCAGATGGTCGCCGTGGCTGTATAGCTCCAGTTCGCTACCGATGACATCAGCCCTCCTTCCAGCGTAAAACCTTCGCGCCAGTCGCCCGGATGCGCGGGCAGTTAATGAACCACTCGCCGTCCGATTTAACGTAGCCGGTCGTCTCCCGCCCGGTGTCAGTCATCACCCAGACGCGGGTGAATAAGCGCGGAAGCCCGTGCTTAACTGATTTGAACGTCATCAGCAGCCCCCAACAACAAGAAACAGGCCAACACTGTTACCGGCGCTGATTGGCAACTCACTGGTGCAGCCGCTGGTATCAAGTCTGGCCAGCGAGTCGCGCAACCAGGTGATGCTGTCAGCATCGTAATCGAACGAGCGTGACGCGCCAGACGGCGCACCCTGTGATTTTATTCGGCGAGCCCCGGACGACGTTGCCATAAGCGCTGCGGCATACATCAGGATCAGCTTCGCGGTGCACTCGTCATAGCCAGCGCCATCGAGGCACGGGATAATCTTGTTCACCACGCAGAGAATCGGATCCAGCAGCGCGCCCGGGATGGAGTAACCCAATTCACCGAGGAACGCCTGCACGTCTGCCGCTGTGATTGGGTCAGCCATGGTTATTTCGCCTTTTTCGATTTAGCGGAGGTGTCTGCCTGCTCTGCCTGCTCTGCCTGCTCTGCCTGCTCTGCCTGCTCTGCCTGCTCTGCCTGCTCTGCCTGCTCTGCCTGCTCTGCAGGATTATCACCCGGCGTGGCAACTTCAAGCTTGCGATCACTACCTGACACGATTTCCACTAGGCCAGCGGCTTTCCACTTATTCGCAGTTTCTTCGCTTACTTCCACCTTTGCGCCAACCTCCAGCTTCTGAAGATTGGCACCGGAGAAAAGGTTATCGCTAATCACTTTTACCAGTGCCATGTCTTACCCCTTAGCTGTGCGCGTAGATGACGGACTTCTTGCTGTTGATGTCGGTCTTAACCATCAGGCCAGCGGCACCCCAGGTGCGCCAGATGTAATCGCTGTTGTAGTACGGACGCGGATCGGCAACGGTACCGAACGCCTGGCCTACAATCGGAGCAATCACGCCAGCAGTCAGCGGAACAATCAGGATCTGGTTGCCGGTCAGCTGAGCATCTTCTTTAATCGCGGAAATGCCGGACAGTTTCAGAAGCTCCTGCAGAATGGTGTCAGACTGGTAGTTGTCGCTGAAGTAGCGCTCCAGGTTGGAGATGATGGCGCTCGACACATACCAGGTCTGCTCTGCGTACTGATTGTTGGTCAGCTTGAGAGTGTCGCGCAGCTTAATCCCCGCATTACGGATCTGCTCTGCCGTGGCGGATGCGCTGGTAAAGTCGATATTCAGACCAGATGCACCCAGATCAACCAGAGCCACACGCTCGTCGTTCTTCAGGCCTTTCCAGGTCTTATCATCAAACTTGATGTAGTTGCCTTCTGCGTCACGATAGCCGTTGTAGATGTAATCCACATACTGGCGACGGACTTCGTTGGTGGACTCGAACTGAGCATCAGAGATGATGTCGAACGCATCCGGGTTGTTCAGGCGAGGCTCACGCCAGTGGAACTTGAAGCCGGTATCGTGCACAGGAACCATAGTACCGTCGTACTGGTACTGCACTGCATCCAGCGCCGCGCCGATCTGGCCTGACATGGAGGTGTGAGCCCACATACGGCCGCCAGATTTAGCGTATTCATACACGGTCTGGTTGATGCGCACCGAACGAGACAGCGGCATCAGGTCGTTGAACAGTGTGAACTCAGTGTTCGGCTGGAATTGACGCAGCACAGTCTGGTCAAAGGCCTTGTACAGATCAGCAGGTGAGCGAACAGCGTTGATGCCATTCAGCTGGTTGACTGCGTTAAGGCGATCAGCCATTTCCTGCATTACGTTAATGCCCTGATGGTTCAAGGCAGCATTACGCTCCTGCGTCAGCATACCAAACTGGTACTGGTTCACGGCCAGGTTGCCGGTCTTTTCGCCCAGCGATTTAGAATAAACAAGCATTCAGTGACTCCTTACTTAATCACTACGCGAATGAGGTCGCCAGCAGCGGCGGTGATTGAGCGCTCTTCATCGCAATAGCAGCGATCTGATTCGCCAGTGGCCCACTTCTTCACCTGGCCGTTGACGATTGAGAGAGCGTCGCCTTTTTTGTAGGTACCGGCGGCAGCTCGCACATTCAGGAACATTCCCGGCAGCGGATGGATGCCCACCAGCAGATCGTCGACAGCAAACGTGTCATCTACCGTTTTGCAGCGCAGATAATCGAAGTCTGCGACATAGATAATCGCTGTCTCGCTACCATCTACCGACACCTTAAAGACGCCAGCATCGAAGAAGCCCAGGGTGCCGGGCTTGACCGCGGTGGCGCGGCCTTCACGGTTGAGCAGCGGATTAGGGAATACGCCACCGGCGTGAATTACGTGTTTTCCGTCTTTAGCCATTTTTTACTCCGGCATTTCGCTGACTGATTGGGTGTTGGTAGCCTGGTTGCGGAATGCAGCGTTCAGGCCGAAAGAGGTGTGGCACTTGGCGTACATGGCGTCGAGCGCCTTGCCGTCCAGATCTGCGATTTCTTCATCGCTCATGTTCATCGCCAGCTTCACAGCTGAGCGCTTTTCGCCTTTCTCTTTGTCAGAGCTGGCATTCAACTGCGCTTTAAGTGGCTCTACTGCAGAGTTAACAGCGGCTGAGATAAGCTCCATCAACTTTTCGTTCTGCTGCTCATGCCCCGAGTTAGTGGCCTGCTCTTTTTTCTTGGGCTTGCCGGTTTCCGGGTCGATTTCTTCATCGCCTTTTTTCTTGGCGGTGGCTTCTTCGACCTTCATCTGGTTGTATGCGTCCATCAGCTCGGCGTCGGACTTGCCTTCAGTCGGCTTACCAGCGGCTTGCAGCGCATTGATAATCAGTTCTTTCATCGGATCGTTCTCTCCGTTGGTTTTAATCTCGTACTCAGTGGGTTTGCGCACGACTTCTACAGGTTCGCCGACGAACACGGCCTTGCCGTCATCATCGATGAGGTACTTCTGCTTCAGGTATTTGGTGTCATTGCGGTAGATGAAGCTGTCCGGCCACACCGTTTCAGGCCAAAGCCACTTATCTTCGGCGTCACCCTCGCGCAGCTTGTCGCTGATAGCCCGGGAGATGTCGTCGAAAGAGAAGTTAGAGGCGTTGGTGAAGAAGAATTTGGTCTTGTTGAGCAGGCCATCACGGGTGCAGTCGATACCATCAGAAAGGCGGGCAACTTCGATCTGCTGCTCATCACCTTCGGCATTAACGAAGATGCCCACCCCCTCCTCCGGCGTTCCGGCGCCAGGCTCATCAAGCAGCACCGCCACATGGTCAAACATCATGTTGGTGGCGATTTCGTTGTACTTCTTGCCCTTTGACTCGCCGTTGGCGGCGATGCCGGAATACAGCAGGCCGGTGGAGATGTGGATCGGGTCGGAGTTGGTACCGGCCAGCATCTCATCCAGACGGTTAATCAGGCGTTTTCCCTTCTCGCTTGACTCGGCGTACTGACGGTTAACGTACATATCGCCCGTCACTTTGCCGTCTTTGTGGCTGACGCTCTGTAACCAGGCCCCGACGTGATACTCATTCACCGCCCGGACATCGCGCGCTGACACATGTTTGCCGTCCACTTTCGGATGACCCAGCGGCATCGGGTTACGCTCAAGCGTGTTGTAGGCCTTTTCGATTTCTGCTGCCGGGTACAACTTCCGGTTCATCACAATATCGTCCACGACAGGCGTGATGCCACGAACCACGATATGTGGCTTGCCGTCGATGGTTTCAGTGGTGATGTTTGAAGCGGAGTTGAAGACGGTCAGCACGTTAACGCGGTTGCGTTTCATGCTTGATCCTCGTTATTGGATTTTTCGTAGCATCGGCGCTCTACAGCACCAAGGGAAATAATCCAGCGCAGTTACGCACTGGTAGCGCACGATACGGCCGCAACCACAGCAACAATAGACTGTCATGCAAGGGCCTCATGTGGATTTCAGGCAATAAAAAAGGCCGCCGAAGCGACCCTATTTGCATTTGGTTTTAATTAGATTAAGCAAAGGAAATAGGCATTTCCATAAAGCTATCTAATGTCTCTGCCTTTCCATTTAAAGCAGACGGGGAAGGAACTTGAGCCAAAGATGCTGCAAAGAAGCTGGACTCCTCTAGAGCCTGCATAGCATTTTTGCGCAGCTCAGGGCTCATAGAGTCAAGTATTTCTTGAACAGTTCTCATTTTCACCTCCAGTTAACAACATATGTAGTTTACTACCTTCAATGCCAACGTTCCACTGCATATTAATGATTAATCTTCATCAACCTCAAAATCATGTTGCCCGCGCGATTCTTTTAAACGGCGTAACGTTTCATCGATGTTTTGAAGCGTAGACTCCATCAAGTCCGATTTTACAAAGTCGAATGAGAGGTACTTGTAGTAAGGGACAGCGTACGGTAAAGGATTAACCACGCGTATCACAGATGCTTTCGCTGTCCTAGCAAAAACAAGAGCAACGTTAAGAGCCACAAAACCCATACGCTTAACAAGATGATCATCATGGACTTGTCGCTTAAAGTGCTCAATCATATGGATGTTGACCAACTGATTTTCCATATCATAAGAGAACACTGCGGCACCGATGGTGATCGGTGGTCTACCCTTTGATGATACCGACAAAGTAAACTTGTTGGTAAGATTTTCGTGTTCATTTTGGAACCAACCGCTCCAATCCAGCACCGTTCCACGAAGGCTTTCAATCTGTAGCGCGTCAGCTTCACTTAAAAAATTGAGAGATAATTTTATTTCTAAAGCATCAAGTTCTTGCTGAGTTGAAACTAGCGCAAGTTCATTAACAACTTCGATTTCTTGCTGGTTCATATGAGTTCATTTTTAAGTTTTTTCTTATGATGCCTAATCATACTACCAAAAGTTATTACAATTAAGTCCCTTGCCATGATATTCGCTCTTTCGCCAACTTATCAGCCAGCCCTTCGTTGAAAATGCTGCCGTCGTCGTTGAGCAGCACCGGAATCTGGCTGCAATAGCAGTTGTACCGGTTGCCGTTCTCAGCGTAAAAGTTCCGCACCTCTTCGGTGGTGTAGACCTTGCCATGACGGCTGGCGTGCCAGGTACGCGTCGTTGGCTTGAGCGCTGACAGCCACAACAGGCCAGTTTTCAACCCCAGCCGGTCGGCGGCCCAGTCTGTTTCGTTCCATTGAGCCTGCCGCAGCGCGCCGACCTGCTCAGTCTGAGCGATGGTCTTAGCCTTCGACATGCTGACATCGAGGCGCTTACTGATGACGCTGCCCGTTTCGCGAGGATTCACGCCGCGCGCTACCGCATCTGTGACGATGCTGGTCAGATCGCCGCGGGTAGTGTCGCTGATGACCTTCCAGTCGCTGAACGTTGTCAGTCTGGCCGCCGCTATCTGGTTCAGATAGCCTGGGCTGCTTAAAAGTTGCTGTAGCGTGGTCTGGCTGGCGTAAACCTGTGACTGCACCGAAAGGTTGGTGAAGGCGTTCAGCGTACCGCGGTCATACTCTGCAATGACGTAGTCCATCGCCCACAGGTTCTGGCTGCCGCCATCGAGAAGCTCATCATCCAGAATCGACTGAACTACCTGCAGCAGGTCGGCCAGCTCAGCGGCGGTCATGTCATAGATGAACTTACCGGCATTGACCTGATACAACGAAGGCTCAGCGCCCTCGTTGTTGCACATCATCCAGGACTGCTGTGCGTTTGCCTCACGCTGCTGCCCGGTAAGCCTAAGATCAAACAGTGCCTTAAGCCTGCGCTTGATGTTCAGATACCTGTCTTCGATATCATTGAACATCCGGCTGACCTGACGCGATGACTGCGTGGGGTCAGCTTTATTGCGCGGTACGATCGGCGTCCCGATTCTGGTTTGCGCTGTCATCATCATCTGTCAGCGGATCCTTATCGGTTTGCTTCACATCAGGGTTAGGTGGCTGAACGACCTTGCGAGGCTCCAGCTCGCCGACTGCGCGGATTTCGTTTTCATCCACTGCCGGAGTGCCGTATGCCTGCTGGGTATCTTTCGCCACGACAGCCATTGCCTGCATGTTGGCAATCTTTTCTTTTTCGCTCGGTGCGAGTAGATCAGACCATGCCAGCGTGACCTCTCCGGATGATGGCGGGTCAATGACGCCCACGGTCCAGAAGCGCTCAAGCACGCTCTCTACAATCGTCGACTGGAATCCCCAGCGGCGGCCGTTACAGCGCTTCGCCCAGTCTGTCTTGTCCTCATCGGAGGCAAGTCGCCCCGTCTGCTGACCAAACAGAATGGTGAACGGGCATTGAATCGAAGATGCAAACTCGTTGGCGGCCACTGTCCATGTAGGAGAAGGATCTGCAGCTGCAACGGAGAGTACCGAAGGCGTACCGGCCTGCATTACCAGGGCCGCATCAGTGCCACGGTTCATCTTGGATACTTTGTCGTTAAGCGCTTCTCCAAGGTCTTTGTAGCCAGCATCTGTGGCTGCCTTGGTCAGGTTCGCAATGTTGGTCTCTTTGTCGAACGCAATCCCAAGCTGACGACTGGCATTCTTCAGGAACCCTTCTGCGCTGCCGCCCGATACCTTTTCAAGGTCGAGCAGTTTGTTATACCCAGCGCGCAGGAATGGCACGCCGGAGAGCATGTTTTCGTCTTCGGAACCTTCGCAGAGAATGATGATTCGCTCAGGGTGTACGGTAACGCCGCGCACCGGGCCGTACGTACCATCATCGCCAACTGGCTGCTCGTTGAAGTTGTATGAAACTGGCTGGCCGTACGTTTCTGATAGCGTGTCGGTGTCGAAGTTGCCTGGCTTGATCTGCGATTCCCACGCGGGGATCAGCTTAACAATGGCCTTGTCTTTCAGTCGTGCCACCACCGACCTGTCTACCGGTTCACTCCACTCCCTGCCGTCGCGGAACTGAATGAGCAATGCCGAGTACCGGCCAACGAGATTACGGCGATCCGCATCCTTAATTTTTGGCCAGTGCTTCTTCAGCAATTTAGTAGCTGACTTCTCCCAGTCCGTTGTCTCGGTTGACTCCTTGCCATCGTCGCCGTCGATGATTGTTGGGTTATCAACCCAGCACGAATCAAGGAGCTTATGAACGGCGGCAAAAGCTACCGCGTTGCGCTCATAAGCCCGATAATAGCGGTCGAACTCGAGACTGTTCGGATAGCCGAACTCATCCCACAACTTCGTGCGTTTGGTGTTTCCCGGCTGGCCCGCGTACAGCATGCGCTGCCGCCCGATAGCATCAGCAAGGGCATTAACGAGGAACTGTTCCCCGGTGCTTAATTCACTCACTGATGAGCTCCTTAGAAGAATACTGCGCCGACCTGCTTGTGGTTGTTCTTCGCAACTGCAAAGTAACGGAAGCCGTCAGCACCGTGTGATGTGAAGTCATGAAGCGGTTTGTCTTTCCAGCACCCGCGCTTGTCGTCCCACTCCTTGCGGTAGCCTTCGAGGTGAGATATGCCCTCGGCACATTTCTCCTCATCGAAGACGCAGGACGGGAGAATTTCACGCACCGACTCAATGCCGGTATCGACACCAGTTTTAGGCACAACGTTGAATGTCATCGAGTACACCTGGCCGTCAATTTCATAGCCTTCCTGTGCAAGCTCTTTGCGCGATTTGGCGTCAGCGCCGAACTCGCGGTTTTCGATGTCGTGTGGACCCCAGTGCTCACCGTACTCATAGCCGCGGTCTTTCAGCACCTTCATGTAGTGCCTCAGCCCCTCGCCGGAGTTTTCGTAGTAGTCGATGATGTGGAACTCTTCGCCCACCTCGCGAACGAACCATATCGCCGTGGAGTCCCCCACACCGATATCCCAGAATGTATGAACTGGCAGGTGTGAGTTATCCGGGATTTGCCCGATCCGCTTGTTGGTGTACAGCCAGCGGAACTGTTTGGCGTAATACGCGCCCTCGACCGACTGCTGGAACGCCTCGGCCGGAATGGTCGGGTATTCGCGCTTCATGTCGTCGCCGAGCGTTTTCTCTTTGGCGTAGTACCAGGCTTTCTGTCGTTCGTTGACGACTACGCCGTGCTTCGCTTCCATTTCAGCGAAGTACTCAAGCAGGCGCACCGGCAACGATTCAACCGGGTCGATTGCGTACTGCGGGTTCTTCCACCATGAGAAGAAGAAAAACTTCCAGTCCAGCGCGGATAAGGGCTTCCCCTGCAGCAACGCTTTCTCTGCCGTCTGGCAGTAATCGAAGAAGTAACCCGCCCGACCCTCTGCCGTGCTCTCGATAGTAGCGAAGCATCCAGTCGATACCGCCTCAAACGCACCAGTGACGATCTCACGGGCTTTGTCTGGATACTTGGCACATATCTTTCCAAACTCGGAAACGTGCAGGTAACGCAGCGTACCGCCACGAAATGACGTGCTGACGTACAGCGATCCACCCTTCTTAAAGACGAGCTCGCCGGAAGAGTCATTGCTCGCCGGGTTGGCTGCCTTTATCTCTGCCGGCAGTTTGTCGTATGCGTACTTCACCTTCTCGCGGAACAGACGTTTTGCGTCGTTCAGCGTGTGGGCGATCAGCGCGCACTTTGCCGACTCGAACAGGGCCGCGTCGAGCTGGATGATGCACACCTCGGTAGTGAATCCGAGCTGGCGTGCTTTCAGGATGATGTTGCGGGTGTGGATCCCCTCGAAGTATTCCCGCTGCTCAGGCGTCATCCTGAAGCGCGTGGGCTTACCTTCTTTGTCGGTGATCCAGTAAAGGTTATTCAGCCGCCAGTCTTTATCGGCCAGCAGCTTGATGTGCTCAGGTTTCATTACGCCCCCTGAGACAGTGAATCCATCAGGTCAGATATTGAATCAACTACGTGCTCTGTTTTCACCTGCTCACGGAATGCCTGGACATCGATGTGCTTACCAATCAGCTCAAGGTTCTTCACCTTATCAGGCCACTTAATCTTCTTGAGCAGTGCGGCGGTGTTTCCCTCGGCTGACATCTCGACGACATCCAGCCCGGATAATGTCGTCCTCCAGACCTTCGGCCACTGAGAGACCGGCTTCAACTCTCCGGTCGAGGTCAGGATGTCGAGCACGTCCATCTGGTCTATCTCAACGAGACGATTCAGGACGTATGTCGCATTTATGCCAACCAGATCATTGCGTTGCGCCTTAAGTTCGGCAATTCTGGACTGGATGTCAGGTTTTGACAGGTTTTCGGACGCAGTGCGGTTAGCTGTCTTTGCGCTGTACCCCGCCCGAATAGCCGCTTGCGTGGCGTTTAAATCGATGAGGTACTCGCGACAGAACATTTCTTGTTTGTCGGTGAGTGCCATATGTTCTCTTTAATATGGAAATCAGTTATGAGTAACTCTTCTACTGAAAGAAAAGCGCTTTTTAAACTTGGTGATTCTGTGTATTTGAAATCAGGCGGTCCAGAGATGTCAGTATATGAAATACACAAATTTGGAGGCGCCTTTACTGGTGATTACACTTGCCAATGGTTTGCAGGAAAAAAACTTGAAAAAGGACGTTTTACCGAAGAGTCTTTGACAAACACAAACCCAAAGCCGTAAACCCAAACGCGTCTAATTTAAATATTCCCGATGTTACAGCTTGGATGTTGTCCACATTAACAACCGACGGATGCCTCTATCAGCAAGATGTTGTCGATTACCTGATAAAGAGTGGTAATGAGCAACACCTGAAAGAAAATGCGGATGGCAACCAAGCGCTATCAACAAAGTTGATCAATAAATTCCGAGTTGATAGTGGAGAAAATGTCGTTTGGGTTAAGCCAGATAAATACTGGCGATACCGAGTTCCTGAAGATGAAGAAGGTCGAGAGGCTCGCGGTTAACAATTAGGGCGATCATTCGCCCTTTTCTTCGATACTCTCTTCCAATGGCGTGAACTTCACGCGCTTCACGTCGCCAGGAGCGAAGTAAAGCCACTCGCCAGTCTCTGTAGCCAGCGGAACAAATCCGTTAACCAGTTCAGGCTGACGCCGTGACATCTTGCCCGTGAAGGTTTCGCCTGTTTGGGTGGTTAGCGTGATTTGGTAGATGTCTGGCATGATTACCTCTTAACCTTGTCGCAGCTGTTACTCTGCTTCTCAGAAGTGCTTGGCCACTTACGGCTTACCCGTCAGCAAGATGTGATCACCATCCTTGCGGGATTACACAAATCATTATCGAAGCCCCTCGGTGAAGAGCCTCTGTAATGTCGCGATCAACCAATCAGCAATTCTGGCTGGGTCACCTGCATGATGTGGTCATGTTCAAGCGCCAGGACGCGCTTCTCTTTCTTCCGCTCGTTCATCAACCGGCTGCCGATCGTGCCTTTCAGCTTTGAGCGTGTTTCTTTGATGGCGTAGCGGTGCTGCATTTCTTCGCCCATGGCAACTCTTCTGCTAAGTTGCTCAGCCATCCAGTTAAAGGCATTGATGTAACACTCCTTAACTGCGGCGGCTGTTTTACCAGTGAATCCCATCACGAGCATCATGCATCCATCGCGGGTGATGTTATACATAGGCTGAACATCGCCATTTTTATCAATGAAATCAATGGGCGCAAAATTGCGCTGGGTAAAATCATCGGAGCATTTAAGGTTTCTGATGGCTCGCAATACGTCTTTGTGTCGTTTACCAAAATAGTTAGCCACCTTTAGCGATGTGGTGATTATCTTGTTGTCGAGTGTCGTGACCATTTCGCGGAAATCGAAGGCCGGAATAACTGACGGATTATTCATAGCGTCTTTACCTTTTAGAAAGATGAGCCTGTTCGCACAGAAAAGCCGCCCCGAGATGGTCGCCACCATATACGGCAGTTCCCAGGCTCAGCTTTCTGAAAGACTCGGGATTGTTATGCGCTGCGATGCGCGGTTTACTGCGGGCATAAAAAAGCCCCGCATTTCGCGAGGCTCATTAAAAGGACTTTGTACTTTGCAAAGAGTATTTATTTCAGGCACTGCGTGTTGATGTATTCCTGCAGCGTCCTCAGTGAGGTTTGGTCACTGACGATTCCGGATCGGATACTGAGAACGTTTCGTCCAGCAACTGGAGAGAGTTCGACGGTGGCATCATTGCCCATGCCGGAGGCGCTGGAGGTTTCGGTTGAGGCTGGCACTGGACACTTTCCTTTGACGAGCACCCGACCACCATTATCAAGCTTGCGCTGCAGAGCATCATTTTCAGCTTTAGCATCAGCCAGCTCCTTCGTGTATTTGGCATCAAGCGCAGCTACATCGCGCTGCCGGGTTGCCATGTCGGTGATGGTGGCGTTAGCCAGATTCAGCGCCTGAGTTTTCTCATCGCGCTGCTTCTTGTATTCGGTGGCGTTGTCGCGGTAGTGATTAATCCCCCAAGACATAGAGGCAAACAGACAGGCGATTGCTGACCAGAGGATGACCGTTGAGCGGCTCATGACTTTGGCTCGTTAACCTTTCCGCCAGCCTGTTTAAATCTGGCAATGAGGTTGTCTGCTTTGTGCTCGTACTGCCCGTAACCGGCACCGGGTAGTGACGCCCAAATATTGCTACAGCGATCGATAGCCTGATGGATGTCTCCGTCGTCGATTAATTCCAGAGCGCGCCGCTCTTTAATTTGCTGCAAAGCAACGGCATCCTGGCTGGCTGGCGAGAAGTCCTTCAGCCCGAGTTGTTTGCGGTACGCATCCCACCATTTGGAAAGAAGCTGGTAGCGCCCGGCAGCTGTCGATTTAAGCTTCGGATTCAGCGTGACCAATTTTCGCGGATGATCGGAGTAATCGGTAAACAACGAACCACCTACGATCACATCGTATCCGTGGTTATTTGTTGGCTGCCGACCGTTATCTGTACCTTCTGACCAGGCAAGCATGTCGAGGAACGCTTTTCTTTGAGGATTAATTGTTTGCATTTTTCAGCCCAGTAATTCTTTCCCAGAAGAAGCTAAGAGCGACGCTACCCATTGTTCCGGACATTCCGGATACAACCAGCACGTAGTAGATGCTTAGTCCCGATTCAATACTTATCAGCCCACCGATCAAACCTGCGAAACCAGACACGGCAACCTGAGCGAACGCAGCAACCCAACTCCATGCGGTCTTGTTTGTCTTGGTGTCGATGATGTATTTAACGAATCCGCCATAAATTGACATGGCAGCAATGAGAACCCATACGAGTAACCCATAGGATCCGGGGTCTTTGTTTGGCATACGCATATCTCTCTCCTCGCAATGTAGGCGGGAGCTGTGTGTTTTCGGGGAAAGCGCCAGCGCATGCCAAGGCACGTTATCTATGAGTGAGATTGATTGCTGGATGGATGGCGCTAAATACATTGAACCTAACACAACATTTTTGTTGTGTTTTGAACCTTATGTGTTATTATAATTCCATCATCAACGAACAGGAGGATTCAGTGAAATACAGCGAGTTCCTTCGCTGGTTAAAGTCCCAAGGAGTCACGATTGAAAATGCCCGAGGTGGAGGAAGTCACCGGAAAGCAACAATCAACGGAAGGATGTCAATCTTCCCCTTCCACGGCTCAAAGGAGATACCAGAGGGAACAAGAAAATCGATAATTAAGGATCTGGGGCTTTAGGCCCCACCCTGTTCGACACTGAATCTGGTCATTGAGACCATAACCGGAAAGAGGCATTTATGTTTAAGTACCCTGCATCAGTATCTTTCGATGAAGATACGGGCCAATACGAAATCGCTTATCGTGATTTCAACAATCTTCACTCTGTTGCTTTAACAGAGGATGACATCGAACTGGAGGCGCGGGACGGCATCACAGCATTCATTGGCGATCTGATTGATTCACGCATACCAATTCCAGAGCCATCGACAGCGCTGGAAGGTGAGATTGTTATTCACCTACCCGTTCTGACATGCCTCAAAGCCGCGCTTCACAATGCGATGATCAGCACCGGAACTCGCAAGGCAGATCTGGCAAGAAAGCTTAACCAGAAAGGCCCGCAGATTGACCGTCTGCTTGACGTTAGTCACGCATCGAAAGTCGAAACGCTGGAGCAGGCCTTATACCTTCTTGGTTATGAGGCAGAGGTGTCTGTAAAGAAGTTATCATGAGCAGTTAACAGCCGCCCATCTTCATGACGCCCAGCCATTGCGCGGGTTTTCTTTTTTGAAGTGCACTAAGCTACCGTAGCCACAGATATTCAGCAATGAGTTGTTTGGGTCTGGTTCTTGGTGGTAATGCGCTTTAAAAAAGCCAGCGGCGCGGCTGGCAAGATGAGGGTAGTGCGTTGAGCTTTCGCTCTTATGGTCCTGGTAGGAATTTGGTGTGTGGTGGCCGGTGCTGAATTCCGGCATGTAAATGAACTACCCGTCGTCGCCATGGTGAGCCTTTACCTCACCATCTAGCTGATAAGTTAGCGCATCAGCCTGCGCATTCACCACAACGGAAAGAGCACTCGGTGCATTTAAGCCAAGCCCACAAGGGAGAATGCTCTTACCTGTTATGCAGGTATGAAAAAAGCCACCGTAGCAACTTAAGAGTCACTAACGGCAGCTTACCTACTAATTATGGCTAAATGGATAATGCAATGTCAAGACTTTTAAATGCAATATGTTTAACTTTATCTACACGTTTGCGGCTTTTAAAAGCATCTTGCATTGGCTGATACAGAACAAAGAGCGATGCACGGAGAATTTCATCAATCTCATTTCTGCAAGTTGACAGAGATGGACGACGCCACCCTTCACCACTTCTTCCAGCCATTTTGCGAGGCTTTGCGGTAGCGTGATAGTAAGATGCAATGGCTCTCTTGGACGAACCGTGAGAGTAGTAACTAAGCAGAATGCCAAAGGCCTTTGTATCTATGCGCATAACGGAATCTACGACCTGAGAAATCAACATTCCGTCATCGTCATTGCACATTGGCCTGGTCATTAACCGGGAAGGTTCGACTCTTTCCATGAATTGAGCAATTACGCTGCTCATTCGCTTTTCCAGTCGGCCTGAATATACCCATGCCCCCCACAATTCAAGATGCCCATTAAGCCAGTCATGCTGATCCTTGGTTAAATTCAGCTCTCTTACTGCCATTCTGGCCCCCTGTATATCCGGTAAAATTGACGAAGAATGATGTAGTTGTCTGGGAAGGTTCTGCCGCGTGGTAATAGTTGAAGCCGTATCCACCTGATGCGGAGCGCTTCGATGATTTCCTGCTTCACGCGCCCTCCAGTTCAGTAATCGTCAGCTCAAGACGCCCACCTTTGACGATTGGCATTTTCACCACTCGGTAATCCACAACCTGAACGTCATCCATCCAGAACCCGGCTTTAGTCAGCGCATCGAATGCTGCTTTTTGCAGGTTGTCCAGGTCGCGACGACGGCGATCGGGCATGTGGCATTCAATGCGAACCTTCAGTGGACAAGTTACGCCAATGTCGAGCATCTCTGCCTTGATGACCTCCGCTACCAGATCGCGGTACTCCTTCCCTTCGGTGCTGATGTGTGTTCGCCCCCTGTTGTGCCTGTAATACCGGTTATTGCTCGGAGGCCACGCCAGGCTAATTCGATATTCGTTCATATCTTCACTAGCCCCTCTTTCAGCCACATAACCTGCGTCCTCGCCATTCCTTCCAGAGCGCATTCTTTCGCATATTCCGCATCAACCAGATGAGTTCGCCTGTCTATCTCGTCGTGACACCGGCTGCATGCCACCGTGGCTATCAGGTCTGGCGGCTTAATACCGGTACCGCATAGTCCAGCAAGCCGGATATGAGCAAGGATTGTTGTTTCAGGATTTCCGTTACATACGCCCGGGATGCGCACCTGGCATTCTCTGCCGCGGGCGGCTTTGCGTAAGTCAGCCATGTTTCCTCCTCGCCTTAACGCGTAACCAGCGTTTGGCTATAAGTGGATAGGTCGGGTCGTAGCTTTTTACTTCGGATGCCGAGGGGATCGGATTGGGTTTGTTTCGACTTCGTTTGGTGGGAGTGAATATCAGATTATCCAGTGCAATTTGAGTTGTGCTTTTTAGCTTCACTCGTTCTGCCTCCGCTGTAATTCCCGGTACTCGCAACTTTCAGGGATGGTTAGTCGCAATCCCTTCTGATGCGCCCACTGGTCGATGTCGGTGAGGTATTTGTGCATCTCACCGATATCGAGTCGCCGGGTTGATTTAACGTATCTGGTCATTCCTGAGATGGTTACCGGCTTCGCTGGGCAATACATATCCTTGAGCCATTCGTGGACTTCCTCGTCAGTGAATTTGTCGGAACCGGTAGCGGTTAACTGCTCCGCTACTTCGGTGTTCCATTTCCACAAAAGGTTGTTCTGCGAAAGACTTCGCTTTTCACGGTACTCAGATATTTTTATGCGCCAGCGTTTGCCGGTAGAGAGGATTTCTTTCAGAAGTGACCAGAGTTGAGTTTTATTTGTTTCGTGCAGGATGAACTCTTGCACTTGTTACCTCCTGCGCGGCTTTGCGTTCTGCTGCGGATTTAGGCACTAATAGCACCCCACACCAGATTGATTAATGATTCCCAGGCTACGTAAACGCGAATACCTGCAGCCAGACCAAAACCCACCGCCATCGCGTAAAGCAGAGCGTCGCATTTGGACATCACTTTACCTCCTGCTGCGGTGCTGCTTGATATGCGCTTCCAATCTGCCCTGGCTCGTTACTTCCAGTGCAAGCATTCCTGTGGTCATTGGCACGCGGACAGCGCTTGTTTCCGCAGTCAGGGCAAACGACAAATCGCATGTCACTCATCGTTACGGGTCGGCAGGTGTGGCACCAGCATTTGGTTGACGTTTCCGCGTTTTCCCGAAAATTGTTGGTTGACGAATTCCCGATTTCACGAAAATGTGGCGATGCCGGCAGTGGCATCCAGTGGGTTACCTTGCCAGGAACGACGTCATGACAGTCAAATGACGTCCAAGCTTCTCCATCCCACCAACCTTGTCCAATATCGAAACCATTGGATGTGATTACAGTTTTCATGCCTTCAGGCATCCGCTCACTCACCGGAATCCAACCATCCGGAATCACCGGAGAGTTGCCAGCCTGAAGCATGGCGGCGCGGTCGATTACTGCCTGTGCATCAGATATTTCCCGGTTATAACCTTCAGTATCATCAGCGATGCCGTATTCCCATCCGGTTTTCAGGCCGCTAAGGAAACATTTGTCACGAGCAACTTGCAGATCTGCTATGCGCTTCTCTGCGGCTTCCAGCTCATCCAGCAGCGCCAGAATTACGTCCGGCACACACAGCCTGAAGAAAAGCTCATCGGCATTACCGTTTTCACCAATGAACCCGTACTCCATATTTTTATGGTCGGTACGTAAGACCAAAGACTCATCGTAACCATGGCATTCGTATTTGATGCTACCGCTTCCGTCGATACGGTCACCGATACGACCAGGAGTCGCTTTCTCCGCCGCTTCACGCAGCGCCTGTTTGTTGAGTGCTGTCATTGGGCGGTCTCCATGAGATGCATTACATGCCGTTTGTGTTCCTCGCTTTGTGGAACGCCTGTAAAGTTCACCGCCATGAAATAAGCCAGCCGATCCTTGTACGTCACTTCATCCAGCACAATTGCTGGGAGTGGGCGACGCCCAAATGCCAATTGCTCCGCACGAGTCATATCTCGCCAGTAAAGCGGACCATCAGCTAGGATTATTGGAATCTCATTGGTGATGAATTTTTTCAGGGTTGTGAGGCGCTGCTTACCGTCAACAACTTCGATGTAAGGAAGTTCACGCGAACACCAATCAGGTGCCTTTGCCAGCGCCACTGAACCAATAGGAAAACCAGAAATCACTACGTTTAAGAATGCCTGCTGTTCTTCATGCCCCCAGACATATCGACACGAAGAACTGGACCATTCGGATCAGCAGGAACCTTGCTATTTCAGATCACTTCACGCCGCCAAAGACAGAAAGTGGTAACCGGACAATCAATCTCACCACTCCGGCCATCGAGGCACTAAAAAGCCAGATGGCTTATACCAGGATGGGGAAACAGCATCAGATAGACGTTCACCTCAGAGAGTTTGGCAGAACTCGCCGGGATGAATGCACATTCGTTTTTGTTCCCAGGCTAACAGCAAGGAATGGTAAAGGAGGTGAATGGTACTCGCCCGGGTCATTTTCAGGAACGTGGAACAACATATTAAGGAGGAGCGGCATTCCGCACCGCAAGTCATATGAGTCTCGACACACTTATGCTTGCTGGGCATTAAGCGCCGGAGCAAACCCCAACTTCATTGCGGCTCAAATGGGGCATACGTCAGCGCAAATGGTTTACAGCGTTTACGGAAAATGGATGTCCGACAACAATGACAACCAACTGGCAATATTGAACGCTAATTTTGGAGGCAGTGCCCCACAGATGCCCCATGCTCAAAACGAGTAGAACCAAAATCCTTTAATCTCATAACGTTAATCAGCCCATGATGGTTTGTTCAGGATATGATCCTGCCAGTCACGCACTTCCGATTCTTTCACCGCAATATGACGAACTGAGATACGTTCACCGTGCATCGCCGCTTTTGATCCTGTCAGCAACGGGTGCCACTCCGGCAGCCCTTTTCCTTCTGCGAGCAGACGATAAGCGCAGGTCATCGGCAACCATTCAAAAGTCGGCAGATTATCACGCGTCAGTTTGATGCAGTCAGGCTCGTACTCGAATCGACGTTCGTAATTACGACACTGGCAGGTTTTAATGTTGAGCTGACGACAGGCGACGTTGGTAAAGTAGATTTCGTCAGTGTCTTCATCCATCAGCTTATGCAGGCAGCATTGACCGCACCCGTCACATAATGACTCCCACTCGGCATCGGTCATTTCATCAAGGGTTTTACTTTGCCAGAAAGGTATGTCGCTCATCAGGGTTTCCGCTATTGCAATAAAGCTGCACCTTATAACCAGTCTGGCACGCTGATGCAAGTTTTGCCGCCCGAAAAGGCGGCAAGCAGAGATTACAGCACGCGGGTTGTTAGCGTTTGACCGTGAAAACTGATGGCCAGTTCGTCGCCGCTGCTTAAAGGTCCCACGCCTGCTGGCGTTCCCGTTAGCACCACATCGCCCGCTTTGAGGGTAAAGAAACGGCTCATATAAGCAATCAAGGGAACGATGTGATGGATCATGTCCGCCGTGGAGCCGTGCTGGCGAGTTTCACCATTGACCGTTAATCCAAGCATCGTATCCTGCGGATCGCCATTAAATTCCGCCACCGGAATAAATCCAGACAGCGGGCAAGAATTATCAAAACCCTTCGCTTTTTCCCATGGCTGCCCCGCTTTCTTCATTTTGCCCTGAATATCGCGCAGGGTCAGATCCAGCGCGACACCATAACCGGCGATGGCTTTGCGCACATGATCTTCTGTCGCTTGCCGCAGGGTCGCGCCAATCAGAACAGCCAGCTCAACTTCATGGTGGACAGACCCCATATCAGATGGGATCACCAGCGGTTGGCGCAAATCGCACAGCGCGGTTTCCGGTTTAATAAACAGAACCGGTTCTTCCGGGGTAGTTCCACCCATCTCTTTAATATGGTTGGCATAGTTACTCCCTACGCAAACCACCTTACTCACCGGATAATCCAGCAGAGCACCATGCCAGTTGTGATGTTGATACATTACTTTCCCCTAACGTAGTCATAGATTTCAGGTACTGCATCGATGGAACGTGCTGCTGCCGGATGCAGTTTAACGTTTAGCGTCTGGTGTATTTTGTTTTGCCGCTGCCAGATGCTGTTTAAGTAAATCTTCTGGCGGCGGGGGTATTTGTAAATAATAGCCCTGCTCAGTCAGGGCCTGTTTTACTTTTTCAAGATCGGCATTAACTAATTTTTTACGCCCATCAAGCGGTAACATCATTGCCAGCGTCGGCTGACCAAATCCTCTCATCAGTTCTTCAGGAACGCGCGAGAAATCGTCTTTTTTTTCGACATATAAATAGGTCTGGTCACGTTTGCTGCTTCGGTAGATCACACAAAACATATCTTTTACTCTGAATTCACGGAATGGTGGCTTGCCTCAATATAATACTGACTATAACATGCCTTATAGTCTTCGGAATATCACCCCGCGCTGGGGATGATAAATAGCAAATTGAGTAAGGCCAGGATGTCAAACACGCCAATCGAGCTTAAAGGCAGTAGCTTCACCTTATCAGTGGTTCATTTACATGAAGCAGAACCCGAGGTTATTCGTCAGGCGTTGGAAGACAAAATCGCGCAGGCACCGGCTTTTTTAAAACATGCTCCCGTGGTGGTTAACGTGAGTGGTCTTGAAAGCCCGGTAAACTGGTCAGCGCTGCAGAAAGTTGTCGCGTCTACCGGATTGCGCATTATTGGCGTTAGCGGATGCAAAGACGCCAGACTAAAAGCAGAAATCGACGAAATGGGTCTTCCTTTACTGACTGAAGGTAAAGAAAAAGCTATTCGTCCTGCGCCTGTTGAGGTCCCGGCTCCCGTCGCTCCGCCGCAAAACGTTACTCCCATCACAAAAACACGATTAATAAATGTGCCGGTTCGTTCCGGTCAGCGCATTTATGCTCCACAATGTGATCTGATTGTTACAAGCCACGTCAGTGCGGGCGCAGAGCTTATCGCTGATGGCAATATTCATGTTTATGGAATGATGAGAGGCCGTGCGCTGGCAGGTGCAAGCGGCGATCGTGAAGCGCAAATTTTTTGTACCCATCTGACGGCAGAACTGGTGTCTATCGCAGGTGTTTATTGGCTGAGTGATAAAATCCCAGCAGAATTTTATGGCAAAGCGGCCCGTCTGCAATTAGCAGAGAACGCTTTGACAGTTCAACCGTTGAATTAATCCCTTTTTAACAAGGAATTTCTATGGCACGCATTATTGTTGTTACTTCGGGTAAAGGGGGCGTTGGCAAAACCACCTCCAGCGCGGCCATCGCTACAGGTTTGGCCCAGAAGGGAAAGAAAACTGTCGTTATTGATTTTGATATCGGCCTGCGTAACCTCGATCTGATTATGGGTTGTGAACGCCGCGTCGTTTACGACTTCGTCAACGTTATTCAGGGCGATGCGTCGTTAAATCAGGCGTTAATCAAAGATAAGCGTACCGAAAATCTCTTTATTCTTCCGGCCTCACAGACTCGCGATAAAGACGCGCTGACGCGTGAAGGCGTCGCGAAAGTTCTGGACGACTTGAAAACGATGGAATTCGATTTCATCGTCTGCGACTCCCCGGCGGGTATTGAAACCGGCGCGCTGATGGCCCTGTATTTTGCCGATGAAGCGATTATCACCACTAACCCGGAAGTCTCCTCTGTACGTGACTCTGACCGTATTCTGGGTATTCTGGCGTCGAAATCTCGTCGTGCGGAAAACGGTGAAGATCCGATTAAAGAGCATTTGTTGCTGACGCGCTACAACCCTGGCCGCGTAAATAAAGGTGACATGCTGAGCATGGAAGACGTACTGGAAATTCTGCGAATCAAGCTGGTTGGCGTGATTCCTGAAGATCAGTCAGTCCTGCGCGCGTCTAACCAGGGTGAGCCGGTTATTCTCGACATCAATGCTGATGCCGGTAAAGCCTATGCTGATACCGTAGACCGTCTGTTGGGAGAAGAACGTCCTTTCCGCTTCATTGAAGAAGAGAAGAAAGGTTTCCTCAAACGCCTGTTCGGAGGATAAGTTATGGCATTACTGGATTTTTTTCTCTCGCGGAAAAAGAGCACAGCGAACATCGCTAAAGAGCGACTGCAGATTATTGTTGCGGAACGTCGTCGTAGTGACGCCGAGCCACATTATTTACCGCAACTGAGGAAAGATATTCTCGAGGTTATCTGCAAGTATGTACAAATTGATCCCGAAATGGTCACCGTACAGCTTGAACAAAAAGACGGCGATATTTCTATCCTCGAACTTAACGTGACATTACCTGAAGCTGAAGAGTCTAAATAACGGCTTTGCTCAGTGAGTTATAGTTGCAAAAAAGGCAGATTATTCTGCCTTTTTTATTTTCAGTTTCTTGCCAGGCTGTTGCGGATTTATTCCAAAGTAAACTTTGGATAGTTTTCGGCAAAATAGCGGCGCAAATACTCAACCGTAATACGGATTTTTGCCGACGTCGCCAGCCGAGAAACATAAACCGCCCATATATTTGCTGGTTGATAATACTCGGGTAATACGTGTACCAGATGTCCACCGGCAATGTTGTCGCAAACGTCCCACCACGAACGCAGGGCAATTCCCTGCCCATCAAGACACCACTGATGTACCACTTCGCCATGATTAGACGACAGAGGCCCAGTAACTTTAATTGAGTGAGCGCCCTCTTTATTACGCATTTGCCAGATGCCAAACGGATGGTCGCGCTCTTTGATAACCAGACAAGGAAAAGTGGAGAGATCGTTCAGTTGCTTTGGCGTCCCATGCTGCGCCACAAATTCCGGCGAGGCGCACAGAATACGGTAGTTAGTCGCCAGCTTGCGGGCAATCAGGTTTGGCGCGATATCATCCCCGATACGAATATCAAGATCGACGCCCTCATTCACCATATCCACCAGGCGGTCTTCAACATCGAACCTCAGTTCTAGCTGCGGGTACGCTTTTGCCAGCGCAGACAGCGCCGGAGCCACCACCCGACGGCCAAAGCCAAAGCTACTAATAATGCGTAGCATCCCCTGCGGGATCTGCCTGGCATCAGACAACTCGTCCATCATCTGATCAACATCCTGCAGGATCCGCTGCGCCCATTCGTAGATCCGCTCCCCCTCTTCCGTGATGGTTACACGCCGCGTTGTCCGGTGCAGCAGCACCACGTTCAGCGTCTGCTCCAGCAGGGCTACTCGCTTACTGATAAAAGCCGGTGATACACCCAGTTCCTCGGCAACGGCGGCAAATCCTGCCCGACGGGCAACCAGCATAAAGACGCGTAAATCATTTAGCAGCGGCAGATTATTCATGATCTGTGTTTTATGTTTCACCAGTTAGGGGGATTAACTCTTAATCAGTCAATTATAGGATAAGGGGAAAGTCAATTTTGATGGCGTACAAGTGAGAGCTGCTATGAAGAAAACCTGTCGTATTGCCGCTATCCCCGGAGATGGCATTGGTAAAGAAGTGCTGCCTGAAGGTATTCATGTGTTACAGGCAGCCGCCGAGCGTTGGGGGTTGTCGCTCAGCTTTGAGCAAATGGAATGGGCGAGCTGCGAGTACTACACCCATCACGGTAAAATGATGCCGGATGACTGGCATGAGCAGTTGCAATCCTTTGATGCTATCTATTTTGGCGCCGTTGGCTGGCCGGACACCGTACCGGACCACATCTCTTTATGGGGCTCGCTGCTTAAGTTTCGCCGTGAATTCGACCAGTACGTCAACCTGCGTCCGGTACGCCTGTTTCCGGGAGTCCCTTGCCCACTGGCGGGCAAGCAGCCAGGCGACATTGATTTCTACGTCGTACGCGAGAACACCGAGGGAGAATACTCTTCTCTCGGCGGACGCGTGAGTGAAGGGACGGAACACGAGGTGGTTATCCAGGAGTCGGTCTTCACCCGTCGCGGCGTAGATCGTATATTGCGTTACGCCTTCGAGCTGGCGCAAAACCGCCCGCGCAAAACCCTGACCTCGGCGACCAAATCCAATGGTCTGGCCATCAGCATGCCTTACTGGGACGAGCGTGTTGAAGCAATGGCGGCTAACTATCCTGAGATCCGTTGGGATAAACAGCATATCGATATACTGTGCGCCCGCTTTGTGATGCAGCCGGAGCGCTTTGACGTTGTGGTTGCTTCCAACCTGTTCGGCGACATCCTCTCCGATCTGGGTCCGGCCTGTACCGGGACGATTGGCATCGCGCCTTCTGCCAACTTAAACCCGGAACGCACCTTCCCGTCCCTGTTCGAGCCGGTGCATGGTTCGGCCCCCGATATTTACGGAAAAAACATCGCCAACCCGATTGCCACTATCTGGGCTGGCGCCATGATGCTGGACTTCCTTGGCAACGGTGATGCCAACTATAAGGCTGCCCACGACGGTATTCTGGCGGCAATTGAGCACGTTATTGCCAGCGGCCCGAAAACGCCGGATATGAAAGGCAGCGCCACCACGCAACAGGTGGGAGAAGCCATCTGTCAGGCACTACGTTAGAGGTCAAACCACGAAATATGAGCCGCGTCACTGACGCGGCTTTTTTATGCGTTTTGTGGAGCCAATAACCTGCGCTAATTCACCTTTTATTATTTCCGTTCCGTGTTTTATTGCTTCACGCATCGGGCAATTGTTTAATCCATGTAAAGAACAAATAATAAAATTGTTAAATACAAAGTAACTCATTCTACCCCTACAGCATGATAACAACGACAGGCTAATGCCATACGCGGGCAACTGTGCCCAGGAGATCCCATGTTGAGCAACGTCAAGAAAAAAGACATGCCGCTGATAGCCATCAGCCTGGTGGCTATTCTTTTCATCGCCGCCACACTTAGTCTCTTCCCTCAGCAGTCTGCACAAGTCGCAAATACCCTTTTTAACGGCGTTACCCGGATGCTGGGTTCCGCCGTGCAGATCCTCGTTCTGATGGCTATGGGTCTGGTCGTCTGGCTGGCTACCAGCAAATACGGCAATATCCGTCTGGGAGAAGGTAAAGCGGAATACAGCACGCTCTCCTGGCTGTTTATGTTTATATGCGCCGGATTAGGCTCCTCCACGCTCTACTGGGGCGTTGCTGAGTGGGCCTATTATTACCAGACCCCGGGTCTGAATATCGCGCCGCACTCGCAAAAAGCGCTGGAATACAGCCTGCCCTATTCCTTTTTCCATTGGGGGATCAGCGCATGGGCGACCTACACATTGGCCTCATTAACCATGGCCTACCACTTTCATGTGCGTAAAAACAAAGGACTGAGCCTGTCCGGGATTATCGCCGCCATTACCGGCGTGCATCCACAGGGCGTCTGGGGTCGCCTGGTTGACCTGATGTTCCTGATCGCGACAGTTGGCGCGTTAACTATCTCTCTGGTCGTCACCGCTGCCACCTTTACCCGCGGTTTGTCTGCCCTGACGGGGTTACCGGATAACTTCACGGTGCAGGCGTTTGTAATCCTGTTCTCTGGCGGCATTTTCTGCCTGAGCTCCTGGATTGGCATCAATAACGGTTTGCAACGCCTGAGCAAAATGGTCGGCTGGGGGGCGTTTTTACTGCCGCTGCTGGTGCTGATCGTCGGCCCGACCGAGTTCATCACCAACAACATCATCAACGCCATCGGCCTGACGACACAAAATTTTTTGCAAATGAGCCTCTTCACCGACCCGCTTGGCAACGGTGAGTTCACCCGTAACTGGACGGTGTTCTACTGGCTGTGGTGGATCTCCTACACGCCGGGCGTGGCAATGTTTGTCACTCGCGTATCCCGTGGTCGCAAAATCAAAGAGGTTATCTGGGCATTAATCCTCGGTAGCACTGTTGGTTGCTGGTTCTTCTTTGGCGTGATGGAAAGCTACTCCATTCACCAGTTTGTGAACGGCGTGATCGACGTACCGCAGGTTATGGCGACGCTGGGCGGTGAGACGGCCGTACAGCAAGTGTTGATGTCGTTGCCTGCCGGGAAACTGTTTCTGGTGGCGTATCTGGCGATCATGATTATATTCCTCGCCTCACACATGGATGCTGTGGCCTACACCATGGCGGCCACCAGCACGCGCAACCTGCAGGAAGGGGAAGATCCGCAGCGCAGTCTTCGTCTGTTCTGGTGCGTGGTTATCACCCTGATCCCATTATCGATTTTGTTCACCGGCGCGTCTCTGGAAACCATGAAGACCACGGTGGTTCTGACCGCTCTTCCATTCCTCGCCATCCTGTTGGTGAAGGTTGGCGGTTTTCTGCGCTGGGTACGGCAGGACTATGCCCACGTTCCTGCGCATCAAATTGAAAGTCATATTCCCGAAGCGCCAGTTGACGTCCCGGTCGCGCCACCGGCCGGGACGCTACTCAAAGGCGACAATTAAGCGCCAGTACAAAAATCCTCTTACTCACAAATTAAAGGTATTCCAATGAGCAATCTGAGCCCTGAGTTTATTCTGCCGCAAAATTTCTGTGCCAACCCGAAGGATGCCTGGACTATCCCGGCCCGGTTTTATACCGACCATCAGGCTTTCGAACACGAACAAGAAAAGGTGTTCGCTAAAAGCTGGATTTGCGTCGCCCACAGTAGCGAACTGGCGAAACCCAATGATTATGTTACCCGAGAAGTGATTGGCGAGAATATCGTGCTGGTACGTGGGCGCGATAACGTGCTGCGGGCATTCTACAACGTCTGCCCGCATCGCGGTCATCAGCTGTTGAGCGGCGAGGGGAAAGCGAAAAATGTGATTACCTGCCCTTACCACGCATGGGCATTCAAACTTGACGGCAATCTGGCGCATGCGCGTAACTGCGAAAACGTCGCCAACTTCGACAGCGAAAAAGCGCACCTTACACCGGTATGCCTGGAAGAATATGCCGGATTCGTGTTTATAAACATGGATCCGAATGCGGGCAGCGTGGAAGAACAACTCCCTGGTCTTGCGGACAAAGTTATCGAAGCCTGCCCAGACGTGCATGACCTGAAACTTGCTGCGCGCTTTACGACTCGTACCCCAGCCAACTGGAAGAATATTGTCGATAACTATCTGGAGTGCTACCACTGCGGTCCGGCCCATCCAGGTTTTTCCGACTCGGTCCAGGTTGACCGTTACTGGCATACCATGCACGGCAACTGGACGCTGCAATACGGTTTCGCCAAACCTTCAGAGCAGTCATTTAAGTTCGAAGAAGGGGTTGATGCCGCCTTCCACGGTTTCTGGCTGTGGCCGTGTACCATGCTCAACGTGACGCCAATCAAAGGCATGATGACCGTTATCTACGAATTCCCGGTAGATGCGGAAACCACGCTGCAAAACTATGACATCTATTTCACCAACGAAGAGCTGACCGAAGAGCAGAAACAACTGATCGAATGGTATCGCAACGTCTTTCGTCCTGAAGATTTACGTCTGGTTGAAAGCGTACAAAAAGGGCTGAAATCGCGCGGGTATCGCGGCCAGGGACGCATTATGGCGGACACCAGCGGCAGCGGCATCTCCGAGCATGGCATTGCCCATTTCCATAATCTGGTCGCCCAGGTTTTTCAGGAATAACCCGGGGCTTTTACGACAGGTTCCGGCGCGTCGCTGAGCCGCGTCGGACAGATTTTTTAGGGAGGCCGCAATGTCTGATTATCAAATGCAAGAAGTCCGGGTCAGCCGGATTGAGACGATTACCGCGCAGGTAAAATGCTTCACTTTAACGGCGACCTCAGGCCAGCCGTTGCCTGCGTTTCAAGGTGGCAGCCATATTATCGTGCAGATGCGCGATGGCGAGAACCTGTACAGCAATGCGTACTCGCTGATGAGTTCACCACGCGATACGCGCGCCTATAAAATCGCCGTACGCCTGGAGGAGGCGTCCAAAGGCGGCTCACGATATCTGCATCAAAACGTGAAGCCCGGCGACACGCTCACGATCTCCACACCAAACAACCTCTTCGCCCTCGCCCCTCAGGCGCAAAAACATCTGTTGATTGCCGGAGGCATCGGCATCACACCGTTTTTATCGCAACTCCCGGAGCTGGAACAATCTCAGACGCAATGGCAACTGCACTATTGCTCTCCCAGTCAGGAGACCTGCGCGTTTCATGACGAACTCATGCAACACCCCAGCGCCGATCGCATTCATCTGCACCTGTCGAAGGCAGGCACCCGCCTCGATTTAGCCCGTCTGCTGGCAGATGTTGAACCCGGCACGCATATCTACACCTGTGGCCCTGCGGTGCTCAACGATGCTGTCAGAGAAGCGGCTTCCCGTCTTGGGCTGGACAGCAATAAGCTACATTTCGAACAATTTGCCGTGGAAGAGAAAGGCGGCGACGCCTTCACCCTGGTGCTGGCGCGTTCCGGGCGCGAGTTTGTGGTCCCGGAAGAGATGACCATTTTGCAGGTTATCGAAAATAACAAAGCCGCCCGGGTTGAGTGCCTGTGCCGGGAAGGTGTTTGCGGCACCTGCGAAACGACGATTCTGGAAGGGGAAGCGGATCACCGCGATCAGTATTTCAGCGACGACGAAAAAGCCAGCCAGCAAAGCATGCTCATCTGCTGCTCGCGCGCCAAAGGTAAGCGCCTGGTGCTCGATCTGTAGCGTTGCGCAGGCCGGGTCAGCAAACGCGCGACCCGGCGAGCCTGGTGACTTACTGCGGGTATTCCTGCAGCAGCGCGTTGAGGCGATCGGACATCAATTCGCCACGCCAGCCGGAAACCAGCTCAGGCAGGGATTGCTGCGGCTTTAATTTCCAGTGCCAGTTGAGCAACTGGTTGATCTGGCGACGCGAAGCAAGCAGTTCGACGCTGAGATTATGTTCCGCACTCACCTCGGCAACCAGCGCTTTGATGGCTTTGAACGCCTTGCGATACCCTGGCATATCCATCAAATTCAGCAGCGGCTGCGGCAGCGACTCTTCCGGTAAAGCCTGGGCCTTTTCCACCAGGGCGATCAGCGTTTTACCGTGGAAACGAATTTCGCTCCCGGAAAGACCCAGGCTATCCAGTTCACCCAGGCTGCCCGGCATATAACGCGCCACCGCCCACAGGTGCTCTTCACGCACCACGAAGTTTACCGCCAGATCGCGCTCGCGTGCTTTACGCAGTCGCCAGTCGGCAAGCAATTGCAGGCAGGCTAGCTGACGGGTGCGCAGTTGCCATGCGTTGGTGATGTCACGCCAGGCGTCTTCTGGCGCCAGAATCTCCTGGCGACGCTGTTGCATTAAGCGGCATTCGTCCAGCGCGGCTGGCAGCCAGCCGCTGGCTTCGGTTTCAGCCATCAGTTTTGTGGTGATCGGTAACAGATACCAGACGTCAGCCGCCGCGTATTCGCACTGACGCTCGGTCAGCGGTCTGGCCAGCCAGTCGGTACGCGATTCGCTTTTGTCGAGCGCCACCCCCGTAAACTCTTCCACCATCGAGGCGAAGCCCCACGACAGCGGACGACCGCAAAACGCAGCCAGGATTTGTGTGTCAATTAACGGCTGCGGAAGTTCGCCAAAAGCGTTGAGAAACACTTCCAGGTCTTCACTTCCCGCATGCAGGAATTTGGTGATGGCGGTATCACGCAGAATATCGCGCAGGGGCGACCAGTCGGTGATCCCTAGTGGATCAATCAGAGCAACGTGTTTGCCATCAAAGAGTTGGATCAGCCCCAACTGCGGATAATAGGTACGTGTGCGAACAAATTCGGTATCCAGGGCTATCGCCGGAAATTCACGGACGGCTTCGCACAGCGTGGCTAACGCGTCGTCCGTGGTGATCATTTGATAATTCAAATCGTGCTCTCTTAGGTTTGCGCCAAAAAAAACGCCGGTTTACCCGGCGTTTTCTGCTGGCTGACTTAACGCTCAGCCTTTATTGTCCACTTTGGCGCGCGCTTCGTCACGTAATTCTCGTCGCAAAATTTTACCGACGTTAGATTTCGGCAACTCGTCGCGAAACTCCACCAGCTTCGGTACTTTATAGCCCGTCAGGTGACGACGGCAGAAAGTGATAAGCACCTCATCAGTTAACGAGGCATCTTTCTTCACCACGAAAATTTTCACCGCTTCACCGCTGCTGCCCGACGGAACGCCGACCGCAGCCACTTCCTGTACGCCAGGATGTTGCATAACCACGTCTTCAATTTCATTTGGATAGACGTTGAAGCCGGACACCAGGATCATATCTTTCTTACGATCGACAATACGCAGGAAGCCTTCATCATCCATCACCGCAATATCGCCGGTGTGCAGCCAGCCGTCTTTAACGATTTCGTCGGTGGCGTCTGGTCGCTGCCAGTAGCCCAGCATCACTTGCGGACCTTTCACGCACAGTTCGCCCGGTTCTCCCGGCGGCACTTCGTTATCGTCGTCATCCACCAGTTTGACCTCGGTGGAAGGAACCGGTAACCCGATACTGCCGCTGTGGTAGTCGATATCATGAGGGTTGACGCTCACCAGAGGGGCACACTCCGTCAGGCCATAGCCTTCCAGCAGATACTGACCGGTCAGCTTTACCCAACGTTCAGCTACCGCCTGTTGAACCGGCATCCCGCCGCCAGCCGAAAGGTGCAGTGACGAGAAGTCCAGTTGTTGGAACTCTTTGTTATTCAGCAGCGCGTTAAACAGCGTGTTGACGCCGGTCATGGCGGTGAACGGATACTTCGCCAGCTCTTTTACCAGTCCCGGAATATCACGCGGGTTGGTAATCAGCAGGTTTTGACCGCCCAGCTCAATAAACAGCAGGCAGTTCATCGTCAGTGCAAAAATGTGATACAGCGGTAGGGCCGTCACCACCAGTTCTTTACCCGGATGCAGCAACGGGCCATAAGTGGCGTTAACCTGCTCAAGGTTAGCCAGCATGTTACGGTGCGTAAGCATCGCGCCCTTCGCCACACCGGTAGTCCCCCCGGTATATTGCAGGAACGCCAGATCTTCCGACACTACTTCGGGTTTCACATACTGCATGCGATAACCGTTTTGCAGCGCGCTACGAAAAGAGATGGCATCCGGCAGGTGATATTTCGGTACCAGACGCTTGATATACTTGACGACAAAGTTAACCAAGGTCCCTTTGGCGGTCGACAGCTGATCGCCCATACGCGTCAGGATCACGTGTTGCACCGACGTTTTGTCGACGACTTTTTCCAGCGTGTGGGCAAAGTTAGACACGATGACAATCGCCGACGCGCCGCTGTCGTTGAGCTGATGTTCCAGCTCGCGAGGCGTGTACAGCGGGTTCACGTTCACGACGATCATGCCGGCACGTAAAATCCCAAACAGTGCGACCGGATATTGCAGCAGGTTCGGCATCATCAATGCGACGCGATCGCCCTTCTTCAGCCCGAGTCCCTGTTGCAAATAGGCCGCAAATGCCCGGCTACGCTCTTCAAGCTTGCGGAAGGTCATCACCTCCCCCATGTTTACAAACGCGGGCTGATCGGCATACCGTCTTACTGAGTGTTCAAAGAGTTCCACCAGGGATTGATAACGGTCAGGATTGATCTCCGCAGGAACACCAGCGGGATAACGGTTAAGCCAAACCTTTTTCAATACATCACCTCTAAAATGCGTATTCGTCGTCATCACAACCCCAGGCAATAAACAAACTGTTAACATAATATTAACTCAGCGTACCAGTTTGTTTATTACACAACGACAAGGTTGCGAAGCACGTCACTATTTATTTTTCTTATATCCACGTTAATGCAGAAACAGCGGACGAGCCGCTGTTTCTTTTACTCATAAAACAAAGAGTTACTCAGTTACTATGGTCTGAACCTGTGCCGGGCCGGGATTGTACCATCCCCATCCGCCGTAGCCACCGTAAGGCCAGCCACGCGCACCGTAGAACCAGGGGTCGATCGGCTGAGGCGGCATAACAATTTGCTGAGTAATATGCCAGCGTTTATAGCCAGTTACCTGCATCAGCATGAATTTATACGGTGTATTACCGATTTTTCCATCCACAGTACCGCTAATCGGACCGACGACGGTAACCAGTTGACCGCGGAAGTCCACCGGGTCGAGGAAACCATTTACATCAGCATAAATTCGCCCGCGGGAGGCTTCGCCCAGCACCGGTCGCGCCCCGCTATCAAGAGGAACAGTGGCAATTTCCAGACGGGATTTCCCCTGCTGGTTCTGAATATCCACCACTTTACCGCCGAAACGCGCTTCCTGTCCGACATACAGCTGCGGGGCATTCATCACCCGGACCAGATCCTGCTGCGGCGTAGGGCTCGAACCTTTAATCGCGTCCGGGATGGTGACACAACCGCTAAGCATTAACGCGAATGCGCCCGCCAACACACCTTTCAATAACTGCTTTTGCACCGCCATATTGCGACTCCCTTTTCTTAGCTTCTGCCCCGACCAATTCACCATGCTGCGCACTGACGGCTGTGCGAATTGACCAGGGATGTACTACTAAGATTCATTCTTTACCGGGAAGTTTCTTCCATGCCACGGTGTTACGTAAATAAACCGGTTCCGCATGTTCAACCGCCACGGTCTTACCGGCAGCCAGCATTTGCGTGGCAACAGGCAGCATATCTTCAGCCGCCGGAAGCAAAACGTCGCCATCGCTCAGCGTCAGACCGCTGTCTTTACCGAGCTCAGGCCAGGCAGGCCAGCCTGTTCCGACCGTTACCCACTCGCCAGACAGTTGCAGTAAACGCGCATGCACCTGCTCGGGGGTTAGCACCGCTTCGGTTTCTTCACCGTGCCAGTTGCCGTGCTCATCACGCAGGTATTCGGCCCAATAGACTTCGCCCATTCGCGCGTCGATCGCGGCCAGTACGCGGGTCGCGCCCGACTTACGCCAGGCTCCCTGCGCCATTGTTGCCAGGGTGGAAATGCCGATCATCGGTAAATTCGCGCCTAACGCCAGCCCCTGAGCAATGCCAATCCCAATACGTACACCGGTGAAACTGCCAGGACCGCGACCAAACGCCAGAGCGTCGATATCGGTTAACGTGAGATCGCCAGCGGCCAGGATTTCCTCAACCATTGGTAAAATTCGTTGGGTGTGTTCTCGTGGGCAAAGCTCGAAATGAGCCTTGGTAGTACCGTCATTCCACAGGGCAACAGAGCACGCCTCTGTGGCGGTATCGATAGCCAGAATTCGCATGGGTGTTTGTGATCAGGTCAATAAATTTGGCGCGCATCTTACCACACTCCGTAACAAATTACTCAGTCGTTGGTATGGCAAGAAAACGAACAGCGCGAGCAATATCACGCGTCCGCGGCGCAGGCGGAAGGCTTGCCAGGAAAGTGGCACCATAAGGTCGCATCACCAGACGGTTGTCGCAAATCACCAGCACCCCGCGGTCGTCGGCGTCACGAATCAGACGCCCCACGCCCTGTTTCAGGGTGATTACCGCATCCGGCAACTGAACGTCTTCAAACGGATCGCCGCCGCGCAAACGGCAGTCCTCCATCCTCGCTTTTAACAGCGGATCGTCGGGCGAGGTGAACGGCAGTTTATCAATAATCACCAGCGACAACGTATCGCCACGCACGTCCACCCCTTCCCAGAAGCTGCTGGTGGCAACCAGTAACGCATTACCTGCGCTGACAAACTGCTGTAACAGTTGCCCTTTACTGGTTTCGCCCTGCAGCAGCACGGGAAGGGTCATGGTGGCGCGGAATTGTTCCGCCAGATCGCGCATCATCGCGTGCGAGGTACACAGCATAAAGCAGCGTCCGTTGTTCGCTTCGATAATAGGACGCAGCATGGATGCCAGCTGACGCGCCGCTCCCGGTTGGTTGGTTTGCGGGAGATTACGCGGCACGCACAGCAGCGCCTGGCGGGTGTAATCAAATGGACTTGGCAGCAGCATCGACTCGGCATCTTCAATACCCAGCCGCGCGGTGAAATGATGAAGATCATCGTTTACCGACAGCGTCGCGGAGGTAAAAATCCAGCAGCCCGGCTTCTGTTCCATCACTTCTTTGAATTTATCCGCCACCGTGAGCGGCGTCAGCGCAAGGGTGAAATGGCGCGAGGTGCATTCATACCAGTAGCTGAAACCTGGCTGGTTGATCTCTTTCAGGCGCTTCAGACGAGTACGGTAAAGCGTGGCACGTTCAAACGCGGCATCCAGCAAGGCGGAACGTCCGAGAGACAGTTTCGCCACGTCGTAACACAGCTCCAGCGTGTCATCGAGCAACAAAAACGCGCGCTGCACGCGCGGGTCGGCCAGCAGTTCCCGCAAGTTTCCTCGATAGCCCGGCTCGCCCAACTGCAGACGGAAGTCCTGCGCGCTTTGCGCCAGCCGGTCGGCGCATTTTTGAAGCTGCTGAGTGTCTTTCAGCTCGGTGCGATAGGCAATGGTGATGTCTTTCGCCAGATCCAGCAGTTGGCGGCTGGAGAGCGATTGACCAAAATACTGGCTGGCGATATCCGGTAACTGATGCGCTTCATCGAAGATCATCACTTCAGCTTCCGGGATCAGCTCGCCAAACCCACTCTCTTTTACCACCATATCAGCGAGAAACAGATGGTGGTTTACCACGACGACATCCGCATCCATCGCCTTCTTGCGCGCTTTAACGACAAAGCACTCTTTGTACAGCGGGCAGTCGCTCCCAAGGCAATTATCGTTTGTGCTCGTCACCAGCGGCCAGGCCTGAGAGTCTTCCGCCACGCTGACGCAGGTGCTGATGTCACCATCAAGGGTTTGATTTGACCAGGAACGTAGCAGAATGACGTCACTTAAAGTCTGTACCGGCAGGTCACCGCCCGCCAGCGCCTGTTGTTCGAGACGCTCAAGACACAGATAGTTTGAACGCCCTTTCAGCAGCGCCAGTTTACCCGTGAATTCCAGAGCCTTCGCAACGGTGGGTAAATCGCGGCTGTATAGCTGATCCTGCAACGCCTTCGAGCCCGTGGAGACGATCACTTTCTTTCCGGCACGCAGCGCAGGGGCAAGATAAGCGTAGGTTTTACCCGTTCCTGTTCCAGCTTCGACAACAAGCGGCTGTGATTTTTCGATAGCATGACTGACGGCGAAGGCCATCTGCCGCTGTGGTTCACGCGGTTTAAAACCGGGTATCGCTTTAGCCAACTGACCGTCTGCTGCAAAATCGTCCGTCACACTGCCCCCTGTTCATTTGAACAGGGATTATGTCAGGCCAGCGGCTCTTTCGCCAGTTGAAGAGGTGACGTGGACACAACATTATGGCAGTCTTGGCGCAACCCGAAGCCATTATGAAAAAACGTAAATGAGGAATGATTTATGACGATTGTGCGCATTGATGCCGAAGCGCGTTGGTCCGACGTGGTTATCCACAACAACACGTTGTATTACACCGGCGTACCGGAAAATCTGGATGCCGACGCCTTTGAGCAAACGGCAAATACGCTGGCGCAAATTGATGCGGTGCTGGAAAAACAGGGCAGCAGCAAGTCACGTATTCTTGATGCCACTCTGTTCCTGGCGGACAAAAATGATTTTGCCGCCATGAACAAAGCCTGGGACGCATGGGTTGTTGCTGGTCACGCGCCGGTACGTTGTACCGTTCAGGCCGGGTTAATGAACCCGAAATACAAAGTTGAAATTAAGATTATCGCTGCGGTATAAGCGGCGTTATTCGTCTTCATCTTCAAAACGCGCCACGATCCGCTCGCCGGTATGGCTGGCGCGTAATTCAGCAGCCACTTTCGTAATCGCCTCGCCACTGCTCATCCCCTGGGATATCAGTTCATGAATGCGTTCAACCGCCTGTTGCTGCTGATCGTGCGTGAGTGAAGGTAAACCTGCAATCATGGTGAACTCCTGCTAAATTATTAGCGCTAATTATTTCATGCTACCCGGCACATAGCCAGTGAAGTAGCAACGAGTCAGGACTGATGAAGACGTTATCTCCCGCTGTAATCACACTCCCCTGGCGTCTGGACGCCGCTGAGCACTATTTTGCCACATTAAGCCACCAGCCCTGGGCAATGCTTTTGCATTCAGGCCATGCCGACCATCCGCATAATCGCTTTGATATTCTGGTCGCCGACCCCATTACCACGTTGGTCACACATGCAAAAGAGACCGTTGTGCATGACCATCACGGCACTATGCAAACGGTTGATGATCCGATGACGGTTTTACGTTCGGCGCTGACATCGCTGACTATTCAGCCCGATTATAATCCCGATTTTCCCTTCCAGGGAGGCGCATTGGGTCTGTTCGGTTATGACTTAGGCCGTCGTTTTGAATCTCTGCCAACGGAAGCCGAACAGGATATCACGCTACCGGACATGGCGGTTGGCATTTACGATTGGGCGCTGATTGTCGATCATCAGTTGCAAAGGGTGTCGCTACTTAGCCACTCCGATGTACAGGCACGATGCCGTTGGCTGGAAAATCAACAGATACCCGTGCGCGAACCGTTTTCGTTAACATCCTCGTGGCAGTCCAACATGACCCGCGCGCAGTATGGTGAAAAGTTCCGTCAGGTGCAGCGTTATCTGCACAGCGGCGATTGCTATCAGGTCAATCTTGCCCAGCGTTTTCAGGCGCATTATCAAGGAGATGAGTGGTTGGCGTTTGTACGTCTCAACCATGCGAACCGCGCCCCGTTCAGTGCGTTTATACGTCTTGAGGAAGGGGCGATTCTCAGCCTTTCACCTGAACGTTTTATTCTGCTGGAAAACCAGCACATCCAGACGCGCCCGATTAAAGGCACGCTGCCCAGACTTGAAGATGCCGATGCCGATCGTCTACAGGCTCAATCTTTGGCGAACTCGCCAAAGGATCAGGCGGAAAACCTGATGATCGTCGATTTAATGCGTAATGATATCGGCCGCGTTGCCGAACCCGGTTCGGTACAGGTTCCGGAACTGTTCGTTGTCGAACCGTTCCCTGCCGTTCATCATTTGGTCAGCACCATTACCGCGCGTCTGCCAGAGTCATTGCACGCCACTGACCTGCTGCGCGCCGCCTTCCCCGGCGGCTCTATTACCGGTGCGCCAAAAGTGCGGGCAATGGAAATTATTGACGAACTGGAACCGCAAAGACGCAACGCCTGGTGCGGTAGCATTGGCTATCTGAGCTTTTGCGGCAATATGGATACCAGCATCACCATTCGCACGCTGACAGCCACCAACGGACGCATTTATTGTTCCGCTGGCGGTGGCATTGTGGCGGACAGCCAGGAAGATGCGGAGTATCAGGAAACGTTTGATAAAGTGAATCGTATTTTGCACCAACTGGAGAACTGACACGTGGAATACAGCAGCCTGACGCTTGATGATTTTTTATCGCGCTTTCAACTCCTGCGCCCGCAGGTTAATCATGCTGCGTTAAACCAGCGTCAGGCCGCCGTACTGATCCCCGTCGTGCGTCGTGCACAGCCGGGGTTACTATTAACTCAGCGTTCCGTTCATCTGCGCAAGCATGCCGGACAGGTCGCCTTTCCCGGCGGCGCGGTGGATAGCAGCGATGCCTCGTTAATAGCCGCCGCCCTTCGCGAAGCGCAGGAAGAAGTGGCGATCCCACCATCCTGCGTTGAGGTGATTGGCGTTCTGCCGCCGGTCGACAGTGTGACCGGTTTCCAGGTCACGCCGGTGGTAGGCATTATCCCGCCAAATTTGCCGTATCGCGCAAGTGTTGATGAAGTTTCCGCCGTGTTTGAAATGCCGCTGGCACAAGCCCTGCATTTAGGTCGTTATCATCCGCTGGATATCTACCGTCGCGGCGATTCACATCGTGTATGGCTTTCCTGGTATGAGCAATATTTCGTCTGGGGAATGACCGCCGGAATAATTCGTGAGCTGGCGCTGCAAATTGGCGTCAAGCCCTGACTATACTTATCTTTACGCACACCATAGACAACTTGAAACTCAGGTCACAACATTAGTAAAACCGCGGTTATCTATTAGTTTAATTCATGTGAATAGTTAAGCCGATCGCCGCGTTCCCTCTTACACTATGCGCAGTTATAACATCGTTACTGGAAACCCCAGTCGCCCTGTAGGAGTATTATCGTGATTAGTCTATTCGACATGTTTAAGGTGGGGATTGGTCCCTCATCTTCCCATACCGTAGGGCCTATGAAGGCGGGTAAACAGTTCGTCGATGACCTGGTCGAAAAAGGATTACTGGACAGCGTTACTCGTGTCGCCGTCGACGTGTATGGTTCACTGTCGCTCACGGGTAAAGGTCACCATACCGATATCGCCATTATTATGGGTCTGGCGGGCAATGAGCCTGCTACCGTGGATATTGACAGCATCCCCGGATTTATCCGCGACGTAGAAACGCGTGGACGCCTGCTGCTTGCGCAGGGTCAGCACGAAGTGGATTTCCCGCAGAATGACGGAATGCGTTTTCACAACGGCAACCTGCCGCTGCATGAAAACGGAATGCAGATCCACGCGTACAGTGGCGAAACCGTCATTTACAGCAAAACCTACTACTCTATCGGCGGTGGATTCATCGTTGATGAAGAACATTTTGGTCAGGATGCCGCGGGCGAGGTCAGTGTGCCTTATCCGTTCAAATCCGCCACCGAAATGCTGGAATACTGCAACAGCACCGGCCTGTCTCTCTCTGGCATGGCGATGCAGAACGAACTTGCTCTGCACAGTAAAAAAGAGATTGAAGAGTACTTTGGTAACGTCTGGCAAACCATGCAGGCTTGTATCGATCGTGGTATGAACACCGAAGGCGTGCTGCCGGGTCCGCTGCGCGTTCCTCGTCGTGCTTCAGCCCTGCGTCGTATGCTGGTTTCCAGCGATAAGCTGTCCAACGATCCGATGAACGTGATCGACTGGGTGAACATGTTCGCGCTGGCCGTTAACGAAGAAAACGCCGCGGGTGGTCGCGTAGTTACAGCACCAACCAACGGTGCCTGCGGTATCGTGCCTGCGGTACTGGCCTATTACGATCATTTCATCGAGTCCGTAAGCCCGGATATTTATACCCGTTATTTCCTGGCGGCCGGCGCGATTGGCGCGTTGTATAAAATGAACGCGTCTATCTCTGGTGCAGAAGTGGGTTGTCAGGGTGAAGTGGGCGTAGCCTGTTCCATGGCTGCCGCGGGTCTGGCTGAACTGTTAGGCGCGAGCCCTGAGCAGGTGTGTGTTGCTGCTGAAATCGGCATGGAACATAACCTCGGCTTAACCTGCGATCCGGTGGCGGGACAGGTACAGGTTCCGTGCATCGAACGTAATGCCATTGCGTCAGTGAAGGCGATCAACGCTGCGCGTATGGCAATGCGCCGTACCAGCGCTCCGCGCGTCTCGCTGGATAAAGTCATTGAGACCATGTACGAAACAGGTAAAGACATGAACGCCAAGTACCGTGAAACGTCACGCGGTGGCCTGGCAATCAAAGTTCAATGTGACTAATACTTATTTTTCGCCCATCTGCGACGGATGGGCGAATTTGCCCCCTCTCCCTCGTCTGGCGTAATTTTCCCCACTACACTTGCTCTGTTGCTGTTGGCTACTGTGACCAACGGCTTATCGGGCGGCCCGCATGCAAACAGCGCAAAGGATCATCAAGAACTATCGCCGGAATCGCTTAATCGTCTGCACACTATGTGCACTACTGACGCTCATTCTCACATTAACTGTCCGATTTATTTCGGAGCGTAATTTAAATCATCGCAATACCGTTACCTTTGCCAACCACGCCGTTGAAGAGTTGGATGACGTGCTTTTGCCCCTACAGACCGGACGCGATGTACTGCTACCGCTGATTGGGCTTCCCTGCTCAGTCGCGCGTTTACCTCTGAGTAAGCATGCAGCCAGACTGCAAACGGTACGTTCTATCAGCCTGATTCAGAGCGGGGTCCTTTATTGTTCCAGCATTTTTGGCTATCGCAATGTGCCTATTCGCCAACTGGAGCCTGAATTACCCAGTCGGGAGCCGCAATTGCTGCTGTCTACCGACCATTCGTTGATTAAGGGCAGTCCGATTCTGACGCAATGGTATCCAGCATCTGCCGATGGCTCAGATGGCGTGCTGGAAATCGTTAACATTGATTTATTATCGTCCATGTTGCTTGAACCCCAGCCACCGCAAATTACCCATGCCAGCTTAACCGTCGGTAATCGCCATTTGCTATATGGACAGGGTGTTGTCGATACGCTACCTGAACTGGATAATGAAAAACGCTACCAGCTCTCATCGCAACATTTCCCCTTTACTATCAGCGTCACCGGTCCGGGTGCCAGCGAACTGGCTATAAAACATCTACCAACACAACTGCCGCTGGCGGTGATCCTAAGTTTTTTAGTGGGCTACCTGGCATGGCTGGCGACCGCCAGCAGAATGAGCTTCTCCTGGGAGATAAATCTGGCCCTTGCTGCACGGGAATTCGAGCTGTTTTGCCAGCCGCTACTTAATGCGCAAACCCAGCAATGTATGGGAGTGGAAATCCTTTTACGCTGGAATAACCCGCGCCAGGGTTGGATCTCTCCCGAAGTGTTTATTCCCATCGCAGAGGAGCACAACCTGATTGTGCCGCTTACCCGTCATGTCATCGCAGAAACCATTCAGCAACGGCACGTATTCCCGATGAGCAGCCAGTTTCATATTGGGATAAATGTTGCCGCCAGCCATTTTCGTAACGGTACGCTGCTAAAAGATCTCAACCAGTACTGGTTCAGCCAGCACCCTATTCAGCAGTTGGTTATCGAACTCACCGAGCGCGATGCGTTACTGGATGTGGATTATCGGGTCGTGCGCGAGTTAAATCGGCTTGGCGTAAAGCTGGCAATTGACGATTTCGGCACCGGCAACAGCTCGCTCTCCTGGCTGGAAAAGCTTCGCCCGGATGTGCTGAAGATAGATAAATCATTTACCTCAGCAATCGGGACAGACGCCGTGAACTCAACCGTCACAGACATCATTATCGCTTTGGGGAAAAAACTGAATATCGAACTGGTGGCGGAAGGCGTTGAAACACAGGCGCAGGCACAGCATTTGCGCCGACACGGCGTACATTTATTGCAAGGCTTTTTGTATGCAAAGCCGATGCCGCTGCGCGATTTTCCCAAATGGCTGGCGGGCAGCACGCCGCCGCCCGCCCGGCATAACGGGCGACACAGTATGCACGTTATGCCGTTTCGCTAACCCCGCTTACTCGTCTTCGTCGTGAGCGGGTTGTTCTTTAACAATGCGAACTAAATCCACACGATAGTCATTGGCTTCGACAATCGTAATGCTCAACGGTGCAACATCGATAACATCACCTACGCGTGGAATATGGCCGTTAGCGGCAATGACTAAACCTGCCACCGTGGCGATGTCTTCATCTTCATTCACTAACGTATCCACGTCCAGCGCCTGTTGCAACGCATGCAGATCGGTACCACCTTTCACCAACCAACCGCCTGCATCAGCAATAATTTCAGGCGTTTCATCAGCATCCGGGAATTCACCGGCAATAGCTTCTAATACGTCCAACGGCGTGACCAGACCCTGGACTACACCAAACTCGTTAGTGACGATAACAAAGCTGCCGCGGGCGCGTCGCAGAACACCTAACAGATTGATAGGATCCAGCGTTTCCGGGACAATAATAGCCGGAGACGCGGAGGCAATGGCCGCCACATCCACGCCGTCTTCCAGCGCGACCAGCAGCTCTTTAGCACGCACAATACCGATGATTTCATCCAGTTCGCCACGACACACCGGGAACAGGCTGTGTGGTGACGAGAGCAATTGCTCGCGAATTTCCTCCACGCTCAGGTCTGCATCAACCCAGCTAATTTCGCCACGAGGCGTCATAATGCCACGTAATGAACGCGACGCCAGAGACAGGACGCCGTTGATCATATAGCGTTCTTCTTCCACAAATGCGCCTTCCGGGACGGGAACCGGCACCGGGTTGTCGGATTCCATCTGCGCGCTGGCCTGACTTTTACCCCCCATCAGACGCAGGATTGCATCGGCAGTGCGCGCACGCAGCGGCAGCGTCGACTGGTGGCGAATAAAGTTCCGACGGGCAATCTGGTTAAACAACTCAATGATGATTGAGAAGCCAATCGCCGCATACAGATAGCCTTTCGGAATATGGAAGCCAAACCCTTCGGCAACCAGGCTCAGACCGATCATTAACAGGAAGCTCAGACACAGCACCACCACCGTCGGATGTTGGTTCACAAATCGTGTCAGCGGCTTAGAAGCCAGCAGCATCACGGCCATGGCAATCACGACCGCCGCCATCATCACCGGCAGATGGTTGACCATACCAACCGCCGTAATAACGGCATCCAGCGAGAACACCGCGTCGAGGATGACAATCTGCGTCACAACAACCCAAAAACTCGCATACCCTTTTGCCTGGCCGGTATCATGTTCACGGTTTTCCAGCCGCTCATGCAGCTCTGTCGTGGCCTTGAACAAGAGGAAAATCCCCCCCAGCAGCATGATCAGATCGCGCCCCGAGAACGAGTAGTCCATTACCGTAAATAGCGGCTTAGTTAGCGTCACCATCCACGAAATCACGGACAACAAGCCCAGGCGCATAACCAGTGCCAGTGACAAACCGATTAAACGCGCTTTATCTCGCTGTTTTGGCGGCAGCTTATCAGCCAGGATCGCAATGAAGACCAGGTTATCAATACCCAGAACAATTTCGAGAACGACAAGCGTGAGCAAACCCACCCAAATCTGCGGGTCCATTAATAATTCCATGACAAGCTCCTGCTTAAGAAATGACCAAACTGCGCGCTGAGGATCTCAGGCGTTGAAGCGATATGCAGAGAAAATTTGTGGCAAAAAGTGCCAATCTGACAGGCTTGATTCGGCCTGATAGTGAAATGACGTCGGTGACGATCCATATGGTGAGCTACTGCCCTATACTCCTGAGTAATTAAACCGATGCTAAACATAACAGAGACAACTGTTTTTTAGCAAAGATTTACCTTCCTTTGCAATAAGTTGTTTCGGAGATATTTTACCCTTCGAAATTTCTTTTCATCGGAAGTTAAATTACGGATCTTCATCACATAAAATATTTTTTTCGATATCTAAAATAATTCACGAAAATAATAGGTTTTTCTTTGTAACCCTTATCTGAATCGATTCGATTGCGGACGACGATTCAAATACATCTTCACGTTGATGTGTTAACGATAATAAAGGAGGTAGCAAGTGACCATTGCTATTGTTATAGGCACACATGGTTGGGCTGCAGAGCAGTTACTTAAGACAGCAGAAATGCTGTTAGGCGAGCAGGAAAACGTCGGCTGGATCGATTTCGTTCCAGGCGAAAATGCCGAAACGCTGATTGAAAAGTACAACGCTCAGTTGGCAAAACTCGATACCAGTAAAGGCGTGCTGTTTCTCGTTGACACATGGGGAGGCAGCCCGTTTAACGCTGCGAGCCGCATTGTCGTCGATAAAGAGCATTACGAAGTCATCGCCGGTGTAAACATTCCCATGCTGGTTGAAACCTTCATGGCGCGTGATGACAACCCCAGCTTCGATGAATTAGTAGCACTGGCCGTTGAAACCGGTAGCGAAGGCGTGAAAGCGCTGAAAGCAAAACCGGTGGAGAAAGCCGCTCCAGCCCCAGTCGCGGCGCCAAAAGCAGCAGTTCCCGCCAAACCGATGGGTCCGAACGATTATATGCAGATCGGCCTGGCGCGTATTGATGACCGCTTAATCCATGGTCAGGTGGCAACTCGCTGGACCAAAGAAACCAACGTAACACGCATTATCGTCGTCAGTGATGAAGTTGCCGCCGATACCGTGCGTAAAACGCTGCTGACCCAGGTTGCACCTCCGGGTGTGACGGCGCATGTGGTTGATGTCGCGAAAATGATCCGCGTCTACAACAACCCGAAATATGCAGGTGAGCGTGTGATGCTGTTGTTTACCAACCCGACCGACGTAGAACGTATCGTTGAAGGTGGTGTGAAAATTACCTCTGTAAACATTGGCGGTATGGCTTTCCGTCAGGGTAAAACGCAGGTAAACAACGCAATTTCTGTCGATGAAAAAGACATCGAAGCCTTCAAGAAACTCAACGAACGCGGTATTGAGCTCGAGGCCCGTAAGGTTTCTACCGATCAGAAACTGAAAATGATGGATTTGATTGCCAAGGTGAAATAACGCCCTGGCATTTACTTAGTTTTCACACTTAAGTCTGTATAGCAATAGGAGAAGTACAATGGAGATTACCACTCTTCAGATTGTGCTGGTGTTCATCGTCGCATGTATCGCGGGTATGGAGTCGGTACTCGATGAATTTCAGTTCCACCGTCCGTTGGTGGCCTGTACGCTGATTGGTGCCGTTCTCGGTGATATGAAAACCGGTATCATCATCGGTGGTACCCTGGAAATGATCGCCCTGGGCTGGATGAACATCGGTGCTGCGGTTGCACCTGATGCTGCACTGGCCTCAATTATCTCTACCGTTCTGGTTATCGCGGGTCACCAAAGCATTGGTGCAGGTATCGCGCTGGCTATCCCACTGGCAGCAGCAGGCCAGGTACTGACCATCATCGTTCGTACTATCACCGTAGCATTCCAGCACGCAGCGGATAAGGCGGCAGAAAACGGTAACCTGACGGCGATCTCCTGGCTGCACGTATCCTCCCTGTTCCTGCAGGCTATGCGTATCGCTATCCCGGCGGTAATCGTGGCGATTTCTGTTGGTACCAGTGAAGTTCAGAGCATGCTTAATGCCATTCCGGAAGTAGTGACCGGCGGTCTGAACATCGCAGGGGGTATGATCGTAGTGGTTGGTTATGCGATGGTCATCAACATGATGCGCGCAGGCTACCTGATGCCATTCTTCTACCTCGGCTTCGTCACCGCGGCATTTACTAACTTCAACCTGGTTGCTCTGGGTGTGATTGGCGCAGTAATGGCTATCCTCTACATTCAGCTGAGCCCGAAATATAACCGCGTAGCCGGTGCACCTGCTGCTGCGGCTGGCAATAACGATCTCGATAACGAACTGGACTAGCAGGTGAGCGAAATGGTTGATATGACTAAAACTACCACCGAGAAAAAACTCACTCCGAGTGACATTCGTGGCGTGTTCCTTCGTTCTAACCTGTTTCAGGGTTCCTGGAACTTCGAACGTATGCAGGCGCTGGGTTTCTGTTTCTCCATGGTGCCGGCTATCCGCCGCTTGTACCCGGAAAACAACGACGCTCGTAAGCAGGCTATTAAGCGTCACCTGGAATTCTTTAATACCCATCCGTACGTAGCGGCCCCCGTATTGGGCGTTACGCTGGCGATGGAAGAGCAGCGTGCAAACGGCGCAGAGATTGACGATGGTGCCATCAACGGTATCAAAGTTGGTCTGATGGGACCGCTTGCAGGCGTGGGCGACCCGATCTTCTGGGGTACCGTACGTCCGGTATTCGCCGCACTTGGCGCAGGTATCGCGATGAGCGGCAGTCTGCTTGGACCACTGCTGTTCTTCATCCTGTTTAACCTGGTTCGTCTGGCAACCCGTTACTACGGTGTGGCATACGGCTACCGTAAAGGTATCGATATCGTTAAAGATATGGGCGGCGGCTTCCTGCAGAAACTGACTGAGGGGGCGTCAATCCTCGGCCTGTTTGTCATGGGGGCATTGGTTAACAAGTGGACGCACGTAAACATCCCGCTGGTGGTTTCCACCATCACCGGTCAGGATGGTCAGACTCGCGTCACCACTGTGCAGACTATCCTTGACCAGCTGATGCCGGGTCTGGTTCCTCTGCTGTTGACTTTCGCCTGTATGTGGCTGCTGCGTAAAAAAGTGAACCCGCTGTGGATCATCGTTGGCTTCTTCGTCATCGGTATCGCGGGCTACGCTGTCGGACTGCTCGGCCTGTAAGACTGTTGTACACCGCCGGGGGCTTGCCCCCGGTTTTTCTATTTAGAGGGTTGAGGATTCATGACTATCACGGACCTGGTGCTGGTTCTTTTTATCTTTTCGCTGCTGGCGTATGCCATTTACGATCAGTTCATCATGCCCCGCCGTAATGGCCCTACTCTGTTGTCTGTCGCCCTGCTTCCTCGTAGCAGAGTCGACAGCGTTATCTTCCTTGGCTTGATTGCTATTCTTATCTACAACAACATCACCAGCCACGGCGCGCAATTCACCACATGGTTATTATGTGCACTGGTATTGATGGGACTGTATCTGTTTTGGATCCGTACGCCAAAAATCATCTTCAAACAGAAAGGCTTTTTTTTCGCCAATGTCTGGATTGAATATAACCGGATTAAAGAGATGAATTTATCTGAAGACGGTGTCCTGGTGATGCAATTAGAACATCGAAGATTACTGATTCGCGTACGGAATATAGACGATCTCGAAAACATATATAAACTTTTAATTTCAAATCAATGAGTTAAAAATATAGCCTGAACTATGTTTTATATATATCCATTCCAAAATAAACATAGCTAAGGCTATATCCCACTGCTCATAATGTTATTTATTTTAACGTTTTATTTATAAATAAATCTAAATGAAAATCGTTTTCAATTAGAGGCCAAATATTATTTCTGCGTTTCTTGTTTTATATTCTCAAAATATGTTAAGGTTGCGCCCGTCGTTGGGGAGTAGCCGATTTCCAGACTCCGGAAATGTACGTGTCAACATACTCGTTGAAAAACGTGGCGCGTACGGACTGATCTTACAGGTTCAGTCAGGCGAGACCATAGGCACATCAACTGCAATGCATACCTGAATGGCGCTGTATTTAGTGATTCCAGCCTGTATGCATGGTTACTGGGGGCAGTGATGTGTGTTATGGATACCCCGGTCAGGACGCTGTTATGAATCTCACCGCTACTGTTCTTCTTGCTTTCGGCATGTCGATGGATGCTTTCGCTGCATCAATTGGCAAAGGCGCCACCCTGCATAAGCCCAAATTTTCTGAAGCACTGCGCACCGGCCTTATTTTCGGCGCCGTTGAAACGCTTACGCCGCTCATTGGCTGGGGCATGGGTATGCTCGCCAGCAAATTTGTACTGGAGTGGAACCATTGGATCGCCTTCATTCTGCTGATCTTTTTAGGCGGACGAATGATAATAGAAGGCTTTCGCGACGACGGGGATGAAGATGAAGAGCCACAGCGCCGCCATGGCTTCTGGCTGCTGGTCACCACCGCCATTGCAACCAGTCTCGACGCAATGGCCGTCGGGGTGGGTCTGGCTTTCCTGCAGGTCAACATTATTGCCACTGCGCTGGCCATCGGCTGTGCCACGTTGATTATGTCCACGCTCGGCATGATGATCGGTCGTTTCATTGGCCCGATGCTGGGCAAGCGAGCTGAAATTTTGGGCGGGGTGGTACTGATAGGTATTGGCGCCCAGATCCTCTGGGCACACTTCCACGGTTAATTCAGGCGCTGCCAGATATGAATACTAAAGTCTGTCTGGCAGTCAAACGTCGTTTTTCCGGCTAACGTTTCCCACACTTCCGGCTTTGCCCGCCAGGCGAACGGCGTCATTTGCAGTAACGCAACGGCCTCGCTACCTTTGAGCTGCATCTGATACCCCAGCGCAAGACTCTCTTGCAGAACAAAACCGTCCAGTTGCTCAGTGTGTGGCGCATGCAAACGCACCTCATCATAAATCAGCCCTTTCAGCTCCATTAAATGACGCGGACCCGGCGTGGCGGTAATAACCCAGCCACCCAGTTTGACCACGCGAGCCAGCTCCGGCGCTTTACAGGGCGCATAGATCCGGATGATGGCATCCATTGACTCGTCGGCAAACGGCAGGCGATGGCTGGAGGCAACGCAAAAGGTCACCTGCGGATAACGTCGGGCTGCGGCCTTAATCGCCACTTTAGAAACGTCAAGACCAAAGGTTGTACAGCCCGTCAGCGCATCGGCAAACGCATGGGTGTAATACCCTTCCCCACAGCCAATATCCAGGATCGCCGCATCTTCTGAACTCAACCTCTGGGTGAGCGCATCCACAATTGCATCGCGCAGCGGCTGATAGTGTCCGGCATCGAGAAATACCCGGCGCGCCTGCATCATCTCCGCGCTATCACCCGGATCGCGCGAGCGTTTGTGCTGAACCGGCAGTAAGTTGACATACCCTTCTTTCGCCACGTCAAACTGGTGCCGCCCAGGGCAGACAAAACTGTTATTCGCTTGAGTAAGAGGCTGGTGGCAAAGAGGACAGGAAAACGACATGACAACTCCGGCAGGTGACTTAAGGGCGCAAGTGTAACGCGAATTGCGCCCTGGGAAAATAACTTACAGCGACGGCGAGGATACGTTGCTGCCGTGCATTACCAGAAGATGATCGGAGCCGGGAGGCATACCGTCCGGCTTTACGTTTTCCAGACGCAGGACATCGCCCATTATCTGGCTGAATACCGGCGCGGAGACTGCCCCCCCATAATAAGCACCGTTTTGCGGGTTATTTATAACCACAACCAGCGCGAACTTTGGGTCGCTTGCTGGCGCAACGCCCGCCGTATAGGCCACATATTTATCGACATATTTGCCGTCATCGCCAATTTTCTTTGCCGTTCCTGTCTTAACCGCGACGCGATAATCTCTGACCGCGGCCTTGGTTCCCCCGCCGCCGGGTAGCGCGACGCTTTCCATCATATGTTCAACCTGGTGAACCAACGCCTCCGGCATCACCCGCGTACCTATTACCGGCGGATCGATACGCGTAATAGAAAGGGGTCGATAGATACCAAAACTGCCGATGGTGGCATATACATGCGCCAGCTGGAGCGGCGTCACCATTAATCCATAACCAAATGCGAAGGTTGCCCGGTCCAGATCGCTCCAGTAGCGGCGTTGAGGCATTAATCCGCGACTTTCCCCGGTTAAACCCAGTCCGGTTGGATCGCCAAAGCCAAAGCTTTTATAGGTATTCAGTAATTTCTGTACCGGCATCGCCAGCGAAAGGTGTGACACGCCGGTATCGCTCGATTTCTGCAAAATCCCGGTCAGCGATAGCTCCGGGTAAAATCCGACGTCGCGGATGCGATGCCCATCAACAATAAAAGGATGAGTATCAATCACGCTGTCAGGCTGTACTATCCCCTGCTGCAGAGCGGTCATAATCACCAGGGGTTTTACGGTTGAACCGGGTTCAAAGGTATCGCTAATTGCACGATTACGAAAATCATCCAGCACCGCGCCATCACGGTTATTGGGATTGAAATCGGGAAAGCTTGCCATGGAGAGTATTTCGCCGGTGGCAATGTTGACCAGCACTGCGGCCCCTGACTCCGCTTTATTCCATGTCACGGCATTGTCCAGCGCGTCTTCAGTAACCGTCTGCAAGCGCTCATCAATGCTGAGCTGTAATTCATGCGCCGGCACCGGCATCACTTCCGTGATATTTTCGATGACATGGCCAAATTTGTCTTTCCGTACCAGGCGGGAGCCAGGTTTGCCCATCAACTGGCTATTGAAGCTTTTCTCCAGCCCTTCAATCCCCTGACCGTCAATGTTGGTGAAACCAATCAGATTGGCTGCAACATGTCCGGCGGGATAAAAGCGGCGGGACTCTTCACGCAGGTTGATTCCCGGCAGATCCAGTTTATCGACCCATTCTGCCTGCTGAGGAGAGATCTGGCGCGCCAGATAGATAAACCGCCCGGCTGGATTGCTGTTAACGCGTTCAGCCAGCGTGCTGAGAGAAATATGCAGCGTCTTCGCTAACGCCTGCCAACGTTCGTTATAGCCAACGCCACCCTTGCTGATAATCGTCTTCGGATCGGCCCAGACGGCGTTAACCGGAACGCTTACCGCCAGCGGTCGCCCTTCTCTGTCGGTTATCATTCCGCGTGGCGAAGCGATGGACACCTCGCGTAAGGAACGCATGTCTTCCTGTTTTACCAGATTCGTCGGCGTGACAATTTGCAACCACGCAACCCGCCCCAGCAGCAATCCAAGGCTCAATAATATTGCCACGCAAAGCAGGGCAAAACGTACGGGAGTAAAATTGCGTGCATCGCCGTCGTTTTTCTTTTTCACCCGATCTCCAACAAGATAGTTTTTCAGGTGTCTGATTTAACGGGAAATGCCGCAAGAAAGCGGGGAAAACTATGCTACGAACATCACGCCTTTGCAACAAAGCGCTAATGGATGGGCATTCAGTAATATTTTGACGTAATTTGAATTAAAAAGCCCCGCATAAGCGAGGCTTTATATCTGAGATGGATGCGCAAAAGCGCTTCAAATCAGTGGTGTCGATCAGATAGCTGTTACGTTAACAGCAGCCGGACCTTTCTGGCCGTCCTGAATTTCGAACTCAACGTTCTGGCCTTCAGCCAGAGTTTTGAAGCCGTTACCCTGGATAGCGGAGAAGTGTACGAACACGTCTTTGCTGCCATCAGCCGGAGTAATGAAACCAAAACCTTTAGACTCGTTGAACCACTTAACTTGACCTTTAATCTTTGCCATTTGCAAAATTCCTTAGAGTATTTTCTTCGCCCGCGGGCATAACATAGATAAAACTGAGACATTACTGCTTGAGGCACTAATATAAGGTTCGGCAGAGAAGCGGTATTCAACGTCAACGTGTTTACTCAGGACTTCTTTACTGAAAATGCCACACATAAACAGAACTGTACCTCGTTTAACCCAAAACGTGTTATCACATACAACGTTAATAATGGCAAGCCATTTTTAAACGTGTCTCGATCGGTCGCACAAATCCCGTCGTCCATCAAACAGCAACTGCACAGTTATGCGCCAGATCGAGTAGAATTATATTCTCGCCTCTCTCCCCTATCCCCGCCTGACTTGCGCCATAGCCGGGATATTTCTACCATAGCTCAATAGCTTCAGTTGTTCCAGGTTATCTGTTACGGGTTCTGCCAGATATCATTTTTTATGCTTAGTAATGCATAAAATGTCACAAGCGTAAAAATGAGACCCGCCTTCTGGTTTTGCACCAAAATAATGAAAGAATGATGACAAGGCACAAAAAAAGTAAGAGAAACGTTTCGCTGTTAATAAAACGATCGTTATCACAAAAATGACATAATCATATTTTTTACGTATGGAAGATTATATTTATATCAGACTGGGGATAAGATATTAATTAGTTGGAGCATCTGAAAATACTGAGAATAGATGACTGCCCGGCCGCCAATTACACGACGGGGACAGAAGAAAATAATCTGACGCGCTGACGACAGGATGAAGCAACTGAGAACAACAACAGCCGTTCCTCATCCTGCCATACCTTTTTTACCGCTCAGCTACCAGGCGGATGATGTCATCGTCTTCATCCTTAATGGGCAGTGCAGTAGGCTCTGCTGCTTTCTCGGGTTCGTTAGCTTCGCAAAGGCGACGTAACAAAGCGTTCTGTCTTTTTTGCTGATCTAACAATGCCTCAAGCAGCTCAATCTGCTCGTTAGTACGCGAACTTGCCCGATTGATAAAAAACCAAAGAACAAGCCCTACAATCAGAACCACCACCGATACCGCTAAAGACGCAAAACTCAACGCGCCAGAATTCAAAACTTCGTTCATTTTACCACCTCAATGTAGACAGTGTAGTTTACCACTGCCGCACAAGAAGGTAATCAACTGTTGCGAAAATGCGCTTACCAGGGAATAAATTTATTGAAGGCACAAATACCGCTGAAAAATTGTACGTCCTGATCGCACATGATGTTGAACACCTGCGCCCACATCAGTATGCATACCAGTACAACAACAATCAGCACTACCCAGCGAATTTTTTTCACTCCAGCTCCACTCTTCAACTCCACATCTTATGTCTATAAATTATCATGCGTTACCTAAACCCAGCGTTAACTGTATAGGCATTCAATCTTTTTAGGAATGATTGACTTGTTTCATACCGTGTACAGGCTAATCTAATAACAATGAGAAAAGATAAGAGGTTGTAATGCGTCTGATTATCCGCGCTATTGTGTTGTTAGCTCTGGTTTGGATCGGTTTATTATTGAGCGGCTATGGAATTTTGATTGGAAGTAAGGAGAATGCTGCCGGTCTGGGTCTGCAATGCCAATATCTGACTGCCCGTGGAACCAGCACGGCACAGTACGTCCACACCAGTAGCGGTATCATTGGCCTATCGGATTGTCCCTTGTTAAGGAAAAGCACGGTCATTATCGATAACGGCTAATAATGCAACATTACATACGATACGTTATTTACGCCAGGTAACGTTATGACTGTTCATAAAAAACCCCAGGTACAAAATACCTGGGGTTTTTAACATTCGCGATTACGTCAGATTAGAACGGATAGTCGTTATAACCCATTTGTTCTGAAATCTTGCGCGCTGCCGTATGCAGCATTGCCACATACTCGTGTAAACGCTCTTCTGAGAAACGCAGCGTTGGGAATGAAATACTCAACCCTGCAATAACCACGCCGAAACGGTCAAACACCGGTACGCCGATGCAGCGCAGGCCTTCTTCCTGTTCTTCGTTATCTTCGCCGTAACCCTGCTCACGTACTTTATCCAGCAGTACCAGTAATTCATCAGTATTCGTAATGGTACGATCGGTGCTGCGTTTGTACTCAATGCCATCCAGAATCTGCTTCACTTCATCGCGGTCACGCCATGCCAGCAGAACTTTACCGATAGCTGTACTGTACAGCGGATTACGACGACCAACGCGGGAATACATGCGCAGATTGTACATAGAGTCGATTTTGTGAATGTAGACGATGCTGTCTTCATCCAGCGCACCGAGGTGTACAGTCTCTTTGGTCAGGCGCGAAAGTTCGCGCATCTGAATGTCAGCGCTACGGATAAGATCGACGTTTTGCAACGCGCGCGCGCCCAGCTCGAATAATTTCAGGGTCAGTGAGTATTTCTCAGACTCCCCTTCCTGTGCCACATAACCCAGCGTTTTCATGGTCTGCAAAAAGCGATAAACGGTGCTTTTCGACATCATGACGCGTTGCGACAACTCGGTAATACCAATTTCGCGCTCTTCACCCAGCGCCTGCAGAATGCCAAAAACTTTCAGCACGGAAGATACAGAATCGGGTTGCTTATCCAGATCTGCGATTGCCATTTATCACCCCTTTCGAGTGTTTTATAAAAATCAGAACCGGTTTTTATTATAATTTCACGTACCAACCCTCGCAATCGCTCTTTGCTCACTTAGTTACAAATCTGCGACCTAACACCTGAATATCAATGCTAAAATTAATACCCTCATCATAAATTCCACAAATATCGACTTTCTATGGAAAAAATTCAGGCCGATGGTCTGCCATTGCCCCAGCGATATGGCGCAATTTTAACCATTGTTATTGGCATTTCTATGGCAGTACTCGACGGTGCAATAGCGAACGTGGCCCTGCCAACTATCGCCGCCGATCTTCAGGCCTCACCAGCCAGCTCAATCTGGATTGTGAACGCCTATCAAATCGCGATCGTCGTTTCGCTCCTGTCCCTCTCTTTTTTAGGCGATATGTTCGGTTACCGGCGCATTTATAAGTGTGGCCTGGTCGTGTTCCTGCTTGCATCGCTATTTTGTGCCTTGTCAGATTCGTTGCACATGCTGACGCTGGCTCGCGTCGCCCAGGGTTTTGGCGGTGCGGCGCTAATGAGCGTGAATACGGCATTGATCCGACTTATTTATCCCCAGCGTCAGCTTGGGCGAGGGATGGGGATTAACTCCTTTATCGTCGCAGTCTCCTCGGCTGCGGGTCCGACCATTGCCGCAGCAATTCTTTCTATTGCCTCCTGGAAATGGCTGTTTCTGATTAACGTCCCGCTGGGAATAGTCGCCCTGTTGCTGGCGATGCGCTTTTTGCCGCCCAATGCGTCCCGCGGCACTAAACCACGCTTTGACCTGCCCAGTGCGGTAATGAATGCCTTAACGTTTGGCTTGTTAATTACGGCGCTCAGCGGCTTTGCACAAGGACAGTCGCTAAAACTGATTGGTGCCGAGCTTGTGGCGCTTATGGTGGTGGGTTTTTTCTTTATCCGACGCCAGCTCGCGCTGGAGGTGCCGTTACTGCCGGTTGACCTGTTACGCATTCCACTGTTTTCACTCTCGATTTGTACCTCGATATGTTCATTCTGCGCACAAATGCTGGCATTGGTTTCCCTGCCCTTCTTTATGCAAACGGTGCTCGGACGCAGCGAGGTCGAAACAGGCCTGCTGTTGACGCCATGGCCGCTGGCAACCATGGTGATGGCGCCGCTGGCGGGATATCTGATTGAACGCGTTCACGCCGGGCTGTTGGGCGCACTGGGCATGGCGTTGATGGCCAGCGGGTTGTTTTCGCTGGTGCTGCTGCCCGTTTCCCCCTCCGATTTTAATATCATCTGGCCGATGATTCTGTGCGGCGCAGGCTTTGGCTTGTTCCAGTCCCCAAATAATCACACCATCATCACCTCCGCACCGCGTGAACGCAGCGGTGGGGCGAGCGGTATGCTGGGGACGGCGCGCTTGCTGGGTCAGAGTACCGGGGCCGCACTGGTCGCGCTGATGCTAAACCAGTTTGGCGACAGTGGAACGCACGTCTCGCTGATAACCGCTGGCATTCTGGCCTCGCTGGCAGCAATTGTTAGTGGTTTACGTATTACGCAACCGCGAGTTCAGGCATAAAAAAACGGGAACCTCTCGGTTCCCGTTTTCACACAACCCAGTATCTGGATTACATGTTTTCGATGATTGCGTCACCAAACTCTGAACATTTCAGCAGCTTAGCGCCATCCATCAGACGTTCGAAGTCATAGGTTACGGTCTTGGCGTTAATTGCGCCTTCCATACCTTTAACGATCAGGTCAGCCGCTTCGACCCAACCCATGTGGCGCAGCATCATTTCAGCGGACAGAATAATGGAACCTGGGTTCACTTTATCCTGACCTGCATACTTCGGTGCAGTACCGTGGGTTGCTTCAAACAGCGCACATTCGTCGCCGATGTTCGCGCCCGGCGCGATACCAATACCACCAACCTGTGCGGCCAGCGCATCGGAGATGTAGTCGCCGTTCAGGTTCATACAGGCAATCACATCATATTCAGCCGGACGCAGCAGGATCTGTTGCAGGAACGCATCGGCGATAACATCCTTAACCACGATCTCTTTACCGGTTTTCGGGTTCTTGATTTTCACCCACGGACCGCCGTCGATCAGTTCACCACCGAATTCTTCACGCGCTAAGTGGTAGCCCCAGTCTTTGAACGCGCCTTCGGTGAATTTCATGATGTTACCTTTGTGTACCAGGGTAACAGAATCACGATCGTTAGCGATGGCGTATTCGATCGCCGCACGAACCAGACGTTTAGTCCCTTCTTCAGAACACGGTTTGATACCAATACCGCAATGCTCCGGGAAGCGGATTTTCTTCACGCCCATCTCTTCGCGCAGGAATTTAATCACTTTCTCGGCATCTGCAGAGTCCGCTTTCCATTCGATACCTGCGTAGATATCTTCGGAGTTTTCACGGAAGATGACCATGTCGGTCAGTTCAGGGTGCTTAACCGGGCTAGGCGTGCCCTGGTAATAACGCACCGGGCGCAGGCAGACATACAGGTCAAGTTCCTGACGCAGGGCAACGTTCAGAGAGCGAATACCGCCGCCAACTGGGGTGGTCAGTGGGCCTTTGATGGCAACACGATATTCACGAATCAGATCAAGGGTTTCAGCAGGCAGCCAGACGTCCTGGCCATAAACCTGAGTGGATTTCTCGCCGGTGTAGATTTCCATCCAGGAGATTTTACGCTCGCCTTTATAGGCTTTCTCGACAGCAGCATCGACAACTTTGATCATCGGTGGGGTTACATCAACGCCGATACCGTCGCCTTCAATGAACGGGATAATCGGATTTTCAGGAACGTTGAGTTTGCCGTTTTGCAGGGTGATCTTCTTACCTTCCGCCGGAACAACTACTTTGCTTTCCATTCACCTCTCCTTCGAGCGCTTCTGGTTCTGCTCGTCTGTCATCGCGCTGCATGTGCGTTTGCGTCCTGCTGCACGAATGCGTTAGAGCAATTTTTTGTTAATGTTTTGTAATGAGCATGTCAATACTACCCTAATGTTCGTCGCCATGAAAGACACTCGTTCTTAGGCTATAATGCGGCAATTGATATAATCTGAAAATACCATGCAAAAAACTTCTTTTAGAAATCACCGGGTTGAGCGATTCAGCTCACGACAAGTCACCAAACAGCGTAAAGAAAACCAGCCAAAACGCGTGGTTTTGTTCAATAAACCCTACGATGTTTTGCCACAATTTACTGACGAGGCGGGCAGAAGCACGTTAAAAGATTTTATTCCCGTGCCGGGAATTTATGCTGCGGGCCGACTCGACCGGGACAGCGAAGGACTTTTGGTGCTGACCAATGACGGCGCGCTGCAGGCGCGGTTAACGCAACCCGGCAAGCGTACGGGGAAAATCTATTACGTCCAGGTCGAAGGCGAGCCGACAGCAGAAGCGCTGGATGCGCTGCGTACCGGTGTGACGCTCAATGATGGTCCCACGCTGCCCGCAGGTATTGAAATAGTAGAGGAGCCCACCTGGCTGTGGCCGAGAAATCCGCCTATTCGGGAACGGAAAAATATCCCCACCAGTTGGCTGAAAGTTACTTTATATGAAGGCCGTAACCGCCAGGTTCGTCGTATGACAGCGCATGTTGGATTCCCGACGCTGCGCCTCATCCGCTATGCCATGGGAGATTACACGCTGGAAAATCTCGCCAACGGTCAATGGCGGGATGCAACTAACTGAATAAGGAACAGGTATGTTCAAACCGCACGTCACGGTCGCCTGCATTGTGCATGCAGAAGATAAGTTCTTAGTCGTTGAGGAAACAATCAATGGCAAAGCCCTGTGGAATCAACCTGCAGGACATCTGGAAGCGGATGAAACCCTGGTGCAAGCCGCCGCTCGCGAACTGTGGGAAGAGACGGGCATCACAGCGCAGCCGCAACACTTCATCCGGATGCATCAATGGATTGCGCCGGACAAAACGCCCTTTTTACGTTTTCTGTTTTCTATCGAGCTTGCCAATATGTGCGCTACTGAACCTCATGACAGCGATATAGATTGCTGTCGCTGGGTCAGCGCAGAAGAGGTTCTCTCAGCGCCAAATCTGCGTTCGCCGTTGGTTGCGGAGAGTATTCGTTGCTATCAGAGCGGACAGCGCTACCCGCTGGCGATGATCGGCGAATTTAACTGGCCGTTTACAGAGGGTGTCAAGTAAGGGGCTGCGTGCTAGAATATGCCGCCTTGAAGTTCAATGTCGTGAGTATTCCTATGTCTGAAAGCCCAAAAAAAGTGATCGTCGGCATGTCCGGCGGTGTCGATTCCTCCGTTTCTGCCTGGCTGTTACAACAACAGGGTTATCAGGTAGAAGGCCTGTTCATGAAGAACTGGGAAGAGGACGATGGCGAGGAATATTGCACAGCGGCCGCCGATCTTGCGGATGCGCAGGCTGTCTGTGACAAACTCGGCATTGAACTGCATACCGTCAACTTTGCCGCAGAATACTGGGACAACGTCTTTGAACTGTTCCTTGAAGAGTACAAAGCGGGCCGTACGCCAAACCCCGATATTCTGTGCAATAAAGAAATCAAGTTTAAAGCCTTCCTCGAGTTTGCCGCCGAAGATTTAGGTGCCGATTATATCGCCACCGGTCACTACGTGCGCCGCGCCGACGTCGACGGCAAAAGCCGCCTGCTGCGTGGACTCGATGGCAATAAAGACCAGAGCTATTTCCTCTACACGCTCGGTCATGAACAAATCGCGCAAAGCCTGTTCCCGGTCGGCGAACTGGAAAAACCGCAGGTGCGTAAAATTGCCGAAGATCTCGGTCTGATTACGGCCAAGAAAAAAGACTCAACCGGTATCTGCTTCATCGGCGAACGTAAATTCCGCGAGTTTCTCGGTCGTTACCTGCCGGCTCAGCCTGGCAAAATCATCACCGTTGATGGCGAAGAGATTGGCCAGCATCAGGGGCTGATGTACCACACGCTGGGTCAGCGTAAAGGTCTGGGCATTGGCGGGACGAAAGAAGGCACGGAAGATCCGTGGTACGTGGTGGATAAAGACGTCGAGAACAACATTCTGGTTGTTGCTCAGGGTCATGAACACCCGCGTCTGATGTCCGTTGGCCTGGTGGCGCAACAGCTGCACTGGGTCGATCGCGAACCATTCACCGGCACAATGCGCTGCACGGTGAAAACCCGCTATCGTCAGACCGACATTCCGTGCACCGTTAAGGCGCTGGATGCTGAGCGTATTGAAGTCATTTTCGACGAGCCAGTCGCGGCGGTAACGCCGGGTCAGTCGGCTGTCTTTTACAATGGTGAAGTGTGCCTCGGCGGCGGCATTATCGAACAACGATTGCCTCTGCCGGTATAATTACTTACACATCTAATACAAGGAAGCAGTGAACGTGGCAAAGAATTATTATGACATCACCCTCGCTCTGGCAGGCATTTGTCAGTCGGCACGCCTGGTGCAGGAACTGGCGCACCAGGGGCATTGTGATGCCGATGCATTGCACGTTTCACTGAACAGTGTCATCGACATGAATCCCAGCTCTACGCTGGGCGTGTTTGGCGGTAGCGAGGCCAACCTGCGTTTAGGTCTGGAAACGATGCTCGGCGTGCTCAACGCCAGCAGTCGTCAGGGGCTGAACGCGGAACTCACCCGCTACACGTTAAGCCTGATGGTGCTGGAGCGTAAGCTGTCAGCCGCTAAAGGCGCTATGGACACGCTGGGAGACCGCATCAACGGCTTGCAGCGCCAACTGGACCATTTTGATTTGCAGTCAGAAACGTTGATGAGTGCGATGGCAGGCATTTATGTTGACGTCATCAGCCCACTCGGCCCACGTATTCAGGTTACGGGCTCCCCGGCCATCCTTCAGAGCCCACAGGTTCAGGCTAAAGTACGCGCTTCCCTGCTGGCTGGCATTCGCGCTGCCGTGCTCTGGCATCAGGTTGGTGGAGGCCGTCTGCAACTCATGTTTTCTCGTAATCGCCTGACGACTCAGGCTAAACAAATTCTTGCTCATTTAACCCCGGAGTTGTGATCTATGGAATTATCCTCACTGACCGCCGTTTCCCCTGTCGATGGACGCTACGGCGATAAAGTCAGCGCGCTGCGCGGGATTTTCAGCGAATACGGTTTGCTGAAATTCCGTGTACAAGTTGAAGTACGCTGGCTGCAAAAACTGGCCGCGCACGCAGCGATCAAGGAAGTTCCTGCTTTTGCTGCCGACGCAATCGGTTTCCTTGATGCGATTGTCGCTAACTTCAATGAAGAAGATGCTGCGCGTATCAAAACCATTGAGCGTACGACCAACCATGACGTGAAGGCAGTTGAGTATTTCCTGAAAGAGAAAGTGGCGGATATCCCGGAACTGCACGCTGTTTCCGAGTTCATCCACTTCGCGTGTACCTCAGAAGACATCAACAACCTGTCTCACGCGCTGATGCTGAAAACCGCCCGTGACGAAGTAGTTCTGCCGTACTGGCGCAAGCTTATCGACGCGGTGAAAGATCTTTCCGTACAGTATCGCGAAATTCCTCTGCTCTCCCGTACCCACGGTCAGCCAGCTACCCCGTCTACGCTGGGCAAAGAAATGGCTAACGTGGCTTACCGTATGGAGCGTCAGTACCGCCAGCTCAATCAGGTCGAAATTCTCGGCAAAATCAACGGTGCAGTCGGTAACTATAACGCCCACATCGCCGCTTATCCGGAAGTGGACTGGCATCAGTTCAGCGAAGAATTTGTCACCTCGCTGGGCATCCAGTGGAACCCGTACACCACGCAGATTGAACCGCACGACTACATTGCCGAGCTGTTTGATTGCATCGCCCGTTTCAACACTATCCTGATCGACTTCGACCGCGATGTCTGGGGTTACGTGGCGCTGAACCATTTCAAACAGAAAACCATCGCGGGTGAAATTGGCTCCTCCACCATGCCGCACAAGGTGAACCCAATCGATTTCGAAAACTCCGAGGGTAACCTGGGCCTGTCTAACGCGGTTCTGCAGCATCTGGCGAGCAAACTGCCGGTCTCCCGCTGGCAGCGCGATCTGACGGACTCTACCGTTCTGCGTAACCTGGGCGTGGGGATTGGCTATGCGCTGATCGCTTATCAGTCCACGCTGAAAGGTGTGAGCAAACTGGAAGTGAACCGCGATCATCTGCTGGATGAACTGGATCATAACTGGGAAGTGCTGGCAGAGCCGATCCAGACCGTGATGCGTCGCTATGGCATTGAAAAACCATACGAGAAGCTGAAGGAGCTGACCCGCGGCAAACGCGTTGACGCCGAAGGTATGAAGCAGTTTATCGACGGTCTGGCGCTGCCTGAAGACGAGAAAACACGCCTGAAAGCAATGACGCCGGCCAATTACATTGGTCGCGCCGTCACCATGGTTGATGAACTGAAGTAATCTGTTTTACGCCTGTCAGACCTGCATCATATCGTAGGCCTGCCAGGCGTAGCGCCATCAGGGATTATTGAGTCTTATGGCATTTCCGGCGGTGTAATGCCAAAGTGGTTCCACGCCCGCACCGTTGCCATACGTCCGCGCGGAGTTCGCTGCAGAAAACCTTGCTGAATCAGATACGGCTCCAGCACGTCCTCAATGGTTTCACGCTCTTCCCCAATCGCCGCCGCCAGGTTATCCAGTCCTACCGGTCCACCGAAGAACTTATCGATAACCGCCAGCAGCAGCTTACGGTCCATATAATCGAATCCTTCCGCATCCACATTGAGCATATCCAGTGCCTGAGCGGCGATATCTGCTGAAATTGTGCCGTCATGCTTCACTTCGGAGAAGTCGCGTACCCGGCGTAATAAACGGTTGGCGATACGCGGCGTACCACGGGCGCGGCGTGCCACTTCCAATGCGCCTTCATCGCTCATTTCCAGTCCCATAAAGCGGGCGCTGCGTCCAACAATGTGCTGCAGGTCTGCCACCTGATAGAATTCCAGGCGCTGTACTATACCGAAGCGGTCACGCAGCGGAGACGTTAACGAACCGGCGCGCGTCGTCGCCCCGATCAGGGTAAACGGCGGCAGATCGATCTTAATCGAACGTGCGGCTGGTCCTTCGCCAATCATGATATCCAGCTGATAATCTTCCATCGCCGGATACAGCACCTCTTCCACCACCGGCGACAGACGATGGATTTCATCGATAAACAGCACATCGTGCGGTTCAAGGTTGGTGAGCATTGCCGCCAGATCGCCCGCTTTTTCCAGTACCGGACCGGAAGTGGTGCGCAGATTAACGCCCATTTCATTGGCAACAATATTGGCAAGCGTGGTTTTACCGAGACCTGGAGGACCGAAAATCAGCAGGTGATCGAGGGCTTCACCGCGCAGCTTCGCCGCCTGGATAAAAATCTCCATTTGCGAACGCACCTGAGGCTGGCCAATATACTCTTCCAGCAATTTGGGGCGGATCGCGCGATCCACCAGATCTTCAGGGGTCGTGCTGACAGCCGAAATCAGGCGATCTGCTTCAATCATCCTTTACCTCACAATGCCGCGCGAAGCGCTTCACGAATCAGAGTTTCACTGCTGGCATCAGGGCGAGCAATTTTGCTCACCATGCGGCTGGCTTCCTGTGGTTTATAGCCTAACGCCACCAGCGCAGCAACCGCTTCCTGCTCGGCGTCATCCGTTGCAGGACTGGCCGGAGAGGTCAGGACCAGATCCGCCGCCGGCGTGAAGAGATCGCCATGCAGGCCTTTAAAGCGGTCTTTCATTTCCACAATTAAGCGCTCTGCGGTTTTCTTACCTATACCCGGTAATTTCACCAGCGCGCCAAGTTCTTCGCGCTCAACGGCATTAACGAACTGCTGTGCAGACATACCGGAGAGGATCGCCAGCGCCAGCTTCGGCCCGACGCCATTGGTTTTGATTAACTCTTTAAACAGCGTGCGTTCTTGTTTGTTGTTAAAACCATATAGCAGTTGAGCGTCTTCACGCACCACAAAATGGGTGAAGATAATCGCTTCCTGCCCGGCTTCCGGCAACTCGTAGAAACAGGTCATCGGCATATGGACTTCATAGCCTACTCCGCCGGTTTCCAGAAGGACCAGCGGGGGTTGTTTTTCAAGAATGATGCCTCTGAGTCTGCCTATCACGTGACGCTCCTGCGTTAAGGGCTAAAAGGTAATGCGCTATCATAAAAAAAGGCTGGATAGATATCCAGCCTCATTTGTCACTAACGTAACCGACCTCGCGCCAGATTCAGCCGCGACTCGCTCATTTGCATGGCGTTCTGGCTGACGTGGCAATGGGTAATAGCAATCGCCAGCGCATCCGCGGCATCCGCCTGCGGATTTGCCGGGAGTTTTAGCAGCGTGCGCACCATATGCTGAACCTGGCTTTTTTCCGCGCTGCCGATACCTACCACGGTCTGTTTTACCTGGCGGGCCGCATATTCAAAGACCGGAAGATCCTGATTGGTAGCCGCAACGATCGCCACGCCGCGCGCCTGCCCCAGCTTTAGCGCCGAGTCGGCATTCTTCGCCATAAAGACCTGCTCAATGGCAAAATAGTCGGGCTGGAACTGGGTGATGATTTCCGTCACGCCTGCATAAATCAACTTCAGACGTGAAGGAAGATCGTCGACTTTGGTGCGAATGCAGCCGCTACCGAGGTAGGTCAGCTGTCTGCCGACCTGACGGATTACGCCATAACCGGTGATGCGCGACCCCGGGTCAATGCCGAGAATGATAGACATCACGCATCTCCTGTTAGTTTATGGCTTAACCACATCATTCGAGCGTTGCAGCAACCTCATCGGAGATTTCGCCGTTGTGGTAAACTTCCTGCACGTCGTCGCAGTCTTCCAGCATATCGATCAGACGCATCAGCTTCGGCGCCGTTTCTGCATCCATATCCGCTTTGGTGGAGGGGATCATAGACACTTCAGCCGCGTCCGCTTTCAGACCAGCCGCTTCCAGCGCATCACGCACTTTGCCCATCTCTTCCCACGCGGTGTAAACGTCAATCGCGCCGTCGTCGAAGGTCACAACGTCTTCAGCGCCCGCTTCCAGAGCCGCTTCCATAATGGCGTCTTCGTCGCCTTGTTCAAAAGAGATCACGCCTTTTTTGCTGAACAGGTAAGCTACGGAACCGTCGGTACCGAGGTTGCCGCCCGTTTTAGTGAATGCGTGACGCACTTCCGCAACGGTACGGTTACGGTTGTCAGACAGACACTCAATCATAACGGCTGTTCCGCCAGGACCGTAACCTTCATAGATGATGGTTTCCATGTTCGCATCATCGTCGCCACCAACACCACGCGCGATTGCACGGTTCAGGGTGTCACGGGTCATGTTGTTTGCCAGCGCTTTATCAACCGCGGCGCGCAGACGTGGGTTAGCATCCGGATCGCCGCCGCCCAGTTTGGCTGCCGTCACCAGTTCACGAATGATTTTGGTGAAAATTTTACCGCGTTTAGCATCCTGCGCTGCTTTACGATGTCTGGTGTTGGCCCATTTACTATGACCTGCCATAAATAATCTCTCCAAAAAGCGCGCCTTCTCAGGCGACGTTAATTACAAACTCTTCAATCGCCTGCCGGTTACTCCACGACTTGGTTAACTGCGCGGCTTCGTGCGCATTAACCCAACGGTAGGTCAGATGTTCGGTGAACACGATCTCTCGTTCAGAGGGAAGTACCAGGCAAAACCAGGATTCAGTATTACGCTCAATTCCCGGCGCATAGCGATGACGTAAATGGCTAAAAATCTCAAATTCCACCGTGCGCTGACAGTCAATTAAGGTCAGTTGCTCAGTCGCAACATCAATGGCGACCTCTTCCTTTACTTCGCGCATCGCGGCTTGCGACGCGGTTTCACCCTCTTCAAGGCTGCCGGTGACCGACTGCCAGAAATCAGGATCGTCGCGTCGCTGTAACATCAGCACTCTCCCGGTGTCCTTTGCATAAATCACGACTAACACCGAGACAGGCTGTTTGTATCTCATATCAGTTATTCTCGGCCTTCTTAACAACCTGAATGCTCAGTTCCGCCAGCGCGGCTTCATTGGCAAAGCTTGGCGCTTCAGTCATCAGACACGCTGCAGCGGTGGTTTTCGGGAAGGCAATAACGTCACGAATGTTGTCAGTACCGGTCAGCAGCATAGTCAAGCGATCCAGACCAAACGCCAGGCCCGCATGCGGCGGTGTACCGTATTTTAGCGCATCCAGCAGGAAGCCGAACTTCTCGCGCTGTTCTTGCTCGTTAATGCCCAGAATGCCGAATACGGTCTGCTGCATATCACCGTTGTGAATACGCACGGAACCACCGCCCACTTCATAGCCGTTGATGACCATATCGTACGCGTTGGCAACCGCGTCTTCCGGCGCAGCTTTCAGCTCAGCGGCAGTCATGTCTTTTGGCGCGGTGAACGGGTGGTGCATCGCGGTCAGACCGCCTTCACCATCGTCTTCAAACATCGGGAAGTCGATAACCCACAGCGGCGCCCATTTGGCTTCGTCGGTAATGTTCAGGTCTTTGCCCAGTTTCAGACGCAGCGCGCCCATCGCGTCGGCAACCACTTTCTTGTTGTCGGCACCGAAGAAAATCATGTCGCCGTCTTGCGCACCGGTACGCTCCAGAATCGCATCTACGATTTCTGCGTTCAGGAACTTAGCAACCGGGCTGGTGATGCCTTCCAGGCCTTTCGCACGCTCGGTGACTTTGATGTAAGCCAGACCTTTCGCGCCGTAAATCTTAATAAAGTTACCGTAATCGTCGATCTGCTTACGGCTTAAGCTCGCACCGCCCGGTACACGCAGGGCAGCCACGCGGCCTTTCGCATCGTTCGCCGGACCAGAGAACACGGCGAACTCAACGCCTTTCACCAGATCGGCAACGTCAACCAGTTCCATCGGGTTACGCAGGTCTGGTTTATCGGAACCGTAACGACGCTCGGCTTCGGCAAAGGTCATGATCGGGAAATCACCCAGATCCACACCTTTAACTTCCAGCCACAGGTTACGCACCAGCGCTTCCATCACTTCACGCACCTGCGGCGCGGTCATGAAGGAAGTCTCAACGTCGATCTGAGTAAATTCAGGCTGACGGTCAGCACGTAAGTCTTCATCACGGAAGCATTTTACGATCTGATAGTAGCGGTCAAAACCGGACATCATCAGCAGTTGTTTAAACAGCTGAGGAGACTGCGGCAGCGCGTAGAACTTACCTTTATGAACACGAGAAGGAACCAGGTAATCGCGCGCGCCTTCCGGCGTAGCTTTGGTCAGCATCGGAGTTTCGATGTCGAGGAAGCCGTGATCGTCCATAAAACGACGCACCAGGCTGGTAATTTTGGCACGCGTTTTCAGGCGCTGCGCCATTTCAGGGCGACGCAGATCCAGGTAGCGATACTTCAGACGCGCTTCTTCAGTGTTTACATGGTTAGAGTCCAGCGGCAGCGAGTCTGAACGGTTGATGATGGTCAGATCGGAGGCCAGCACTTCAATTTCGCCAGTCGCCATATCGGCGTTGACGTTTTTCGCGTCACGCGCACGCACGGTGCCCGTAACCTGGATACAGAACTCATTACGCAGTTCGGAGGCCAGCTTTAACGCATCCGCACGGTCCGGATCGAAAAATACCTGCACGATACCTTCGCGGTCGCGCATATCGATAAAGATCAGGCTACCAAGATCACGACGACGGTTGACCCAACCACACAGAGTCACCTGCTGCCCCTCGTGGGACAGACGTAGCTGTCCGCAATATTCTGTACGCATGAGATATCCCTTAACTTTGCCGCAGGCGGATTGTCACCTGTCTCGCAGGTGACGAAGTCGCAGCTTTAGCTGAATGTCACAACTGAATGAAAAAAGGCGGCTATTATACTGGAAATTCTGCCGCACGATAAGTCCGGTACTGACTGTACGCCTGTTTCCTGGACGGGCATTGCGTAATCTCACAAAAAATAACAAAAATTGTCGTCCCTTTCACACTGATTCGCGATTAAGGTGTAACGGAATTCTTTTTTTACTGGAGTGATCATGCTGGAACTGAACGCAAAAACAACCGCTCTTGTTGTTATTGATCTACAGGAAGGTATCCTGCCTTTCGCTGGCGGCCCACACTCGGCAAACGACGTGGTTGCCCGCGCCGCGCAGTTGGCGGAAAAATTCCGTGCCCACGGTTCCCCGGTGGTAATGGTGCGCGTCGGCTGGTCTGACGATTATGCCGAAGCGCTGAAACAGCCAGTTGATGCTCACGCTCCGGCCAAAGCGTTACCCGAAAACTGGTGGAATTACCCGAGCGCTCTGGGTAAATGCGCCAGCGACCTCGAAGTGACCAAACGCCAGTGGGGAGCTTTCTACGGCACCGATCTGGAATTACAACTGCGTCGTCGGGGCATCGAGACCATCGTCCTGTGCGGCATTTCCACAAATATTGGCGTGGAGTCAACGGCGCGAAATGCGTGGGAGCTGGGTTTTAATCTGATCGTTGCAGAAAACGCCTGTAGTGCCGCCAGCGCTGAGCAACATCAGGGCAGCATGACGCATATTTTCCCGCGTATCGCACGCGTACGCAGCGTGGATGAGATCCTGCAAGCGCTATGATTTATATCGGTTTACCCCAGTGGGCGCATCCCAAATGGGTGCGTCTGGGGATCACCAGCCTTGAAGAGTATGCCCGCCACTTTAACTGTGTGGAGGGCAATACCACGCTGTACGCGCTGCCAAAAGCCGACATTGTGGCCCGCTGGCATGCGCAGACTACCGATGCGTTTCGATTTTGTTTTAAGTTTCCGGCCACCATTTCGCATCAGGCCGCGCTGCGTAATTGCGATGACCTGGTACAAGAGTTTTTCACGCGCATGTCGCCACTTGAATCACGCATTGGACAATACTGGCTGCAATTACCCGCAACTTTTGGCCCGCACGACATGCCAGCCTTGTGGCAGTTTCTCGATGCGCTCCCCAAATCCTTTACCTACGGTGTGGAAGTTCGCCATCCGGACTTTTTTGCCAAAGGCGAAACAGAGCAGCTATTCAATCGAGGCCTACATGAGCGCGGGGTAAATCGGGTGATTCTGGACAGTCGACCGGTACATGCCGCAATACCACATACTGAAGCGATACGCGACGCCCAGCGCAAGAAGCCAAAGGTTCCGGTGCATGCGGTGGTGACGGCAAACCATCCGATGGTACGCTTTATCGGCAGCGATAATATGGCACAAAACAGCGCACTTTTTGCCGTCTGGCTGACCAAGCTGTCGCAATGGCAACAAACCACAACGCCGTATCTGTTTTTACATACCCCGGATATCGCGCAGGCCCCGGAGCTTGTCGATACGCTATGGGCAAATTTACGCAGCGCCCTGCCAGAGATCGGATCAGCGCCGTCTATTCCACAGCAATCTTCTCTTTTCTGAAAATGCCACCTATCATAGTCAATGCCATCAGCCATTTTAAAAGGGAGTTTGTATGGTAAGCGCGCTTTATGCCGTATTGGGTGCGTTATTGTTAATTAAGTTCTCCTTTGATGTCGTTCGCCTGCGCATGCAATACCGCGTTGCATATGGTGACGGAGGTTTTAGTGAACTACAAAGCGCTATCCGCATTCACGGTAATGCGGTGGAATATATTCCCGTCGCATTGGTGCTGCTGTTATTTATGGAAATGAACGGCGCAGAAACGTGGATGGTGCATATTTGCGGGCTGATTTTGATTGCCGGACGACTGATGCATTATTACGGATTCCACCACCGGCTTTTCCGCTGGCGCCGTTCAGGCATGAGCGCGACCTGGTGTTCGCTGTTGCTAATGGTGCTGGCGAATCTTTGGTATATGCCCTGGGAGTTGGTTTTCTCCCTGCATTAGCGCACAATACGCCACTTTATTTTTCCCGGATTTTTACGTTATGTCTCACCGCGACACGCTTTTTTCTGCGCCTATCGCCAGTCTGGGTGACTGGACCTTTGATGAACGGGTAGCTGAAGTCTTCCCGGATATGATCCAGCGATCCGTTCCTGGCTATTCCAATATCATTTCTATGATTGGGATGTTGGCCGAACGTTTCGTACAACCCAACACACAGGTCTACGATCTGGGCTGTTCTCTGGGCGCGGCGACGCTCTCGGTGCGTCGCAATATTCATCACGAGAATTGCAAAATTATTGCCGTTGATAACTCCCCGGCCATGGTTGAGCGCTGCCGCCGTCATATTGACGCCTATAAAGCGCCGACACCGGTTGACGTTGTCGAAGGCGATATTCGCAACATTACTATCGAAAACGCCTCGATGGTGGTGCTGAATTTTACCCTGCAATTCCTTGAGCCACCTGAGCGCCAGGCATTGTTGGATAAGATTTATCAGGGGCTGAACCCCGGCGGCGCGCTGGTACTGTCTGAAAAATTCAGTTTCGAAGACGCTAACGTTGGCGAGCTGCTGTTCAACATGCACCACGATTTCAAACGGGCAAATGGCTATAGCGAGCTGGAAATCAGCCAAAAGCGCAGCATGCTGGAGAACGTGATGCTGACCGACTCGGTCGAAACGCACAAAGCGAGACTGCATCAGGCGGGCTTTGAACACAGCGAATTGTGGTTCCAGTGTTTTAACTTTGGTTCTCTGGTGGCACTGAAAGCTGAGGTTAGCGCATGATCGACTTTGGTAACTTTTATCAACTGATTGCCAAAAATCACCTTTCCCATTGGCTGGAAACGCTCCCGGCGCAAATCGCGACCTGGCAGCGCGATCAGCACGGCTTGTTTAAGCAGTGGTCAAATGCGGTCGAGTTTCTGCCCGAGCTAACGCCGCATCGCCTGGACTTACTGCATAGCGTTACCGCCGAAAGCGATGAGCCGCTCAGCGACGGTCAGCTCAAACGTATCGACACCCTGATGCGTAACCTGATGCCATGGCGTAAAGGGCCGTACTCGTTGTACGGCGTCAATATAGATACCGAGTGGCGCTCGGACTGGAAATGGGATCGCGTTCTGCCGCACTTGTCTGACCTCACCGGGCGCACCATTCTTGATGTCGGCTGCGGGAGTGGATATCACATGTGGCGCATGATTGGCGCGGGGGCGCATCTGGCAGTTGGTATCGATCCTACCCAGCTGTTTCTGTGCCAGTTTGAGGCAGTACGTAAACTGCTGGGCAATGACCAGCGCGCTCACCTGCTGCCGCTGGGTATTGAGCAGCTTCCGGCGCTCAACGCCTTTGATACCGTATTCTCCATGGGAGTGCTTTATCACCGCCGTTCACCGCTGGAACACCTGTGGCAGTTGAAGGATCAGTTGGTGAAAGATGGCGAACTGGTACTGGAAACGCTGGTCGTCGAAGGTGATGAAAATACCGTACTGGTACCGGGCGATCGCTACGCACAGATGCGTAACGTTTACTTTATTCCTTCTGCGCTGGCGTTAAAAAACTGGCTGGAAAAATGTGGGTTTGTTGATGTGCGCATCGCTGATGTCTGCGTCACCACCACCGAAGAGCAGCGCCGCACCGAGTGGATGATAACCGAATCCCTGGCCGACTTCCTCGACCCGAACGATCACAGCAAAACGGTGGAAGGCTACCCGGCCCCATTACGCGCGGTATTGATTGCACGTAAGCCGTAATCATTTTTGCCAGATAGCACTCTTTCTGCAAAATAGTTCAACTTGCAGCAAGGCAGACAACTCCGCTGCGGCTTGAAATATGCAGGATAAAAAAAGGCCCCTGTTGAAATTGCAGGGGCCTGGTACGAGCAAGCATCATATTGGGCGACATGATGCAACGGTAAAAATCAGCTGGCCTGGTGGTGTGCAATGATTGCTTTCATTTCCGCAACCGCCGCCCCGTCTACCGCATAGCGTGAATACTCATCCGCCTGTGCATCCGAAGACATCGACAACCCCGAATTGCGATAACGCATGGGGGAAGCCAACCATACTCCGGCAGAACTGTGGACTTCTTGCACTCCAGCATCAAGGAACAGGGACAAATTCGAGGCGCGAACCCCCGCTCCGGCCATAATGATTGGAGCATTCACCTGCGCAATAAGTTCCATAATTTTTGTTAAACCTTGCGCCGCATCTGATTTTTGCCCGGAAGTCAGCACTCTGGCGATGCCCAAATCAGCTAATTTTTTTAGCGCATTGAGTGGGTTAGCGCACATGTCAAAGGCCCGATGAAAAGTGACGTGCAGCGGTCCCGCCGCGATCATTATTTTCTCCATGCGCGGCATATCGACATCACCCTCTGCATCTAAAATGCCGGTTACCAACCCAGAGAACCCCAACTCTCTTACCATCGCAATATCATCCAGCATTGCAGCGAATTCACCGTCGGTGTAACAAAAGTCCCCCCCGCGCGGGCGAATAATGGGATTGACCGGAATCGAGATATGCTGGCGAACCGAACGCAAGACGCCCAGGGACGGCGTTAAGCCCCCTTCTTTGGGCGCCGAGCAAAGCTCAATGCGATCCGCGCCGTTTTGCTGCGCCGTGCGTGCGCACTCCATGCTGTAACAGCAGATTTCCAGTAATGCCATACTCACTCCTGACGTTCGCTTGCCACAATGGCTTCAATCGACCACGGATGGAATTTTATCGTCACGCTGCCATCGCTGACCGCCAGCGTTGGATTCGGTAAACGTTCGCGCTCGCCTTTTGGCGAACTGGTTTTTACAAATATACCCGGCTGGCTCAGCCCGTGATCTGAAAGCAGCGCCAGCGCTCGTGCATTCAGCGTTTCCACCTCACCCGGCAGAACAATTTCAACATGCTCCCAGCCTTCATGCGGATAACGCTTTTCGCCAGGCCACGGCAGTTCTACGATAGTAAATTGCCAGTGTTGCACACAAACTGGCTCATCGAGTTTGAACAAGCAAATCGGTCGGCCATTGATGATATTTTCTGACAACAATTCGCCGCACTGTTCAAACCCACGACGCCAGCGCTCTGCGGTGGTATTTTGATGACAACGCAGAGAAATGTGATCGGCTTCAAGCGATGAGACATCCAGCCCAAGGCGAGTGGAAAGATCCGTTAACGCCTGAATGAAATGCGGTAAATCTGCGGAAATATCATGCAGTTCTGCAACTGTTTGCCAGTTCGCCATAATGAAAGCTCATATCCATATTCAAAGCCGCTAATTTACCCTGTTGCGCAGCCCCAACCAACTGCTGATTTTCTTAAGCGCAATATGAATAATTATACGTAATGACAATGTTTATATTTCAGGCTGCTGGCGATACTCGCAATGCTGACGGCAACGGGCATTTGCAGTATACTCCCGCCCTTAATTCTTAAACTGGTGCGGTGCATTTTAAGCCGCTTCATAAATGTAAGGTATTCCGGTGAATATTCAGGCTCTTCTCTCAGAAAAAGTCAGTCAGGCCATGATTGCTGCAGGCGCGCCTGCAGATTGCGAACCGCAGGTTCGTCAGTCAGCAAAAGTACAGTTCGGCGACTATCAGGCTAACGGCATGATGGCTGTCGCTAAAAAACTGGGTATGGCGCCGCGACAACTGGCTGAGCAGGTGCTGACTCATTTGGATCTCAACGGGATCGCCAGCAAAGTTGAAATTGCAGGCCCGGGCTTTATCAATATTTTTCTCGATCCGGCATTTCTGGCGCAGCACGTTCAGCAGGCGCTGGCTTCCGATCGTCTGGGCGTCACCCAACCGGCTAAACAAACCGTTGTGGTTGATTACTCCGCACCTAACGTAGCGAAAGAGATGCACGTTGGTCACCTGCGTTCCACCATCATCGGTGACGCTGCGGTGCGTACGCTGGAGTTCCTCGGTCACAATGTTATCCGCGCCAACCACGTCGGCGACTGGGGTACTCAGTTCGGTATGCTCATCGCATGGCTGGAAAAACAGCAGCAGGAAAATGCTGGCGAGATGGCGCTGGCTGACCTTGAAGGTTTCTACCGTGATGCGAAAAAACATTACGACGAAGATGAAGCCTTCGCGGAACGTGCCCGGAGTTATGTCGTGAAGCTGCAAGGCGGCGACGAGTACTTCCGTGAGATGTGGCGCAAACTGGTCGACATCACCATGTCGCAAAACCAGTTAACCTACGATCGCCTGAACGTCACCCTGACCCGTGAAGACGTCATGGGTGAAAGCCTGTACAACCCGATGCTGCCTGGCATCGTGGCCGATCTCAAAGCTAAAGGCCTGGCTGTTGAAAGCGAAGGCGCTACCGTCGTATTCCTTGATGAGTATAAGAACAAGGAAGGTGAACCGATGGGCGTAATCATTCAGAAGAAAGATGGCGGCTATCTCTACACCACGACCGACATCGCCTGCGCCAAGTACCGTTATGAAACGCTGCATGCCGACCGCGTACTTTATTACATCGACTCCCGTCAGCATCAGCACTTAATGCAGGCCTGGACCATCGTGCGTAAAGCCGGTTATGTGCCGGACTCTGTGCCGCTGGAACATCACATGTTCGGTATGATGCTGGGTAAAGACGGCAAGCCGTTCAAAACCCGTGCGGGTGGCACGGTTAAACTGGCCGATCTGCTGGATGAAGCGCTGGAACGCGCACGCCGTCTGGTAGCGGAGAAGAACCCGGACATGCCTGCCGACGAGCTGGAAAAACTGGCGAATGCGGTCGGTATCGGCGCGGTGAAATATGCCGATCTGTCCAAAAACCGTACCACCGACTACATCTTCGACTGGGACAATATGCTGGCGTTCGAAGGGAATACTGCGCCGTATATGCAGTACGCTTACACCCGCGTACTGTCCGTGTTCCGTAAAGCGGATATCGACGAAAGCGCGCTGGCAAATGCGCAGGTGATTATCAGTGAAGATCGCGAGGCTCAGCTGGCTGCGCGTCTGCTGCAGTTTGAAGAAACGTTGACCGTTGTTGCACGTGAAGGTACGCCGCACGTGATGTGTGCGTACCTGTACGACGTTGCCGGTCTGTTCTCCGGCTTCTACGAGCACTGCCCTATCCTCAGCGCTGAAAACGAAGAGATTCGTAACAGCCGCCTGAAACTGGCACAGTTGACGGCGAAAACCCTGAAGCTGGGTCTGGATACGCTGGGTATCGAAACCGTAGAACGTATGTAAATCAGCTCACCTATCAGGCCTGACTCCGAAATTCGGACTCAGGCCTTTTTTATTTCTGTAACAGGCCATCTGTAACAACTCACAAGGAATGACACATTTCCGTAGAGATATGGAACATTTTTTGCCTGTCATCCCGTTTAAGCCTCCGTATCATGAGGCGGCGAATTAATCGGGTACGGGTCAATGACATTCAGAGATTTTGAGGCGGAGGAAAAACTCTTCCAGCGGCGTGTATTGGTGGCCTTTGGCCTGGTGGTCATCTGCTTTGGCATCCTGATTTACAATCTCTACAACTTACAAATCTGTCAGCACCAGTATTACACCACCCGCTCGAATGCAAACGACATCAAAATGCTTCCCGTGGCCCCGACGCGCGGCATGATTTACGATCGCAACGGCATCCCGCTGGTGCGCAACGTAACCTGGTACGACATTTCCGTTACACCTTATAAAATCAGTGATATGAATGCCCTGATCAGGCAGCTCACGCCTATCATTGACCTCACTCCTGATGACATTGACCAGTTTCGCCATGCGCTGAAAGCCAGCAGCCGCTATCGCCCGGTCGTGCTAAAAAATGCGCTGACCGATGTGGAAATCGCCCGCTTCTCGGTTAACCAGTTTCATTTCAGCGGCGTCAATATCAATAGCTATGAAGACCGCCAGTACCCTTATGGCGCAGCGCTGGCGCATGTCCTTGGCTATGTGTCAAAAATCAATGACAACGATCTGAAAGCGCTGGATCAAAAAGGCCTGACAGAGAACTACGCCGCCGATCACAACATCGGTAAGCAGGGTATCGAGCACTACTATGAAAATGAACTGCATGGGAAAACCGGTTATCAGGAGGTCGAAGTTGATAACCACGGACGCATCGTACGCCTGATCAAAGATGTGCCGCCCGTTGCCGGAAAAGATATCCACCTGACGCTGGACCTCCATTTACAGCAATATATTGAGAGTCTGTTGGTGGGCCAGCGGGCCGCCGTTTTGGTTGAGGATCCGCATGACGGTTCCGTGCTGGCAATGGTTTCGAACCCCAGCTATGACCCCAACCCGTTTGTCAAAGGTATCAGCTATCAGGACTATAACAAGCTGCTTCAGGATAAGGACCTGCCGTTAATCAACCGCGTCACGCAAGGGTTGTATCCTCCCGCCTCCACGGTCAAACCGTATATGGCGATGTCAGCATTACTGGACGGCGTGATCACGCCGCAGACCCGTTTCTTCGGCGCCCCCACCTGGACGCTCCCCGGTACGGAGCGACATTACCGTGACTGGAAAAAAACGGGCCACGGTATGCTGGATGTCACCAAAGCAATTGAAGAATCTGCCGACACATTCTTTTATCAGGTGGCATATATGATGGGGATTGACCGTATTAACAGCATGCTCAGCCAGTTTGGCTATGGCAAGCCGACTGGCATCGATCTTGGTGAGGAGTATAACGGCCTGCTCCCGAGCCGCGAATGGAAGCAGAAAGTACATAAAAAAGCCTGGTATCAGGGAGATACCATTTCGGTTGGCATCGGCCAGGGATACTGGATTGCCACGCCGATCCAGATGGTTAAAGCCATGGTCGCGCTGATTAACAACGGCAAGGTTATCGCCCCTCACCTGCTACGTGATGAAGAGAGCGGAAAAGTCATCACGCCGTATCAGGCTCCCGAAGCACCGTCACAAATTGCCTCTGCTTTGTCCCCCTACTGGGGGCTGGTGCGTCAAGCGATGTTCGGCATGGCGAATGAGCCAAATGGTACCGGTTATAAGTTCTTTCACACCGCGCCTTACGGCATTGCAGCGAAAAGTGGCACATCACAGGTCTTTAGCCTGAAAGAAAATCAGACCTACGATGCGAAAATGATCCCCGTGCGTCTGCGCGACCACGTGTTCTATACCGCATTTGCGCCATATAAGAACCCAAAAGTCGCCATAGCGTTAATTCTGGAAAACGGCGGCAGCGATGGCGTCACCGCCGCACCAGTCATGCGTCAAATCATGGATCATCTGTTTGCTGCGCAGGACGACGACGCACAAGCGGGTCCGATAGCCGCAACGCCATCGGACACCGATATCAAAAATACTTACGCAAGTATTCGGTAAGGCACAGCATCGCCATCGCCTGACCGTAAGGCATGGAGGTCCGGGGGATGTTGCGGTAGAAATCGAGATTGTGGCCCATCCCGGTACCAAACGAGGTATGCAGCAATTCACCTTCCGGCGAAATATGTTGCACAATGCCTCTGATCGCTTTTTCGGCTACAGCCGCATAGTCTTGTCCGACATAGCGTTTACGTACCGCTTTGAGGATCCCATAGGCAAATCCGGCGGTTGCCGAGGCTTCAAGATACGACTGCGGGTCGTCCAGCAAGGTGTGCCACAGTCCGCTTTCATCCTGGCACTTCGCCAGCGCCGCGATTTGCGCGTTCAAAACCTGCACCAGATAGCGGTGCACTGCATTGTTTTCCGGCAAATCAACTAATTCGAGGAAATCCGGGATGACTATAGTTAACCAGCTGTTGCCACGCGCCCAGCGAGCGTTGGCGAAGTTATGCTGTCCTTCATAGCTCCAGCCGTGGAACCACAGCCCCGTTTCTTTATCCATCAGGTTTTGCACGTGCAGCAGGAACTGATAGGTTGCCTCTTCAATATACTCGGGACGGTTGAGCAACTTGCCAATCTTCGCCAGCGGTAAGACCGTCATCATCAACGTGTCATCCCACATCTGCTGGTGATTTTCTTCCGCCAGCGTAATGTGCTGCATACCGCCGAATTGGGTACGCGGCATATCATGCATTGCCCACTCAGCCCAGCTGTCGAGCCACGGCAGATACGCGGGATTACGCGTCTCTTCATAGCGATATGCCAGCGTTAAAAACGGCGCCATGGTGTTGACGTTTTTGGTCGTTGCACCTTCCGCAAAGCGATCGGCAAACCAGCTGTCGATAATATCGCGCATCGTGGCATCGCCGGTTTGCTGATAATACTGATACATCCCGTACAAGCCGATGCCGTGCGTCCACTCCCATCCCGCCCAGCCTTTGGTATCAATAACGCGTCCGTCATCCAGACGTAGCAAGAACTCGCCGGTCTCGTCATGAATATTGACCAGGTTATGCGTCACCTTTTTGATCAACGCTTTTAATTCATCCCTGGCAATAAAATGTTCTGGCTGGCGCAACAATGGGCTGTGTTTAACCGGATAAACAATCATTTACTTAACCTCTGTCAATGTCGAATTCAATACAGCACCCTTTTCCAGTTTCGGTGCCGCTGGTTTATTACGATTCAGGTAACCAATATTGTTGTTACCCCAAAGTGATTCATAAGGCATGCCCGATAGCATCTCTACGGTCGCGCGTCCTTTAGCGGATAGTCCTTCCAACACGGGTTGCCCGGACTCACGCATTTTTGCTGTCTCTTCACGCAGGGTGCTGTGCGTTTGCAGGTTCAGTTTGAAGCGCAAGGAAACCAGGAAACCCAGCGCCAGAACAATCAGCGTTCCGCAGCTCAGAATTAACAGGATGGTATGGCTGACCGCCACGGGCTGTGCGCTCTGACCGGAGACAAAACCAGACAACTGCATCACAATCCCCACCAGCATCACCGCTCCCGCCTGCGACGCTTTACGCGTTAACGTCATAATGCCGGCGAAGATCCCTTCCCGACGCTGACCGGTGATCACTTCGTCAACGTCGGCAATATAGGTGTAGATATTCCAGGGAACGTAGTTGATACCACCGCGTCCCAAGCCCGCAACGGCGGAAACCAATAGCAACAGAGAATAAACATCGCTTAATCCGGCGTAATACAGCCCCGCATAGGAGAGTGAACTGAGGCCAAACAGGACGACCACCATGCGATAAGACGGCGCAGGCCCGAAACGGATGCACAATGGGATCATGGCGATAACGGCAATAAACTGGAAGATAGCCATCGTACCCAGCAGGTTTGACGCCATTGATGCTTCCTGCATCAGCACAAACACCACATAGTAAGTAAAGACGGCGTTAAAGACGTCCTGGGCAATATAGCCGCCAAGATACATTCCTAAATGCTGGCGAAAGATACGGATGCGCAGTGTTGAACTCAGTTCCACAAATAAACGGTTCATACTCTGACTCAAGGTCAGGCTTTTCTTCTCTTCTTCGGCTCGCAGCGCCGCCTCAGTCCACTCTTCCCGTGGGCGTTCCCAGGTAAAGAACCAGACGAAGGTCAGCATCAGTGCACACAGCACAGAAAACACCAGGCTGGCGTAGAAAAAAGAGACGGGGTTGTCCTTGCCAAACAGCGTCAGCAGAACGCCAGGTAAGAATGAGGCCAGAATGGCAGACATTTGCGCCATCGAAATGCGCGCGCCGGAGAATTTGGTTTTCTGTTTAAAGTCATCGGTCATTTCGGGTACCAGCGTTTCGTAAGGCACCAGAATCATGGTGTAGACCACGTCAAAAATCAGATAGGTGAGCAGGTAGTACCAGAACCCCATATCACCCACCCACATTAGTGAGTAGCTAAAGACACAGGGTATCCCCAACAGAATAAAAAACTTGCGTCGCCCAAAGCGTTTGCCGAGCCAGGTGGAGCCAAAGTTATCGGTTAAAAAACCCATTAATGGGCTAACAACGGCATCCAACACCCTGGCGGTAGCGAAGATAAAGGTTGCTTCGATTGGCGTCAGGCCACAGAACGTCGTGTAAAAATAGAGTAGCCAGGCCGCGGTTAACGCCGTGGTGCCTGCGCCTAAAAAATCCCCCGAACCGTAGGCGAAATAGTTAACCAACCCAATTTTACGTGTATTCATTGCCGTTACCCCTGCACATTATTGGGAGGCCCCGCAATCCTCGCTTTGACATTGGGCCTCCTTACACGGCCACAGTAAAAGCTAACAGCAAGTGAAACCTTTCTATTTTTGCCAGGGGTATTCGTGAAATGGCAACAGCACAAAGAGTCCGGCAACGTATGTCACCTATTTTATAAAACAGCGTTTCTATTTAATCAAAGAGGCGGACTAGAATTGCGAAGCAGCCAGCAGTTTCTGCTGCTGGCCGGAATGAAGGGAGGCGTTAACGATAGTTCACAATCACCTGATTGCTCTGAACCTGTAAGGCGGGGATCAGGCGACCGCCACCGGGTACTTCCCAGACAAAATGCATCGGTTCGATGGCGGGAACATTATTGAATCCGTTGGTGGTCCCGCTTTGCCCGTCCAGCTCAACACAGCGGGACTGGGAACATAAACGTACCCGTAAACCCGCAGGCGTTGGGCCATTGAGCTCATAGCGCCAGGCCACCAGCGTCATCAACCCCGAGACCGGCTGGCTGGGCGTCAGAGGTGCAGACGAGGCTGACTGGCCGCGGTGATTTAAAGTAATCCCCATACCGCTGGCCTGCCAGGCGCCTTCTCCGGCAGCCTGCGCTACCAGAGGAAAAAACAACAACCACAGTAATTTACGCATTACTTACCTCCAATAGTCGCCGTCATACGGATATGGCGGTTGTCAGACAGCTCCATGTTCGATAACACCACCAGTTGCGGAATGCTGCGACGTAAAAAACGTGCCAGTAACGGACGCAACGCGTGGTTAACCAGCAAGACCGGCGGCGCACCCAACATTTCCTGACGGGACAGCGCTTCCTGAGTCTGGGCCAGCAGTCGGTCTGCAAGACCTGGCTCCAGACCGCCGCCGCCCTGCAGCGCCTGCAGAAGCAAACGTTCGAGCGGGGTATCAAGGCCGATAACCTGAACCTCTTCATTACCCGGGAACCACTGCTGAGTGATGGCGCGTCCCAACGCAACACGTACCACCGCGGTAAGCTCATGCGGATCGTTTTGCAGCGGTGCATGTTCAGCCAGCGTTTCGAGAATGGTGCGCATATCGCGAATCGGTACTTTCTCATCCAGTAAGTTCTGCAGTACTTTATGCAGCGTAGTGAGCGTCACGACGCCCGGGACCAGGTCTTCCGTCAGTTTTGGCATCTCCTGCGAGACGCGATCCAGTAGCTGTTGCGCCTCCTGACGGCCAAACAGCTCAGCAGCGAACTGCCCAATCAGGTGATTAAGGTGCGTGGCGACAACGGTACTGGCTTCAACAACCGTAAAGCCCTGAATCTGCGCCTGTTCCTTCAATGCGCTTTCAATCCAGATAGCGTCCAGACCGAAAGCCGGATCGACCGTTTTCTCGCCCGGCAGCGACCCGGCGGCGGTACCAGGGTTAATGGCCAGCCAGCGTCCCGGATAGGCGTCACCGCTGCCAATTTCCACCCCTTTCATCAAAATACGATAGCGGGCTGGCTGCAGATCCATATTGTCGCGGATATGTACCACCGGCGGCAGAAAACCCATATCCTGGGCAAATTTCTTACGAATACTGCGAATTCGCCCCAGCAACTCGCCATCTTGCTGAAAGTCCACCATTGGGATCAGGCGGTAGCCTACCTCCATCCCCAGGGAATCCTCCAGCTGTACGTCATTCCATGTTGCTTCCACCACGGAGTTGTTTTCCGGCATTTTCACCGGCTGCGGCTCATCCGGGGCTTTTTGCTCACGACCACGCATCCACCAGGCCAGACCCAGTAACGCGGCGGTAAACATCAAAAACACCAGGTTCGGCATGCCCGGAACCAGACCCAAAAGACCAAGCACCGCCGCACTAAGCAGCATGACACTAGGATTACTGAACAGTTGGGTCACCATCTGTTCGCCTACGTCCTGGTCGGTACTCACGCGGGTCACGATAACCCCCGCCGCGGTGGAGATTACCAGCGCAGGAATTTGCGCCACCAGCCCGTCACCGATGGTCAGCAGGGTATAACTTTCCGCTGCGCTACCCATGCTCATACCATGCTGCAACACCCCGACTAACAGACCACCGACCACGTTGATCACCATGATCAAAATACCGGCGATGGCATCTCCACGTACGAATTTACTCGCACCGTCCATAGAGCCGTAGAAATCCGCTTCCTGCGTCACCTCCGAGCGTCGTTTTTTGGCTTCATCTTCGCCAATCAGACCCGCATTCAAATCCGCATCAATCGCCATCTGCTTGCCGGGCATACCATCCAGCACGAAGCGCGCGCCAACCTCGGCGATACGCCCGGCACCTTTGGTGATAACCATAAAGTTGATAATGACGAGAATAACGAAGACCACGATACCGATCGCAAAGTTACCGCCCACCAGGAAGTGACCAAAAGCTTCAACCACCTTTCCCGCCGCCGCCGCGCCGGTATGCCCTTCCATTAAAATGATACGCGTCGACGCAACGTTCAGGGCGAGGCGTAATAATGTGGTAAACAGCAAAATCGTCGGGAATGCGGCAAACTCCAGCGTACGCTGGGTGAACATCGCCACCAGCAGCACCATGATCGACAGCGCAATGTTAAACGTGAACAGCAAATCGAGGACGAAAGCCGGCAACGGCAACACCATCATCGACAGGATCAGCAGGATAAGGATCGGTCCGGCAAGGATTTGCAGTTGCGTGGATTTCAGGTTGCTGGGCAAACGCAACATCGCGACCAGATTAGCCATCAGTATTCTTCTCGTTCATGAAATCCAGTGCTTCAGGCACCGGAAGGTTTTCAGGTTGTGGTGGACGCTTGCCGCCGGCGAGACGCCAGCGTTTTAGCTGCCATACCCATGCCAGCACTTCGGCAACGGCGGCATATAATTGACCCGGTATTTGTTGACCAATCTCAGCATGACGGTATAGCGCACGCGCCAGCGGCGGCGCTTCTAACGTAGGGACTCGATGTTCAGCGCCAATCTCACGAATGCGCAACGCCACCAGCCCCGCGCCTTTGGCAACAACTTTCGGCGCGCTCATTTTGTTCTCGTCATACTTCAACGCCACCGAATAGTGCGTGGGGTTGGTAACAATCACGTCTGCTTTCGGCACATCCGCCATCATGCGACGCTGCGCGGCCGCGCGCTGCATTTGGCGTATTTTGCCCTTAACGTGCGGGTCGCCTTCGCTTTGCTTAAATTCGTCACGAATATCCTGACGCGACATGCGCAGCTTTTTCAGATGGCTGTAAATCTGGAAAAAAACGTCGAACCCCACCATCGGAATAACGCCAAGCACCACCAACAGCGCGCACATACCAACTAAATCCAGGGCGTTGCCCATCGCCGTAATCGGCGATTCCGCCATCAAACGCATCATCGCCGGCCAGTTATGCCAGAGATAAAATCCGGCCACGCTCCCCACCAGCGTGGATTTCAGTATCGCTTTGAGCAGTTCCGCCCCGGTTTGCGCTGAAAACATGCGTTTAATACCCGGCAACGGATTCAGCTTAGAGAACTTGGGCTGCAGAGATTTACCGCTGAAAATCAAGCCGCCAAGCATCACCGGGGAGATTAATGCCACCAGAACGACGCCGGTAATCAACGGTAACAGCGCAATCATCGCGTCTTTAATCAGCAGGATGATTTGGCTGAGGATCAGGTTAGGGTCATTGACCATACTGTGGTCAAAACGTAATCCGGCCGACAGCATACCGGCCAGTCTGCGGGCAAGCGACTCCCCGCCAATCCAGATAATGCACACGCCCACCAGCAAAATAAGCAGTGAGGTCAGTTCTTTGGATCGGGGGACCTGCCCTTCTTCCCGTGCTTTTTCAAGTCGGTGGGGTGTGGGGGCTTCTGTTTTGTCGTCGTCGCTTTCTTCTGCCACGGCATTACTCTCGTCGTCACGGTCACGAGTATTATCGCGACCGCAACCATTGCCAATGCGTCGAATAGCGAAACGAAAACAGAGGAATTCGAGCGTTCGTTTGCCACGACAGCGCGAACGCTGCCGTGACAATCACGCGGTTAGCGCTGCCAGATAACGCGATAATGGCCCGATCCCACCTGCGCGCCATAGCCGCCGTCTACTGGCGCGAAGTCGAGGCCATCGGTATCGAGCAGCGTTTGTGCGCCATCGAGGATCACCATTGAGTGAGTATTCGGTGGAATATCTACCTCAAGAGTGGTGGTCTGCAAGCCATCGCGCGCCGGTTCCTGCGTCCAGTGGACGGCAATATCACCATATACCGAGCCGTATCGCGCTTTCAGCCATGTCAGGCCACCGCCCGGAATAGGCCGCAGTACCGAAGATTTAAAGCCCGGCGCGTGTTCTTCGGTATTTATTCCCGCCGCCACGCGATACAGCCATTCACCGATCGCCCCGTAGGCATAATGGTTGAAGGAGTTCATGTCCGGGCTCCACATTGTGCCGTCCGGTTTCACGCCATCCCAGTGTTCCCAAATCGTCGTCGCCCCGGCCTTTACCTGATACAACCAGCTTGGGAAGTCCTCTTTCATCAGTAATTGCCACGCCGCGTCGGCCTGCCCGTTTTCGCTCAATGCGTGACAGAAATAGGGGGTGCCGACAAACCCCGTCACCAGATGACCGTCATTTTCCGCCAGCAGTTCCAGCAGCGTTTGCACGGTGCGCTCGCGGTGCGCGTCCGGCACTAACTGGAAGTAAAGCGCCAGAATATGCGCCGTTTGCGTGCGCGCCGCCAGCCGCCCGGTGGCGGTAAAAAACTCATTGCGGAAGCTTTCGACAATCGCGGTATGCAGCGCCTGATAATGGGTGTGATCAACGTCATTTCCCAGTGCTTTGGCTGATTTCGCCAGCAGCAGCGTGGACAACGCATAGTAGGCCATGCAGGTCAGTTCATTCGGCGTTGCGCCAAAATAGCTGCCCTCTTTGGCATCCAGCGCAACCCAATCGCCAAACTGCAGTTTCCACGACCACTGGTTCTCAACAGCGTTGTCATGCATAAACTCCACCCAGGCTTTCATGCTGTCGTACTGGCGGGCCAGCGTCTGTTTATCGCCGTACATCAGGTACAGCGTCCACGGGTTAATCACCGCCGCATCGGCCCAGGCGGCGGCGGAATGGGTGCGCCCGTGGGATAAAAAGCGGTCGTTGTCGCATTTGCCGGTGAGGATATCGGGGATGACGTGCGGCACACCGCCCTCCGGCGTTTGGTCATGCTGAAGATCGGTCAGCCATTTGGCAAAAAAAGTGCGCGTCTGCATCAGATAACTCGCAGTGCGGCAGAAAATTTGCGCATCGCCCGTCCATCCCAGACGTTCATCGCGCTGCGGGCAGTCGGTTGGGATATCGACGAAATTGCCCTTAAGCCCCCACATGATGTTGTGATGCAGTTGGTTGAGATCCGCATTTGAGGTTTCAATGTGACCCGTCGGCGTCATCGCGGAATGCAGCACGACCGCGACAAAATCATCCCGCGTCGGCGTGCCAGGCCAACGTTCAATCAGCACATAACGGAAACCCTGAAAGGTAAAATGCGGGTGATAACATTCTTCACCCTCGCCGCGTAAGGTGTAATCAATGCACTGTTTGGCGGTGCGCAGGTTCGCCAGATAAACATTGCCTTCGGCATCCAGCACTTCAAAATGGTGCAGCGCCACGCGCTCACCTGTCGCACCGCGCACCCGAAACTCCACCCAGCCGCTGAGGTTCTGGCCAAAATCAAGCACCGTCTCACCTTTTGGCGTCGTGATGATTGAGCACGGCGCAAGCCGTTCTATTTCTTGTACCGGGCAGGCCGTTTGCGGTTGCAGCACCGACGTCTCTGCCGCAAGCGTCGTCACCGCACGCCAATGCCCGGCGCTAAACGCAGGCTCACTCCAGCCGCGCTGCTCCCGACGTGCGTCATACACTTCGCCATCATAAATTTCAGCAAACAAAATGGCGTCATCGCTGCCCTGCCAGTGTGCATCCGTGGTGATTATCCGCTGGCTACCATCGCGGAGCGTCACCACCATATGGCAAATAAACCCCGTCTGCTGGCCGTAATAGTTGCGATAGCGGTTGAAGCTCATATCCCCTTTATACCAACCCGCCCCCACCATCGCGCCAATCACGTTTTCGCCTTCTCGCAGGTGCTCGGTCACATCCCAGGTTTGATACAACAGATGGTGGTGGTAGCTCGTCCAGCCGGGCGATAACTCATCACGCCCGACTTTTTCGCCGTTGATCCACAGTTGGTACAACCCCAGCGCGCTGGCATGTACCACCGCCGCAACAATGTCATCACCGTCGGGCAAACTGAACGCATGGCGCAACAACGTGCCTTTTGAGTTGTCTTTATCCTGCGGCGTTTCAGCCGAGATAAACACCCCTTGCCACGCTTGCGCTGGCAGGCCGGTAATAAACGTTGCCGCCGGGCTCCAGCCGCTCTCTTCACCGTGGTTGTCGGTAATATGCACCCGCACAAAATAGCGCGTCGAGTGCTGGCAGGCGACGTCGGGCAATTCGATATTACTGGAGCGGTCATCGTGCATTTCGCCGCTGTCAAACAGGCATTGGGCAAAATCTTCTTGCGCCGACAGCTGCAAACGCCAGCTACGCTGCTGTACATCGCGCAAGGTACTGGTGATTATCCAGCCGAAAACCGGCAACGTTTCGCAGCCCGTCAGCGTGGTTTCATAGTTGAGCGTAATCTTTTCTACTGCCAACATAATTTTTCCCTCAGTGGCTCATATTCAGGCTTTGGCCCGCAAAGTATCGTGCGACGCCTGTCCGTTATCAGACGTCGCCACCATTTCTGTTTCTGCATTAAATTCATTACGTTGCTTGCCGTGGAAGCACAGCCAGCCGATAACCATGCCTATCGCCACAATCGCCGTCAGCAGGCAATAAAGAACCACCGGCCCCGCGCTCAACAGCACAGGAGTGACGAACGCCAACAAGCCGCAGGTCAGACGGGCGACACCGACAATCACTCCTTGCGCGGTGGCGCGTAGCATGGTGGGGAATGACTCTTGCGCCCACACTTTCATGATGCCTTCGAAGGCAAATCCTGTGCCGATATTGGTAAACAGCAGGCAGCAGAACCAGGAGAGTGGCGAGAAATTAAACAGCACCGGCACGAAATAACCACCGGACATCATCACCGCGCCAAAAATAAAGAATGGAACCCGTTTTGAGGTATCAACGACGCGCATAAACATCAACCCAGACGCCACGCTCACTGGCAGAATCAACAGCCCCCACAGCGAGTGCGTGCTGACCGAAATGCCCACCACATTTACCGCTACATAAGCCCCAAACTGCCCGCCGGTATTGGCCGCCAGATTGGTGAAGGTATAAAAGATACACAGCGAGATAAACGGCCACAGGTATTTGCCTTCGAGCAGATCGCGCCAGCCGGTTTTCTGCGCCCGCACGGTGGCGATGCCACGACGCAGTTCATCCTTTGCCGCCAACCACAGCGGCGACTCAGGGATAGACCAACGCAGGATCATCAGCACAACCGCCACCAGCCCAACGTGCATATACATGATTTGCGCGCCAATCACCCCCCAGTCGCCGACGATAGCGGAGATCCCCATCGTGGCGCCAATTCCCACCAGCCAGAGTAAATTGGACAAGCCTATAATCTTGCCGCGGTTTTCATCGTTCGCCGCTTCGGAGATAGTCGCCAGAGAGACGGGTAAATCAGCCCCTGTCGCCAGCCCCACCAAGAGTGTGCCCAGCACCAGGAACGGGAAGTTCAAACCAAAGGCCAGCGCCAGCGTGCCGATAAAAATCATCGCCATCGTAATAATAAAAACATTACGACGACCAATACGGTCTCCAAGACGACCGCCACCAAAAGCCCCAGCGGCAATACTCAGCGTTAATAATCCAGATAAAATGCCAATTTGTAGTGCAGTAATACCCATTGTTTTTTGATAAATGACTAAGGCTGTACCACTGGAAACAATAGCCGCCGAATCAATATATGATGCCATTCCAGACACCACTCCAATATACCAGGGGTTAGGTGTTTTATTTTTTGACATAACGATTCCCTTAAATTTACAGACAGTAAGGCGAGAAATAAGCGTATGGCCTACCCCCGTCACGATGGATGGTAGTAATAATTTTTTATTGTTATTAACCTAACAATTAAATCGCTATTAAAACTCGTGAATGAAGTTCACGTTCATGGCTTGGAGGATAATGAAAATACCGTCGGTACGATTCAGTCAACCTGATCGCATTCATAAAACCACAACGTGCCGCAATTTCACTGATGGTTTTATCCGTAGTGCGCAGTAATTCTTGAGCTTTTAATACACGATACAACATCTGGAATTTAACCGGAGTATAACCGGTCACTCGCTTAATTAAGCGATACATCGTGCGCCTGGCAACACCGTTATCATCACTCAACATATTCCAGTCCAAATGACGCAAGCTACTGGTCTTGAGCATACGGATCAGGTTGGCTCGCCCTCGCTCATCAGGGCTAAGCGCCTCAGTTTGGCGGTCGCACTGGCAAAGCGTGTTGATGATGTTCAGCAAAGCGACTTCACACAATGAAAAATAGAGCACGTCATAGTTACTCTCGTTACGTGAGATTATCTCCTGGCTCAATACCTCAATACGCGCCAGCGCTCCCTGAGTTAACGCCAGCGCGGTAGGCTGTAGAAGTTTTTCTTTTATACAATCGAGCAAATTATCAATGTGCTGTAAAAAATGAAAACTGCGCGGGCGACGAATCAATATATTAATAACCGACAGATTATTAGTTGAAACATAACTATGGGTATCGTTAGCAGTCACTAAAAAAAAGTCACCCTGACAGATAAAACGAACCAAGTCATTAATAATATGAAACCCGCTACCGCTACGGACAATCACCAGTTCATCAAAATCATGCCCGTGCACACCTTCCATTAATTGGTTATTCATCGAAAAAAGACAAAACGCATGTTGCTCTGAATGAAAAAAATCATTCTCACGTAAAATTCGCATATCTCCCCCGCCGCTATTCGAGTAAAAACACTCGGGATATCGATAAATAACCTACTGACGTAATATATTGCCTTGCACCGATAACCATTTAACTGCAATTATTATGACAAGTCTATATATCGCACTGTCACTCAGGCGTAACCTGCTGTGACCTCAGCATCATTTCGGCAAATAACCGCCAAGTTATGGCATAAAAAAGAGGATATACGCCGCGCAGATGAACCCACTTCATCCAGGCATTCAACCGGTTCTCGTAGGCTATTAGTGAAGGGAATATATATAGGTGAATCATTCTACGCGAACTGTTTACGCACCATAGGATTTACATTTATTATTTTATAATAAACGCACACCCCACATCATATTAAAAACAAATTAATAAACATTAACACATAAATATCACCAAACAATTAAAAATAGATCTTATGCGCTATTGATAAAAAAAGAAATCAAATTATAATCCGCAAAAATCAGCAAGGCTTATATCTAATAGCAGGGATTGATACACCGGTTACACTATTCACTAAAAGATTATCAATCTCTTAAGTAGAATTACAGTGAATGGATTAATAATATTATTAACAGATGGAGTTTGTTAACATGAAGTTACGTTATAAATTAATATCCGCAGTCATTCTCACGATGGCGACCACCAGTAGTGCATTCGCTGATGAAGCCAATGCCGGAGAGATTCATTTCACCGGTGAACTGATAGAGCCAAGTTGTGTCATTGAGGGCGATACAGGTACCGATAGCACCGTTCCTTTAGGGACTTATCCAACGTCGTTGTTTAACGCCAGCGGCGAGGGTACCGAGTCGCCGTTGAAACCGTTTACTATTGTGCTGAAAAACTGCCCGGTTGCCACCACAGGTCTGCCACAAGTGCAACTCACCTTTCAAGGCACCCACGCGTTAACAGGCAGCACCAGCTTACTGGATGTCAGCGCGATTACCGCCGCGGCTGAAAACCCTGGCGGCAGTAACCCAGTTGCCACCGGTGTGGGTATTGCCGTTTCACCTGCGGGTGCAGATACGACATTGTTAACGATGGACGCCACCGAAGGCCAGGTCTATATCGACCTGCCCGATACAGCGGGTGATGCCATTATTGCTGAGTTTAATGCCCGCTATAAATCCTTCGCAGCGGTCACTACCGCGGGTGCGGCAGACGCCGATATGACCGTGAATATTGTCTATCGTTAATCACACCGCAATACAGACCGTTGTTTAATATTAAACAGAGCCAGTCGCCACTGGCTCTGTTTAACGGGTTCTTTCGCTATTTCGCAGGGATTTGCGATGCGTAAAATAATTTCATCTGCTTTTTTGCTGCTGCCTCTTATCATTAGCACCGTGGCTCCCTGCGATGCAGCAGGTATTCGTATTGGTCGCACCCGTGTCGTTTACGATGCCAATAAAAAAGAGGTCGCATTATCGCTCGCTAACGAGGATAACGAATTACCGTGGCTGGTTCAGTCATGGACCGACACCGGCGACGGGAAAACCCGTGGCCCCTTTATTATTACCCCGCCGCTGTTTCGCCTTGACCCGCAAAAAGAGCAAAACCTGCGTATCGCCTGGTCAGGCGCAGCCGTCGCCCAGGACAAAGAGTCACTATTTTACATTAACGTCCGTACGATACCCGCCGTCGCCAAAGAAGATGGCAGTATCGACAAAAACGTCCTCCGGCTGATTTATAAAACCCGACTCAAACTGTTCTTTCGCCCCAAAGGTCTGGCAGGTTCGCCGGGCGAAAACTGCAAAAACCTGCGTTTTAGCCGTAACGGCAACGTCCTGCGCGTGGTCAACGAGGGAGCTTTCCACAGCATCTTCGACTCTGTGAAGCTGGGTGGCACACTGCTTAAAAAAGCCGACATGGTGACACCAAAAAGCAGCGCGGAGATCCCGCTACCGGCCAATGCCAACGGGCAATCGGTCACCTGGCGCTGTATTAGCGATTACGGCAACGCGACCCCTCCCTTTACTACCTCGCTGTCAAAGGGATAATTCGAATGGTAAAAACGTTGACACAGCCCCAGCCACACTGGCGGCTCAACCCGCTATTACAAGCGCTAGGTGCGGTTCTGCTTTTGTTCTCAACTCAGCCGTACGCCCGCGAATACTACTTTCCCCCCACCGGGCTGGAAGGCGATGCGGCGCTGCACGAGGATGTTGATCTATCATTGTTTTCCAACAATAAAGCGCAGCTCCCCGGGACTTACTCATCAACGATTGTGATTAACAAGCAGCGTTCAAAACAGCAGGATATCAACTACCTCAACGACGCCAGCGGCGAATTACAGCCGCAGATTACCCCCGCGATGCTGCGCGACTGGGGCGTACGCGTGGAGGCCTTTAGCGAACTGGCCGCACTGCCCACTGATAAACCACTGCCCAAAGCACTGGGGGAGTACATTACGGCAGCCACGGCGATCTTCGATTTTAACGCCATGATGCTGCGTATCAGTATGCCGCAGGCGGCGCTGGATGAACACAGCCGCGGCTCGGTAGATCCTTCGCGCTGGGACAACGGCGTGCCGGTTCTGTTTGCCAACTATGCATTTTCTGGCTCGCAAAATGACAGCGGCAATGGCGGCACTGACAAAAACCAATACCTGAACCTACAAAGTGGGCTAAATCTCGGCGGCTGGCGGTTGCGTAATTATGCCACCTGGGACAAAAACGACGATGAGCAGTCCTGGCAGTCGCTGCAAACTTATATTCAGCATGACGTACAATTTCTCAAGTCTCAGTTCACCGCTGGTGAAAACAGCACCCGTGGTGAGGTGTTCGACAGCGTGCAATATCAGGGCGTTAACCTCGCTTCCGACGAGAATATGCTGCCCTTTAGCCAGCGAGGCTTCGCGCCAACCATTCGCGGTATTGCCAACAGCAATGCTGAAGTCTCCGTGCGGCAAAATGGCTACCTGATTTATCAGGCTAACGTCGCGCCAGGGGCGTTTGAAATTAACGATATCTCGTCCACCTCTAACAGCGGTGACATGGAAGTAACGATTAAAGAAGCCGATGGCAGCGAGCGCCACTTTACCCAACCCTACTCCAGCGTGGCGGTCATGCTACGCCCTGGTCGGGTAAAATATGAAGTCACTGCCGCCCGTTATCGTGCCAATAACAACAGCGGCGACAAAGAGCCGATGTTTGTGCAGGGCAGCGCCATTTATGGTCTGAACAATATTTTCACGTTGTTTGGTGGGCTAACGGCTGCGGAGGATTATCAGGCTGGCGTTGGCGGCGTCGGCGTCGCGCTGGGCACTATTGGATCTGTTTCCGCAGATGTCACCTGGGCAAAAACCACGCTGGATAACGGTGAACAGCACGATGGGCAGTCTTACCGCTTGCTGTACAGCAAAAATATTGAAACTACCGACACCAACATCACACTGGCCAGTTATCGTTATTCCACCAGCGGCTATTACAGCTTTGCTGATGCCAATCAGAGAATAGATGATAATGGCGATGATGACTGGCGCTATCAGTACAATAAACGTAACCGCATTCAGGCCAGCATCAGCCAAAGCATTTTCTCCAGCAGCCTGTATCTTAACGGCTACCAACAGGATTACTGGGGAACCTCACGCAAAGAACGTAATTTATCCGCAGGCTTTAGCACCACCGTCAACGGCATCAGCTACCATCTGGCCTATACCTACAGCAAAAATGACGATCGCGACAGCGATCGAATCGTCTCCTTCAGCCTTAGTGTGCCGCTGAGCCGCTGGCTGCCGAATAGCTGGGCGAGCTATAACATCAGCAACAGCCAACGCGGCGATACCAACCAGAATGTTGGGCTGGGTGGCACATTACTTGACGACCAGCGCTTGAGTTATTCACTACAGCAGAGCCACACCAACCATGACGGCACGGATAACAGCAGCATTTACAGCACCTACCGCTCGCAGTACGCCAACTTAAGCGGCGGCTATTATTATGCGTCTGACGATTCCCGACAAATCAGCTACAGCGTCAGCGGCGCCGTAGTGGCGCATCCTCACGGCGTCACCCTGGCACAGCCGTTAAGTAGCGAATTTGCCATCGTCGATACCGATGAGGCTTCCGGCTTGCGCTTTCAGAATCAGCGTGGCGTGCAGAGCGATAGCTTTGGCAACGCGATCATTCCATCCCTTTCCGCCTATCAGGAAAATCGCATTGTGCTGGACACCACCACATTGCCGGATGATGTCGATACCAATGCCACCGTCGTCACCGTGGTTCCCACCCGCAACGCAGCCGTCACCGCCCATTTCAGCACCTGGGTTGGTTATCGTGTACTGGTCACCTTGCGGCGTGAAAGCGGCAGTCCCGTCCCCTTTGGCGCGTTTGCTAGTGTCGATGGGCAAACACAAACCGGTATTGTCGATGAAAACGGCGTGCTCTACCTGGCAGGTATCACCGATGGCATGACCATTACGGTGAAATGGGGCGATGGGCCAGAACAGCAGTGCCGTGCAACGCTGGCTCTGGCAACCGATTCTGATAGTAACAACCCAACGGGAATACGTAACACGCGCGCACAGTGTCTTCAGGAGAAAAAACATGCTCAGCCTTAACCAAAAGCGCGGGCTCGCCGGTCTGATACTCTTCAGCGCCGCAGGATCTTGCGCAGCTACGCCACTACAAAGCTGCTTTAGCTCGCCGGGCATCTATACGACCCATATCGAACAAGACGTCGTGGCGGCCAACAATCTTTCCGGAATGACACACAATGCGGGACACATTGTCTCTGCGGGTGGGCCTATCACCGCCAACTGTCGCTGCCCATCAAACATGCCAATCGACAGCGGGGCCACTGTTTATTCCATATCTTTTGCTGGTAGTCCATTACCGTCAGGGACTTCAAGAGAGGGCGTTGGTTTCCTCACCGAAAAGCTGGATGTTAAGCTGGCAGGATATCCTGATGCCATCAATCACCAGGATGGTAATAACATGGTCAATATCGACATTACCGATTACACCCCCAACCGGACCATGAAGAAATATGCCGACGCCAACACAAAATCCACGGAATCACAGCAATCCGTATGCAGTGATGAAACCCGGCCTGTCGGCGCCAGCACGGTAAAACGCCAGTTTCAGTGGAATGTCATTGCCGCCACTTTCTATCTTAAAAAACCGGTGTTTGGTGAAGAGATTTTCCAGCCACAAACCGTCGTGGAAAACTATGCCTGCCTGTACTACGGTTCCAGCAACAATCCTAACGGCTGTACCGTACCTGAGAAGGTGTCCGAGATTCGCCTCGGCGGCGTTCTCCGCGCCCCGCTCAGTTGCACCATTAACGCGGGGAGTCAGATTGAGGTTGAGTTTCCGGTTCTCACTACCAGCGCATTTACCACGCCAGGCGTTCCGCCTGCTAATGGCATTAAATCGGTCGATATCTCTTACCATTGTGACAATCCCGCCACAGATAATCAGGACAAAATCAAAATGACCCTAACCGCCGACCACGGGAATAGCGGCAGCGACGGCTACATTGCCAAAATGTTAGGCCGCGACGATATCGGCGTCAGGATGTATGACGACAACGATACAGCCGTCAAGCTCGATGGCTCGTTTGACTTCCCGATAACCCTGGATGAACAGGGTAACGGCGTAATTAAAATGACCGCCGCCCCAGTGAGCACCACCGAGAGGAAACCGGTAGCCGGTAAATATGAAGGCAACGTCACCGTAAAAATGGATATTAAGTAAAGAGAACGATAGGTATCTGTAGGCCGGATAACGCGCAAGCCGTTATCGGTTAGAATGCCCGGCGGCGAGCGCCTGCCGGGCCAGCAAATAAAAACGCTACGGATCAGAACCCGAGGCTATCCAGCAGGTCGTCAACCTGATCCTGACTTGCCACCACGCCGGCTTTTGAGGTGTCAACCTGCGGGCCGTTAAGCAAGCTTTCGTTTTCACGTTTTGGACGAGCGCCCTGCTCTGGAATGTTTTCCAGCAGAACCATCAGCAGCTGACGTTCAATCTCCTGGATAACATCCATCATGCGCTTGATGACCTGACCGGTGAGGTCCTGGAAATCCTGCGCCATCATGATGTCCAGCAGTTGAGCGTTAGTAAAGCTCGTATGCCCTGGCACATCACCCAGGAACTGGCGGGTATCGGTGACCAGTTCACGGGCGTCAGACAGCTCGATCGGATTTTCGAACCATTCATCCCAGCGTTTGGTCAGGTCTTTGGCCCCTTTTTCCATCGCGTCCTGGTGCGGCTGCGAAGCTTCCACACTGTTCAACGCGCGCTCTGCCGCCTGTGCGGTCATCTGCACAACGTAATCGAGACGATCGCGGGCATCGGGAATCGCTTCTGCCGCTTCGGCAATGGCCTGATCCAGCCCCAGTTCACGCAGGCTGTCGCGCAGCATTCGGGTCAAACTGCCGATGCGCGCGATGATGTCCCCGGCTGAATGTTCGTCAGCAGGTTTAATTTGTGGTTGCATCATCATTATCACACCCTCACATGCCCAGTTTCTCAAAGATTTTATTGAGTTTCTCTTCTAGCGTCGCCGCCGTGAACGGTTTCACGACATAACCACTGGCGCCAGCCTGTGCCGCCGCAATGATATTCTCTTTCTTCGCTTCCGCCGTAACCATCAGCACCGGCAGGGCCGACATTCCGCCATCAGCACGAATGGTTTTCAGCAGTTCCAGGCCATCCATGTTCGGCATATTCCAGTCGGAAATGACAAAACCAAATCCCCCAGCCTGCAGCTTATTCAGCGCGTCCACGCCGTCTTCAGCCTCTTCAACATTGTTGAAACCCAGTTCTTTGAGCAGGTTACGCACGATGCGACGCATGGTGGAAAAGTCATCCACAACCAAAAACTTAAGCTCTTTATCCGCCATAAAAAATAAACTCCTGATTCAAATACGTATTGCCTGTCCGGCACTGATTTTCGCCAGCATTTGCTGGCTTACCTGGCTAAGATCGACCACTTCGCTTACGCCACCCATATTGATGGCCTCGCGCGGCATGCCGAACACCACACAACTTGCTTCGTTTTGCGCAATGGTCCAGGCACCCGCCTGGTTCATCGCTAACATTCCGGCGGCGCCATCGTTGCCCATACCCGTCAGGATCACTCCCACGGCATTACGCCCCGCATGTTTTGCCACCGAATGGAACAGCACATCCACTGAAGGCCGATGCCGGTTAACCGGTGGACCATCATGAATTTTGATCTGGTAGTTCGCCCCGCTGCGCGCCAGTTCCATATGCTTGTCACCAGGGGCGATATACGCATGCCCTGGGAGCACGCGCTCCCCGTCTTCAGCCTCTTTCACGGTGATCTGACACAGTTTGTTCAGACGCTCGGCGAATGAGCGGGTAAATCCCGGCGGCATATGCTGGGTAATAAGAATACCGGGACTTGAAAGCGGCAATGGCTGGAGTACATGGCGAATTGCCTCTGTTCCTCCGGTTGAGGCGCCAATCGCTAGCAGTTTTTCAGAACTGAGTAACGGCCCCGCTTTCAAGGTCACCTGTGCCGTCATGGGTTTGTGGGCCGCCAGTTTTGCCCGCGACGCGGTGCGGATCTTCTCAGCGATCATTTCGCTGTAGGCCAACATCCCTTCACGGATCCCCAACTGTGGTTTGGTGACAAAATCAATCGCCCCCAACTCCAGCGCCCGCAGCGTGACCTCAGAACCTTTACCGGTCAGCGAAGAGACCATAACCACTGGCATCGGACGCAGTCGCATCAGCTTCTCAAGAAAGTCGAGGCCGTCCATGCGCGGCATTTCCACATCCAGCGTCAGGACGTCGGGATTGAATTTTTTGATTAAATCCCGGGCAACCAATGGATCCGGCGCCGTCGCCACCATTTCCATATCACTGTGGCTGTTAATAATTTCGGTCATGATTTGACGCATCAGTGCAGAATCATCAACCGATAAAACCCTGATTTTACTCATGCTTTATCCTTACCTGGCGCATGCGCATACACCGTCTGTCCACGCAAGCTAAACTCGCGCACGAGGTTGCTAAAGTTTTCTGAATGACCTGCAAACAGCAGCCCATCTGGTTTAAGAAGTGGAACAAAACGGTGCAAAATGTCCTGCTGCGTCGTTTTATCAAAATAGATCATCACGTTACGGCAAAATATGGCATCGAAGGGGCCTGGCACGTTGTACTGCTTATCCAGTAAATTCACGCTGGAAAATTCAACATGCCCCGCCAGTTCCTGCCGAACGCGTACCAGTCCTTCATGCGGTCCGGTGCCGCGCATGAAGTAACGCTGTAGCTGCTGCGGTGACAGCGTCTTTAGCTCGTCAAGGCGGTAGATGCCGCTTCTGGCTTTTTCCAGCACTTCGGTATCAATGTCGCTGGCAAAAACACGCCAGCGGCCCGGAGCCATACCTAAGGTATCGGCGAGCGTAATCGCAATGCTGTACGGCTCTTCTCCGGTTGACGCCGCCGCGCTCCAGACACGGTATTCACCGCTGCGCCGACGAGCATGATCTGACAGCACTGGAAAATGATGCCCTTCGCGAAAAAACGCGGTCAGATTGGTAGTCAGGGAGTTAATAAAAGCCTGCCACTCAGCACTGTTCTGGTTAGCTTCCAGCATGCTGAGATAGCGACCAAAGTCATCCAGTCCCAGGGTTCGCAGACGGCGGACCAGGCGGTTATAAACCATGTCCCGCTTATGGTCGGCCAGTACGATCCCCGCACGCTGGTAGATTAATTGACATATCCGACGAAAATGCGCGTCAGACAGCGCGAGGCGCTGTGTCATCTGTAACAATAATGACGTTTGCCCAGGGGGCAGAGATGATGTCATAGCGCCTTCTCAATCACATTCAGGATACAACGGGCACAACCTGCGGCTGTGCCAATTCTTGTTTTGCTACGGTTTGCTCTTCAAGCTTAAAAAATGCGACACAGGCAGAAAGATTATCGGCCTGCATGGCAAGTTGTCCGGTGGCGGATGCGGCTTCTTCCACCAGCCCGGCGTTTTGCTGCGTCACGGAGTCCATCTGGCTGACGGCCTGCGCCACCTGCTCGATGCCTCTGCGCTGTTCATCAGAAGCAGAAGCAATCTCGCCCATGATGTCGTTAACCCGGGTAACCGAGCTGACAATTTCCGTCATGGTGCGCGCAGCCATATCAACCAACTGCGAGCCCTGATGCACTCGGGTGACAGACTCCTCAATGAGCCCCTTAATTTCTTTCGCCGCCTGTGCGCTACGGCTTGCCAGATTGCGCACTTCACCTGCAACCACGGCAAAACCACGCCCCTGCTCACCCGCGCGAGCGGCCTCAACCGCAGCATTCAGCGCGAGGATATTGGTCTGAAAGGCAATGCTGTCAATCACGCCGATGATGTCGCCAATTTTCTGCGAGCTCGCGGAAATCTCATGCATGGTGCTGGCGACCCGGGAGGTCTGTTCGCCGCCTTTATTCGCTGTATCTGCCGCACTTTTGGCAATTCCTGACGCCTGGCGCGCGTTATCCGCATTCTGTCCTACGGTGGCGGTCAGTTGTTCCATGCTGGCTGCCGTTTGCGCCAGCGCGGCCGCCTGCTGTTCAGTGCGCGAAGACAAATCGTTATTACCCATCGCGATTTCTGAAATACCGCTATGCATGGCTGAGCTGCCCTGGCGTACTTCGCTTACCGTTTCACGCAGTGCCTGCTGCATCTTCTTCAGACTGGCAAAAATGGCTGAGATCTCATTGCGCCCATAAACCGCTACCGGCCGGGCCAGATTACCCGCGGCAATGCTGTCGAAATGACTGCCCACGATCGCCAGCGGCTGGACAATCATCTTGCGCGACCAGTACAGCGCACCGCTGGTGAGCAGTGCCGCCAGTACCACCATGGTGGCGAAAATCACCCCCGACATATGGTAATTTCGCTGGCTCTGCTCTCCTGCCGTTTGCAACACGCGATCGATGTTGCTCTGCCACGCATTCACATTTGCATCAAAAGCATCCTGAGCAGCCTGCACCGGCGCGGTCAGAAAATCTGACAACTGATTGTTTTCAAGCCAGGTGGCCTGATGCGCAAGAGCGCTGTGCCATTGACTGAAACTTTTCTCCGTTGCGCCAAACAGCGCCTTCCCTTGTGCCGTCGTATCCGATGTCGCCATAAAGCGTTTAAACATCAATTCAGACTGCGCCAGGCTATCACGTGCGAGGGTCATCAGCGTGTTGATATCCTCTGGCGGATAGCTCAGGGCGGTCAGCGTCCCTGCCTTATTAAGGGCCGTACTGGCCTGTAATAACACAGCGCGGGTTTGGGCCAGCGCAGCGCGTTGCTGATTACTTCGTTCGACCTGATTCAGGTTCTGAAAACCGTCCCGAAATGCCCAGAAGGACAAGCCATTACTGCCAATCTGCAAAACACCGCAGAGGATTAAAATCAAAAACAGCGTGGTCGAAATTCGAATACGATTAAACATCAACGCTCCCATTGGGCGGCACTGGCCGCGGTTTAACTATCAGTCAAAATGTTTCCCAATTCGTATCTTGTTCATTGTTCTGGCGCGGATAGGATGCGGCCGCCGTTGCAGGTAATCGTGTATCGCGCGGCTTAGCCGACGCCGGACGTGACGCAAGGCGGAAAGTCGACACCGACTGCGTCAGGCGGCTGGCCTGTTCTTCAAGGGCAGCGGCAGCGGCAGCCGATTCCTGTACCAACGAGGCGTTCTGCTGCGTAACGCGATCCATCTCGGATACCGCGAGCGCCACCTGATCAATCCCCCGGCTTTGCTCGTCGGAGGCCGAGGCAATCTCGCCCATAATGTCGGTCACCCGCGTTACGGCATTTACGATGTCGTTCATCGTTTCGCCTGCGCTTTCTACCAATACGGACCCGGTATCCACTCGGGAAACCGAATCCTCAATCAACGCTTTGATCTCTTTCGCTGCCTGCGCACTGCGACTTGCCAGATTACGCACTTCGCCCGCAACCACAGCAAAGCCACGGCCTTGTTCACCGGCACGCGCCGCTTCAACCGCCGCGTTCAGCGCGAGAATGTTGGTCTGGAAAGCAATACCATCAATAACGCTGATGATGTCGGCGATTTTCTTCGAGCTATCGGCGATTTCGTGCATGGTGTTCACCACGCTATCAACCACTTTGCCACCATGCTGTGCGGTATCGGAGGCGCTTTTCGCCAGTTGCGAGGCCTGACGCGCGTTGTCCGCATTTTGCTTCACGGTTGCGGTCAACTGTTCCATGCTGGCTGCGGTCTCTTCCAGCGCAGAGGCCTGCTGTTCAGTACGAGATGACAGGTCGGTGTTCCCGCTGGCAATTTCGCTGGTCCCGGAATAAATCGCATCAGAACCTTCACGTACCAGGGTGACGGTTTCCGTCAGCGAGCGCTGCATATGATCAACCGTACTGGCCAACTCGCCGATTTCATTACGACCGCTGACGGCCAGGGTCGCTGTCAGGTTACCGCTGGCGATTTCCCGAATATGGGCAATGACGCGAGACAGAGGATTAAGCAGGGTATGACGGATGCCGTACCACACCACCACCAGAATCAGCACCAGCACTACGGCCAGCACGCCAAGCTGCCATTGGGCGAAATGGTAATCCCGCGCGCTTTTATCGAATGCCTGAGCGTAAAGCTTTTCGCTAACGCTGGCGTACTTGCCCAGCGCCTCACCAAGCGCGTTTTGCATTCCCTGAGTCGGTTGCGCGAAATAGGCGTCCATATTGCCGTTCTCCAGAAACTGAACCAGTTCTGTTAAAGCCGCATGGTACTGCTGATACTTCTCCTCAACGTTACCGCTGGCTTCTGCCATCTCGGGTAACGGTGTGATGTTTTTAAATTTTGCGTAATGTGTTTCGGCCTGCGCCAACGATGCTTTCGCATTCTTCAGCAGATCGTTTTTCGCGCTGCTTTGCTGGTTGGACGCGTCCATCATCATGCGTGCAGAAGAACGGCTTAAATTGATACGTGTTTGCAGCATCAGATCCCATGTTGAGGTGAGTTCACTTTGCTGCTGTCGAAGATCGTTAGAAATAACAAAACTTTGCTGATTCTGCTGCAATGAAGAAAACAACAGACCACCGGAAACAAGCTGTAGCAGTGCGAAAACCCCCAGCACCATCATCAGCATTGTGACAACGCGGATACGGTTAAACATAAGGCACCTTCCTGAAAACGAGTTATCAACGTTATCGGCAGTCGCTGAGATAACTTTACGTTTGCGAAAAGGAAATCCTGAAGGGACGTGAAGCCTCGCGGAAGGAGGGGAAGACGGGTGTACGGCAACCACAAATCATTCACATAAAAACGTCACAATTATCATGTGAATAACATTCAAATTTATCTGTGGGCGCGGTCATATTGGATGAAATAGTCATTATTTCGTGACCAGGATCACAAATACACATCCTCTGCACCACAACAAAATGGATAAAAAATTAAAAAAAGTTGTATCAGCTGGCGCTTTAATTCAATTTATATGATGAATACTTAGTTACCAATTAATAAATATAAAAAATGAGTAACCGAACAATAAATGTTAAATCCTTACTGAGGGCTTTTTAGTGGCAAATGCAAACAAACTCACGTTGTTTATCGTGATCTTCATGTTGGCGGGGATCCTGTCAGGGGCGGTGATCCACTCTTATGCCGCCCCCGGCGTAGTGACCGCCTGGGCCGATAATATTACGCTTCTCACCGACATCTTTTTGCGCCTGATTAAAATGGTGATCGCACCTTTAGTATTCAGCACCCTGACCGTCGGTATTATGCGCCTGGGGGAAACGTCCACCATCGGGCGCGTAGGCGGCAAAGCGATGATCTGGTTTATCAGCTCTTCCATACTGTCTATTCTGGTCGGTCTGTTTGTGGTTTCTCTTGAGCAACCCGGCAGCGGCCTGAACCTGGCGATCCCGCTGGAAGCCACTGATACCGGCCTGGCCGTGAGCGGCATGAGCCTGAAAGGTTTTCTGACTCACACCATCCCAACCAGCATAGCCGAGGCGATGGCCAACAATGAGATCCTGCAAATTGTGGTGTTCTCGATGTTCTTCGGTATTGGTGGCGCATCCCTTGGTGAGAAGTTCAATGCCCCGCTGGTTGCCGCGCTGGATGTGGTCTCCCACATTATGCTTAAGGTGACTGGCTACGTGATGTACGTTGCGCCGCTGGCCATTTTCGCCGCCATTTCCTCCGTTATCTCCACCCAGGGTTTGGGGATCCTGCTTAACTATGCGTCGTTCATCGGCGGCTACTATGTGGCTATTTTGCTGACCTGCCTGGTTCTGCTGGCGGTCGGTTATGTCATGCTGAAAAAAGAGGTTTTTCGTCTGGTAAGCATGCTGAAAGATCCGGTTCTGGTCGCATTTACTACCAGCAGCTCGGAAGCCGCCTATCCAAAAACGTTGGAGCAATTAACCAAATTTGGTTGCTCGCCTAACATCGTGTCATTTGTATTGCCTATCGGTTATTCATTTAACCTGGTCGGCTCGATGGTTTACTGTTCATTTGCCTCGATGTTTATCGCGCAGGCCTATAACATTCACCTCTCCTTTGCAGAAATCACCGTCCTGATGCTGACGCTGATGCTGGCGTCAAAAGGGATTGCCGGCGTGCCGCGTTCTGCACTGGTGGTGCTGGCAGCAACCATTCCGAGCTTTAATATTCCGGTTGCCGGGATTCTGTTACTGATGGGTATTGACCACTTCCTGGATATGGGACGTTCAGCAATCAACGTATTAGGTAACGGGATTGCAACGGCGATGCTGGCACAAGATGAAGGTTTACTGGAAGAAGAACCGGAGCTGGTTGAGCGGGAAGCGTAAGGGGAAATCTGCCGGATGCGTTACGCGTACCCGGCCTACAACAGCAATCATTGTAGGCCAGATACGGTATAGCGGTTACGCGACGTGACTGGCGGCAATATCCAGCAGCGCCATTTCTTCGCTATTGAGCAGCTTCTCAATGTTAACCAGGATCAGCATCCGGTCACCCAGCGCCCCCAGTCCCGTCAGGTATTCCGTCGACAGCGTTACGGCAAATTCTGGCGCCGGACGGATTTGATCCGTTGTCAGCGACAGCACATCCGAGACGCCATCGACCACAATTCCGACCACCCGCTGGCCCAGATTCAACACAATCACCACGGTGTTTTCGTTGTAATCCACATCGCTCTGGCTAAACTTCACGCGCAGGTCAACAATCGGCACAATCACACCGCGCAGATTGGTGACACCTTTGATAAACGCAGGCGTGTTAGCAATACGCGTCACCTGATCGTACCCACGGATTTCCTGCACTTTCAGGATATCGATACCGTACTCTTCATCCCCCAGCGTAAACACGAGGAATTCCTGACCTGACGGTTCGCCGGCCAGTTTAGTTACATTACTCATACCGGTCATATTATTCCCTTCTCACTCAATCAGGCGGCTGTGATCGCCACACGTTGTTCGCGGTTTAATCCCTGCAATGCAGAGACATCGACAATCAGCGCGACGCTGCCGTCGCCGAGGATCGTTGCTGCAGAAATACCTGGCACTTTGCGGTAGTTGCTTTCCAGGTTTTTGACGACCACCTGGTGTTGACCAATTAACTGATCGACCAGCAGCGCGTAGCGACGCCCTGCACTTTGCAAAATCACCACAATACCTTGAGTCGCTTCGGTTTTTGCGCCTTCAACCTCAAAGACTTTCCACAGCTCAACCAGCGGTAAATATTCGCCACGCACTTCCAGCACGCGCTCTCCTCCGGCCAGCGGATGGAGATCTTCTTCGCGCGGTTGCAGTGATTCCATAACGGCATTCAGCGGCAGAATAAAGACTTCGTCGGCCACGCGCACCGACATGCCGTCGAGGATCGCCAGCGTCAGCGGCAGCAGAATTCGGATAGTCGTCCCCTGTCCCTGTTTGGACTGGATCTCAACATGGCCCCCCATCTCCTGGATATTTCGCTTCACCACATCCATACCCACGCCGCGGCCAGAGACATCCGTCACCTGTTCAGCGGTCGAGAAGCCCGGGGCGAAGATCAGCATACCGACTTCGTCATCGCTCATGTTTTCGTGGATCGGCATCCCCTGGGAGATAGCTTTGGCGAGGATTCGTTCACGGTTCAGACCGGCGCCATCATCGGTGACTTCAATACAGATATTCCCGCCCTGGTGCTCCGCGGAAAGCGTCAGATTACCGATTGGGCTTTTCCCGGCTTCAAGGCGTTTTTCCGGCAGTTCAATACCGTGATCGAGGCTGTTACGCACCAGGTGCGTCAACGGATCGATGATGCGTTCAATCAGGCTCTTGTCGAGTTCGGTTGAGCTTCCCACCTGTGTCAGTTCGACCTGTTTACCCAGCTTACCGGCCAGGTCGCGCACCAGACGCGGAAAACGGCTGAACACATACTCCATGGGCATCATACGAATCGACATCACCGACTCTTGCAAGTCGCGGGCGTTACGTTGTAACTGACCCATACTGGTGATGAGATCGCCATGATTGACGGGATCCAGTTCGTTAGAACGTTGTGCCAGCATAGACTGGGTGATGACCAACTCACCGACCAGGTTAATGAGCTGATCGACCTTCTCAACCGCTACGCGGATGCTGGTTGACTCGCTGGCGCGGGCGGGTTTGTCGCGTTCCGCACGTCCGTTTGGCGCTTCGCTGGCGGCGGCTTTCGCCGCTGGCGCAACGGCAACCGGCTGCGGCTTCGCGACAACGGCTACCGTTTCTGCTTCTGCTTCAGCTTCAGCTTCAGTTTCAGTTTCAACGGCTACGGGCGCTGCGCTGACGGTTTCGAATTCAATCTGATCTGCTTCAATCACAAAGCACAGCACCGCGATGATGTCATCTTCTGCGAGGTTACCATCAAGCGTTGCTGACAACGTGTCGCTCCCTTTCACCACATCGGTTAAGGTCGCCAGGTTCCCCAGCTCCTCTTCCAGTAAATCCACTTCATTGGCTTTCAGGCGCGTGAGAATAATGCGTTTCTTGCTCTCTTCGCTTGCGGACTCAGGCTGTGCAACCGCCTCTTCCTGCATTGCAGCGCTGTCAACAACGCTCAGTTTTGCGGTGTTGACGACTGCCGGTGCGGTTTCACCTTTCGCTTCGAGCGCTAACTGTCGTAACGCATTACAAATGTACTCAAAGCTGGCGGCATCCGGCTCCTCTGAGTTTTTATAGGCGTCGAGCTGTTCCTGCATAATATCTTTCGTTTCCAAAAACAGGTTGATAATGTCGGCATTGAGCTGCATCTCGCCACGCCGCGCTTCATCCAGCAGGTTTTCCATCAGATGGGTCGTTTCCTGCAAAATGGTAAAGCCGAAGGTGCCCGCCCCGCCTTTTATCGAGTGCGCAGCACGAAAAATTGCATTCAGCTGTTCGGAATCCGGGGCTTCAGGAACCAAATCAAGCAGGTGTTGCTCCATGTCAGCCAACAGTTCGTCAGCTTCATCAAAAAATGTTTGATAAAAATCGCTTATATCCATGCTCACGCTATCACCTCGGATTGGCTGGTGGCGATGTGGGAACGCTTGCCGGCGGGAGTTCCGCTGGCTGTTGTAAGACACTTACCGGCTCATTCTGGCTTTCAGCGTTTTCATGCAAAATGGCCTCTTCCGCCTGCTTATTGAGAACCAGCAGGCTAATACGGCGGTTGATAGCGTCTTCAGGACCGCGATCGCTCAGACGCATCGTGGCGGCCATACCTACCACACGTAATACTTTTCCATCATCCAGACCGCCGCTAACCAATTCGCGACGCGACGCATTAGCGCGATCGGCGGACAACTCCCAGTTGCTATACCCTTTTTCACCATTGGCGTAAGGGTAATCATCCGTATGGCCGGAAAGGCTGATTCGATTAGGAATGCCGTTAAGCACTGGCGCTATGGCTCGCAGGATATCGCGCATATACGGTTCCACCTCAGCGCTACCGGTTTTAAACATCGGGCGATTCTGACTGTCGATAATCTGTATCCGCAGCCCTTCCTGAACTAAATCAATTTTCAAATGCGGGCGCAGCGCACGCAGTTTGGGGTCAGATTCAATCAACTGATCGAGATCGCCGCGAAGTTTGCTCAAGCGGCTTTGTTCCATGCGTTTTCTCAGATCATCGATATTCGGCTGCTTGTTCACCTCTCCCTGCTGCTGGGTGTAATCATCCCCGCCGCCAGGAATGGGACTTTGGCTATTCGAAATACGATTTCCCCCGGTTACCGCAGTAGCCAGCGGCGTACGGAAATATTCGGCAATCTGGATCAATTCTTTAGGGCTAGAGATGGAAATGAGCCACATCACCAGAAAGAAGGCCATCATCGCGGTCATAAAATCGGCGTAGGCGATTTTCCACGAACCATGCGCCCCACCACCGTGACCTTTATGCTTGCGTCGCTTTACAACGATAATGGGATGGGCCTGATTTTTCATGCGTCCTCGGTCGTCTGCTGCGCAGTTGGATTTCTCACCGCACGAACATGCTCTTCCAGTTCGATAAACGATGGACGTTCGCTGGAATACAGAGTCTTACGACCAAATTCGACGGCAATTGGCGGCGCGTAACCATTCAGATTGGAGAGCAGAGTTATCTTCACACACTGCATCATTTTGGTGGTTTCAGCGCTTTTCTGGCGCAGAACGCTGGCAAGCGGAGAAATAAATCCATAGGCCAGTAAAATACCGAGGAATGTCCCTACCATGGCATGTGCAATCAGCGAACCCAGTTCAGCCGCCGGACGATCGGCAGAAGCCAGCGCATGGACAACCCCCATTACCGCCGCCACGATCCCGAACGCCGGTAATGAATCCCCCACCATCGCCAGACTGTTGGCCGGGACTTCGGCCTCACTTTCGTGCGTCTCAATCTCTTCATCCATCAGCGCTTCAATTTCAAACGTGTTCATGTTGCCGCTGATGATCAGTCGCAGATAATCGACAATGAAATCAAGCATCACGGCATCAGCAAGAATGCGCGGATAGCTGGCGAAAATTTCACTCTCTTTGGGGTTTTCGATATCGCGTTCAAGCGAGAACATGCCCTGTTGACGTGACTTGGCCATCAGGCGATACAACAGCGCCAGCAGATCCATATACATCGCTTTGGTGTATTTTGATCGACGAAAAAGCATCGGGATGGCTTTCATCGTCCCCTTAATGGCTTTCCCGTTATTGCCGACGATGAATGCCCCAATACCCGCGCCACCGATAATCACCAGCTCAGCCGGTTGATAGAGTGCCCCAAGGTGTCCGCCGGTCATCATGTAACCGCCGAAAACTGTACCAATAACAACCAGGTAACCTAATAAGATAAGCACGACATCATCCTTTCGCAATTGACTATGACAGGATGCGCAGTCGGACAGTTAACTCGAGGTCAGGACAAAAAAAAGCAGCGGTAATCGCTTACCGCTGCTGGAGTGTTTGTCCACACCGTATCAGTTAAACAGCCTGTTCGATCTGTTCATCCAGCAGTTGTGGAATAATATCGGCAGCATTCTGGGAAAGTTTACGTCTTTTTACGGCGCGTGATGGCGGTTGGCATAAACTGCAGGCAAAGCTGCCTGCGGGTTGGTGAGCGTGGGTAATAAAATTCCCACCGCAGCAATTGCATCGGGACAACTCCAGCAATCCGCTGTCGACAAAACGCACCAACGTCCATGCGCGAGTTAACGCCAGCAGTGGCCCTTCTTCTGGCTGCGGGCACTGCTCAAGATATAAACGATACGCTTTGATCACGGCATCCACGCCGCTGCACAAACCAGTTTTGAGCAGGAATTGCCATGCGTTGCAAAACATCGAAGCATGAATGTTTTGTTCCCATGTCATAAACCAGTCGGTGGAGAAAGGCAGCATCCCTTTTGGCGGAGGGCTGCCGCGTAATTCTTTGTACAGCTTGATAAGTCGGCCACGGCTTAATTGCGTTTCGCTTTCCAGCATTTGCAAACGGGCGCCCAATGTGATTAATTCCATCGCTAGCTGGATATCACGCGCTTCCTGAACAATGCTTTTTTCGCTCATCATCAAGCCCTTTTCTTGCGCGCTGCTTCATCGATGTCGCTTAACAGTCGCGTTGAAAGCATGATACCGGTATGAATTTGCTGAAGATCGTCAACGCGGGAGTCTTGCGTCAGGCGAGTAACGGTCTGGTGATCGTCGAAACGGAAATGACAGACCAGTTGGTTTGTTTCAGCCAGTTTGACCATTTGTGGAAGTGTTAATGTTGCCAACGTGTCCGCCATTTCTTCGCTGATACCAAGGCGAAACATCGCAGATGCTTTGTCCTGAACGATCAAACGCTGTGCAAGCAATAAATATGACAAATTGATGTCATAGATGTGTTTCAGCAACTCGGATGTATGCATTATTTGCATCCATAATAACCAACATTGTTTTCATGCGGTGAAACCGCACCCCGTGATGTCGCCGGGAAGGCCCGGTAAAAAAAAAGCAAAAGGTCAAATACATAGCAGCGTGACGGCACTTACGCGTTGTCTAAACATTCCCTTTTCAGAAAGCCGCGCCCCTTACAAGCTCACATCAATTCTTACAAATGTCTAAGATTTTTCCTAATTCGACGCAACTCTACCCGCCGCCCGTTACACATACAACGTAGCTATGCTGCGAATTTGAAGAATATGTGACATAGATCACATAAACCAGCTAAACACTTAACATAAATCCATCAGCACAGCTTTTACTTTGCTTATTTTTTAACCTCAAATTCGCCATTTCAATTCCTGACATACGAATATTCTTGCAATAAAAGCGAATAGTATTTTGTTCACAAACGTTAATATCACGTTGTGAAATAGCGAGCTTGATAACATATTTAATGTAAAACACCATTTCAATTAAATCCTTTATAAACAATGACTTAAATATTAAGGGTGATTAATTAATACCGGGTAGTGATAACCCATTAAATGTTAACTTTTGTTAATTTTTAATTAACACATTGTTTTCATTAGCGGTGAGTTTTACTTAAGTAAGCTGAACGTATTTACAAGTTATATGACGCAATTATTCTATTTATAAGAATAATTAATGAATAAGCATGATGACATTCACACTATCCGGGAAGGAAACGTTGCAGTATGGAGTAAGCCGAGCAATGCTGATAAACCCTCTCATAATTCTTGAAAAAAGGAGCGAGTTATGAGCTATACACACATTCTTGTGGCCGTTGCCGCCACCCCTGAAAGCCAGCAGTTGTTAGCCAAGGCGGTTTCAATCGCTCGCCCTGTCAACGCTCGTATTAGCCTGATAACCCTGGTCTCAGATCCTGAACTGTATAATCAGTTTGCTGCACCTATGCTGGAGGACCTGCGTGAAGTGATGCAAGAGGAGACTCAGGATTTTATCGACAAGCTCAGCAAAGAAGCACAGTACCCCATTGAGCATACCTTTATTACCTATGGGGCACTGAATGAACATATTCTGGATGTATGCCGTAAACACGCGGTCGATCTGGTCATTTATGGCAACCATAACCACAGCTTCTTTTCGCGCGCATCCTGCTCAGCAAAAAGCGTGATCGGTGCCAGCCACGTGGATGTTCTGCTGGTTCCACTGGCTGGAGATTGACCTGCGTTTTCTGAGCGTTACGCCAGTTTAGTGCAGGGAGAAACGTTGTCTGGCAATGGCTGTTTACTCTGACGTGAGATAACTTTTTCCAGATCGCAAATGAACCTCGCCTGCCAGTTGTCGATATCGTTTTTAATGATAGTTTCGAGCATCTCAGCGTGGCGGGAGATACGCTCAGCAAGCGGCATCGTCAGAGCCTGGTTTAATGCGCCAGCCACTTCGTCGCGGTCATAAGGATTAACAATAAGCGCGGCAGGTAGCTCATTCGCGGCCCCGGCAAATTGCGATAACACCAGCACGCCGGGGTTGGCAGGATCCTGCGCGGCCACGAATTCTTTCGCAACCAGGTTCATACCATCTCGCAGCGGCGTCACCAGCCCTACATCAGAGTAGCGGAAGATTTTCATCAGCAATTTACGATCAAAGTACTGGTTTAAATAATAGAGCGGCGTCCAGCCCAACTGCCCATATTTACCGTTAATCCTCCCCGCTTCAGTCTCCAGTTGGTGCCGAATATCCTGGTAGGCCTGCACCTCTTCACGCGAAGTTGGCGCTATCTGGGTGTAGCGAATTTTACCGTGGTGCTGCGGATAGTGTTCCAACAGAGCCTCATAGGCCTGAAAGCGCTCCGGCAAACCTTTAGAATAATCCAGACGCTCAACGGAGAAGATATTCTGCACATTTTTGAGTTCTGCTTTCAGTTGCGCCAGCTTCGGCGGCAAAGGTCCGGAAGCCTGGCGGGCGATCTCATCCGGCTCAATACCGATGGGATACACCTGGGTACGAAACGCTTTTCCCCATGCGCGGTGGTGCTGCTCGCTCTGAGTGGATACCTGAGTCTGGGCTGCCAGACAATCCAGAAAAGCCTGACGATCGTTCTCGGTCTGGAAACCGAGTAAATCAAAATCACACATCTGCTCAAGTAGCGTCTGATGTGGGGGTAAGGCATTAAAGATTTCCGGCGTCGGAAAAGGGATATGCAGGAAAAAACCGATACGGTTATTCACGCCCCGTTTACGCAGCTCGCTGGCAAACGGCAACAGATGGTAATCATGAACCCAGATTATGTCGTCATCGCTGAGCAGCGGCAGCAGTTTATCTACCAGCAAGGCATTCACCCGCTGATAGCCCTCCCATGCAGGACGCTGAAACTGCACCAAATCGAGGCGATAATGAAATGCAGGCCATAAAACCGCATTAGAAAACTGGCAGTAATACTCTTCGTAATCCTGTTCACTCAAATTAAACGAAGCCCAGGTAATATTGCCACGCGTGACTTTTTTTAATGGTTTGTCCTCATTACCCGTGTCGCCACTCCAGCCAAACCACAGGCCACCAGCAGCCTTCAACGCGCCCAGCACACCGACGGCAAGCCCACCTGCGCTCCCTTTGTCATCGGGTGAGGCGATACGATTAGATACTACGACTAAACGACTCATAGCCACCTCTTCTGTTATTCGTTGCTTTCGATTCTTGCTGCGAAGAGTTAATTTGTTCCAGCCAGTGCCAGACATCACTCACGCCATCCAGACGCCATGTCGCCTGCGTCGCTCCATTCCCCACCTTCACGGAAATGCCCCCTGCGCGATTAACCACGCCAAATCCTGTTTCGTCCGTCAGATCGTCACCAAAAAAAACGGGGATCCGTCCGGCAAAAGGTGCTTCCTGCATAAATGCGGCAATTGCGTCGCCTTTGTTCGTACCCTTTGGTTTTATCTCCACAACGCATTTTCCGTGCTGTAAAGCCAACTGCGGCCATCTGTGCGTGATGCGCTCAGCCAGATTAATTAGCGCCGCTTCATGTTCCGGGGCCTGGCGATAGTGCAGTGCGAACGCCATCCCTTTTGCTTCAAGCGTTGTACCCGGCATCGTCGCCAAGGCGGTACTTAATAGCTCTCCTGCTTCGCGCTCTATTGCCGCAGCCAGGCGCACTATATGAGTTTGACCATTGATGTCACGGCGCTCTGCCCCATGCACTCCGGCGAGCGGAAAACGAAAGGGAGTGGTAAGCGCGTCAAGCTCAACCATCGAGCGCCCTGAAATCAATGCCAGCGCACCCGCATTATGCGTCGCCAACTGATGTAATAACTGCAGGATTGTCTGAGGGACAACGACCTGGTCTGGATAAGGTTTGATCTCAGCCAGTGTCCCATCGAGATCAAAAAAATAAGCACAGCTTGCAGATTGTTCAGGGGGTAAGATCAGTGATGCTGTCACCCGGTTATCCTCCTCATCATGGTCTGTACGCCGCGCGGATCGCGCCGTATATATGATGTATGACGGATATAAGTATAGACAGTGTGACCATGCTCGCCATTTGGAAAAACAATCGCCAGCCGGGTAGCGGCTGGCGATGAGCTAAAGCTAGACTAAAAAGTTGGGGTTTAAATCATCAAACAGTACGCTTCGCTTTTTGCTTGTAACGGTCGAAGATCACCGCCGCCAGCAGGATCAGACCACGTACGACATACTGTGCGAACGGAGAGATGTTCAGCAGGTTCATTGCATTCTCAACCGTTCCCAGAATCAACACCCCGGCTACCACATATGAGATTTTTCCGATGCCGCCTTTAAGCGAAACGCCCCCTAACACGCACGCGGAAATCACGATCAGCTCATAGCCGATTGAGGTCATTGGCTGGCCGCTGGTCATACGTGATGCGAGGATAATCCCGGCGATGGCGGATACCAGCCCGGACAGAATAAAGATAATAATTTTGGTACGAACGACCGGAACCCCAGCCAGACGTGCCGCCTCTTCATTCCCCCCAATGGCCAGCGTGTTACGACCAAACGTGGTTTTATTGAGCAGCAAGCCAAAAACGATGAAACAGATGACCGTGATCCAGATAGGTGCCGGCAGACCAAACCAGTTGGCGTAGCCGAGAGTGAAGAAGCGCTCGTCTTCAATCCCTACCGCCTTACCGTCGGAAATAATGTAGGCCAGACCACGCACAATCTGCATCGTCGCAAGGGTCGTGATCAGGGCGTTAATTTTCAGCCGCGCAATCACGAATCCATTCACCAGACCACATAGAATACCGAGCAGTAGCCCGGCAGCCACGCCAATCCACAGGCTTTCGGTCATATTAATGACCACGGCTGTAGTGACCCCGGCGCAGGCAATCACGGAGGCAACGGACAGGTCGAAGTCACCGGATGCCAGGCAAAACAGCATCCCACACGCGACCATACCCGACATCGATACCGCCAGCCCCAGCCCCTTCATGTTGATGAAAGAGGCAAAGTTAGGCACAAAGAGGGAACAAACCAGGAACAGCGCGGCGAACACGACCAGCATCCCGTATTGATCCCAAATGCGACCAAGATTTAGCGCCGACTTTGCAGCACCTGAACCCGATGTTGAAACGGAAGACATCATTCTCTCCTTATTCAGGCTACAGCCTGGCTAACTTTTGGCATAGCAAGGCTTAACGCCTGGCGCTCATCCGCCTGTTCATGAAGTAACTCACCGGCAATTTCGCCTTCTCTCATCACCACGATACGGTCGGCGACACCGAGCACTTCTGGCAGATCGCTGGAAGCAAACAGCACGGCCACGCCGCGCGCCGCGAGGGCATAAATCACGTTATAAATTTCATGCTTGGCGCCCACATCAATACCGCGTGTAGGTTCGTCCAGCAAAATCACTTTCATCTCTTCCGATAACCAACGGCCGAGAATAGCCTTCTGTTGATTACCGCCGGAGAGGTTCATAATCAGTTGCTCCGCGCCCGGCGTTTTAATATTGAGTGAGCGAATATGGTGATCGGCATTGGTCTCTTCCCAGCCGTTGTTGATCACGCATCCGCCCAGAACATGTTTACGACGGGCACTGATGTTGATGTTGTTACGCACCGAATGGACCGGAATGATCCCTTCAGCCTTGCGATCTTCCGGGCACAGCATCATCCCCGCTTCAATGGCGTGGCTCGGTTTACGGATATCAATAGGCTGTTCATCGATAAACACCTGGCCTGCCGTGATACGCGTGCCGCCAAACAGACCTTTCATTAATTCGCTACGTCCGGCGCCCACCAGTCCAAACAATCCGACAATTTCACCACTGCGCACCGATAAACTGATCGGGGTACGCACGCCAGGGGCTTTGACGTCATGCAAACGCAGGCGCTCTGCACCATAAGGTCTGGATTTCCAGCCATAAATATCACCGAGGTCGCGCCCGACCATCGCCTGCACCAGCGCGTCGTGATCGACCTGCTGCATATCCGTGAACGTTTTGACGTAATGACCATCTTTAAACACGGTGATGGCATCGCTAAGGGCAAAGATCTCCTCCATACGGTGCGAAACGTACAGAATGATGCGCCCTTCGTTGCGTAGCTCACGGATGACGCGAAACAGATTCTCAATCTCGCGCGCTGAAAGGGAGCTGGTCGGTTCATCAAACGCGATAATTTTGGCGTTGCGCGCCAGCGCTTTCGCAATCTCCACCATCTGCCATTGACCAATGGAGAGGTATTTCAACGGCGTATCGGGATCGATATCCATGCCCAGATGCTTGAGCTGGAGACCCGCTTCATAGTTCAGCAGCGAGCGGTTCACAATCCCGCCTTTGTGCGGCATCTGCCCTAAATAAATATTCTCGGCAACGGTCATTTCCGGGACGAGATGCAGCTCCTGGTAAATAATGGCAACACCGGCGTTCAGCGCGGCATTGGTGTCCGCAAACGAAACCTCTTGTCCACGAATCACCAAAGATCCCGTCGTTGGCGCATAGTTGCCGCTGAGAATTTTTAATAGTGTTGATTTCCCGGCGCCATTTTCGCCCATCAGCGCATGCACCTGACCGGCATAGCAGTCGAAACTGATATCCGTGAGCGCTTTAACGCCGGGGAACGTTTTGCCAATGCCGCGAAATGAGAGATACGGGGTAGACTGTTGCATAACGTCTCCGTGAGTCAGATCTTTATGCCGGATAGCGGCTTTGCCTTATCCGGCCGACTGAGTACGCAATTCGTAGGCCGGATAAGACGCGTTGGCGTCGCATCCGGCATTTGTGTTATTTACCGCCTAAGCCTTTCTTCGCCAGTTCTTCTTTAAAGTTATCGCGGGTAATCAGCACCACATCCGTCACTTCAGTAAACGCCGGTGGCTCTGCACCTTTCGTTACCCAGTTGTAGAGCATCTCACTTGATTTGTAGCCGTGAACGTCCGGGCTTGGCAGGAGTGAACCGTAGAACCCGGTCGCTTCGCCTTTGGAGAGTTCGCTCACGGCATCAACGCCGTTGATGCCGATACCAATCACATTCGGCGCTTTGAAGCCCTGCCCTTCGGTCGCACGTACGCCGCCCAGCACGGTGTTGTCGTTCATGCCGACAATCAGCCAGTGTTTGACTTCAGGGTGCTGAACCAGCATGGAGTTAGCGGCATCGAATGCCCCGGGGATGTCATTCGATTTAGTGGGGACCTGGTAGATCTGTTTTTCCGGGAAGCCTGCGGCTTTAAGCGCTTCCATTGAACCCGATGTACGGCGACGCGCGGTATCGAGTTCATTCGCGGTAATGGCCATTACGGCTGTGGATTTCACATCCCAACCGCGCTTTTGCATCTCCTTATACAGCTCCTGGCCCTGGCGCTCACCAATTTTGGTTGCAGCCATCATCACCAGCGGCACGGTATCCATCGGCTTACCTTTGGCGTTAGCAAACTGGTCATCGACGGCAATGACTTTCATATCGTAGCCACGCGCCTTGGCCATAATGGCAGGCCCGAGTTTGGGGTCCGGCGTACAAATCACAAACCCTTTTGCGCCACTTGCAGCCAGGCTGTCGATGGCGTTAAGGGTCTTCTCGCCATCCGGGACGGCAATTTTAATCACCTCAAAGCCAAGGTCTTTACCGGCTTTATCGGCAAATTTCCATTCAGTCTGGAACCACGGTTCTTCCGGTTGTTTGACCAGGAAACCGAGCTTCATGGATTCAGCGATAGCGGATTGTGACATAATGGCAGCCAGACCGATGGCAGCCAGCGCTTTAGTGAATTTGTGCATGGTTAACTCCAGCTTTAACGTTCTTTTATGTAGGGTAAAATCAGACGATTTTTTGTAATTCGGACGTAAAACAAGGCATTACCTTTTAGTGAGAAGATCAATGCCAGTGCTGAGAGTAGTTTTAGCGGGAAATTGATTCTCCATAAGAGAGCGGCATCACACCACAGAATTACAGTAATTGCGTACATAAATTCAGCGGGAAATGACATAAAAAAACGCGGTTTTGTCGACGGGAAAAAAGAGGGATAGCAAATTAATCCATAACATCAGCCAACGAATCCTTGTTCCCGAATACCGAAGCATTCGGGAACATGATTACCATCGGTAATAAATGTGGTCAGCGTGATCGCGAACCGGAATGTCATCTCCCAACAGGCGCGCCGCAAGCGTCAATGCAAAATCGAAAATATGCCCTAACCCTTTGCCGCTAATCAGATTGCCATCTTCAACAACCGGCGCATCGATATATTCCCCGTCCGTGACGTTTTGCCACAGATCTCCTGAGCAAACATAGCGACGCCCCTTCAGCAGACTGTTGCCGCCTAACACGCGCGCGGCCGCAGAACATACCGGGCAAATGAGCATTCCTGCCTGATCATGACGAGATACAAACTGGATGACCGCCTCACTGGCGGCAAGATTAACGCTGCCCTGCGGCCCGCCTGGCAATACGACGGCATCGTAGAGATACGTCTGGCGCGCGGCCAGCGTGCTATCCATCACCATCGGTACGTCATGATAACTCACCACCGCACGTGACTCTGCGCAGGCCAGGGTTTCGACTTCGATATTCAGGCGACGCAGAATATCAAGGGTAACAATCGCCTCCGCCTCTTCAAAACCGGGTGCCAGCAGCACCGCAACCTTCTTCATATGTAACTCCTTGCTTAATCCACATAAACGAAACAATTAATGATGACCAGTGCAGACTGTTAAATTTCTCAATTTGATTAAAACTGATCTGGCGCAAAAAATTAGCCATCAGATAATTTGTACTAATCCATCCCGATCGTGAAATTGCCTTTCAACTTGGGCAGATAATCATCAGATGCCAGACAATACCTTATTGTGGAATTTAATTTTGTGATATGAAACACCATTTCATTATCATGAAAATCATTTAATGACATAAATTTCAATCTCTTACATTCATGTCATCTATATGCCAAAACAGCAGAAGCATGAATACTGTTATGACAATATGTAAAAAAACATAAATACGCAGATTTAAGGATTTTCTTATACCAAGGCAAGCGTTATGCTGAATTTCGATCAGAGCGAATATAATTCGTGATCACTAAAGGACCGGTGGAACGGATTTATTCTGCTAACAGCTTTAATTGTACGTAGAGGTGAAGTGCAGCGGCAGCCCGCTGTACTGGCGTGAGTAACGTACATCCCCCTTTCTGGAAATAAGGATATTGATATGGCTGCAGTTGGAATTGTTCATAAACTCAATACACAAATGAACCTCGAGTTCTACGCCTCGAATCTTTACCTGCATCTCAGCGAATGGTGCTACGAGCATAGCCTGACAGGTACAGCCACGTTTCTACGCACGCAGGCGCAGGGTAACGTGACTCAAATGATGCGTATGTTCAATTTTATGAAAAGTGCCGGGGCTAATCCCATCGTCAAGGCCATGGATGTGCCGGGTGATGAACTGAGTTCCCTTGAAGAATTGTTTCAGAAAACGTTGGATGAATATCAACAGCGTTCGAGTAAACTCTCGCGTTTAACCAATGAAGCTGAAGCATTAAACGATGCGCCAACCATTGATTTTCTTCACGACCTGGAAAAAGAGCAGCAGCAGGATGGCGTGCTGTTACAGACGATTCTTGATGAAGTCCGCAGCGCCAAACGCGCGGGGTTGTGCATGGCGCAAACCGATAAGCACTTGCTCAACGTCGTTAACTACCAGCATCACTAATCTTCAGTTTTCATCGCGTTAATGCCGGATAGCGATGCAGCGCACCTTATCCGGTCAACCTCTGATTTTCCCTGGCACGCGCCTCCCATTCTGCGAGGCGCAAAAAAACCTTTCTAAAATCTGAAACAACGGTTTATTTTAGTGGGATTCATTCTGCGGCGTGAATTTCAACTCGATCAAGGCAACCGCTTTTTGTATTGCGCGCATAGTGACCGGATCGGCCCCTGCAGGATGGCTGGAAAAATCGATGTTTTTCAGTTGGCTGGACATTTTTTCCCGAACTTCTACCGGGGCAATAACATCAAGAACATCAAGAATTTGCTTGATAACCAGCTGACAGGCAACAACGTCCGAGAGCAGTTCCTGATCGGCATTCAATGTTTGGGACATAGTGAGCTCCTTATAGAAAGGTCGTCATAGTACCTATTCAGCGATCGAAACGATAGCCGCGCACACATTACAAATGCGCTGAAAATAAAAAAGGTCCAGTCAGTTTCTTTTGAGATGGCAAGCACAACATGAGTGAACAGTTAGCGGTTGAGAACCAACGCGGTCTTTCCCCGGCAGCATTACTTGTTGCCGGGGCTTTCTTTATGGAATTTATTGACGGCACGGTGATTGCCACAGCCCTACCCGACATGGCCAAAAGCTTTGGCGTACAGGCGGTAGACCTGAACATTGGTATCAGCGCCTACTTGATCACCCTCGCGGTGCTTATCCCCGCCAGCGGCTGGATTGCGGATCGCTTCGGCGCCCGAAAAGTGTTTACCCTGGCGCTGGCGATTTTTACTCTCGCTTCGGTTTTATGCGGTTTGTCCGAAAGCCTTGAGAGCTTTGTAGCAATGCGAATTTTACAGGGTGTAGGTGGCGCGCTAATGGTTCCTGTTGGCCGTCTCGCGGTACTGCGCACCACGCCTAAACATCAGTTGATCACCGCTATTGCGACCCTGACCTGGCCCGCGTTAGTCGCGCCTATCATCGGGCCACCGCTTGGAGGATTCATTACCAGCTATGCTAACTGGCGTTGGATCTTCTTTATTAACGTACCGCTGGGAGTTTTGGCGATCGCGCTGGCGCTACGTTTCATCCCGGATATTCATGACGACGAGCGCCGTCCATTTGATATAGCGGGTTTTATCGCGACCTCAGTTGCGATGGTTAGCCTGGTGTATGCCATGGAGTTACTGGGAACCCAGCAGCCGCAGGGCTGGCTAACCGCCGGGCTGCTGGCGCTAGGAACCGTGACCTTTCTGTTTGCCCTGCATCATTTTCGTCGCACTACCTGGCCGATGATTCGTCTTGATGCCATGAGCGTCCCTACTTTTCGCGTCACCCTGTACGGCGGGTCACTATTTCGCGCATCTATTAGCGCTGTACCATTTCTGCTGCCGTTAATGTTCCAGGTCGGTTTTGGCATGAACGCTTTTCACGCGGGTTCGCTGGTTCTGGCGGTGTTTGTGGGCAATCTGACGATAAAACCTGCCACCACGCCGTTGATACGCTGGCTGGGCTTTAAGAAACTGCTGTTAATCAACGGTGCGCTAAACGTCCTGGCGCTGTTGGCCTGTGCATTAATTACGCCGCAGACCCCGGTGTGGGTTATTTTGTTGGTGTTGTATCTGGGCGGCGTGTTCCGCTCAATTCAGTTTACCGGCATCAGCACGCTTGCCTTTGCGGACGTCCCCGGACCACAAATGAGCTACGCCAATACGCTGTTCAGTACGGCAACACAATTAGCGGTAGGCTTGGGCATTTCGTTGGCCGCTATCGGGATCCGTATCGGTGATGAGGTGAGTGAATGGCTGGCGTTAGGCAATATTCCGGGGATCAGTTTCCGGCTGGCCTTTGTCGCTATTGCGATTATTTGTCTGGTAGGTATGGTTGATACGCTGCGGCTTACCCATGATGCTGGAAGCGCGGTTTCTAACAAGAACAAATAGCCCGGCAGGCGAACACCGCCGGGCCAACAGGATTTAGCCAACTATCTCGCGTACAAACGCTTTGATCGCTTTGTCCTGGCAGTTTTCAAAAAAGCACTGCTGGAAGCGCGGGCCAGATACGGCGGTTTTTACCAGTTCAGGATCGATAGCGCGCAGAGTGTCCAGATAGTTTTCTTTTACCACCGCCGCTTTCACCTGGTTCAGAATACCCGCGTTACGCACCTGCGGCTCTTTACGCTCTGGTGGATACCCTTCGCCGTTACGACCAGTGAATGCTTTTTCAAACATATAGCGCACATTCAGCTCAGCACCCCAGCCAAAACCTTTGGCGAATGCCAGAGAAAGCGCATTCCCGTTGTTGATCTGAGAGAACAAGAATGCGTCTGCCGGATCGAGACAGTAACCGCACACCACGCCCGGATGTATATTCAGTGACATCATTGCCCCCTGGCCCGTACCGCACCCCGTAACCACAAAATCCACGGCTTTGGAATTGAGCAGGATGCTGGCCATAATCCCTAAATGGATGTAGGTCAGATGATGGTCATTTTCGTCGCTCATCCCGACGTTATACACTGGAAAACCTTTCTCATCCGCAACGGCTTTAAGCTCGTTATGAATGATGGCATTTTTGCTTGCCTGGCTGTTTTCCATCATCAATGCAATTTTCATTCTGTAATCTCCTGAATGCGCTGCGGAGGCCCGCTGAAAGTCATAACATTCAGGCCACATTACTATTTTGCAAACTCACTTTCAAATTTAATGAAATTTTGTTTTATAAAATAATGAGGTGCTCACATTTTTTCTGAGACAGCTCAGAATAGCCTCAATAAAATGACGTCGTTGCGATTAATCGCAGGTGATCTTCGGGCTATTCAAGCCATTGATGCGCCACCACATATGCCATGATAGCCTATCTCCGAACTTTCAGAGCGATCACATGAAGACCTTTATCCTTGCCCTTTTGCCGCTCGTGCTGACAGGATGCACTATTACTAAACAGGCGCAGGTCAGCGAAGCCAGTGCCATCACCGGCGTCGTTCGCCTGACCTACAACCAGGCCATGCTACAAACGGCGCGTACCGATGACTACCTTACCCAAGGCACAGCCACCAAAGAGTGTCAGCGCCTGGGCTATGCCAACGCAATGGCGTTTGGTCAGCCGGTATCTACCTGTAGCGTATATGCCGGTTCTCTGTGCTTAAATACCAAAATCACGCTCGCCTGGCAGTGTCACGGCGTTGCGGTATCCCAATCGCCCTCCTTCAATTATTAATATTTTCGACCAGCACATTATTGCTGGTCTTCTGCCTTTTCATTATTTATATTCTCCGCTTAATAGCGTTAATGCGTTTTATTCCCATTCGCATTTTTAATAAATAAATTTATTATTTTACCTTTTGCAAATAATTAAATAACAAATTATAGTGACGCCACGCTAATATATAATAACGTTTGTGGAGCACAACCATGCTGAAAACAGAAATGATCGACCAACTGAATGAGCAAATGAACCTTGAATTATATTCATCTCTGCTCTACCAACAGATGAGCGCGTGGTGCAGCTATCACAGCTTTGAAGGTGCCGCCGCGTTCCTGCGCCGTCACGCCCAGGAAGAGATGACGCATATGCAGCGTCTGTTTGACTACCTGACCGATACCGGCAGCTTGCCGTGTATTAACACCGTTCCTTCCCCCTTTGCTGAATATGCGTCTCTGGACGAACTGTTCCGTGTTACTTACGAACACGAGCAGTTGATCACCCAGAAAATTAATGAGCTGGCACACGCGGCAATGACCCACCAGGATTATCCGACGTTTAATTTCCTGCAATGGTATGTTGCCGAGCAGCATGAAGAAGAGAAATTATTTAAATCTGTCATTGATAAGTTATCGCTGGCAGGGAAAAGTGGCGAAGGTCTTTATTTCATCGATAAAGAACTGGCTACGCTTGATACACAGAATTAATGTTGTGGGGTAATGAAGGCAACCCGCCATCATTACCCGCTAAAATCAGTGACGGCAGATCTTGCTTTCGTGCGTAGAGAAGCCGTCTTCTTTTGCAATAAATTTTCCCTTCGCCGCTAAAAACGCCACCAGCTCAGCTGCCGACATATCCGCTGCAGAACAGGTGTGAAAACGAGCCTGCTCGCCAAACCGTGCCGTAATCGCCGCTTCAAGGCTGGCATTTGAATACTGCTCGCCAGATTCAATCATCATGTTGAGCACTTCGTGACCGTGAATAGATTCCATACTACCTCCTCAATAAAGTCCGTAGCCTAATGTGAACGGCACGGCCTTGCTTTGCGCTAACGCAGGTTTACCCGCAGATAAATATCATTTGTGATACATCTTAACGCGCCAAACTTCGTAAAGATTAATGTACATTCATTGTAACGGTGATTTGACGAAAATAGCGTTTTGCCTTAACCTGCGCCGCAGATATAACCGTTGATTATCTCTGGGACAGAGGAAAGCGTGAAAAACAGAACCCTGGGTAGTATTTTTATCGTGGCGGGAACCACGATCGGTGCCGGTATGTTGGCAATGCCGCTGGCCGCGGCAGGCGTGGGGTTTAGCGTCACGCTGGTATTGTTAGTGAGTCTTTGGGCGCTAATGTGCTACACCGCGCTGTTGCTGCTTGAAGTGTATCAACACGTACCGGCAGACACAGGGTTGGGTACGCTGGCAAAACGTTATCTTGGTCGTTACGGACAATGGGTAACGGGCTTTAGCATGATGTTTTTAATGTACGCGCTGACGGCGGCGTATATCAGTGGCGCTGGTGAGTTGCTGGCTTCCAGCATTAGCGACTGGACCGGGACAACGCTCTCCCCGACAACAGGCGTACTGCTGTTCACCTTTGTTGCCGGTGGCGTGGTTTGCGTTGGCACATCTTTGGTCGATCTGTTCAACCGTCTGTTGTTCAGTGCCAAGATAATCTTCCTGGTGGTGATGCTGGCCCTGTTAATGCCGCATATCCATAAAGTAAACCTGCTTACGTTGCCACTCCAGCAGGGGCTGGCACTGTCTGCTATCCCGGTTATCTTCACTTCGTTCGGTTTTCACGGCAGCGTCCCCAGTATCGTCAGCTATATGAACGGTAACATCCGTAAACTGCGTTGGGTGTTTATCACCGGTAGCGCCATTCCGCTGGTCGCCTATATCTTCTGGCAACTGGCTACGCTTGGCAGTATTAACTCCTCAACGTTCATGGGGCTGTTAGCCAACCACGCTGGTTTAAACGGTTTATTACAAGCATTACGTGAAGTCGTGGCTTCGCCGCACGTCGAACTGGCGGTGCATCTGTTTGCCGACCTTGCGCTGGCAACCTCTTTCCTCGGCGTCGCACTGGGATTATTTGACTACCTGGCCGACCTCTTCCAGCGCCGCAATACCGTAGCAGGAAGAATGCAAACCGGCGTGGTGACCTTCCTGCCGCCGCTGGCATTCGCGCTGTTCTATCCGCGTGGTTTCGTCATGGCCCTGGGGTATGCGGGCGTTGCCCTGGCAGTGCTGGCGCTGCTCATTCCCTCGATGCTGGCATGGCAGAGCAGAAAACAGAATCCACAGGCTAAATATCGCGTGGCAGGGGGTGCTCCGGCGCTGGCGCTGGTATTTTTGTGCGGCATTGTGGTGATAGCCGTACAGTTTTCTATTGCAGCAGGATTACTACCGGAAGTGGGTTAAAACAAAAGGGGCTTAATGCCCCTTTTTCTTAATGCAAACAACACTGCTTATATTTTTTACCGCTACCGCACGGACAAGGGTCATTGCGCCCTACCTTGGCATCCACTTTGACCGGTACTTTCATCGGCGTTTCCTGAGGATGCGCCATCCAGTAAGCATGCAGATCCAGCGCCGCCAGGCGGATGGCATCCACGCTCTCTTCGAACGCTTCTGGCGTCATTTTCTCAACGACCGCAAAGTTTTCTTCCGTACCGTGCAGCGCAATAGCCTCGAGCGCCGGTTTTAACGAGTCTGGTAACGCGGACCAGTCCGACAGCGCGACGCCGCGCATATAACCAAAACACCACTCTTCAACGATGGTCAGTTCATGCTCGTCAATTTCACGCAAACCAAACAGCGGCTCAAACTGCTCTGGATATTCATCCAGGCGATCGGCCGTATCCGCCATATGTTGAAACGCCAGGTTCATGAAACGCGTCATTTCTTTTTCGGAGGACCAGCGAGGAACATACTGCGCGCCGCCCCAAATAGCGACCAGCCACTGCTCCGGTTCAATTTCATACGGTGAACTCAGTACCGCCGTCAGTAAACCATCCAGTTCTGACACATCCAGAATAGCCTTATCCGTATTGTACTTAGTCAGTACATCATCCAGCCATTCTAGTTCGCTCTCGTTTAATGGTCCCGTTTTCATAACGCTTTTCCTTAGTCAAAAAATCTTGCCTGTGATCATCCTACATGGCTGGAGGGATAACAGATATAAATGGGCATATGCGGCTTACAGCAGCCGCCTGTTCAGGTTAACAGGAAAAGAGGGGAATTCCGGTAGTTAACGCACAAAAGAGAACACTAAGCCGCCGGGAATCATACCGGGAAAACACAATAAAACCACCCGCAGGTGGTTTACTGTTGTTCAATACGGTTGAGCGTTGCGGTATAGCCCGTTTTCGCTACTGCGTTAAGTAGAGTATCGGTTGGGAAACCTTCTGGCACGATGGCTTCTGCCTGCCGGGTTTTGAGAGAGGATTTTGCTTTAATCACGCCGTCGGTTTCACGTAGCGCCTGATTGACCGAAATAACGCATAACGAGCAGGTCATATTTTGTATATCCAGCACCACTTTTTGATTGGCCGCCTGAGCCCACAGCGGCAACAGCAAGCATGCAACTAACGCGAAGATCTTCATTCAAATACCTCATAAAACCAGGCAACAAGCGTTGGGTAAAATAGCACCGGCAAAATCAATGCCAGCGCGCACCAGTAGAGAACGCGCGCTTGCTTCAGAGTTAACCACCCGGAGCACCACAACCGTTTGGAAAAATAGAGCCGCCAGAAGACACGCAGTAATAATCCCAGGGACAGCAGTACCAGAGGAGTTCGCAAAAACTCAAACCGGGTGAAAACGGCGAAGCTCGCCGCCGAAATACCAAACAGCAGGTAAAGTAGCGGTCCAACACAGCATAAGCCAGCGGTGACGGCGGCCGCAGCAGCCGTCAACAGGGTAAGCCCCGCACCTTTAGCGTTGTTCTGTGGCGACATAGCTGTAGGAGAACGCTTTAGGATCATAGAAATTGATCGGGTCACCATCGACTTCAGCGTAAGGATAACCAAAGTTATTCATGGCCCCCTGCTCCGTTGCCGGATACAACTCGAAATCACGTCCGTAGTTGAATCCAACCCAGTTCATTTCCCAGTTACCAAACAGGTAAGCGTTAACCGCCTGGACATCGGCATCCTGATGCGTTTTTTTCTCTGCCAGACGCATTTTGGTCACGTCAGCAGGATCGCACGGTAACCAACCGTAACCTGCCAGATAGAACTCAGCGCGGCAGTGTTGACCGCCGCTCACGTTGGCAACGCCTGCACTGTCGGCTGTGCCAAAAGCACTTTTCGAGTAACGTTCGAGCTTATTGGCCTTGCCCAGACGGATGCCAAACAGTTCGCGCGCCGGAATACCGCTGGCCCGCGCCAGAGCAACAAAAACGGAGCTCATGTCGGTGCATTTTCCTTTGAGCTTACCGCTTTTTAATATCTCCGCCACATCCCCCGTGCCGCAGCCAATAACGTCGTTGTCACGCTCCATATGGCTGCTGACCCATTCGTAAATCAGGCGCGCTTTTATCAGCGGATCCTGCTCATTACCGGTGATTTTACGCGCGGTTTCCAGGACCCGTCCATCAACTGGGGTATGTGCCGTCGGCAACAGATACGGTTTTACATCCAGCGGATAAATAATCTGCTCAGGTGCCTGCCAGTTTTTCAGCTCGTCCTGCTTCAGCGGTTCCCAGTCGGCGGTTTCAATGTCGATATCAACGTTAACCAACATTTCACCCTGCGAGTCAGCCCAGGTGGCAAACAGCGTTTTCGCGCCGTAGGTATTATTGGTGGTGACGTACGCCTGCTTATAGTTTCCGCTAAAGGCAAGCGCTGTCATTTGTTGAAACGCGGTATCCACCGGTAGCGGGATCCACAGTTTCACCACGCCGCTCGATCCCTTAGGAGGATTAAGTTTATACGTTTGAGATAAGACAAAGCGTCGACGAGCCACTGGCGCAACGGATGGCTCAGCGGCACGTACCGTCTGGCTAATGACTGCAGGGCCGACTAATCCGGCGGCGGAAAGGAGAACGCTATTTTTGAGAAATTGACGACGTTGCATTGCTGTCTGTCCAGGTTGTAAGAGTTGAGCTACGGCTAAAGGGGAAACCGTAAGCGATCATCACAGCAGACAGAGGCTGGCATAAAAAGGCGAGTCGATGGAGATTATTCATCAATAACAGACCTGTTAACTGTGAATGAAGTGAGAAACTACAAGGTTGCTATTAAGCCATTTACAGCCAAAAAAGTACAGCAGCGGAGATACGTTCAGACTATATACACAGTCGTTGCCAGTTTGCGGGCTAACCCTCTTGCCCCCTCGCGCATGACCGTATTGTGATTCCAGCGAAATACAGGTGCTGCCAGCGGGGCGAGATAATTCATCCAGCGGATCGTGGTACGCACATTCCAGTCATATCTGACAATAGTCGCTGTACCATTGGCAGTAAAAGACCAAACCCCTCGCCCTTCCACCGCGCCGCTGGCTTGTCCTTCAAGCAGTGTGCAAGGCCGTATTTTCAACACATTGATATCAAAGGTTAAGCGATAAGGAAGCGCCCCTTTCCAGGTATAACGATGCAACGCCCCAATACCCCGTAAATCCCCTTTCCTTATCTCAACGATGCGTTCCAGACTTCCCCACCATTCAGGCCAGCTATCCGGATGGGAAAAAACATCCCATACCTCCTGAATTGAAGCCTCAACACGCCAGACTGTGGAAAACTGATAGTCAGCCATAGTGCAGGCTCCCTCAAGGCGTGAAAAAATTGACGGGGAAACGGGTGTTGATAACCATAGCATCCAGAAGAACAGTTTCTAATCGCTGCCCATCTGGCGCATAGCTGATCACTTTGGCAGGGAGTCCATGATAGTTATCCAGCCAGATGTCGTAGCGGTGAACGCAACTCGCGGAGAAAATGAGACGCGCATAACCGCCCCCTGTATCGGTACTATCTGCAAACTGGAGTCATCAACTGCCGACTGTTTTTATTATAGTTCTTAATTGTGCGGCACTCCTCTCCAGCCCCCTCAGACTCTGTACAGGCAACAGGCTTAAATTGTTCATGTTCTATTCAGATGAGATGACGACATAAGACTATACTTTAATAGCCATACTTTAATGGGTATTAATCATGAAACTGCCATCGGTATTTTCATGCGCCGTCCTCGTATTGCTGCTGGCGTCATCGTCTGCCGCAGCCAGCGCGTTACAAAACCAGGCCGCAAGAGAGCATGAGTTAAGTGCGGCACTTCTTGCAGGACATGGCGTCATCATCATTAGCGAGGCGGATGATTTCGCTTTCACATTCAGGGCACGTAACCGAATCCACAGACATTTGGCGATTCAGGATGGCATAGGCGATCCCATCATGATGAATGGTTTTCAGGACCACAACTATAATCCCGCCCGGGATGGCTTTATTAACAACCCTGCTCGGGGAAGGTTTATGTTTAATGCACCGATTCGTCGATAGATTGATTGGCAATGGGGGTGTGTAGCGGGCGGCTTAACGCTCTGGCAGGCTTACTTGGCGCAAAATACCTATGGTTCGTCAAAAGCCGGCACAAAAAAACCACCCGTAGGTGGTTTCGCGACACTGCTTATTGCTTTGATTGTTCTATTCTTTCCCATGGTACCGGTGTGGGATTTGCCCCCACACAGCACGAACGCCGAGCAGTTCAGGATATTTTTCAAGAAGTTAATATGTAACTTACTTCTGCGTAAACACCTTTGTTAATCAGTTATGCGGGATCGGAAATTCGGCAACAGAAAACTGGTGATTCGATTATTTTTAACCTGCGTGGTTAAGCTTGTTGCAGACCGTTCAAATCGTTAAGCATCCGCTTGAGACATTTGATTTTATTCTTATCGCGAACTGATTGCGAAAGCTTACTGAGTTGAAAAAACGTTTTGTCACCAAACCCGTCAATGACTTTGAAGCGATAATCCTGACGCTCGCTATCCCAGGCATAAACAATGTTTTTACAATGCAGGGAGTTAATAATGACTTTGGTGCTGACAAACCATGCTAAAAAAGCATTCAGCTTCTGCAATTTGCTGTCATCGAGTTCTTTTTTCAGAGCAAGCTGATAAAGAGTTTGAGCAATGTTGCCATGCTCATCGCACTCCTTCACAGTGATCTGCCCTAGACCTTTATTTGTTTCAACAAGACCTTCGATCTTTTGCATATAAAGAGAGTCTGTTTGATGACCAGGCTTGCATTCTTTGAGGTCCCGGAAGACTTCCCGTAACTTGCTTTTATAGTTCGCAATATCTGAAATAACGATTTTGATCAGCAGGTTACTATCCTGTGGATGCTGAAAGACGTAACGATCGTTACCTCGTGCAAGTAAGTCTTCATCTGTCAATACAAGCTCTTGTTTCATGATAGTTTTTGACTCTTACCCTAAGGGAAATGAAATTGCCTCAACTGACCTGCATCGGTAAGTTCTGCTAATCAAAAACTATTATGTATATATTTATTTCAATAATTGATAAACGAAATGCATTCGGAGTGAGACAAATGCCTCTTCTGGCAAGTGGGCAGGCTAATGAACCTGTTTTGATACCCCCGCAAATCAGCTTCTCCAGTCGTGAACGAGGGTTATCAGCGAAGAGCAGGCACCGGTATGAAGTCAACAGGCACCCGATAATATTAAGCGGAAAGATTACTTAACCCGTTTCCCTGTTTCGTCAATGACCTTTTCGCCATCCTCTTTGGTAAAAAAGCCTTTCTGAGCTTCAGGTAAAATATCCAGCACAATTTCTGAGGGACGACAAAGACGCGTACCAAGCGGCGTCACAACAATCGGTCGATTAATCAGGATCGGATGCTGAATCATAAAATCGATCAACTGCTCATCAGAAAACTTATCCTCATCAAGACCCAATTGCTCATAAGGTTCAACGTTCTTGCGCAGCAATGCGCGTACTGAAATGCCCATATCTGAAATCAGTTTGGTCAGTTCATCACGAGTCGGGGGCGTATCGAGATAATAAATAATAGTTGGTTCGTTACCGCTGTTACGGATCATCTCCAGCGTGTTACGCGAGGTGCCACAGGCCGGGTTGTGATAGATGGTAATGTTGCTCATATCAGTATCTCATTACAAAGTGACAGAGAGCCGCCACGCCAGCGCGGCCAGCGTGACGAACAGCACGGGCAGAGTCATGATAATGCCGGTGCGGAAGTAATATCCCCAGGTGATGGTCATATTTTTCTGTGCCAACACATGAAGCCACAGCAGAGTTGCCAGACTGCCTATCGGGGTGATTTTAGGACCTAAATCGCAGCCAATCACATTGGCATAAATCATCGCCTCTTTGACGACGCCAGTCGCAGCACTCCCGTCTATGGACAATGCACCAATCAGCACCGTCGGCATATTGTTCATCACAGACGACAGGAAGGCAGTCAGGAAGCCGGTACCGAACGTGGCAGCCCATAAACCTTTGTCTGCCAGCATATTGAGTACAGCAGAAAGATACTCGGTGAGTCCTGCATTACGCAGGCCGTAGACGACCATATACATACCCAGCGAGAAAATCACGATCTGCCAGGGCGCCCCACGCAGCACTTTCCCGGTATTAATGGCGTGGCCACGCTTGGCTACCACGAACAGCACCGCAGCCCCAACTGCTGCTATCGCGCTTACAGGGATCCCCAGCGGCTCCAGAACAAAGAAACCGACCAGCAGGAACAGCAGAACAATCCAGCCCGCCCTGAACGTCGCCGGATCTTTAATCGCACTGGCAGGCATCTTGAGCAGTGAAACGTCATATCTGGCCGGGATATCGCGGCGGAAGAAGAGATGGAGCATGACCAGCGTGGCAGCAATGGCCGCCAGGTTTACAGGGACCATCACGGAGGCATACTGTGTAAAGCCCAGGCCGAAGAAATCCGCCGAGACAATATTGACCAGGTTAGAGACAATCAGCGGCAGGCTGGCAGTATCTGCGATAAATCCTGCAGCCATGACAAAGGCCAGCGTCGTCGCCTGGCTGAACCCCAGGGCGAGCAACATCGCAATCACAATCGGCGTCAGTATCAGTGCTGCACCGTCGTTAGCAAACAGCGCAGCAACAGCAGCGCCAAGCAGTATTATCCAGGTAAACAGCAGGCGACCACGCCCGTTACCCCAGCGGGAGACATGCAGCGCGGCCCATTCAAAGAAACCGGACTCATCAAGCAGCAGGCTGATGATAATCACCGCGATGAATGCCGCTGTTGCGTTCCAGACGATATTCCAGACTACGGGAATATCATCAATGTGGATGACCCCCGTCCCCAGTGCCAGTAAGGCTCCGATACTTGCGCTCCAGCCAATGCTGAGACCTCTGGGCTGCCAGATGACCAGGACCAGCGTCAGTATAAAAATACTCCCTGCCAAAAGCATTTTAGATTCCTTTATATATGATTATGTGAATATGACAAATTCTCTCAACAGGATGTGCAGGCTGATTTTTTCAGCCATTCACCCACATCTTTCCTCAGACACTGCCAGGACGTCGTGATCGTCTCAGCGGCCCACGCTGGCATGTGGGGAGACAGACGGTAGTGAATCCATTTGCCTTCCCGGCGGTCAAGCACCAGCTCTGCTTCACGCAGAATAGCCATGTGGCGAGAGATTTTAGGCTGTGATACAGAGGTCGCCGCGCATATATCGCATACGCACAGTTCGCCGGATTCCCGGAGAAGCATAACAATGGCGAGACGGGTTTCATCCGACAGGATTTTAAAAAGCTGAACTGGCTGTAGCATTTTTTACTCCGTTCCCTTTAGAATACATATATGATAAATCATATGTGTTGAATTTGAAATCACAGAACCTCCCGGAGGAGTAAAAAATGGAACACTTTCCTGCACTGAATGCTGATTGCTTCGATCAGCAGATTGCTGAACGCCTGCAGCTCCAGGAGCCGCCACGCATACTGATCCTGTATGGCTCGGTAAGAGAGCGTTCTTACAGTCGCTTTGCCGCAGAAGAAGCGGGACGCCTGCTGACGGCGATGGGAGCGGAAGTAAGACTGTTTAACCCCTCAGGTTTACCCCTGCCGGATGATGCCCCAGATACGCACCCAAAAGTCACCGAGCTGCGCGAGCTGGTCAGATGGTGTGATGGGATGGTGTGGAGTTCCCCGGAGCGGCATGGGGCAATGAGTGCGGTGATGAAGGCACAGATCGACTGGATACCCTTAAGCGAAGGGGCCGTTCGCCCTTCACAGGGAAAAACACTGGCGGTGATGCAGGTCTGCGGCGGGTCGCAATCTTTTAACGCCGTGAACCAGATGCGTATCCTTGGGCGCTGGATGAGGATGTTCACGATCCCTAACCAGTCCTCAGTAGCCAAAGCCTGGCAAGAATTCGATGAGAACGGGCGAATGAAACCTTCGTCCTGGTATGATCGTATCGTCGATGTCGCCGAGGAGTTGTTTAAAATCACGCTGCTGCTCAAGGGTCAAACCGATTACCTTGCCGATCGCTACAGCGAACGAAAAGAGAGCCATCAGGAGCTTTCATCCCGCGTCAATCAGGCGAAAATATAACGTCCTTTTTTACTGAGCTCAAAAACGTCCGCTTTTTGCTGTGCGTTCAACCGCTGGATGCAACAATGTTAATTCTTTGCTGGCTGCGAACCGATAAGCCAGCTCCTTTTAAAAAATACTGTCTGAGCAATCTGTTCGTATTTTCATTAGAACCACGCAGCCAGGGAGATTGAGGATTACAGAAATAAATTTGGGAAGCCGCCCTTATCATCAGGCTCTTTGCGATACCTTTTCTTTATATTTACATATCCAAAACATCATAAAGTTAAGATTTTTTGGACGAATTAGGGTATGGTTGAAGTTCATCCACTCAAGGAAAAGCCTATGTCAGAACGTAAAGACTCTAAATCACGCCGCAACTATCTTGTCAAATGCACCTGCCCAAACTGTACCCAACAATCTGAACACAGTTTTTCAAGAGTACAAAAAGGTTCTCTTTTAATCTGTCCTCATTGCAATAAAGTATTCCAGACAAACCAAAAAGAAGCAGCCTGAATCCGTTTTAGACTCTATTTCTGGAACAGAATCACCACCTCTGTATTTTAATATTTATCAAGCTACAGATAACAGAAAACCCGCTGGCTGCGGGTTTAGTATTTTCATATTAAAAAAATAAAAATTATGGTGATATCTGGGAAAAGCTATCCTCTTGCGTATGTTGTCGTGCAAAGCAAGTGGTTAGACTTTTCGTGCAGCGACCTACACGTAATCACAATGGTCAGCATACTTTCTCATGCAAAAGAGAGATGAAATATGCTGACCATTGCCCTGAATGCCGGATCAGTAACATTTCATCTCTACTGACCCAACAATACATTCATTGCTTTTGTCAGTATGTCTACTCAGGCTTTAGCCTTCTTCGTTATCGCATACAGACAAAAAAAGGATTTACTCTGTAATAACTACATTGCCAGCAACCGGACCTTTAGTACCATTCTCAATGGAGTAAGAGACTTTTTGCCCTTCAAACAAGGTGCGGAAATTATCGCTCTGGATAGCAGAAAAATGTACAAATAAATCTTTACTACCGTCAACAGGAGAAATAAAACCGAATCCCTTATCGGCATTAAACCATTTTACTAAACCATTCATCTTTTTTGACATTTTGTATTCCTTAATTTGGCCTTCCGGCGAACATGGTTTTATTACAGAAACTACTTAGTGCTTAGTGGGGAGACTCAAAGAAGGGATAAATATAAAACACCTGAAATGAGAACTGCTTTAGTAAACTACTTTGTATTTTGTCTGTTCTTCAAACCGACGCGACCATTAACGCACGGGCGTATATAATAATCAATGTTTATTTTAGCTATCCAGATCTCACGATTGCTGAAAAATATTTCTGGCATTATCCAGGGGTATGTGTATAGTGCAACACGTTATTAGCTTTAAGGAATTTTTTTGTCTCGTAAAATGACAGGAATTGTCAAAGCCTTTGACTGCAAGAGCGGTAAAGGCCTTATCTCCCCCTCCGATGGTCGCAAAGATGTACAGCTTCACATTTCAGCCTTAAGTCTCCGTGACTCAGAAGTACTCATCCCCGGATTACGCGTTGAGTTTTGTCGAATAAATGGTCTTCGAGGCCCCTCGGCTGCGAACGTTTATCTCTCATGACCTGTAGCCGCCCCTCCTGACTTCTGGAATCATAAAAAAGAATTTCAAAACAGGGAGAGTTTCATATGTATCAGAAAATCTATCTCAACGACTGGCTGACAGGCCTTAAGAGCTCATGCTGCACGCTGATAGTGACTATGCTTGTTTTCATCTAATCTGTTAGTTCACCGCATATTGATGGTGCAAATAGACCGGTAAGAGTTGCAATAGCGTTGGCGTATCTGTGTTGCGCCCGTCAGGGTGATATGCTGCGTTACACCCCAAATGCCTTTAATGCACAAAGGATGAAAGCCAGGGGATTTCTGATCTTGAAGGTTCGCTGCGCGAGAAGCAGGAAATTTCAGGCACAAAAAAACCACCCGTAGGTGGTTTCACGACACTGCTTATTGCTTTGATTATTCTTTTCTTTCCCATGGTACCCGGAGTGGGACTTGAACCCACACAGCGCGAACGCCGAGGGATTTTAAATCCCTTGTGTCTACCGATTCCACCATCCGGGCTCGGGAAGAAATTGGAGGCGCGTTCCGGAGTCGAACCGGACTAGACGGATTTGCAATCCGCTACATAACCGCTTTGCTAACGCGCCAAAATCTTCTGGCTTTTCAGCCGACATCCGCTATTGCCGATGTCTTTAATTTGGAGCGGGAAACGAGACTCGAACTCGCGACCCCGACCTTGGCAAGGTCGTGCTCTACCAACTGAGCTATTCCCGCATCACCAAGTAACTTTGTTAATCACTTGATTTTGTTATCGTCTGGCAATCAGCGCTGCCGTTCGATGCGTTGCATTCTACTTACCTGACGCAATGAGTCAACGATATTTTTCACCACTGACGATCGTTTGCTGAAATTTGCGCCGAAACGATCACTGTTCAAGCAAATCTCCCCACGCAGCGCTCAAATACTGGAACATTGACCACAACGTCAGTATCGCGGCGACGAAGAAAAGTGCGATCCCGGCGTACTCTACCCAAATATTTGGACGCCACAGCAGCCATGCGAGCGCGGCCATTTGCGAAGTGGTTTTCACTTTGCCGATCCAGGACACCGCCACACTGCTACGTTTACCCAGTTCAGCCATCCACTCACGCAGCGCAGAGATAATAATTTCACGCGCGATCATCGTGGCGGCAGGAAGCGTTACCCACCAGCTGTGATAGTGCTCGGTCACCAGCACCATCGCGATAGCCACCAGTACCTTATCAGCGACCGGATCGAGGAAGGCGCCAAAACGCGTACTTTGGTTCCAGCGACGCGCCAGATAGCCGTCAAACCAGTCGGTGACCGCCGCAATACAGAAGATCAGCGCACAAACGAAGGGAGCCCAGGTGAATGGCAGATAAAAAGCCAATACAAAGAATGGGATCAGGATGACGCGAAACAGCGTGAGCAACGTAGGGATATTAAATTGCATATGACGGATAACTATCTGTTGTCAGTAAAATTACCCCTATGTTGCTACAGAGGGCCTAATGTTTCAACGAGTAGAAGATCTTTTCTGCCAGAGCTTGCGAAATACCCGGCACTTTTGCAATTTCTTCAATACTCGCGTTACGAAGGCCTTGCAAACCGCCCATATATTTCAACAACATCTGCCGACGCTTCGGCCCGACACCTTCAATAGTCTCCAGCGTGCTGGTACTTTTCACCTTCGCCCGTTTTTTACGGTGCCCGCTAATCGCATGATCGTGAGATTCATCGCGGATATGCTGGATAACGTGCAAAGCTGGCGAATCCGGCGGAAGGCTAAAGCCCTCACCTTCCGGCTCAAAGAACAGCGTTTCCAGGCCAGCTTTACGATCGGCCCCTTTTGCCACACCCAACAAAAGCGGGTGCTGTTTGTCCCAGGGAACGTCCAGCTCAGCAAAAACGGCTTTCGCCTGCCCCAGTTGACCTTTCCCGCCATCGATCAATATGACGTCCGGAATCTTACTTTCTTCAATCGCCTTACCGTAGCGCCGACGGAGAACCTGATTCATTGCCGCATAATCATCACCCGGCGTAATACCCGTGATGTTATAGCGGCGATACTCGGCGCGCAGTGGTCCATTGGCATCGAATACCACGCAGGAGGCTACCGTCTGCTCGCCCATCGTGTGGCTGATATCAAAGCACTCCATGCGTTTCACTGCGGGTAACTTGAGTACTGATGCCAGCGCCGTCAGGCGTTGAGTAATGGTCGACTGCTGGGAAAGTTTTGTGGTTAACGCCACCGCCGCGTTGGTACGCGCCAGCTTCAGATACCGCGCGCGATCGCCTCGCGGTTTCGTCTGAACGTTGATCTTCCGCCCGGCCAGCTCAGACAGAGAGTCTGCCAGCAGGGTTTTATCGCTAAGATTAAAATCGAGCAGGATCTCACCGGGTAAGGTGCGCATCTGACTTCCCTGCAGATAAAACTGTCCGACAAAGGTTTCAACGACCTCGCCGAGTTCTGTTCCACCTGGTACTTTCGGGAAATAGCTACGACTGCCTAACACTTTACCCTGGCGAATAAACAGCACGTGCACACAGGCCATGCCAGCGTCAAACGCCACGCCGATGACGTCCAGATCGTCTCCGGTATTAGAGACAAACTGTTTTTCGGTCACGCGGCGTACGGCCTGAATTTGGTCACGAATGCGGGCAGCCTCTTCAAACTCGAGATTCTGGCTGGCTTTTTCCATCCGGGCGATCAGCTGCGTTAATACCTGATCGTCTTTCCCGGACAGGAACAGACGAACGTAATCAACCTGCTGCGCATACTCTTCCTCACTCACCAGGCCCGCCACACACGGACCGAGGCAGCGGCCAATCTGATATTGCAGACAGGGCCGCGAGCGATTGCGATAAACACTATTTTCGCACTGACGAATAGGGAAGATTTTCTGCAGCAACGCCAGCGTTTCGCGTACAGCGTAGCCGTTAGGAAACGGTCCAAAGTACTCGCCTTTGGCATGCTTGGCCCCGCGATGCATTGCCAGGCGAGGATGGGTATCGCCGCTGAGGAAAATAAAAGGATAGGATTTATCGTCGCGCAGCAAAACGTTATAACGCGGCTGATACAGCTTGATGTAGTTGTGCTCAAGCAATAACGCCTCGGTTTCGGTGTGCGTTACCGTGACATCAATCTGCTGTATTTGCGCGACCAGTGCTTCGGTCTTACGCGATGCGAGGTTGCTACGGAAGTAGCTGGAAAGCCTTTTTTTCAGGTCTTTCGCTTTCCCGACGTAGATGACCGTCCCGGCGTCATCATACATACGATAAACGCCGGGCTGACTGGTCACGGTTTTCAGGAACGCTTTGGCATCAAACTGATCGGTCACTGGCTTGTTAATGTCTCCGCATTACACAGGCCATGGCGAATTGCCAGGTGAGTCAGCTCAACATCGCCGTGAATGTTTAATTTACTGAACATTCGATAGCGATAGCTGTTCACCGTTTTAGGACTAAGATTCAGTTGCTCTGAGATCTCATTGACCTTCTGACCTTTGGTGATCATCAGCATAATCTGCAACTCACGTTCAGACAAACTGGCAAACGGGGTTTCCGTTTTCTCAGGCTCAATCTGGCTAAGCGCCATCTGCTGAGCGATATCGGAGGCAATATAACGTTGGCCAGAATAAACCGAACGAATCGCACTCACGACCTCCTGGGGCGCAGCCCCCTTACTGAGATAGCCCGCGGCTCCCGCCTGCATGACTTTTGCAGGTAACGGGTTTTCGGTATGGACAGTCAGCATGATCACTTTAATGTCAGCCGTTGAACGCGCAATTTTACGCGTTGCCTCAAGGCCACCAATACCGGGCATATTCATGTCCATCAGCACAACGTCAACGGAATTTGAGCGGCACCATTTTACCGCATCTTCACCGCAGCACGCCTCACCGACAACTTTAATGCCTTTTATATCTTCAAGAATGCGTCGTATCCCTGCGCGCACCAGTTCGTGGTCATCAACAAGAAAAACGTTGATCAAAGGAATATCTCCAGAATAGGGATAACGCTACCGATAGTTAATCGGTCCTATGTTAACGGGTTTTATCTCAACTTTGAAATGTAAAAATCGCCGTCTTTCGATTTTGCTCTCGTTTTTGGAAATTAGAAGGTACGACGAGTGGAAACTTTCTGTTATGGCAACCTTTTGCCACGGTTATATCTGCATAGCTGTTTCAGAATAGTGACAAAAAATTCATATTCGTCCGTTGAATGCAAAATAGGCAGCTAAAGTTGTAACAATAATTAACGAGTAAAATACTCGAAATAAACAACAGATGGAGAAAATATATGCAGTGCAACATGTTGTTTATTTTAATGTCCGCGACTTATGTTTGCGCAGAAAACAACCGCTGATATTTTTAGCCTCGCTTATGGTATACTCCGGCGCCTTAAGATTTGACATCGCACTTTTTCATTGAAACATAACGAGGAAAATAAATGAGTACGCCTGACTTTTCCACTGCTGAGAATAACCAGGAACTGGCCAACGAAGTCACCTGCCTGAAAGCCATGTTAACGCTGATGCTGCAGGCAATGGGCCAAGCCGATGCAGGGCGCGTGATTCTTAAAATGGAAAAACAGATCGCGCTGATTGAAGATCAATCACAGGCTGCGGTATTTTCCAGCACTGTTAAGCAAATTAAACAGGCCTACCGCCAGTAATAAGAACCCGGCTGACAGCGATGCTCTCAGCCGGGTTTGCGTCTGACACTCAGAACGATAATTTACTCAGATCAGCCCGGTTGCCGCGGCATAACAGGCGATCTGCGTTTTGTTGGGTGCATTAAATTTCTTTTGCATATTTTTCTGGTGAAAGTTAACGGTATTTTCAGAAATCGACAGAATTATCGCTATCTCTGAAGAGGTTTTCCCCTCTGCCGTCCATTTCAATATCTCTTTTTCCCGCTTGCTAAAGCGCATCTCTGGCGCCATGACCATGTCATCTTGCAGCCGCGTCAGTACCGACAAGCTTTCCCGCACCAGCAGTTGCATCCTGAGCTCTACCTCATCGTTTGCAAAGCGACTATTACGGACACTCGCACGCGATACCGATAAAAAACCCAACGCCCGATTAGGCAACATTAAGCATTGCGTCATCCCTTTACGTAAACCGTGATTGCGCGCGGCATCCCACAGGGGCTGTGCATCGCGAAATAAGGTATCGTTCCAGGGTAAATGCCCCTGACTGAAGTTTTCAGGCTTCAGCACCGGATCAATAGCGAAATAATTCTCGGACTGATAATGCGCCACCCATGCTTTGGGATAGGTCGTGTGAAGCGACGTTTTAGGTCGGGTAAAAGGTACGGGATGACGAACACAGAGCGCGTAAAAATCGAACTCTAAATGCTGCGTCTGTTGTTGTAATTCATTATAGACATCCTCTGCCGTCGCCATTTCCTGAAAGCGTAACAGCATACTCCGTCGCCAGGTGAAGAAATCATGACCCTGCATACTAAGTGGTAACACCCCTGAGATTGATAATCATCCAAACATATGAAACAAGCTAACACATAAATGTATTTTATATATGCAAATTATCGGACAAATGGTCAATTACTTGAGCATTACTCAACGACGGCAGGAAGTAACGGTATTGGGAGTTAATAATAAAGCAATAATTATAAATAGTTATGCGAACAGCACTCGCCAAAAAACAATTTCGACGAGTGCTGCATGCACTATTTATTGCATCAGAAACTTTTCAAGAAACTGACGGGTTCGCGGCTGCTGCGGATGCGTGAATAAGGATTTAGCTGGCCCCTGCTCCACTATCCGTCCTTGATCCATAAATATCGCCCGATCGGCAACGTCGCGCGCAAAGCTCATTTCATGCGTCACAATCACCATGGTGCGTTTTTCCTGCGCCAGTTGACGTATGGTATTAAGTACCTCGCCAACCAGTTCAGGATCAAGCGCGGAGGTAGGCTCATCAAACAGAATCACCTCGGGGCGCATCGCCAACGCCCGGGCAATCGCTACGCGCTGCTGCTGCCCGCCGGACAAACGCCGCGGATAGCTGGTTTCTTTACCAGCTAACCCGACTTTCGCCAGCAGTTCGCGCGCTCGGGCTGTCGCTTCGGCTTTCGGTTCGCCTTTAACAATCACCGGACCTTCAATAATGTTTTCCAGCACCGTGCGATGCGGGAACAAATTAAAGTTCTGGAACACAAAGCCCACGTGCTGGCGCAACTGACGAATCAGACCTTTCTGCTGAGTTAACGAACGCGCGGTATCAATGGTAATCTCACCCACCTTAATGGTGCCCGCCTCGGGTTGCTCCAGCAAATTAATGCTGCGCAGCAGCGTCGTTTTGCCCGAACCGCTCGGCCCGATAATCGCCACAACTTCACCGGGTTTGACGTCAAGATCGATCCCATGCAGCACCGTTTGCCCATGGAATTTTTTGACCAGGTTTCTGACTTCGATAGCACTCATTTCGGCTCTCTCTCCTGGCGATTCAGTTGCTCTTCAAAATAGTTTTGCAGTGCAGAAAGCACCGTCGCCATCACCCAATAAATCAACGAGGCTGCCAGATACATCGTGAATACCTCCAGCGTACGCGAGGTAATCAACTGCGCCTGACGGAACAGTTCCGGTACCTGAATAGTCGCGGCCAGAGAGGTGTCTTTCACCAGGCTGATAAAGCTGTTACTCAGCGGTGGGAGCGCAACCCGCGCAGCCTGCGGCAGGATTGCCCGGCGCATGGTTTGCCACCGCGTCATACCAATACTGGCACCCGCTTCCCACTGCCCTTTGTCGATGGAGGAGATTGCCGCACGCAGCGTTTCCGCTGCGTAGGCCGCCGTATTAAGCGATAAGCCAATCATCGCCGCCGGAATAGGATCAAGCTCAATACCAAACTGCGGCAGACCGTAATAGATCATGAACAGCTGGGCAATCAACGGCGTTCCGCGAAAGATAGAGATATAAAAGCGCGCCAGCCAGCGCACAGGCAGCAGCGGCGACAGACGCATCAGCGCCAGGATAAACCCCAGCACGAGGCCAAAGAACATCCCACCGATACTCAGTTGCAGCGTAAACACTGCGCCCTTGAGCAGATACGGCAGAGAATCAATCACCAGTTGGATACTTTCATGCATTAGCGTTTTTCTACCTGGTCGTTACACGTGAGGATGGTAGGCAAACAGCGCAGGTGCCCCACCAGTATGAATAAAGAGAATTGGCCCTTCATCTTTGAAGCGCTTCTGGCTGATGCCATCAATCAGACCCGCCATCGCCTTGCCGGTATACACCGGATCCAACAAAATGCCTTCCAGGCGCGCCAGCAGTTTTACCGCCTCCATGCCCTCTTCGTTTGGCGTACCGTAGCCCGGCGCATAATAATCGTCCCATAACAGGATTTCCGCTGAGGCCGGCAGTTCCAGCTCCCTGGCAATATCCTGCTGCAATGCAACAACTTTGGGCTTTTGATCCGCCACGCTGCGTGAGACGGTCACGCCGATGAGTTCGACGTCTGGCATCAATTGCTCCAGGCCCACGGCCAGTCCGGCATGGGTTCCCGCACTGCCCGAGGCCACCACTACGGAAGAGAGCGAAACGGCCCCTTCACACTGTTGGGCAATTTCCAGCGCACTTTCCACATAGCCCAGCGCACCCAGTGCATTGGAACCCCCAACCGGGATCACATACGGGCGGAACCCTTGCGCTTCAATCCGCGTCGCCAGATCCTGCAGCTGTGCATTAGGGTCGGTAAGCGCATCGCACATTTCAATCTGCGTATTAAACAGGTCCAACAGCAGACGGTTGCCATTGGTGAGATAGTTTTCGGCAGTGGTGCCTATCGGATTTTCCAACAGCGCCACGCAGTGCAGGCCAAGCTTAGCGGCGACCGCCGCCGTCTGACGAACGTGGTTAGACTGAATCGCACCCGCGGTTATCAGCGTATCCGCGCCTTCACGCAGCGCGTCTGCGGCCAGAAACTCCAGCTTACGCAGCTTATTGCCGCCCATAGCCATCGGCGTGACGTCATCGCGTTTAATGAAAATATCGCGCCCGAGGTAATCTGAGAGGCGCGGAAGATATTCGAGTGGCGTTGGCGCGCCAATAAATTCCAGACGTGGAAAGCGCGTTAAATTATGCAGCGGCATACAGCCTCCGGTATTCGTTGTTGTGATGTTCTTTTATTATGCACGTTCAGGCGCAATGAAATAAAAAAAGGCGCTGTTAAAGGCGCCTTTTTTCATCAGATGACGATTATTTCGTCACATCTGCTCCAAACCATTTTTCAGACAGGGCTTTCAGCGAACCGTCTTTCTGCATTTCAGCAATGGCTGCATCCACCGCTTTCAGCAGATCTTCATTGCCTTTACGCAGCGCCACGCCGGACTCCTGGCGGGAGAATGCTTCACCGGTAACGGCCAGCGTATCCTTGGTTTTTTTCACCAGATCCAGCGCGGCCAGACGGTCAACCAGGATGGCGTCGATACGACCTACACGCAGATCCTGATATTTGGTCGGGTCATCATCATAGGTACGAATATCCACGCCCTGCACGTTCTGGCGCAGCCACTCTTCATAGTTGGTTCCCAGACCCACGCCGACTTTTTTACCTTTCAGATCGGCAGCAGTCTTAATAACGCCTTCATTGCCTTTCTTCACCAGCGCCTGGATACCAGAGACCGTATACGGGGTAGAGAAATCGTATTTTTTCTTACGATCATCAGAGATAGTCACCTGGTTGATGACCACGTCAATGCGTTTGGAATCAAGAGAAGCCAGCATACCGTCCCATTTGGTCGGCTTCAGCGTGGCTTTCACTCCGAGATGCTTGGCCAGTTCCTCGGCAAACTCCACTTCGAAACCGGTCAGCTTGCCGTCATCGCCCTGAAAACTAAACGGGGGATAGGTCCCTTCCAGGCCCACCAGCAGCGTGCCGCGCTCTTTAACTTTATTTAACAGACCTTCATCTGCATAAGTCTTCACGCTCATTCCGGCGACAAGTGCAACAGCCATTACACCCATCAGAGCCTGACGTCCCAGAAGTGCTAATTTCATAGTTACCCCGAATATTGTCATTAGTGACTATCATTTATGACTACAGTGTAAAGCGTTTGCCGTGATCCACAAACACGACTCTGTTACACCTTATTCGTTTTTAATATATATCAGAACTGGCTGTCCAGGAGGATTTCTGCATATGTCCCATATGCGTATGGGCTTTAAACTGCTCATACTTACGCAAGGCGATGCGGTAATTGTTGGTGCTGGTTTCCGGTAGCCACGGGGCAAGGTTTTCGTCGAGAAACCCTTCCTGCAGCAGATCGTGAGAGATATTTTGTTCGGTCAGATGATTCCCGAGGCGACGCAGGCGCACAACGTATTCGCGTACCGTGCCGTGACTCATTTCGGTCTGCTCGAATAAAAATTGCTTGAAGCCGATAATGTCAAAAAAGTCGCTCTGCTCTTTGCAGTGCAAATCACCACAAAAACGACACAGCGCCACCCACTCTTTTTTCTCCTGTTCCCACTCTGCTTCATTCAGCAACGTGTCCAGTCGGGCGATGGCGATTTTATTCACAATTTGCCCGCGGCGAACCAGCGTGATCCTGTCGAGCAACTTAAAGCAATGGGCGCAATGCGTCTGGCTGTGTTTGAAATCTTTGAGGTAGCGGCTTAGAGGCCGTCTTTTTGATTGCTGCACCGTCATGAGAACTCCTGGTAGTCAATTCGTAATGCGGCATTGTTCAGGGGTAATAATGTACCCCTATAGCTTACCCAGCTTGGTGCGTAGACGTTTGATGGCCTGACTGTGCAACTGGCTAACCCGTGACTCCCCCACTTCCAGTACCGCGCCAATCTCTTTCAGATTCAGCTCTTCCTGGTAGTACAGCGTTAACACCAGCTTTTCGCGTTCCGGCAACGCTTCGATCGCGTCCATCACGCGCTGGCGGAGGTTACCCTCAAGTAGCTGCTGTAACGGGTTTTCCTGCTGATGTTCTTCCGTCACCAGCTCAATACTATCGCCATGCTCTTCCCGCCACTCGTCGTAGGAGAAGAGTTGGCTATTATTGGTATCAAGCAACATCTGACGATACTCTTGCACAGGAATAGCCAGACGCTCCGCCACTTCGGTTTCCGTCGCGTTACGCCCTAATTCCTGCTCCAGTTGCCCCATCGCCTGTGCCACTTCGCGAGCATTGCGCCGAACGCTACGCGGCACCCAATCCCGGCTACGTAGTTCGTCCAGCATCGCTCCACGAATACGCTGCACTGCGTAAGTGGTAAATGCCGTTCCTTGCAAAGCGTCATATCGGTCGACTGCATTCAATAACCCGATGCCGCCCGCTTGTAGCAGGTCATCCAGTTCTACGCTCGCCGGCAAACGCACCTGAAGGCGCAATGCTTCGTGACGCACCAACGGTACATAACGCTGCCACAGCGAGTGTTTATCCATTACACCTTCAGCGGTATACAGTGAATTCACGATAAACAGCCCTGCGTTAAATGAGTTATCGGCATGATTATCCGTTTCTGCAGGGGTTTTAATCGGGTGAATAGTGGGTGAAATGAGGGGTTATTTGGGGGTTACGGGTAAAGCTGAATGTAAAAAACCCCGCCGGAGCGGGGTTTGCGCGATAAGTGTAAATTAACGCAGCAGAGACAGGACGTTCTGCGTGGTCTGGTTAGCCTGTGCCAGAACAGAAGTACCCGCCTGTTGCAGAATGTTTGCACGAGACATGTTGGACACTTCGGTCGCGTAGTCAGCATCTTCGATACGGCTACGTGCTTCAGACAGGTTGTTTACGGTGTTACCCAGGTTGGTGATGGTAGAGTTGAAACGGTTCTGTACCGCACCCAGGTCGGAACGCAGGTCAGCAACTTTCGCCAGCGCCGCGTCGATTTTAGCCAGCGGGCTGTCAGTAGTTGCAGTCGCAATTTCATTCACTTTAGGTTCAGTTTTGAAATTGTGATTTTTTACTTTATCAGCAAGATAATCCTTGCCGCCAACAGTTGCTATTTCTGTTTTGCCGTTGACACCGCCAAGTTGAACTGCAGCAGTTGCTGCCTTACCATCTTTATCTGTATACGCTACTTCTTTGATAGAGACTTCTTTGGTGGATTCATCGACTGAGGCAGCATAATATTTACCGCTTGCAGTTTTCAGCGCGTAACCGCCATCAATTGCTTTATCATTTTTATCAGTATAGGAAACCTTAACCAAGGTAGCTGATGTTGCTTCCGCATTGGAAACTCCACCTTTTTCCAGAGCAGCTTTTGCCGCAGTAAGATCAGGCGTTGCTTTTTGTTGCACCTTACTAACAGCCTGGGCCCCTGCAGGAACTGTATCCGCGGTCTTGTCTTTCAGTGTTACTACGCCAGTTCCCGCAACAACATCAACTTCATATGTACCATTTACAGTATTATCTTTAACTGATGCCACATCTGCATAGTATTTATTGCTAGCTGCATCAAATTTAAAATTGGTAGCAGTTGCATCATCTACGGCCGCACCAAACTTCCCCGCTGCCGCTGCATCAGCAGCAAAACCAGTAGTAACAAACGCCTGGGCAGTATCTTTATAGCCAAAATCTGCAGCAACGTCAGAAACATCATATTTTTTCTGTACGTTCAGTGAATCCAGCCCCAGGGTTTTGGAGTTGATTTCTTGCAGGTTGATATCGATGGTTTCGCCATCGTTGGCACCGACCTGGATGGTCAGGGTGTTGTCTTTCGCCAGCACTTTCACGCCGTTGAACTGGGTCTGACCAGATACGCGGTCGATTTCGTTCAGACGCTGAGTGATTTCAGCCTGGATAGAGTCGAGGTCAGACTGGGAGTTGGTACCAGTAGAAGACTGAACCGCCAGCTCACGAACACGCTGCAGGTTGTTGTTGATTTCAGACAGAGAACCTTCAGTGGTCTGCGCGATGGAGATACCATCGTTGGCGTTACGGGACGCCTGAGTCAGACCTTTGATGTTAGAGGTGAAGCGGTTAGCAATCGCCTGACCAGCAGCATCATCTTTCGCGCTGTTGATACGCAGACCAGAGGACAGACGCTCGATAGCGGAGCTCAGGGAAGACTGAGATTTGTTCAGGTTGTTCTGGGTCAACAGCGACAGGCTGTTTGTATTGATGACTTGTGCCATGATCTTTTCCTTATCAATTACAACTTGATGTTATTGGGCTGTTGCCCACGGTTTCTCACCGTAACCCATGTATCGGCACCTTAATTTCGAACTTTAGAAAATTTTTACTTTCCGTCGTTTTTTTTCTTAGCCGCTGAAATACCCTCTATATGCACCACTATTCCGCGCATTATTTTTGCAAAACTATTATTAAACTTTGCGCGCAGATTGCCGATAAAGCGGTTAACTACTGTTTGCAATCACAAGGAATTAGGCATGCCTTCATTTACATCACTGGGCGTTGGTTCGAACTTACCGCTGGATACATTGCTGACAAACTTAACCACTGCTGAGAAAAAGCGTTTAACGCCGATTACCCAGCAGCAGAGCGCCAACACCTCGCGTCTGACCGCGTATGGCACGCTAAAAAGTGCATTAGAAAAATTTCAGACTGCGAATACCGCACTGAACAATGCCGATCTGTTTAAAAGCACCACTGCCACCAGCAGCACAGAAGATTTAAAAGTCAGCACCACCGCGGGCGCTGCTCCAGGGAAATACACCGTCAGCGTCACTCAACTGGCGCAGGCACAGTCATTATCGACTACGGCGAAAATTACCTCGACTAAAGAGCAGTTGGGCGATACCAGCGTCGATGAACGTACGATTACGATTTCGCAACCGGGCCGTAAAGAGCCACTGGAAATCAAATTAGGCAAAGGCGAAACCTCACTGGAAGATATTCGCGATGCCATAAATGATGCCGACAGCGGTATTTCCGCAAGTCTGGTGAAGGTTAAAGAAGACGACTATCAGTTGGTGTTAACCGCAGAAAGCGGCACTGAAAGTGAAATGACCATCTCGGTGTCCAACGACGCAAAACTGAGCGATTTACTGTCCTATGACAGCAAAGCCGGCAGCGGGAAAATGAAACAGCTGGTCGGGGCGCAAAATGCCCAATTGACGGTCAACGGCATTGATATTGAACGTCAAAGCAATACCGTAACTGACGCTCCGCAGGGCATCACGCTCGAACTGACCAAAGAAGTAAAAGATGCCTCTATCACGGTAACAAAAAGTGATGAAAAGGCCACAACGGCGATCAAGGCCTGGGTAGAAGCCTATAACTCACTGGTGGATACCTTTGGCACGCTGACGAAATATAAAGAAGTTGAACCGGGTGAAGCGGCCAGCGCCGATAACGGCGCGTTACTGGGCGACAGTGTTCTCCGTACCATTCAAAACGGCATTCGTGCGCCATTTGCTAACAGCGGCAGCGAGTCACCGTTTAAAACCATGTCTGAGATTGGCATTACTCAGGATGGCGGCACTGGCAAGTTAAAAATTGATGAAGAAAAACTGGCTAAGGCACTGAAAGATAATACCGCTGCCACTCGCGAACTGCTGGTTGGCGATGGCAAAGAGACCGGTATTACCACTAAGATTGCCACCGAAGTAAAAAGCTATCTGGCCGATGACGGCATTATCGATAATGCGCAAGACAATATTAACGCCAACCTAAAGCTGCTGACTAAACAGTATCTGACCGTCAGCAACAGTATTGATGAAGTCGTTGCTCGTTATAAAGCCCAGTTTACCCAACTGGATTCCATGATGAGTAAGCTGAACAGCACCAGTACGTATTTGGGTCAACAATTTTCAGCGATGAATAATTCCTGATAACACGAGGTAAGCATGTATACCGCGAGCGGTACCAAAGCCTATGCACAGGTCAGCGTGGAAAGCGCCGTAATGAGCGCCAATCCACATCAACTGATTGAAATGTTGTTTGATGGTGCGAACAGCGCCCTGGTGCGCGCTCGCCTGTTTATGCAGCAGGGTGATATCGTCGCCAAAGGTGAAGCGTTAAGTAAAGCCATCAATATTATTGATAATGGCCTGAAAGCCGGCCTGGACCACGAAAAAGGGGGAGAACTCGCCACCCATCTCTCTTCATTGTATGACTATATGGTTCGCCGCTTACTGCACGCTAATCTGAATAATGATTGTCAAGCCATTGAAGAAGTCGAAGGGTTACTCGGCAACATTGCGGATGCCTGGAAACAGATCTCACCGAACGCGTCGTCCCAGGAGTCTCGTTAATGACCTCAGCCGTGGAGTTTATCAACCGTTGGCAGCGCATCGCGCTACTCAGTCACTCGCTGCTGGAACTGGCGCAGCGCGGTGAATGGGACCTTTTACTGGAACAGGAAGTTACCTATCTGCAAAGTATTGAAGTGGTCATGGAAGAGCAAACTCCACCAGGCATTACGCGAAGTATTCAGGATTTAGTAGCCGGGTACATTAAACAGACGCTGGATAACGAACAACTGCTCAAAACATTGTTGCAGCAACGTCTGGATGAACTCAGCAATCTCATCGGTCAGTCGACGCGCCAAAAGACGCTAAATAACGCTTATGGCCGTCTTTCCGGCATGCTGTTAGTTCCCGACGCCCCCACTGCCCCACAATAATTTCCCGTCTCGTCTGAATAATCTTCCATACTCCAGAGGTCGGCCAAACGACTTCTGGAGCACGGAAGATGAAAAATCCCACGTTATTGCAGTACTTCCACTGGTATTACCCTGATGGCGGCCAACTCTGGCCCGAACTTGCCGAACGCGCAGGCGGACTCAATGATATCGGCATCAATATGGTATGGCTGCCCCCCGCCTATAAAGGCGCGTCCGGCGGCTATTCCGTTGGCTACGACTCCTACGATCTGTTTGATTTGGGCGAATTCGACCAAAAGGGAACCGTCGCCACCAAATACGGCGATAAAAACCAGCTGCTGGCGGCGATAGACGCGCTAAAACACAATGATATTGCCGTACTGCTCGACGTGGTGGTTAACCACAAAATGGGCGCAGATGAGAAAGAGAATATTCGTGTCCAGCGGGTTAACGCCGAGGATCGCACGCAAATAGACGATGAGATTGTCGAATGCGAAGGCTGGACGCGCTACACCTTCCCTGCCCGCGCAGGCCAGTACTCGCAATTCATTTGGGATTTTAAATGCTTCAGCGGTATTGACCATATCGAAAATCCAACCGAAGACGGCATTTTTAAAATCGTGAACGACTACACCGGCGAAGGCTGGAACGATCAGGTTGATGATGAGTTGGGTAATTTTGATTATCTGATGGGCGAAAACATCGATTTTCGCAATCACGCGGTCACCGAAGAGATCAAATACTGGGCGCGTTGGGTGATGGAGCAAACCCAGTGTGACGGCTTTCGTTTAGATGCCGTGAAACATATTCCGGCATGGTTTTATAAAGAGTGGATTGAGCACGTGCAGGAAGTCGCCCCCAAGCCACTGTTTATCGTCGCGGAATACTGGTCGCATGAAGTCGACAAGCTGCAAACCTACATTAATCAGGTGGAGGGGAAAACTATGCTATTCGACGCCCCTTTGCAGATGAAATTCCACGAAGCCTCTCGTCAGGGTCGCGATTACGACATGAGTCAGATTTTCACCGACACTCTGGTGGAAGCCGACCCGTTTCATGCCGTCACGCTGGTGGCCAACCACGACACTCAGCCCTTGCAGGCGCTGGAAGCCCCTGTCGAGCCATGGTTTAAGCCGCTGGCCTATGCGCTGATCCTGCTGCGCGAAAACGGCGTGCCGTCAGTGTTTTATCCTGACCTCTACGGGGCACATTACGAAGATACTGGCGGCGATGGCGAAACCTATCCTATCGACATGCCGATCATTGAACAGCTTGATGAACTGATCCTCGCGCGCCAGCGCTTCGCGCACGGCGTACAGACGCTCTTTTTCGATCACCCTAACTGTATCGCTTTTAGCCGCAGCGGAACGGACGACGATCCCGGCTGTGTGGTTGTTTTGTCTAACGGCGATGACGGGGAAAAGACCATCAATCTCGGCGCCAATTACGGGAATAAAACCTGGCGCGACTATCTGGGAAATCGCGAAGAAAGCGTGGTCACCGATGAGAACGGTGAAGCGACGTTTTATTGTAACGGCGGTAGCGTCAGCGTGTGGGTGATTGAAGACGTGTTATAAAATTCAACCCCGGTGGCCGTTGGCTACCGGGGCGTATAGCTTATGGCAGTGGCGTGGCCAGCGGCGTTTTCTTTAACGCGTCAGCACATTCCTGCGTCGGGCGGTCGACCCGCTGCAGCGTCATACCGTCATATTCCAGCGTATTGCCTTCACGCTCAATCTCATACAGCTCGCGTTTCACCGTCACGTTGGTGAGATCGCCAGAGATCATCGTCAGTTTCCCCGGCAGCGCGATCACTCGCTGCCACTGGCGACAATCCAGCGTGTCGCCCTCTTTTGTTACCACCAGGCTGGCAATCGCTTCCGGGCTCACCAGACTGCGTTGCGGACCTTTTGACTGCCAGTATCCTTCCAGACCGGCTGGCGCTGGCGTTTTCACCACGTCGTTATAATTTTCTACTTCGGCGCATCCGGTAAGCGCCAGAAATACAGCAACGATTGCTAATTTTTTCATCATTCATCCTGCATGCGAAGAAAATGGGATTGTGGCATTAAAGGCCTGATGTCGCCAGCCTTTCGGCAGGGTTGAGAAAGATTGATCCAGACGGTGTTACCTCTTATTACTCATAGTCAAAAATTCTGATCGGTGTAGTATCCACACTTCTTGTTACATACCTTCTGAGTTCAGAGGCACAACGCATGTCATGGCAACACTTCAAACAGGCCTGGTTAATTAAATTTTGGGCCCCCGCCCCTGCGGTCATCGCAGCGGGTATTCTCTCTACCTACTATTTCGGCATTACGGGAACCTTCTGGGCCGTTACCGGCGAATTCACTCGCTGGGGTGGTCAAATCCTGCAACTGTTTGGCGTTCACGCCGAAGAATGGGGATACTACAAGCTGATCCATCTCGAAGGCTCACCCCTGACCCGCATTGACGGCATGATGATCCTCGGTATGTTCGGGGGCTGTTTTGCTGCCGCATTGTGGGCAAACAACGTCAAATTACGCATGCCGCGCAGTCGGGTGCGCATTATGCAGGCGATTGTCGGCGGGATGATTGCCGGATTCGGCGCCCGGCTGGCAATGGGCTGTAACCTGGCCGCATTCTTCACCGGTATTCCACAGTTCTCGCTACACGCCTGGTTTTTCGCCCTGGCAACTGCTATTGGCTCATGGTTTGGCGCACGCTTTACCCTGCTGCCGATGTTTCGTATTCCGGTTAAAATGCAGAAAGTCTCCGCCGCTTCTCCGTTAACGCAAAAGCCAGATCAGGCCCGTCGCCGTTTCCGCCTCGGCATGCTGGTGTTTATCGCCATGATCGGCTGGGCGCTACTCACTGCGATGGATAAGCCCAAACTTGGTTTGGCCATGCTGTTCGGCGTTGGGTTCGGGCTGCTGATTGAACGGGCGCAAATCTGCTTCACCTCCGCCTTCCGCGATCTGTGGATTTCCGGTCGCACCCATATGGCGAAAGCGATCATCTTCGGGATGGCGGTCAGCGCCATCGGTATCTTTAGCTACGTACAACTGGGCGTCGAGCCTAAAATCATGTGGGCAGGTCCGAATGCGGTGATCGGCGGCTTGCTGTTCGGCTTCGGCATTGTTCTGGCGGGCGGGTGTGAAACGGGCTGGATGTACCGCGCCGTTGAAGGCCAGGTGCATTACTGGTGGGTGGGTCTGGGCAACGTTATTGGCTCGACAATTCTGGCCTACTACTGGGATGATTTTGCTCCCGCGCTTGCCACCAGTTGGGACAAAGTGAATCTGCTCAACACCTTCGGCCCGCTCGGTGGCCTGCTGGTAACCTATCTGCTGTTATTTACCGCGCTGATGCTCATCATCGGCTGGGAAAAACGCTTCTTCCGTCGCGCTGGGCTGACGCCTGCCAAGGAGTCTGTATGAAAAATATCGTGCCTGATTATCGCCTCGATATGGTCGGCGAGCCGTGTCCGTACCCGGCTGTCGCCACACTGGAAGCGATGCCGCAATTGAAGAAAGGTGAGATTCTGGAAGTGGTGAGCGATTGCCCGCAGTCAATCAACAATATTCCACTGGATGCGCGTAATCACGGCTATACGGTGCTGGATATTCAGCAGGATGGTCCAACGATTCGTTATTTAATTCAGAAGTAATGCGATTCTCCCGTTGCCCGACGCAGCGGGAGAATGTTCGGCTTGCTACACCTGCATCGACATCACTTCCTGATACGCCGACACCAGTTTGTTGCGCACCTGGATCCCCATCTGCATCGATACCGACGCTTTTTGCATATCGGTCATCACATCGTTCAGCGCAATACCCGGTTCACCGAGGGTAAATTTCTCAGCCTGCACACGGGACGCGGTTTGTACATCGCTGATCCTGTCTAACGCCGCATGCAGTTGACCGGCAAAGCTCACGGTCGGTTGTGGCTGCATATCCTGCATTTTTGCTGACATCGCCGTGGTCTGTAGCTGGCTGATGACCCCTTCAATCCCCTGTATTGCCGACATTCTGATCCCCTGGATAATTTTTTACGTAGTTGAGATTACCAGTTAGTCAATAAGATAAAGGCGTTAAATAACGATAAAAAACCACGGTTTTTAACGCATAGAAAAATTCGATACCGCAAATAATGAGACCGTCAATTTTTCGAGTTTGCTGACCCGGGAGTGAGTCTTGTTCCACTTTGCAAAAAACGCCGTCCACGATAAGCCACGAGGTGCGAGATGAGTGCGACAGCATCGACTGCAACCCAGCTTAAACCTCTCGAGTGGTTAAACCGCCTGCGCGCGAATCCCAGAATTCCTCTGATTGTGGCGGGAGCCGCTGCCGTCGCGATCATCGTGGCGATGGTCCTGTGGGCCAAAGCACCTGACTACCGCACGCTGTTCAGCAATCTTTCCGATCAGGATGGTGGCGCGATCGTCACCCAACTGACGCAGATGAACGTTCCCTACCGTTTTACTGAGGGAAGCGGCGCCATTGAAGTTCCTGCCGATAAAGTCCACGAACTGCGTTTACGTCTGGCGCAGCAAGGTCTGCCCAAAGGCGGCGCGGTGGGTTTTGAACTGCTGGATCAGGAAAAATTTGGTATCAGCCAGTTTAGCGAGCAGGTCAACTACCAGCGCGCGCTGGAAGGTGAATTAGCCCGTACGATTGAAACGTTGGGACCGGTAAAACGCGCCCGCGTGCATCTGGCTATGCCGAAACCATCGCTGTTTGTGCGTGAGCAAAAAGCGCCTTCAGCCTCCGTCACCGTCAACCTGGAGCCGGGTCGCGCGCTGGATGAAGGTCAGATCAGTGCGGTCACGCATCTGGTTTCCAGCGCTGTTGCAGGCTTGCCGCCGGGCAACGTTACGCTGGTCGACCAGGCGGGTCATCTTTTAACCCAGTCAAATACCAGTAGCCGCGATCTTAACGATGCGCAGCTGAAATACGCCAGCGACGTCGAAGGCCGCGTTCAGCGTCGTATCGAATCTATTCTGTCGCCGATTGTCGGCAACGGTAACGTACATGCGCAGGTCACCGCGCAGCTGGATTTTGCCAACAAAGAGCAAACCGAAGAACAGTACCGTCCAAACGGTGATGAGTCCCAGGCCGTGCTGCGTTCTCGTCAGTTGAATGTCAGTGAGCAGGTCGGTAGCGGAGCGCCAGGCGGCGTCCCGGGCGCGTTGTCAAATCAGCCCGCTCCGGCAAATACTGCGCCAATCGCCAATCCACCCGCTAATCAGCAAAACGCGCAAAATACGCAAAACGCACAGACGGCGAACAACAGTAATAATGCCGGCCCGCGCAATACTCAGCGCAATGAAACCAGCAACTATGAAGTTGACCGTACCATTCGCCATACCAAAATGAACGTTGGCGATGTGCAGCGTCTCTCGGTGGCTGTTGTGGTCAACTACAAAACGTTACCAGACGGCAAACCGTTGCCGTTAACCGCCGAGCAGATGAAACAGATTGAGGATCTAACCCGCGAAGCGATGGGATTCTCCGACAAGCGTGGCGATACCCTGAACGTGGTGAACTCTCCCTTCACGGCGACCGACGATTCCATTGGCGAGCTACCGTTCTGGAAACAGCCGTTCTTTATTGATCAGTTAATGTCCGCAGGTCGTTGGTTGCTGGTTCTGTTGGTGGCGTGGATCCTGTGGCGGAAAGCCGTTCGTCCGCAGTTGGTCCGTCGCAGTGAAGAAGCGAAAGCCGTACAAGAACAAACGCGTGTCCGTCAGGAAACCGAAGAAGCGGTAGAAGTTCGCCTCAGCAAAGACGAACAAACCCAGCAGCGTCGTACTAATCAGCGTCTGGGAGCAGAAGTCATGAGTCAGCGTATTCGTGAAATGTCAGATAACGATCCGCGCGTCGTGGCGCTGGTCATTCGCCAGTGGATGAGCAACGATCATGAGTAATCTTACCGGTACCGATAAAAGCGTCATCCTGCTGATGACCATTGGCGAAGATCGCGCGGCGGAGGTGTTTAAGCACCTTTCCACGCGCGAAGTTCAGGCGCTCAGTACGGCGATGGCCAACGTTCGCCAGATTTCCAACAAGCAGTTGACGGAAGTGCTGGCCGAATTTGAACAAGAAGCCGAACAGTTTGCCGCGCTGAATATCAACGCCAACGAATATCTGCGCTCCGTACTGGTGAAAGCGCTGGGCGAGGAACGTGCCTCCAGTCTGCTGGAAGATATTCTGGAAACCCGCGATACCACCAGCGGCATTGAAACGCTTAACTTTATGGAGCCGCAAAGCGCCGCCGACCTTATCCGCGACGAGCATCCGCAGATTATCGCCACCATCCTGGTGCACCTCAAGCGGGGCCAGGCCGCCGATATACTGGCGCTTTTCGACGAGCGTTTACGTCACGACGTGATGCTGCGTATCGCCACCTTTGGCGGCGTACAGCCTGCCGCGCTGGCAGAACTGACCGAGGTTCTCAACGGCCTGCTCGATGGCCAGAACCTCAAGCGCAGCAAAATGGGCGGCGTGAGAACGGCGGCAGAAATTATCAACCTGATGAAAACCCAGCAGGAAGAAGCGGTTATTACCGCCGTACGCGAATTCGACGGCGAGCTGGCGCAGAAAATTATCGACGAGATGTTCCTGTTCGAGAACCTGGTGGATGTCGACGATCGCAGTATCCAGCGCCTGCTGCAGGAAGTGGATTCCGAATCGTTGCTGATTGCCCTGAAAGGTGCCGAACAGCCGCTGCGCGAGAAGTTCCTGCGCAACATGTCGCAACGTGCTGCCGATATTCTGCGCGACGACCTCGCCAACCGCGGCCCGGTGCGTTTGTCGCAGGTGGAAAACGAACAGAAAGCCATTCTGCTTATTGTGCGTCGTCTGGCGGAAACCGGCGAGATGGTGATAGGCAGCGGCGAGGATACCTATGTCTAACGAACTGCCGTGGAAAGTCTGGACCCCGGACGACCTCGCCCCACCGATGGCGGAGTTCGTACTGGCTGACCACAGCGAAAACCCGCTGTCAGAAGAAACAGAAGAACCAGAGCTTTCCGCAGAGCAACAGCTTGAACAGCAGCTCGCACAGTTGCAACTGCAGGCCCATGAGCAAGGTTATAACGCGGGTCTGGCGGAAGGTCGACAAAAAGGCCACGAACAAGGTTATCAGGAAGGCCTGAGTCAGGGGCTGGAGCAAGGCCAGAACCAGGCGCGCGCTCAGCATGCACCGATCCACGCCCGCATGCAGCAGCTGGTGAGCGAGTTTCAGAATACGCTGGACGCGCTGGACAGCGTCATTGCCTCGCGTCTGATGCAAATGGCGCTGGAAGCTGCGCGTCAGGTTATTGGCCAGACGCCTATTGTGGATAACGCTGCGCTGATTAAACAAATCCAACAGCTGTTACAGCAAGAACCGCTGTTTAGCGGTAAACCGCAGCTACGCGTACATCCGGACGATCTCCAGCGTGTAGAGGAGATGCTCGGTGCGACCCTCAGCCTGCACGGCTGGCGGCTGCGCGGCGATCCGACGCTGCATCACGGCGGCTGTAAAGTCTCTGCCGATGAAGGCGATCTGGATGCCAGCGTCGCCACGCGCTGGCAAGAACTCTGCCGTCTGGCAGCGCCGGGAGTCGTGTAATGACCACTCGCCTGACTCGCTGGCTCAATACGCTGGACAGCTTCGAAGAGAAAATGTCGCTGCTGCCTGCGGTGCGCCGTTACGGTCGCCTGACCCGCGCCACCGGGCTGGTGCTGGAGGCCACGGGATTACAGTTGCCGCTGGGCGCCACCTGCGTTATTGAACGCCAGGACGGCAACGAAACCCAGGAGGTCGAAAGTGAAGTCGTGGGGTTTAACGGTCAGCGTCTGTTTCTGATGCCCCTCGAAGAGGTTGAAGGCGTTCTGCCCGGCGCACGCGTGTACGCAAAAAACATTGCCGGAGAAGGCCTGCAAAGCGGGAAGCAATTACCGCTTGGCCCTGCATTGCTGGGTCGTGTGCTTGACGGTAGCGGCAAACCGCTCGACGGTCTGCCCGCCCCGGATACCACCGAAACCGGGGCGCTGATTACGCCGCCGTTTAACCCGCTACAACGCACCGCGATTGAACACGTCCTCGATACAGGCGTACGCCCCATCAACGCGTTGTTAACCGTCGGTCGCGGTCAGCGTATGGGACTTTTCGCGGGCTCCGGTGTCGGTAAAAGCGTTCTGCTCGGCATGATGGCGCGCTATACCCAGGCCGATGTTATCGTCGTAGGTCTGATTGGCGAACGTGGTCGCGAAGTTAAAGATTTTATTGAAAATATTCTCGGTACCGACGGTCGTGCACGCTCGGTGGTGATTGCCGCTCCCGCAGATGTCTCGCCGCTGTTACGTATGCAAGGCGCGGCCTATGCCACGCGTATCGCCGAAGATTTTCGCGATCGTGGACAGCACGTATTGCTGATTATGGATTCCCTCACCCGCTATGCGATGGCGCAACGTGAGATCGCCCTGGCGATCGGAGAGCCGCCGGCAACGAAAGGTTATCCCCCCTCAGTATTCGCCAAATTACCGGCACTGGTCGAACGTGCCGGGAACGGTATTCACGGCGGCGGTTCCGTTACCGCGTTTTACACGGTACTGACCGAAGGTGACGACCAGCAGGACCCCATTGCGGATTCCGCGCGCGCGATTCTGGACGGCCACATTGTGCTGTCCCGTCATCTGGCCGAAGCGGGTCACTATCCGGCCATCGATATTGAAGCCTCGATCAGCCGCGCCATGACCGCGCTTATTAGTGAACAACACTATGCGCGGGTACGAAACTTTAAACAGCTGCTATCCAGCTTCCAGCGCAACCGCGATCTGGTCAGCGTGGGGGCGTATGCCAAAGGCAGCGATCCCATGCTGGATAAAGCCATCGCCCTATGGCCACAACTGGAAGCATTCTTACAGCAAGGCATTTTTGAACGAGCGGACTGGGAAGATTCTCTGCACGCGTTAGAACTGATTTTCCCTGGTGTGTGAGTAAGCAGGAGAGCATAGGTCATGGCACAACATGGTGCATTAGCCACACTGAAAGACCTGGCTGAAAAAGAGGTAGATGACGCCGCTGTCTTATTGGGAGAGATGCGTCGTGGCTGTCAGCAGGCGGAAGAGCAGTTGAAAATGCTGATCGATTATCAGCATGAGTACCGCAACAATCTGAACAGCGACATGGGTCAGGGAATTACCAGTAATCGCTGGATCAATTACCAACAATTTATTCAGACGCTGGAAAAAGCGATTGAGCAACACCGCCAACAGCTCAATCAGTGGACGCAGAAAGTAGACCAGGCATTGAACAGTTGGCGCGACAAAAAACAACGTTTACAGGCGTGGCAGACTCTGCAGGACAGACAAACCTCGGCGGCGTTACTGGCCGAAAACCGCCTGGATCAGAAAAAAATGGATGAATTTGCTCAGCGTGCAGCTATGAGGAAACCCGAATGATTACTTTACCCCAACTGATTACCACCGACACCGACGTAGCCGCAGGTCTTCAGTCAGGCAAAGCGGTTGATTCACCCGAGGATTTTTTAGCGCTGCTGGCGGGTGCATTAGGTGCGGACAACGCGCAGGGTAAAGACGCCCCGCTGTCGTTTGCCGACTTACAGGCGGCCGGTAGCAAACTGCAAAAAGGGTTATTGCAAAAAAATGGCGATTCAGCACCGTCGCTCAAGTTGACCGAACTACTGGCGCAAAAAGAGATGCACACTGATGCTTCTCTTGTCGACATGACAGACGCTCAGCAACTTTTGTCTGCCCTCACGCCCTCACTGAAAGTTAATGCCCTGACGACTCTGGGCAAAGTCGCTCAGCAGGATGAAAAAAACACTGCACTGAGCGATGAGGATCTCGCCAACCTGAGCGCGTTGTTCGCCATGCTGCCAGGACAACCGCAGACCACGCCTGCCGTCGACAGCGCGCCAGCCCCCGTTGATGCGACACTTTCGGCGTTGTCACGAGGTTCGGTACACAGCGCTATCGCCGATAATGCTGGCGAATTGCTGCCAGGTGATGCAAAAAAAGGCAAAGCGGATATTGCAACGCCTGCCAGCAGCGTAGATCAGACAAACAATCCGACATTAACCCCGTTGACGGCAGCGGCGACGACCAGAGCGGAAATTGAAAGCTCCCCTTCGCCGACCAGCATTGGCATGACGACGGCGCCGTTAAGTGGCCCGCAGTCCCACGCTCAGCCGTTACCGACCGCCGCACCTGTGCTAAGCGCGCCATTGGGTAGCCAGGAATGGCAGCAATCACTAAGCCAGCACGTCACTCTGTTTACTCGCCAGGGCCAGCAAAGCGCAGAACTGCGTCTGCATCCACAGGATCTGGGCCAGGTGCACATTTCCCTCAAGCTGGATGACAACCTCGCGCAGTTGCAAATGGTATCGCCACACAGTCACGTGCGCGCTGCGCTGGAAGCTGCATTACCGATGCTGCGTACGCAGTTGGCTGAAAGCGGTATCCAGCTTGGACAAAGCAGTATCAGCAGTGAAAGCTTTGCCGGTAATCAGCAGTCTTCCGGGCAGCAACAGCAGGCGGGTCGCGCTCAGGGACAAGACATTTTTGCCGCTGAAGATGACGCCGTACTGGCAGCACCAGCCTCACTGCAAGCCGCAGCACGCGGTGATGGAGCAGTAGACATCTTCGCCTAACGCCAGAGGTAGCATGATTATCCGCGTCTTTTCCACGCTTTGTCGTGGACAGGACACGGGATAATCAGCCCATAAGCTGTACCGAAACAGGAAGCCCGTATCTGATGACTGACTCCGCGATTAACAAAAAAAGTAAACGCGCTATTTGGATCCCTCTGCTGGTATTGATTACCCTCGCCGCCTGCGCAACTGCGGGTTATAGCTACTGGCGCATGCAGCAGCAGCCGTCCGCCAGCGTCAAAGCGGAACCGGCTCCACCGCCAGCCCCGGTATTCTTTGCGCTGGATACCTTTACCGTCAATCTGGGTGATGCGGACCGTGTACTGTATATCGGTATCACGCTGCGCATGAAAGACGAGGCAACGCGTTCACGTCTTAACGAATATCTGCCGGAAGTGCGCAGCCGCTTGCTGCTGCTGTTCTCTCGTCAGAACGCGGCTACGCTCGCCACCGAAGAAGGTAAGCAACAGCTCATTGCCGCCATCAAAGAGACGCTCGCGACTCCGCTCGTTGTTGGGCAACCCAAACAGGTTGTCACCGACGTTCTTTATACAGCTTTTATTCTGCGGTAAAGACATGGGCGACAGTATTCTTTCTCAGGCTGAAATCGACGCATTGCTTAATGGCGATAGCGAAACTAAAGACGAACCCATTTCCGGTATCGCAAAAGAAAGCGATATTCGTCCTTACGATCCCAACACCCAGCGCCGCGTGGTACGTGAGCGTTTACAGGCGCTGGAGATCATTAACGAACGCTTCGCGCGCCAGTTCCGTATGGGGTTATTTAACCTGTTGCGCCGTAGCCCGGATATTACCGTGGGTGCGATCCGTATCCAGCCATACCACGAGTTTGCGCGCAACTTACCGGTTCCGACCAACCTGAACTTAATCCACCTGAAGCCGCTGCGCGGTACGGGTCTGGTGGTGTTCTCACCGAGTCTGGTATTTATCGCCGTCGATAACCTGTTCGGCGGTGATGGCCGCTTCCCGACGAAAGTGGAAGGCCGTGAATTTACCCATACCGAACAGCGCGTTATCAACCGCATGCTGAAGCTGGCGCTGGAAAGCTACAGCGACGCGTGGAAGGCCATCAATCCGCTGGAAGTGGAATACGTTCGTTCTGAGATGCAGGTGAAATTTACCAATATCACCACGTCTCCTAACGACATCGTGGTCAATACCCCATTCCACGTTGAAATTGGCAATCTGACCGGTGAATTTAACATCTGTCTGCCATTCAGCATGATTGAACCGTTGCGTGAGCTGCTGGTGAACCCGCCGCTGGAAAACTCACGTAATGAAGATCAGAACTGGCGCAATAATCTGGTGCGTCAGGTTCAGCATTCTGAGCTGGAGCTGGTGGCAAATTTTGCTGACATTCCGCTGCGGCTATCCCAGATTTTAAAACTGAAACCCGGCGATGTACTGCCGATTGAAAAACCCGACCGCATTATTGCTCATGTGGACGGCGTGCCTGTACTGACCAGCCAGTATGGCACGGTGAACGGTCAGTATGCGTTACGCGTAGAACATCTGATAAACCCGATTTTGAATTCGCTGAATGAGGAACAGCCCAAATGAGTGATATGAATAATCCGTCCGATGAGAACACTGGTGCATTGGACGATCTGTGGGCTGACGCGTTAAACGAGCAAAAAACCACGCCCACCAAAAGTGCGGCCGATGCGGTATTCCAGCAGTTAGGTGGCGGCGACGTCAGCGGTGCCTTGCAGGACATCGACCTGATCATGGACATTCCGGTCAAACTGACCGTCGAATTGGGCCGAACCCGTATGACCATCAAAGAGCTGCTGCGTCTGACGCAGGGTTCGGTCGTCGCATTGGATGGTCTGGCGGGCGAGCCGCTGGATATCCTGATCAACGGTTACCTGATTGCCCAGGGTGAAGTGGTGGTTGTCGCAGACAAATACGGCGTACGTATCACCGACATTATTACCCCATCTGAACGCATGCGCCGTCTGAGCCGTTAATCATGAATACCCAGGCTACAGTTTCTCAGCCAGCCGCCGTACCCGGCTCACCGCTGGTTCAGGTAAGCGGCGCGCTGCTTGGGATCATCGTATTGATCCTGGCTGCAGCCTGGGTGATTAAGCGTATGGGGTTTGCCCCCAAAAGCGCCGGTACGCGCGGACTGAAAGTTGCGGCAAGTACCTCACTGGGTCCACGTGAGCGCGTGGTGATTGTTGAGGTTGAAGATGCGCGCCTGGTACTGGGCGTCACGGCCTCGCAAATTAACGTGTTGCACACCCTGCCCCCGGCGCCTGCTGATGCAGAAGAAAAACCGGCCTCCCCCGCGGATTTCCAGGCCATGATGAAGAGTTTGCTTAAGCGTCCCGGGAGATCCTGATGCGCCGTTTGTTATCCATCACGCTGGCAGGCTTATGGCTTTTCAGCCCAGTAGCCCTCGCCCAGCTCCCGGGTCTGGTTAGCCAGCCGCTGCCTGGCGGCGGACAAAGCTGGTCTTTGCCCGTGCAAACGCTGGTGTTTATCACCTCGCTGACGTTCCTGCCCGCCATTTTATTGATGATGACCAGCTTCACCCGCATCATCATCGTTTTCGGTCTGTTACGAAATGCGCTGGGAACCCCTTCGGCCCCCCCGAACCAGGTGCTACTGGGCCTGGCGCTATTTTTGACCTTTTTCATCATGTCGCCGGTAATCGACAAAATCTACGTCGACGCATATCAGCCGTTCAGCGAAGAGAAAATCTCTATGCAGGAAGCCATGGAGAAAGGCGCACAGCCGCTGCGTGAGTTTATGTTGCGCCAGACCCGTGAAGCCGATCTGGCACTCTTCGCGCGCTTAGCAAACAGCGGTCCCCTACAGGGACCAGAAGCCGTACCGATGCGGATTTTGCTTCCAGCCTATGTCACCAGCGAGCTGAAAACGGCATTCCAGATAGGCTTTACCATTTTTATTCCGTTTCTGATTATCGACCTGGTCATCGCCAGCGTGCTGATGGCGCTCGGGATGATGATGGTCCCCCCGGCCACGATCGCGCTACCGTTCAAGCTGATGCTGTTTGTGTTGGTAGACGGTTGGCAGTTGCTTGTCGGCTCGCTAGCTCAAAGCTTTTACAGTTAGAGGCGCGAAATGACACCTGAATCGGTCATGATGATGGGCACAGAGGCGATGAAAGTCGCCCTGGCCCTTGCCGCGCCTTTGCTGTTGGTCGCCCTCGTTACAGGTCTTATCATCAGTATTTTGCAGGCGGCGACTCAGATAAACGAAATGACGCTGTCCTTCATTCCCAAAATTGTCGCGGTTTTTATTGCCATCATTGTTGCCGGCCCGTGGATGCTTAACCTGCTGCTCGACTACGTGCGTACGCTGTTCAGCAATATCCCCTACATCATCGGGTAGATGACATTATGCTGCAGGTGACCAGCGTTGAGTGGCTCCACTGGCTGAATCTTTACTTCTGGCCTTTGCTGCGCATCCTGGCGCTCATCTCAACGGCCCCGATTCTCAGCGAGCGCGCGATCCCCAAACGGGTAAAACTGGGGCTGGGGTTAATGATAACCGTCGTTATCGCTCCGTCGATTCCCCCGGTAGACGTCCCTATCTTTTCTATCGTGGCGCTATGGCAGGCAATGCAACAAATCCTGATCGGCATCGCTCTGGGCTTCACTATGCAGTTTGCGTTCGCGGCAGTACGTACCGCCGGGGAATTAATTGGTCTGCAAATGGGTCTCTCCTTCGCAACCTTCTTTGATCCCGGCAGCCGTCTGAATATGCCGGTACTGGCGAGACTGATCGACATGCTCGCCATGCTGTTATTCCTGACTTTTAACGGCCATTTGTGGCTTATTTCGCTGTTGGTGGATACATTTCATACCTTGCCAATCGGCGGCAATCCGGTGAACAGCAATGCGTTTCTCGCGCTGGCGCGGGCGGGTAGCCTGATTTTCCTCAACGGGCTAATGTTGGCCCTGCCGATAATGACGCTGCTACTCACCCTAAACCTCGCACTCGGTCTGTTGAACCGCATGGCCCCGCAGTTGTCAATTTTCGTCATCGGTTTTCCACTCACCCTCGCCGTGGGTATTTCATTAATGGCGGCCCTGATGCCATTAATTGCGCCATTCTGCGAGCGATTATTCAGCGAAATTTTTAATCTGTTGGCTGATATTGTCAGCGAAATGCCCGGAAAATAATAACCCTTAATTTTTATCCTGTTTTACTAAGGATTGTCCTAAATTTAAAAAGCGACAACATCCACCAGGATATCTCTGTCGCGGTTTATTTATTATAGACTCACTCACATAACGCAACATTTACTTTACTTTAAGATGTTTCCTGGCAAATTATACGCAACTTTACGGGATAGTAATTTCGCCTGAAAAACAGCGAAAGCGTCATCTTGGGTCGTTATTATTCCGTTTAGTTGTGATGAAAATAATCAGGTAAGGGGAATTATCGTTACGCATTGAGTGAGGGTATGCCATGTCAACGATTATTATGGATTTGTGCAGTTACACCCGGCTAGGGTTGACCGGATATCTGGTAAGTCGGGGGGTGAAGAAAAGGGAAATCAACAACATTTCCAACGTTGAGGAGCTCAGTCTCGCCTGTGTCTCTCAACAGCCCGCTGTGGTGTTTATTAATGAGGACTGCTTTATCCACGATCCTGCTAATAGCCAGCAAATAAAGCAAATCATTAATCAGCATCCTGGCACATTATTTATTGTGTTTATGGCAATTGCCAACGTGCATTTTGATGAGTATCTATTAGTAAGAAAAAATTTACTGATCAGTTCTAAGTCGATTAAACCAGATTCACTGGATGAACTCCTTGGCGATATTCTGAAAAAAGAAGTAGATTTTGTCATTGATGTGAATCTGCCGACATTATCATTGAGCCGTACCGAGTCCAGCATGCTACGCATGTGGATGGAGGGTCAGGGAACAATACAGATATCCGACCAAATGAATATCAAGGCCAAGACCGTGTCATCCCATAAGGGGAATATAAAACGAAAGATAAAGACGCATAATAAGCAAGTTATCTATCACGTTGTGAGACTCACCGATAACGTTACCAATGGTATCTTTGTGAATACGCGCTAACACGTTCTGACTGGTGGCGAATCCACCAGTCAGGATCATGCAGCAAAACTCACCTTATTCTACTTTTTCCACGAAGATACCATCCTGATGACCTGACTCATTAAAGAACCAGATACCGAGCGGGTAGTCTTCCAGCGAAACCAGGTACATGGTGCCTTCACTAAACTCTTCGATAGCCAGTACCACGCCCGGTCGACGAGGACCGCCGTCCGTTTTGACTGTGACCCGATCATTCACCTTCATAGTTTTCCTCCTGTGGCTTTGTGCCAGTGTAGAACAATTTCCTTTTTCTGGCAGCGCCCGCCTCGCGCGATTGCGGGTTTTATCGACGGTCTATACTTAAGTTGTGCGTATCTGATGTTTGGATGCGCTCCCCCGGTATCCTTAACGGTTGAGAGGTATGAGGATGAAAACCGCGAAAGAGTACAGCGATACGGCCAAACGTGAAGTCAGCGTCGATGTGGACGCGCTACTGAAGGCAATCAACGAAATCTGCGAGAGTGAAATTCATCGCAGTCAGGATGACCCTGAACGCGTCAGCGTCGACGGACGTGATTACCACACGTGGCATGAACTGGCCGACGCGTTCGAGCTTGATATCCATGATTTTAGCGTGTCGGAGATCAATCGCTGACTGAGGGCGAAAAAAATCCCGGCCCTTATCGGGTCGGGATCAAGCTTGCTTATGCAAGAAGCACTTGAAAATTCGTTACACCAGGAAATCTGATGTGAAACAAACCTTATCTGCAATTTTTTTGCCTGACAAGTAAATAATTCTCACTAAAATGATAAATATAACTAATGATTGAAAGATCACCCGGTTACGCGCACCCCAGGTGTTCAGGCATCCTGGCAGAGCTTTCTTCGCTCGCCCGGCACCAGTTCATCTTCACGGAATGCTTCCCGTTTGACGCCAAAGCCGTCGTACCAGCGACACTCCACCATTCCGCTGGCATACCCGGTAACGATCATGCGTGGGCCACCCTCTTTGGAGGTGACTTCCTCACTGACAGAAAAGACCATACCTGCCTCCTGTATCAAGAGAAACCTTTACACCTTAGACGACAAAGAAGGGTTTTGCGTAATCAACCCTGCGACAATTAGTGCGAAACTCCGCGCACTCTGGCGACGGTTTTCACCAGCAGCACCACTATTGCGCCAATGATAAAACCGAGCACCAGATTCAGCAGGGTCGGAAGCATCAGCGCAATCAATGCACTTTGCTGTTGGGCAAAATGTTCAATCGCATGATGCAGCGGTGTTATTCCGTGCACCACAATTCCGCCGCCAACCAAAAACATCGCCAGCGTGCCGACCACGGAAAGTGTTTTCATAAGCCAGGGGGCAACAACCAGCAATCCTTTACCCAGCGACTGGGCCAGCGTACTGCGCTTTTCTGCCAACCAGTATCCGATATCATCGAGCTTAACGATAATCCCGACCAGGCCGTAGACCCCCACTGTCACCACTAATGCGATGCCAGATAACACCAACACCTGATTCAACAATGGCGCATCCGCTACGATCCCCAGCGTAATCGCGACAATCTCAGCAGATAAAATAAAGTCGGTACGTATCGCCCCTTTGATTTTGTCTTTCTCAAAGGTGAGCGGATCCTGTGCTGCCAAAGATGTCAGACGCTGCTGACGCTCTTCCGGGGTTTCTTTGTGCTTACGCGCTTCCAGGGTATGGAGAACTTTTTCTACACCTTCAAAACAGAGGAACGCCCCGCCTACCATTAATAAGGGGGTGATCGCCCAGGGAATGAAGGCGCTTATCAATAGCGCCAACGGCACAAGGATAACTTTGTTAACAAACGATCCTTTCGCGACGCTCCAGACCACCGGGAGTTCACGGTTCGCCCGCACACCCGACACCTGCTGCGCGTTAAGCGACAGATCATCGCCCAGCACACCCGCGGTTTTTTTCGCGGCCAGTTTTCCCATGACAGAGATATCATCCAGCAAAGTGGCGATATCATCGAGTAAGGTCAATAAGCTACTTCCTGCCAAAATTTTTACCCTCAATATTATTTTTTTGCAGTCATAAGTATGAAGTAAAACACGCAATGCTGAAACTGACCTTTCTGGTCAACAAATTTTTAACATCAGCACGTAATTATAAATCTCGCCAGCAAGATAGTTTTGACGTTTACTATGTTGCACCTTTTTATTTCCACCGTGAGGGATTATGCGTTTCAGGCAATTGCTACCGCTTTTCAGTGCGCTTTTCGCGCTGTACATCATTTGGGGTTCCACGTACTTCGTTATTCGCATTGGCGTTGAAAGCTGGCCGCCGTTGATGATGGCTGGTGTTCGTTTTCTCTCTGCGGGGATTTTATTAACAGCATTCTTACTTATCCGCGGACATAAGCTGCCGCCTCTGCGCGTGCTCCTGAACGCCGCGTTAATTGGTATCCTGCTGCTGGCTGTCGGTAACGGACTGGTCACCGTCGCAGAACATCAAAACGTGCCTTCCGGTATTGCCGCCGTGGTGGTCGCCACCGTCCCGCTGTTTACGCTGTGTTTTAGCCACTTTTTTGGCATCAAAACGCGCAAACTTGAATGGATGGGGATCGCAATTGGACTCGCGGGGATCATCATGCTGAACAGCGGTGGTAATTTGAGTGGTAATCCATGGGGAGCAATTTTAATCCTGATAGGTTCGATAAGCTGGGCGTTTGGCTCAGTGTACGGCTCGCGCATAACGTTACCCGTTGGCATGATGGCCGGAGCCATTGAAATGTTAGCCGCCGGTATTGTGCTGATGTGCGCCTCGCTGATTTCCGGGGAAACGTTGACCACTATGCCGACGTTTTCAGGCTTTATGGCGGTCGCCTATCTGGCCGTGTTTGGTTCTATTATTGCCATCAACGCGTATATGTACTTGATCCGCAACGTCAGCCCGGCATTAGCCACCAGCTATGCCTACGTTAATCCGGTTGTCGCTGTACTGTTAGGTACCGGCCTGGGAGGTGAAAGTCTGGCGCCCATCGAATGGCTGGCGCTTGGCGTGATTGTATTTGCGGTGGTACTGGTCACACTCGGTAAATACTTATTTCCCATTAAAGCGGACGCCGTTGCGACCCCGTCGGAAAAGACGTTACAGTAAATGGATACCGAGGGTGTCGATCTGCGCACTTGCGCCACCGCCGCAGATCCACTCGATGACGCGTTCGGACAACGCGTCATCCCCCAGCTTTTCGCGCCCACGCAGGGCGCACTCCCAGACAATCAGTACGCGCCAGCCCAGAGCCTGCAACTTTTCACAATCCCGCGCGTCACGCTGGACATTTTTGTCTATTTTTTCCAGCCAGAACGCTGTTCGTGTGGCGGGGACTTTGAATAGATAGCAGTTGTGATGATGCCAGAAACAGCCGTGGGTAAAAATCACACAACGATAATCATCCACCACGAAATCGGGACGACCGGGTAACGTCGCATCCTGCACGCGAAACGTTACCCCCTGCTCTGTCAGTACGCTGGCAAGGCGTTTTTCAATTGCGGTATCGCGGGTTGCTATCGCCCGCATATTTTTACTGCGCGTCGCTTTATCGTGAACGTCTGCCATGCAGTTTCTCTTTCTCGCGAATAGCAACCGCCTGTTTGATTTTTGGCTCCAGCAGTCTGGCTACCGCCGCAAATGCCGGGACGACCACCGAATTACCAAACTGACGATAAGCCTGTGTGTCCGACACCGGGATCCTGAACTGATAGCCCTGAGGTGATTCAAATCCCATCAGGCGCGCGCACTCTCTGGGCGTCAGCCTGCGCGGACGGTATCGCTGATTGTGCGGATCATCAAAATCCTTTTCACCCAGCGCCATATCCCAACCGCGGTCGATCAAGATCTCTGCCCCATCTTTATAGTAACGCGCCGATAATGTGCGCGTTACGCAATCGGGATTGCCGGGATACACCATGCCATAGCCAAATCCATTGCCCCGCGCCTGATGCTTTTTCGCATAACGATACAGATATTTCCACAGCACCGGCGTGAGCACATATTTTGCATCGACGGTCGGCTCAAGTAGCTCCGCCAGCGTCGTACGCCGCTGAGGATAGCGGGAGACAATATCGCGCAACGTGAAGTCTGATTTCAGATTCAGATCGCGGCGAAAGCCGACGAGCACAATACGTTCGCGATGCTGGGGCAAAAAATGTTGCCCATCGATAATTTTCGGATCGTCCGGCCCGTTATCGTGTGCATCAGCCACGTCATAACCCAGCTCATCCAGCGTTTGCATAATGATGCGGAACGTTTTCCCCTGATCGTGACTCTTCAGGTTTTTGACATTTTCGAGCACAAATATTGCCGGCCGACGCGCATCGATGATGCGCACCACGTCAAAAAAAAGTGTGCCTTGCGTATCGCAGGCGAAGCCATGAGCCCGCCCTAACGCGTTTTTCTTTGATACACCGGCCAGAGAGAATGGCTGACAAGGAAATCCCGCCAGCAGCACGTCATGCTGCGGAACATGCTGGCGGATATGTTCCGCCGCCTGCTGGTCACTCACCCCATCATGATGACTGAGGGTGATATCGCGAATATCTTCATTAAAATGGTGCTGGTGAGGATCGCAGTAGTGATTCGCTTTGTAGGTGCGCACCGCATGCTTGTTCCACTCACTGGTAAACACGCACTGCCCGCCAATCGCCTCAAAGCCGCGACGAATGCCGCCAATACCGGCAAAAAGATCGATAAAGCGAAAAGCATAATGTGGATGATGCGCAGGCGGCCTCGGCAGCAAGTCGTTCAGATGAGCCAACTCACCGTCGCTGAGGCGATGCCACGTTTCATTGGCAACTACTCGCTTGAAGATGGCCGGACTCCAGCGGTTCTCGCCAACACCATTCAGATGAGCAACCAGCGTTTTCACGTCATATATTTCAAGCAACTTAGCCAAAATCACCTGTGCGGCGGCCTCGTTATCATCTGTCATCGGGTTCATGGAACCTGCTACTGAAAAATTATCCTGCATACATTTAACCGGCCGAAATGGATAGCTGACAGGTTAACATAAATTAGTGCGGTTGACGTTGCGGCTGTACTGGCGACTAACGCAGCTTAAAGGGTTGAATCGCGTCAAGATCCAGCATTTCATATTCTCCTTTTAACTCCGCACTCAGCTTCGCCATGTACGTCAGTAAGAAGTCAGCATTATGTTGCGCCAAATGCCGACCGTGTTCAGTTTGCATCGTCAGCGGCAGCGTCAACAATTTGGTCTGGAAGTGATCGAGTGCGTACTGTTTATCATCAAGGCTACGCTGTCGGGCAAACGGATCTTCCGCATCAAACAGCGCCACGCCTAACGCGCCGGACACGGCAAATACCCGAGCTAAACCAATTGCGCCCAACGCCTCAAGCCGGTCAGCATCCTGCACGATTTTGGCTTCAAGGGTTTCTGGTACGATTTTGGCGCTGAAACTGTGCGCCTCAATAGCATGGCACACGGCAGGTAATCGTTGTTGTGGAAAATCAGGGAAATCGCGCATCAAAACGCGACGCGTTTCCTGGGCTGCCAGTACCGACGAACGATGACGATCGGGATGGTTCTTCGGCAAACTGACGAGATCGTGAAAGTAGCACGCCGTCAGCACCACCAGCCAGTCTACGGTCACATCCATGCTCAACTTTTGTGATGTGATCCAGACGCGACGAAAATGAAAGATGTCATGGGCAGCGTCGTGCCCGGAATGATTGTCACGTAACCAGGCTTCAAATTTCGACTGCCAGTACTGTAGTTCCATACTCTCGCTCTTCGCAGAAAGAAAACCACCTTAGCAACAATTCTCATGTCAGACTACCGTCGACGCTTTTTTATCATCAATACATATTATTCACTTAACAAGCATCACTATAATGGATATATAAATCCATTATTCAAAATAAGCAGTTCAATTATAATCTCGCATGCAAAATAAATAACAAATATCAATAATATACATTCAACAAGATAGAATAAAAGAAATCATAACTATATGATAAAAAATACATTTGTATGAATTATATTAATTCAAATGCCATGCAATTTTAATTATATAAAAGCAACAATGAAACATCTTGAAATATCTTAAATATATTTGTTACATGTTATATTTAAAATTAAATGAACTTCATAGATAGTATTCAAATGTAGTCTTTCAGATAGCGCTACATATTCATTTTAATTATTATATAAAGGGAATACATAATGAAAAGAAAAGTACTGGCACTGCTTCTCCCTGCCTTATTAGCTGCAAGCGCAGCAAATGCGGCTGAAATTTATAATAAGAACGGCAATAAAATTGATTTTTACGGCAAGATGGTAGGCGAACGCATCTGGTCGAATACGGATAGCAGTAACAGTGAAAATGCTGACACCTCTTACGCCCGTTTTGGGGTGAAAGGTGAAACCCAGATCAGCAACGAGTTGACAGGTTTTGGTCAGTTTGAACACAACCTCGACGCCAGCAATGCGGAAGGAGTTCAGGAGCAAAAAACTCGTCTGGCCTTCGCGGGTCTGAAATATGCGGATTACGGCTCATTTGATTATGGTCGTAACTATGGCGTAGCCTACGATGCGGCAGCCTACACCGATATGCTGGTTGAATGGGGTGGCGATTCCTGGTCTGCGACGGATAATTTCATGACCGGTCGTACCAACGGCGTGGCGACCTACCGCAACACAGATTTCTTCGGCATGGTTGAGGGTCTTGATTTCGCGCTACAGTACCAGGGTAAGAATCACGATGACGCTGTCACTGAAGCAAATGGCGACGGCTACAGCATGTCGGTGGACTACAACGTAGATGGCTTTGGTTTCGTTGCGGTATATGGTAAATCCGACCGTACGGACAAACAATCCATCGATGGCTATGGCAGCAACGCTGAAGTCTGGTCCCTGGCAGCAAAATATGACGCCAACAGCGTTTATGCGGCAGCGATGTATGGCGAAACGCGTAATATGACCAGAATCGGAACCGGAACCGATCCGGTTTTTGCAAACAAAACGCAAAACATTGAAGCAGTCGTTCAATATCAGTTCGACTTTGGTCTGCGTCCATCCCTGGGTTACGTTTATTCGCAGGGTAAAGACCTGGCCGGCGGTGTTAACGCTGACCGCGTGAATTACGTCGAGCTCGGCACCTGGTACTACTTCAATAAAAATATGAACGTCTACACAGCGTATAAATTTAACCTGCTGGATAAAGAAGACGGCGCAATTACTGGCAACGCAGTTGACGATCAGTTTGCCATGGGTATTGTGTACCAGTTCTAATCTCCACAAACTCAAAAGCCCGCGCTGCGGGCTTTTTTGTTCAACGAAGCGTATTTTTAATCACACAGGCATTATGTAAACATCCCGCATAATCGTGCCATTCACATTTAGAGATCATCCGGCATAATCACTCTGCCAACATAGGAGATCGCTATGCGTAAAGCCCGTTTTACTGAGCATCAGATCATCGCAGTGATTAAGTCGGTTGAAGCCGGACGAACTGTTAAAAATGTCTGCCGGGAGGCAGGTATCTCTGAAGCCACCTACTACAACAGGAAGTCCAGATACGGCGGCATGGAGGCTTCTGATATTAAAAAGATCAAGGATCTTGAGGACGAGAACCGACGTCTCAAACAGATGTTTGCCGACCTGAGCCTTGAGAGCCGGGCGCTGAAAGACGTTATCGAAAAAAAGCTTTAAAACCAGCCTTTAAGCGTGAGCTGGTCACTCATCTGATAACGACATTTGGACTCAGTATCCGTCAGGCCTGCCGGAGTCTGAACCTGAGCAGAACGGTTTACCATCACCGTCCGGATACCACGCGTGACGAACCCGTTATTGTCGCGTTGCAGGCAGTGGCTGAGCGATACCCACGATACGGTTTTCCGAAACTTTTTCAGGTTCTGAGGCGGCAGGGACACCCGTGGAATCACAAAAGGATCCACCGTATTTACTGTCTGCTGAAGCTGAACTTTCGTCGTAAGGGCAAACAGCGGTTGCCGGTGCGTAATCCCTCGCCACTGGCCACGCCGGAAGCGCTGAATCAGAGCTGGTCTGTCGATTTTATGCATGATGCCCTGGTCTGTGGCCGTCGTTTTCGCACGTTCAATGTTGTTGATGACTTTAACCGTGAGGCATTGTCGATTGAAATCGATCTGAATCTGCCAGCTCTGCGGATGGTCCGTGTACTCGACAGGATCGCCGCAAATCGCGGCTATCCTGTCATGCTACGCATTGATAACGATCCGGAATTTATCTCACTGGCTCTGGCTGAATGGGCAGAGAAATATGCAGTAAAACTGGAATTTATCCAGCCGGGTAAGCCGAC
>NZ_JAOWDD010000041.1:31663-173599 GCF_030336655.1 Citrobacter sp. Cb041 | reverse complement strand
GAGTCGATACCACCAACCCCAATAATCGGCAGCTGACCTTTTAATTCCTGAGACAACTGGCGAATAATTTCTGTACTTTTTAATTGTAACGGTCGACCGCTCAGGCCACCCATTTGATCGCAATTTTTCATTCCCTGAACGAGAGAACGATCGAGAGTGGTGTTAGTCGAAATTACGCCATCAATATTATGACGAACTAAACTGTCAGCAACCTGGATCAGTTCTTCCACAGAAAGATCCGGTGCGATCTTAACCGCCACTGGAACATATTTATGGTGGATCGCTTGCAGATCATTTTGCTTATTTTTAATTGCCGTCAGAAGATCATCCAACGCCTCACCATATTGCAGCGTACGTAATCCCGGCGTATTCGGTGAAGAGATATTAATCGCGATATAACCAGCATAAGCATAGACTTTTTCCATACAAATCAGATAGTCATCTTTGCCGTTTTCTACCGGAGTATCTTTATTCTTACCAATATTAATCCCCAGAATACCGTCAAAATGCGATTTTTTAACGTTCTCAACCAGGTTATCAACCCCCAGGTTATTAAACCCCATGCGGTTGATCAAACCTTCTGCATCGACCAGACGAAACAGACGTGGTTTATCATTACCCGGCTGAGGACGCGGCGTCACGGTACCAATCTCAATGGAACCAAATCCCATCGCGCCGAGCGCATCAATGCACTCCCCGTCTTTATCCAGTCCGGCAGCAAGCCCGAGTGGATTTTTAAACGTCAGCCCCATACAGGTAACCGGTTTTGCGGGTACTTTCTGGCGGACAAGCGCTTCGAGCGGCGTGCCGGTAATGCGACGTAATTGCTGGAATGTCAATTCATGAGCGCGCTCTGGATCGAGCTGGAAAAGGGCTTTACGAACGAAGGGGTAGTACATGAACTCTCCTGGATTCCCGGTGTGCAAACCGGGGTCGTATTATGTGCGATCGCGAGCAAAAAGGGAATTGACCTGCGGCAATAAATAGCAATCGTTTTCCTACTTACAAGTTTGACAGCTAGTGTAGAGGGCGTTTATAGCTCGACTGCGAGATTCAGGAGAATGGTACCTGAGGATCTTATTTTGGCTGTCCATATTCAGCAACTACTCTATCTTTTCAATATTGAATCCATCACGACGAACAAAATCGATTAATCGCTCAATATTTCCAAGTCCCCATTGGTTTGAAATAGCTACAAGCTCGCCTGATGGTAACTCAATCATCGCATCATCATTCATATGAAACCTGTTCTTACGCCCTTCAGGGATATGATCTGCTAATGCTATTGTTCTACTTTTTAATATTTCACTTAATTTTGCTGTCAGCTCACTAAAATCGCTTGGGTTATGCTTCGCGATCCAGTCGGTAAAAAGCTCAAGAGCAAGTTTTCTTTTATTAAAAACCAGCCCCTTATACCTATATTCAGAGTAATCTCGCTCTGATTTCTGGCTGCTTGCAATCTGCTCTACGCGCTTTTCTCTGAACCTCACCTGATACTCTTCAAGCTCCGGAACAGGAATTATCTGCTCCGCATTGATTAAGACTTCACCGTTGAAGTTATACGGCGTCAAGCGGACACAACGAATATCCACTCCTTTATCTCTCAACCAGATAGCTGTTGTCGTCAACTCTTTACTAAAATCGGCTGAAGCAAGAATAATTCTGATATCTTTGCCAAAATCCACAAGTTCAGTATCTTCCAGTTCAACAAATTCGAGTATTTGTGCTTTAGCATCTATATCTAAGTCATGCTTTTGCAGATAAGCTTGGTAATACTCACATGCTTTCGCAAAACTCATAGTAGAAATCATCGCGGCATATCTTAATGCCTGCAATTCCATATGTGCACCGACTTCATCACGTTTTAATTCAATGACAACTAAATTCGCCTGCTTATCGATGGCTAATAGATCTATTCTTCGCCTACTGTCTTCCCAGTCTGAAAACTCTTCCGATATAACGAGACAGTCTGGTGCGACAATATCGATATTTTTCTTGAGAGCCTCTTGCAAGTCATAACGTTCTTGCAAGCCTTCAATAGTAAATGTCGTTTTTGTTAATGCAGTAAGGTTTTTATCAGAGATGCAGTACAGCGCCACGTAGAATTCCTTTTATCAAAAATACAGGAGTTACATATTTTTCAATACATACCTTATTAACTAATTTTTTTATAAAACACCTTACCATTAATTCTTACATATAAATAGCAAGGTGCTTTCACTCCTCTACATACTTAACTAACAGTTTTTTTCATCTTTATATTACTGGCTCTAAGCTTATCTGCTTCAGATATTGCGCCAACCATTTCTTTCGCAACAGCATCAATCACATTAATACATACCGAATTGCCAAACTGTTTATAAATCTGACCTTGTGAAACAGCATCAACAATATAATCATCAGGAAACCCTTGGAGCCGAGCACACTCACGCGGAGTTAGCTTTCTCGGATTTTTATTAAGATGAGACTGATCAATTAATATCTCAGAACCATCTTTATAGTAACGTGCACTAATTGTATTAGTGTATTCACTATTTTCATTAAAAAGTGAATAACCGAAACCATTTCCTTTCTTTTCATGCTCAAGTTTTCGTTTCTGATGGCCGATCCAAAGTTTGTCAGATATTGTATATCTATCATCAAGCTCAGAAATATTGCTCAGATCCTCTAAAATATCACCAACTTTTGTTGGTGTCATTGGGGGTTTTGGCCAATTAAAGATATTATCAAAATCAACCCCACTAAAATAATCCTTATCAAAGCCGACAATAAATATCCGTTCACGATTTTGTGGTGCACCGAAATCGCCTGCACGAAGTACTTTATAATCAACCCAATAATTGAGTTTCTCCGATAACGCAGTCCGAGCATCTTCGCTAATCGGAATATCATCAGGTATTGAATGGGCGCTTTGCCCTCTGAGAATATCCAGAATCGTCTTTAGCGTACGGCCTTTATCATGGCCTTGGAGTTGTTTGACATTTTCAAGCATAAATGCTTTTGGGCGTTTAGTTGCAAGAATCCGTTGAATCTCGAAGAACATAGTCCCGCGAGTATCACTAAATCCTTTTTTAAGTCCTGCCTGGGAAAATGCCTGGCAAGGGAAACCACCAAGAAGGATATCGTGATCAGGAATATCCGTTGCTTTAATCTTAGTGATGTCTCCATGTGGCATCTCACCAAAGTTAGTCAAGTATGTCTTCTGCGAGAATTTATCCCATTCAGAAGAAAAGACGCATTGCCCCCCCAACCGCTGGTAAGGTAGTCGAATTCCACCGATACCAGCAAACAGATCAATAAATGTAAATTTTGATTCACATGTTGCTTTTTGCCGGAAAGGGGCATTCTGTAAGTATTCAGTCATTTGTTTTTCAACAGCTAGTATAGCCTGCCATTTTGTGGATGAAGGGGTATGTTCCCCTTCTTCCCAACCACGGACAGTCCGTTCGCCAGCAGAGCCTAGCCCTAGTAGGTTGGCGAATTCTGTGCGTCCGAGCCCTAATCTTTTTCTCAGTTCTTTGATATGATGCGATTTATTCTGATTGTTCATGATAGGTCATTTTTATCCGGTTTTTGTCCTGGTAATCGTAACACTGTACAAATGATCAATCAATACAGCTAATGGAGGATGGCTATGTCACAGTCTCAATTGCAGCAATTGTATGATAAAAATGTTCAGTGGAATGCTAGCTCAGTTTTTAATGTAAATTTTCTCGGAACTGGTTCTTTTTTTGAGGTGAGTAATTCATCAGGGAAAGTGCATGATATCTCTTTCCAATGCATCCTTCAGTCACTGAAAGATATCCAAGCTAGTGATAAAGCTAAGCAATTTATAAATTATACTGTACAAACACCAACTCCGATAAGAAATGAGCTGATAGCAGACCAACAGACATTTGTCAGTATTTCCCCTATAGGCAACATTCAATGTATTGAATGGAAATATTTTGAAAAAATGGTCCGCGTGTTAGGCTTAAACGTTTTTACCCATCCTCGCGCCAAAGTAGCGGCGCAAGAACAATCCAAGCTTTTTTTTAATGTTGTATCCAGATTTATACATATTGCTACTAATAAAATTCCGCAAGAGCTTGACGAACGAACATCGTTCAGTGAACAAGATATCCTAATCACAATAGAATATCTTGAGCAAGTAATATCTGATTGTACTATATTCACACCTATGTCATTAAAAAGTTCAACCATAACATCCAGTGTAATTTCTAAAAGAATAAAGAATACTATTTATCTTGGTGCTCCTGGCACTGGGAAAAGTTATACGATTGAACAGTTGACTGCTGAAGCGCAAAAATTTCGTACAGTATTCCACCCTGACACACAGTATAGTGATTTAGTAGGAAGTTTAAAACCAAGGATGAGAAGTAATGGTGAATCACAAACTATTAGTTATGAATTTCGCCCTGGAGCTTTCACTAATGCATTTATCCAAGCGAAAAACAATCCAAATCAGAGAGTTTTTTTAATAATTGAGGAGATTAATAGAGCACCCGCGGCAGCAGTATTCGGTGATTTATTTCAGTTACTCGACCCAGACTGTAACTATGAAATAGATATCGACCCAGATATGTTAGATTACATAAATAGTCATCTTACACAATGCATCGATAAATTATCTTTACCAGTAAATTTAACTATCTTGGCAACAATGAATAGCAGCGATCAAGGAGTTAATTTCTTGGATACTGCATTTAAACGTCGCTGGGCTATTCGATATATCCCGATTGACTATTCAAAAGCAACCCCAGGGGTACTTTATCTTCCTTTACAGGGCGATATTTATCAGGTCGAATGGAGTGATTTTTCAAAAATAATCAATGAAAGGCTCACAGTGTTGGGTATCCCCGAAGATCGTCTGCTTGGTCATCGCTTTTTATCATTAGGAGACCTAAGCGATCCTAGCTCTGCAAATGATTCACTTCGTTACAAACTCTTCGTCTATCTATGGGACGATGTTTTACGACACGGTAAAAGGTCTAATATCTTCGCAACAGAGATTGGAGGTATCAGCATCACAAGTTTCGGGCAACTAGTTGCCGCATTCTCGGAAGGTAAATCTGTTTTCGAAAGTAGCCTAGAGGAAACACTTATATCAGCTGGAACTATTCAACCAGAAGAGGTCGAATAATAATGAATATAGTTCTACATGAGGATAAGTGTGTAGTTAATAGTTTACCTAAACATGTCCGTAATATATTAAACACAGAAAACCTAATTTATAAAGAACAAGACAGACTAGATTTTTGTGGCATTGTGGTACAAAAAAACAGAGTCGATATATTTTTACCAAGAAATAGTGGAGCGACAAGAGATGAGGATCCACTAAAACTTGGCGCATCTCTTATCCGTGCAATCTATAAATATACCTTGAATAGAGATCGTACTTCAGTTTCAGATGGTGTCTCTGAAAACGTTATAGGAGATTCATTAATTAGTTTAGCATTTACACTTCTCGATGACTATATCAAGAATGGTATTTATATAAGGAGGGAATCTTCCATCAAAAAAAACATAGGAAAAACAGATTGGAAGCGAACTATTCGTAGAGTTCAAAATTATCCTGTTTCAAACTCTTTTATATATTTGAATACTCTTGGTAGGAAAAGAACTACCCATCATGATGATGAAGTATCTCGCATTCACGCGGAAGTCATTCGTGAGTTAAATGATCTCGTTGGATGGATTATCTTCGATACAACTTCAACAATTTCCTCTGAACTTGTTCATATAAACCATTCCTCTGGGGATATCAAAACTAAATTACAAATATTAGAAAAGGAAATGAGATTAATCTATGCAGACAAAGATTTAAAACTCATGAAAGATCTATCAATGTATTTATCAAATAAAAATAAATATTCGGATAACAATATCGTTATTGGCATAAATAGATTTCACACAATGTGGGAACATATGATTGATTCTTGCATGCTTTGGAAATTTGATATCAATCGTAGGCTGGCTAAGCCTAGTTATAAAATAGATAGTGAATTCAAAATTGCAGTACAAAAAGGAGGTCGTACTGACACTGTTTTGATGAATTCTGATGAAAATGTATTCGCCATTATTGATGCAAAATACTATGGTGCGAACAATGTAGCAAACCTGCCTGGATGGCCAGACCTCATCAAACAATTTTTTTATGCCTCAGCATTAAAAGATATATACCCAGAAGCTACAATCTATAACTATTTTATATTTCCAGGAATATCTGGAATCGTAGAATCAGCACATATTGAAGATCCAATCACAAGAGAGCAACAGGACGTTCAGTATCCCCCCATCAAATGTGAATATCTCAATCCAATGATGCTCATTGAATTCTATGTATCTGGAAAAAAGCTTGTAGACCTATCTGAAAAACTTCTTCATATGTAATAACTCGACTAAAAATTAAAGCCATGAAAATTATAAAAATATAATTTGGACAGATTAATTAATGTTACCGGATATAATTTATTTTATTTATATACACCTCTTGACGAAGTTAACCCAACAAAATATTTTAATTGCTGTCTTTTAGAGGGATTATCTCCCTGCTCAAAAATTGAATTAAAGTAATAAAAAAATTTATTACTTGATTATATTTATTTGACCTTTATATTTTGATTAAAAACTATACGCATATTGATCCATGTCATGTTTTCTCAACTTTATATCAGATCTATAAAAAGTATATAAGTTAAGTTTATCATATGGTTACTAAGAATATTTGTTATATATATCATTGCCGACTTGACTCGGCAACTTAGTTGTTTAGTATATAGTCGTTATATTATTTCATCCATAGACTTTAAACTTATTTATTAAACCTAACATATATTTAATTATTATTAACAAGAGGTTGATAATGACTACGTCCCCGATTTACCTTAAGCAATCATGTATTAAAACTTTAACCGCAGTTGAAGCCAATCGAGACGCCTCAAATCAACACGAATTTAACGGAGTTTCTCAACTAAAACAGATATTTGGTAAAGCTAGATTCACTAAGGAAGTAATATTTTCTATTAGAGGAACGGATACATTCTGCAAAGATACTATCACTTGGTATGATGCTAGAGAGAATTCCCCGGACAGAAGCGAGTTTCGCCTCTATTTTCGAGATAATTATGTTATGGAACAAGCTTGTGAAGGTGACAACATTATTGTTGGCATTGATAAAAGTAACCAAACTCATATTATTTTAATCAAACAGAATAATGCTGAGTATCAAGGACGCATACCTAACTGGAGTTGATTTTTGTTGTTTATTGAACTTACTAATAAAAAATTAGTAAAATTATAATTCCTTGCCCCAGAGTCAATATTCTGGGGCATTATTTATTTTCTAACTATGCTAGTTTAATATATTTAGATTTATGAACACTGGGTTCTAACACGTTTACATCAACGCTCTTGATATACTGACAAATTCTGGCCTAGATATCCTCTTTGGGTACAGTTGAGCGCATTAGTGTCAAATGTACTATTTCATGCGGTTCATAACTGCTGCGTTACTCAATGAATGCAGAAATTACTGCCCGCGTAGCTTTTTCATGCATACGCACCACCACGCCAAAAAACGTTGAGAAATGTTTAGGGTAGCTATCGTATTGTACGGAAATCCCTAGCCCGTAGACATCTTGAGCTACTTAATTAAATAGCCTATTAGGGCGCCATGATAACGTCAAATATTGATAAGCTGGCCCCAGATCTTATCAGTCCAAAACTGTGGATACGAATACGTTTCACAACAGTTGAACACTGCCGGATAGATCCCCCTGCGCCTGACCTTAGAGTTCAACCTCGAGGCTTTATCCGGTGTTAACTCAGTTCAGATTTCTTATCGGAAAAATTCGTTACAGACTTAAATGAGTTGAATTTGTCCATCAACGGCTCAAATGTATCTAGATTATCCGAGCCGATTCAATCGACTGAGATTGAGCAGCCCGTGCATAACTTACTCAACGTCAGTTTGAAAGATTTGTCGGACACCGACGATACCATTCGTTGGCATATATGAACAGAAAAGGGTAGACGTGGACAGACTAAGCAAGACAGAAAATGTGCTTACATTCCATTTTTATGGACTAAACTAGAGATTAGTATACTTGAAAAAAGCTTTGTATGGTGCCGAAGGCCGGACTCGAACCGGCACGTATTTCTACGGTTGATTTTGAATCAACTGCGTCTACCGATTTCGCCACTCCGGCACGGAAGGGATGCGGAAAACGTTGTGGATTATACCTGTCATGCGCCACCATGCAAGCACCAGCGTGTGTCTGACTCGCTAAGTGTTGAAAATTTCAGCATTCCCTCTCTCACCTGCAACCATCGTCACAGTTTGCCCCCTTATTAATCCCCCCTTCTGCGAAGCGTCCCGTTTCCCCATGCTCTACACTTCCAGTTCAACACCACACTGAGGGAAACACGATGTCGATGATAAAAAGCTACGCCGCAAAAGCGGCGGGCAGCGAACTCGAACTCTATGAATATGATGCGGGCGAGCTTAAGCCGGAAGATGTCGAAGTCCAGGTCGATTACTGCGGTATCTGCCATTCCGATTTGTCGATGATCGACAACGAATGGGGGTTCTCTCAGTATCCGCTGGTGGCCCGGGCATGAGGTGATTGGTCGCGTGGCGGCGCTCGGCAGCGCGGCGCAAGATAAAGGTCTGAAGGTTGGTCAGCGTGTCGGCATTGGCTGGACGGCGCGCAGCTGCGGGTACTGCGACGCCTGTATCAGCGGCAATCAGATTAACTGTCTGGAAGGTTCCGTTCCCACTATTCTCAATCGCGGTGGCTTTGCCGAGAAGCTGCGGGCCGACTGGCAGTGGGTGATCCCGCTGCCGGAGAGCATCGATCTGGCGGCGGCGGGTCCCTTGTTGTGCGGCGGTATCACGGTGTTCAAACCGCTGCTGATGCACCATATCACCGCCACCAGCCGCGTTGGGGTGATCGGCATCGGCGGCCTGGGGCATATCGCCATTAAGCTGTTACACGCGATGGGGTGCGAAGTGACCGCGTTCAGCTCCAATCCGGCGAAAGAGCAGGAAGTGCTGGCGATGGGAGCGGATAAGGTGGTTAACAGCCGCGATCCGGATGCGCTAAAAGCGCTGGCGGGCCAGTTCGATCTCATTATTAACACGGTTAACGTCGATCTCGACTGGCAGCCTTATTTTGAAGCACTGGCCTACGGCGGTAACTTCCATACCGTCGGCGCGGTGCTGAAGCCGCTGCCGGTGCCAGCGTTCACCTTAATTGCCGGCGATCGCAGCATCTCCGGTTCGGCAACCGGTACGCCGTTCGAACTGCGCAAGCTGATGAAGTTTGCCGGACGCAGCAAGGTGTCGCCCACCACCGAACTGTACCCGATGTCGCAAATTAACGACGCTATCCAGCACGTGCGTGACGGCAAAGCCCGCTACCGCGTGGTGCTGAAAGCCGACTTCTGATGCAAGGCTCAGTCCCGCAAGGGGCTGGGCTTATTGCCCGTTACGAAACGCGAGCACCGCCTGGCGGCACTGTTCCGTCACATGCTCAATGTCATGGTTCACGTCGATGCGGGCAATATCACGTTCGTCCTCCTGCGGGCACTCCAGCGCATCGAACTGGCTTTTGAGTAATCCCACAGGCATAAAATGCCCTGCCCGACGCTGCATGCGCGCCAGAATGGTCTCGTAATCGCCGTCCAGCCACAAAAAATGCACATTCGGACTGCCCTGCCGCAATATATCGCGATACTGTTTTTTTAATGACGAGCAGACAATAAACCCGGTCTCATTCTTTTTATATAAACTGTATGAAGCGTCATTTAATCGCGCTAACCACGGTAGTCGGTCTTCATCGGTTAATGGAATACCTTCAGACATTTTATCAATATTTTTGGCCGGATGGAGATCGTCACCATCAATGAATTTAGCCGATAATACTGCAGCAATTTTGCTTCCAATTAAAGATTTACCGCTACCCGAAACGCCCATCAAAATATAACTTTCCCCGGCCATTGAAAAAACTCCAGATTCATATTCCATGGCGCGATACTACGCCTTCCACATTGCAGAATTCACCTTTTTTCGGCGTGGCTGAGCAGATTTACAAGGCGCATCACGTTATGCGTAACATTGTAGTGTAACAATTTTCCAGCGTGATCTTTATCACAAATAATAACAATCAAAACCGTTTAAATGCTGCCGAGGTTACTACCTGACCAGTGAGGCATTTATGCAAGTCAAAACACAATCCTGCGTTGTCGCGGGTAAGAAAACTGTTACCATTACCGACCAAAATATTGAATGGAATAATAAAGGAACGCTGGTACAAATTACCCGCGGCGGAATTTGTGGTTCCGACTTACATTATTATCAGGAAGGAAAAGTCGGTAATTTTACCGTTAAAGCACCGATGATTTTAGGCCATGAAGTTATTGGTAAAGTGGTGCACAGCGACTCAAAAGAATTACATGAAGGTCAGTCGGTGGCTATTAATCCGTCGAAGCCCTGTGGCCACTGTAAATACTGTCTGCAGCACGAAGAAAACCAGTGCACGGAAATGCGCTTTTTTGGTAGCGCCATGTATTTTCCCCACGTTGACGGCGGCTTTACCCGATTTAAAACCGTCGATACCGCGCAGTGCATCCCCTACCCCCAGCACGCCGATGAAAAAGGCATGGCCTTTGCCGAACCGCTGGCAGTCGCGATCCACGCCGCGCATGAAGCAGGAGACCTGCAGGGCAAACGCGTGTTTATCTCCGGCGTGGGGCCTATCGGCTGCCTGATCGTCAGCGCGGTGAAAACGCTCGGCGCAGCAGAAATTGTCTGTGCTGATATCAGCCCGCGCTCGCTGTCGCTGGCCCAGCAGATGGGGGCTGACACGCTGATTAACCCGCAGCAGGACTCGCTCGATGAGTGGAAAAAAGAAAAAGGCTACTTCGACGTCAGCTTCGAAGTCTCTGGTCATCCGTCCTCAATCACCACCTGCCTGGAAGTCACCCGCGCGAAAGGCGTGATGGTGCAGGTCGGCATGGGCGGTGCGGTGCCGGACTTCCCGATGATGATGCTGATCGGCAAAGAGATCGCGCTCAAAGGCTCGTTCCGCTTTACCACCGAGTTCAACACTGCGGTGTCGTGGCTGGCGAATAACGTTATCGATCCGCTGCCATTACTCAGCGCCGAATATCCGTTTACCGAGCTTGAACAGGCGCTGATCTTTGCCGGGGATAAAACCCAGGCAGCGAAAGTCCAGCTCGTTTTTGCTGAAACAAAATAAGGAAGAACATAATGAACGATCTTTTTTCGCTGGATGGCAAAAATATTCTGATCACCGGTTCGGCCCAGGGTATTGGTTATTTACTGGCGACCGGGCTGGGTAAATATGGCGCGCAGATTATCGTCAATGATATTACGCCGGAGCGCGCGGAGGCTGCCGTCGCCAAACTGCAACAGGAAGGGATCCGCGCCGTTGCTGCGCCGTTTAATGTTACGCAGAAACAGGACATTGATGCCGCCATCGACCATATCGAAAAAGACATTGGCCCAATCGATGTGCTGGTGAATAACGCCGGTATTCAGCGCCGCCATCCGTTTACCGAGTTCCCGGAGCAGGACTGGAACGATGTGATTGCCGTTAACCAGACGGCGGTGTTCCTGGTCTCGCAGGCAGTAACGCGTCGCATGGTGGAACGTCAGGCCGGGAAGGTCATCAACATCTGCTCCATGCAGAGCGAACTGGGCCGCGACACCATCACGCCGTATGCCGCCTCGAAAGGCGCGGTGAAAATGCTCACCCGCGGTATGTGCGTTGAGCTGGCACGCCACAATATCCAGGTCAACGGTATCGCACCGGGCTACTTCAAAACCGAGATGACCAAAGCGCTGGTCGAGGATGAAGCCTTCACCGCCTGGCTGTGCAAACGTACGCCAGCCGCGCGCTGGGGCGATCCGCAGGAGCTGATTGGCGCGGCGGTCTTCCTCTCTTCCAAAGCATCCGATTTTGTTAACGGGCACCTGTTGTTTGTCGATGGCGGCATGCTGGTCGCCGTCTGATACAACACAACGCAACATCACGCAGCGCCCAGGCGCTGCATTTTTGGCCACCCCTAAATAATCCGAGTTGCAGGACGGCGGCAAGTGAATGAACCCGATGAGCTTACTTGAGTAAGTGATTCAGGTGAGTGAGCGCAACCAACACACCAGTAACTTGCAGTATGACGGGGATATAAGAGAAACGATTATGCCATTAATAATAATTGCGGCAGGCGTCGCGCTGCTCCTGGTCCTGATGATTGGTTTTAAAGTTAACGGCTTTATTGCTCTGGTCCTGGTGGCGGCGGTCGTCGGTTTTGCCGAAGGGATGGATGCCCAGGCCGTTTTGCACTCAATACAAAATGGGATCGGCGGGACGCTCGGCGGTCTGGCGATGATCCTTGGCTTCGGTGCAATGCTCGGTAAGCTGATTTCCGATACCGGCGCGGCTCAGCGCATCGCCACCACGCTGATTGGCACGTTTGGTAAAAAACGCGTGCAGTGGGCGCTGGTGATCACCGGTCTGGTGGTGGGTCTGGCGATGTTTTTCGAAGTCGGCTTTGTTCTGCTGCTGCCGCTGGTGTTTACGGTGGTGGCCTCTTCCGGCCTGCCGCTGCTGTACGTTGGCGTCCCGATGGTAGCTGCTCTGTCCGTGACCCACTGTTTTCTGCCGCCGCATCCGGGGCCGACCGCGATTGCCACCATTTTCGAGGCTAATCTTGGCACCACCCTGCTGTACGGCTTTATTATTACTATCCCGACGGTGATTGTTGCCGGGCCGCTGTTTTCTAAGCTGCTGACCCGCTTTGAGAAAGCGCCGCCGGAAGGGTTATTCAACCCGCATCTGTTCACCGAAGAAGAGATGCCGTCGTTCTGGAACAGTATCTTTGCCGCAGTAATCCCGGTCATACTGATGGCGGTCGCCGCAGTGTGCGAAATCACGCTGCCGAAAACCAACAGCGTACGGGTCTTCTTTGAGTTTATCGGTAACCCTGCCGTCGCGTTGTTTATCGCTATCGTGCTCGCCATTTTTACCCTTGGTCGACGTAACGGACGTACGATCGAGCAAATTATGGATATCATTGGCGACTCTATCGGCGCGATTGCGATGATTGTGTTTATCATCGCCGGGGGCGGCGCGTTTAAGCAGGTTCTGGTCGACAGCGGCGTCGGGCAATATATCTCGCACCTGATGACCGGCACATCGCTTTCTCCGCTGCTGATGTGCTGGACGGTCGCCGCCTTGCTGCGTATCGCGCTCGGTTCAGCCACCGTGGCGGCGATCACCACCGCAGGCGTGGTACTGCCGATTATTAACGTCACCCACGCCGACCCGGCGCTGATGGTGCTGGCTACCGGCGCGGGCAGCGTGATTGCCTCCCACGTTAACGATCCGGGATTCTGGCTGTTTAAAGGCTATTTTAATCTCAGCGTCGGGGAAACGTTGCGTACCTGGACGGTAATGGAGACGCTGATTTCCATTATGGGGCTGCTGGGGGTTCTGGCGCTGAACGCCATTCTGCATTAAGACGGTCATCACCGGGGAGCACAGATCCGCGCTCCCCGGCACTGGAGAGAAAATGAGGAACCACAGAATTTCTTTGCAAGACATCGCCACGCTGGCGGGCGTGACCAAAATGACGGTGAGCCGCTACATTCGCTCGCCAAAAAAGGTCGCAAAGGAAACCGGTGAACGCATCGCGCAGATTATGGAGGAGATTAATTACATCCCCAACCGCGCGCCCGCGATGCTGCTGAATGCGCAAAGCTATACGCTTGGCGTGCTGATCCCCTCGTTTCAAAACCAGCTGTTCGCAGACATTCTGGCCGGCATTGAGTCGGTCACCTCGGATCATAACTATCAGACGCTGATCGCCAACTACAATTACGACCGGGAATCCGAGGAAGAGTCGGTGATCAATCTGCTGTCATACAATATCGACGGCATTATCCTGTCCGAGAAATATCACACCCTGCGCACGGTGAAGTTTCTGCGTTCAGCCAACATTCCGGTGGTGGAGCTGATGGATATTCAGGGCGATCGTCTGGACATGGAAGTGGGCTTCGATAACCGTCAGGCGGCATTTGATATGGTCAGCACCATGCTGGATAAACGCCAGCGGCACAAAATCCTCTATCTCGGTTCGAAAGACGACGTCCGCGATGAACAGCGCTATCGCGGCTATTGCGATGCCATGACGCGCCGGGATCTGGTGCCGCTGCGCGTCAATCCGCGTTCTATTTCGTCCATCCATCTCGGCACCCAGATGATGCGGGACGCGCTCGCCGCGCATCCGGATTTAGACGGCGTTTTTTGCACCAACGACGATATTGCGATGGGCGCGCTGCTGCTGTGCCGCGAGCGCGATCTGGCCGTTCCGGAACAGATCTCGATTGCCGGTTTCCACGGGCTGGAAATGGGCAGGCAGATGATCCCAAGCCTCGCCAGCGTGATCACCCCGCGTTTTGACATTGGCCGCATGGCAGCGCAGATGTTGCTGAGCAAAATCAAGAACAACGACCATAACCACAACACCGTGGATTTGGGGTACCAGATTTATCACGGCAATACGCTTTAAGTCATTTTCTCTGGCCATCGCATACTCTCTTTGATGGACATTGCCTATACTCCAGGCAAGATAAATGGAGGAAATCTCAATGAGCACACCCCTGCTAATTGCCCGCACGCCGGACACCGAACTGTTTTTACTGCCAGGCATGGCCAACCGTCACGGACTGATTACCGGCGCGACCGGGACCGGTAAAACCGTCACGCTACAGAAGCTGGCCGAATCGCTGTCTGAAATTGGCGTACCGGTATTTATGGCCGATGTGAAAGGCGACTTAACCGGCGTGGCCGAGGAAGGGCAGGCCTCTGAAAAGCTGCTCGCCCGCCTGAAAAATATCGGCATTACCGACTGGCAACCGCATGCTAATCCGGTCACGGTGTGGGATATCTTCGGCGAAAAAGGTCACCCCGTGCGGGCCACAGTATCTGACCTCGGCCCGCTGCTGCTGGCCCGTTTGCTGAACCTCAACGACGTACAGTCCGGCGTGCTGGATATTATCTTCCGCATTGCTGATGACCAGGGTCTGCTGCTGCTCGATTTCAAAGACCTGCGAGCCATTACCCAGTACATCGGCGATAACGCCAAATCCTTCCAGAATCAGTATGGCAATATCAGCAGCGCCTCGGTCGGGGCAATCCAGCGTGGACTGCTGTCGCTGGAGCAACAGGGTGCGGCGCACTTCTTTGGCGAACCGATGCTGGACATCAAAGACTGGATGCGAACTGACGCCAGCGGCAAAGGGATGATCAACATCCTCAGCGCAGAGAAGCTCTACCAGATGCCCAAATTGTACGCCGCCAGCCTGCTGTGGATGCTCTCCGAACTATACGAACAGTTGCCGGAAGCAGGCGATCTGGAGAAGCCAAAACTGGTGTTCTTCTTCGATGAAGCTCACCTGCTGTTCAACGACGCTCCGCAGGTGCTGCTGGATAAAATCGAACAGGTGATCCGCCTGATTCGCTCGAAAGGGGTCGGCGTGTGGTTCGTCTCGCAAAACCCGTCAGATATTCCAGACAACGTGCTCGGTCAGTTGGGGAACCGCGTGCAGCACGCCCTGCGCGCGTTTACACCGAAGGATCAGAAAGCAGTGAAAACCGCGGCGCAAACCATGCGCGCCAACCCGGCATTTGATACCGAAAAAGCCATTCAGGAACTGGGAACCGGCGAGGCGCTGGTGTCGTTTCTGGACGCTAAAGGCAGCCCGTCGGTGGTTGAACGAGCAATGGTGATTGCGCCATGCTCACGCATGGGACCGGTGACGGATGACGAGCGTAACGGACTGATTAATCACTCCTCGCTGTACGGTAAATATGAAGAACAGATCGACCGCGAGTCCGCCTATGAGCGTTTACAGCAAGGCGTGCAGGCCAGCACCGAGCAGCAAAATACACCTCCCGCCAACGGTAAAGCGATCGATGTGGACGGCGGTATTCTCGGTGGATTGAAGGATATTCTGTTTGGCAGCACCGGACCGCGCGGCGGCAAGCGCGATGGCGTGGTACAGAGTGTGGCGAAGAGCGCGGCGCGACAGGTCACCAATCAGATAATCCGCGGCATGTTGGGGAGTTTGATGGGCGGGCGAAAACGCTAGCAGGAAGGCGCCCCTCCCGCACAGCGGGAGGGGCGAATATCAGGACTTACGCAGCATCAGCCACAGGCTTATCAGGAAGAAGCTGGCGCTTGGCAGCAACGCGCCGATAATCGGCGGAATGCCGTACACCAGCGTCAGCGGGCCAAAGATTTGGTCCAGCACATAGAACACAAAGCCGAAGCTAATCCCTGTCACCACGCGCACGCCCATCGGGACGCTACGCAGCGGACCAAAGATAAACGACAGCGCCATCAGCATCATTACCGCCACAGACAGCGGCTGGAAGACTTTGCTCCACATATTGAGCTGGTAGCGTCCGGCGTCCTGGCCGCTCGACTTCAGGTACTTCACGTAGTTATGCAGACCACTAATCGAGAGCGCATCAGGATCCAACGCCACGACGCCGAGCTTGTCGGGTGTAAGGTTGGTTTTCCAGGTGCCGCTCACCGTCTGCGAGCCGGTGATTTGCTTCGGATCGGTCAGGTTGGATTCATCCACCTGCGACAAACGCCAGACCTTCTGCTCCGGGTCAAACGTCGCACTTGCGGCATAGCGGACGGACTGCAAACGGCGCTTGTCGTTAAAGGAGTAGATGCTAATTCCGCCTAACTCGGCGTCACCTTTCACCCGCTCGATGTAGACAAAGCTGTCGCCATCTTTCGCCCACAAACCTTGCTGGGTAGAGAGCAGCGAGCCGCCGTACATCTGCTGCGCACGGTAGTTACGCGCCATTTGTTCGCCCTGCGGCGCCACCCATTCGCCGATGGCCATCGTCAGCAGCACCAGCGGAATCGCGGTTTTCATCACCGACAACGCCACCTGCATACGGGTAAAGCCAGAAGCCTGCATGACCACCAGTTCACTGCGCTGCGCCAGCATGCCCAGCCCCAGCAAAGCACCCAGCAGCGCCGCCATCGGGAAGAAGATCTGGATATCTTTCGGCGCGCTGAGCAGGGTATACAGCCCGGCGCCCATCGCATCGTAGCTCCCCTGCCCGGCTTTTTTCAGCTGGTCGACAAACTTGATGATCCCGGAGAGCGACACCAGCATGAACAACGTCATCATGATGGTGGTGAAAATGGTTTTACCGATATAGCGGTCAAGTACACCAAAAGGCTGCATTATACCGCTCCTTTACGCATAAAACGGGCACGTAAGCGGCGCATCGGCACCGTATCCCAGAGGTTAAGCACAATCGCCAGCGCCAGATACGCCAGGTTAACCGTCCACATCCAGAACACCGGATCCAGCTTACCTTTGCCGCCGTTCGACTTCAGCGATGTCTGAACCAGGAAGAACAGCAAATAAAGCAGCATTGCTGGCAGCATGGACAGTACGCGACCCTGACGCGGGTTCACCACGCTCAGCGGTACAACCATCAGCGCCATCATAAATACGGTGAATACTAACGTGATACGCCAGGTCAGCTCCGCACGGGCGCGATCGGTGTCGGTCGTCCATAGCGTACGCATGGTCATCTGGTCGGTATCGTTTGGATCCAGCGCCACGGCCTGATGACCGATAATCGCCTGATAATTCTGGAAGTCGGTAATGCGGAAATCGCGCAGCAGCGCGGTCCCTTCAAAACGCGTCCCCTGGTTCAGCGTCACGACCTGAGAGCCATCGCGCAATTGAGTAAGATGACCGGAGTCCGCTACCACCACCGAAGGACGGGCGTTACCTTTCGGGCGGATTTGCGCGAGGAACACATCGTTGAAATTACTGCCGTCAACGCTTTCGATAAACAGCACCGAGCCGCCGTTAGTGGCCTGCTGGAATTGCCCCTGAGCAAGCGCCGCCATACCGGGGTTCGCTTTCGCCTCCGCCAGGACTTCGTCCTGATGTCTGGAGGACCACGGTCCGGCCCACATCACGTTGACCGCCGCAATAATACTGGTAAACAGCGCCAGCACCATCGCCGCTTTCACTAAGACAGCCTTGCTCAGCCCGCAGGCGTGCATGACCGTAATTTCACTTTCGGTATACAGTTTGCCCAGCGTCATCAGCAGCCCGAGGAACAGGCTTAATGGCAAGATAAGTTGCGCCATTTCTGGCACGCCCAGCCCCAGCAGCGAGAGCACCAGATTCGCCGGGATATCACCGTCAACCGCCGCACCAAGGATCCTGACTAACTTTTGACAAAAGAAGATCAAAAGCAGGATGAATAGGATCGCAAGTTGGCTTTTGAGCGTTTCCCGAACCAGATATCTTATGATTATCACTTTAAATACGCCCGTAAAAACCCGTCTTTTGCCGGAATTTAGCTTGTTTCATGGCTTAAACGTCATTTATTCTCTTGAGTCGTCGAAATCGTCGCTAAGATCATTATACTCAACGGATCCACCTCTCAGAAATTGTTCTGACGTGCCAATGCCGTAATAACGTTAAGATTAACACGAAGTCACCGCAACAGCGGGTATGAGTTACGAAAGCTTGCAATTCTATCCGTAGCCACCGCCGTTGTCTTTAAGATTCAGGAGCGTAGTGCATGGAGTTCAGTGTAAAAAGCGGTAGCCCGGAGAAACAGCGGAGTGCGTGCATCGTCGTGGGTGTCTTTGAACCACGCCGTCTCTCTCCGATTGCAGAGCAGCTCGACAAGATCAGCGACGGGTACATCAGCGCACTGCTGCGTCGTGGCGAACTGGAAGGCAAACCAGGTCAAACCCTGTTGCTGCACCATGTTCCTAACGTTCTGTCTGAGCGAATTCTCCTCATTGGTTGTGGCAAAGAGCGCGAGCTTGATGAGCGCCAGTACAAGCAGGTCATTCAGAAAACCATCAATACGCTGAATGATACTGGTTCAATGGAAGCCGTCTGCTTCCTGACTGAGCTGCACGTCAAAGGGCGCAATAACTACTGGAAAGTGCGTCAGGCCGTTGAGACAGCACAGGAAACGCTGTACAGCTTTGATCAACTGAAGACCAACAAAAGCGAGCCGCGTCGTCCGCTACGTAAAATGGTCTTCAACGTACCGACCCGCCGGGAACTGACCAGCGGTGAGCGTGCGATCCAGCACGGTCTGGCGATCGCCGCCGGCATTAAAGCGGCAAAAGATCTCGGCAACATGCCGCCGAACATCTGTAACGCCGCCTACCTTGCCTCTCAGGCGCGCCAACTGGCAGACAGCTACAGCAAAAATGTTGTAACCCGCGTGATCGGCGAGCAGCAGATGAAAGAGCTGGGCATGCACTCTTATCTGGCCGTCGGTCACGGCTCGCAGAATGAGTCGCTGATGTCGGTCATCGAGTACAAAGGCAATCCGTCCGAAGACGCGCGTCCGATCGTGCTGGTCGGTAAAGGGTTAACCTTTGACTCTGGCGGTATCTCCATCAAACCTGCCGAAGGCATGGATGAGATGAAATACGACATGTGCGGCGCGGCAGCGGTATATGGCGTGATGCGCATGGTGGCCGAGCTTCAACTGCCAATCAACGTCGTCGGCGTGCTGGCAGGCTGCGAAAACATGCCGGGTGGCCGTGCGTATCGTCCTGGCGACGTGCTGACCACCATGTCTGGTCAGACCGTTGAAGTACTCAATACCGATGCCGAAGGCCGTCTGGTCCTGTGCGACGTATTAACCTACGTCGAGCGCTTTGAGCCAGAAGCGGTGATTGACGTCGCAACCCTGACCGGCGCGTGCGTGATTGCGCTGGGCCATCACATCACTGGCCTGATGTCGAACCACAACCCGCTGGCGCATGAGCTGATCGGTGCGTCCGAACAGGCTGGCGACCGCGCGTGGCGTTTGCCGCTGGGTGATGAATACCAGGAACAGCTAGAGTCCAACTTTGCGGATATGGCGAACATCGGCGGACGTCCTGGCGGCGCCATTACCGCGGGCTGCTTCCTGTCACGCTTTACCCGTAAGTACAACTGGGCGCACCTCGATATCGCCGGTACCGCATGGCGTTCAGGGAAAGCCAAAGGCGCAACCGGTCGTCCGGTGGCGCTGCTGTCGCAATTCCTGCTCAATCGTGCCGGTTTTAACGGCGAAGAGTAAGGCGGTAAGCACAAGCAATAAGACCCGTAGGCCGGATAAGCGCAACGCCATCCGGCCTACGGTTGTGCATCATGGCAACGCATTTAAATTCACCAGAAGAAGCCCCATATATGAGAAACGCAACTTTCTATCTTCTGGACAATGACACGCAACACGATGGCTTAAGCGCCGTCGAGCAGTTGGTGTGTGAAATTGCCGCAGAACGTTGGCGTGCTGGCAAGCGCGTGCTGATCGCCTGCGAAAACGAAAAGCAGGCTCTTCGACTGGATGAAGCCCTGTGGGCAAGACCGGCAGAAAGCTTTGTTCCGCATAATCTGGCAGGTGAAGGCCCCAGAGGCGGCGCACCGGTAGAAATTGCCTGGCCGGAGAAACGCAACAGCAGCCCGCGCGACCTGCTTATCAGTTTGCGCGTTGGCTTTGCAGATTTTGCCACCGCTTTCACAGAAGTGATAGACTTCGTTCCTTACGAAGATTCTTTGAAACAATCGGCACGCGATCGCTACAAAGCTTACCGCGTGGCTGGTTTTAACCTGAATACGGCAACCTGGAAATAATGGAAAAGACATACAACCCACAAGATATCGAACAGCCGCTTTACGAGCACTGGGAAAAGCAGGGCTATTTCAAACCTAACGGCGATGAAAGCAAAGAGTCCTTCTGCATCATGATCCCGCCGCCGAACGTCACCGGCAGTTTGCATATGGGTCATGCTTTCCAGCAAACCATCATGGATACCATGATCCGCTACCAGCGCATGCAGGGTAAAAACACCCTGTGGCAGGCCGGTACCGATCACGCGGGTATCGCAACCCAGATGGTGGTTGAGCGTAAGATTGCCGCTGAAGAAGGTAAAACCCGCCACGACTACGGTCGCGAAGCGTTTATCGACAAAATCTGGCAGTGGAAAGCGGAATCCGGCGGCACCATCACCCGCCAGATGCGCCGTCTAGGCAACTCCGTTGACTGGGAGCGCGAGCGCTTCACTATGGACGAAGGTCTTTCCAATGCCGTGAAAGAAGTCTTCGTTCGCCTGTACAAAGAAGACCTGATTTACCGTGGCAAGCGCCTGGTGAACTGGGACCCGAAACTGCGCACCGCGATTTCCGACCTGGAAGTGGAAAACCGCGAGTCGAAAGGCTCAATGTGGCACATCCGCTATCCGCTGGCTGACGGCGCGAAAACCGCTGATGGTAAAGATTACCTGGTCGTCGCCACCACCCGTCCGGAAACCGTACTGGGCGATACCGGCGTGGCCGTAAACCCGGAAGATCCGCGTTATAAAGATCTGATTGGCAAGTTTGTTGTTCTGCCGCTGGTTAACCGCCGCATTCCCATTGTCGGCGATGAACACGCTGATATGGAAAAAGGCACCGGCTGCGTGAAGATCACCCCGGCGCACGACTTTAACGACTACGAAGTCGGGAAACGTCACGGCCTGCCGATGATCAATATTCTGACCTTTGACGGCGACATCCGTGAAACCGCGGAAGTGTACGACACCAAAGGCGAAGAGTCCGACGTTTATTCCAATGAAATCCCGGCTGAGTTCCAGAAGCTGGAGCGCTTTGCCGCGCGTAAAGCGGTGGTTGCCGCCGTTGATGCGCTGGGCCTGCTGGAAGAAATTAAACCGCACGACCTGACCGTACCTTACGGCGACCGTGGCGGCGTGGTTATTGAACCGATGCTGACCGATCAGTGGTACGTCCGTGCCGACGTGCTGGCGAAACCGGCGGTTGAAGCGGTTGAAAACGGCGACATTCAGTTCGTACCGAAGCAGTACGAAAACATGTACTTCTCCTGGATGCGCGATATTCAGGACTGGTGTATTTCCCGTCAGCTGTGGTGGGGTCACCGTATCCCGGCATGGTATGACAACGACGGCAACGTCTACGTCGGCCGTACTGAAGACGAAGTGCGTCAGGAAAACAACCTCGGTGCCGACATTCAGCTTCGCCAGGACGAAGACGTACTCGATACCTGGTTCTCCTCCGCACTGTGGACCTTCTCTACCCTGGGCTGGCCGGAAAACACCGACGCGCTGCGTCAGTTCCACCCAACCAGCGTGATGGTTTCCGGTTTCGACATCATCTTCTTCTGGATTGCCCGCATGATCATGATGACCATGCACTTCATCAAAGATGAAAACGGCAAGCCGCAAGTGCCGTTTAAGACCGTCTACATGACCGGTCTGATCCGCGACGACGAAGGCCAGAAGATGTCCAAATCCAAGGGCAACGTCATTGACCCGCTGGATATGGTCGACGGAATCTCCCTGGCAGAACTGCTGGAGAAACGTACCGGCAACATGATGCAGCCGCAGCTGGCCGAGAAGATTGCCAAGCGTACCGAGAAGCAGTTCCCGGACGGTATCGAGCCGCACGGCACCGACGCACTGCGCTTCACCCTGGCGGCGCTGGCCTCTACCGGTCGCGACATCAACTGGGATATGAAGCGTCTGGAAGGTTATCGTAACTTCTGTAACAAGCTGTGGAACGCCAGCCGCTTCGTGCTGATGAACACCGAAGACCAGGATTGCGGCTTCAACGGCGGCGAAATGACCCTGTCGCTGGCGGATCGCTGGATCCTTGCTGAATTCAACCAGACCATCAAAGCGTACCGCGAAGCGCTGGACAACTTCCGCTTCGACATCGCCGCGGGCATTCTGTACGAATTCACCTGGAACCAGTTCTGCGACTGGTATCTGGAGCTGACCAAGCCGGTCATAAACGGCGGTTCCGAGTCTGAACTGCGCGGTACCCGCAATACGCTGGTCACCGTTCTGGAAGGTCTGCTGCGCCTGGCGCATCCGATCATCCCGTTCATCACCGAGACCATCTGGCAGCGCGTGAAGGTGATTTCCGGTATTACCGCCGACACCATCATGCTGCAACCGTTCCCGGAATATAACGCCGCACAGGTTGATGAAGCCGCACTGGCTGATACCGAATGGCTGAAGCAGGCGATCGTTGCCGTACGTAACATCCGTGCGGAAATGAACATCGCCCCTGGTAAACCGCTCGAACTGCTGCTGCGTGGTTGCAGCGCTGATGCGATGCGCCGTGTGAACGATAACCGCAGCTTCCTGCTGAACCTGGCGCGTCTGGAAAGCATCACCGTACTGCCAGCCGATGACAAAGGTCCGGTTTCCGTGACCAAAATCATCGACGGCGCCGAGCTGCTGATCCCGATGGCTGGCCTCATCAATAAAGAAGATGAGCTGGCGCGTCTGGCGAAAGAAGTGGCGAAAATCGAAGGTGAGATTGCCCGTATCGAAGGCAAACTTTCTAACGAAGGTTTCGTTGCTCGCGCACCGGAAGCAGTTATCGCCAAAGAGCGTGAGAAGCTAGATGGTTATGCGGAAGCGAAAGCGAAGCTGATAGAACAGCAGGCGGTCATCGCCGCGCTGTAATAGCTGTTGACGTTATACACGTATTAAAGGCCGGAGCATGCTCCGGCCTTGTTGTATCAGATGAACGGGAAGTAGGTCATCACACCACGTGATACCCACATCGCCGGACCTGTTTCCAACGCCTCTGTATGGTCAGTCAGTTCCAGCGCATCCAAATCCCCTTGTACATGGGAGTTACTGGCCAGCCAACTGACCAGCCACATTTTCATCCACGGATAAGCTAGCCCAAACGTGATGCCTGAAATAAACAACACCAGAACAAAACGCCAGATCAGGCCATGTGCAGTGACGGAAGAATGAAAGCGGATTTTACCCTCGGCCAGCGCCAGGTTATTCATGAACAGATTACGTAGCGTGGTGTATAAATAGCTTCCAACCACAATAATTCCTGCGAAATAGAGAAAATAACTCGCCATTATTCTGCTCTGATTCTCCAGGATAAATTCGTCGTCGGCCACGCCTAACACAGCCAACATCACCATTTGCAGAAAAATAGGGGCAATTAGCCAGACAATCACAACAACAAATGGCAGCAGTACCAGCACGGCTTTAATACACCCCACTATGCTTGCTTTCATATTGACGTTAATAGTAAAGCGGTGAATACCAAAATTACCGCCATTACCCACTAACTGCATCCATTTTGCATAGGTAATACCGTAGGTGATACCCATGCCCACAATTCCCACCAACGCGATAAATGCTATTCTGATAAGCATTCCAGTACTGCCCTCAATCCAGTCGGTGGCAAGTATCAGAAGATAAATCACTCCCCAGTTCACCGCAGCAAGCACCACTGGCACAACCAGTAAAAAAAGCCATGCATGTAATTGTGAGCAGTCAAAACCAAAACGCACACCGTTAAGCGACGTCATCATCGCCTGATACTGCAGGCTTTTTATGGTCATTAATGGAAGGACAGCTACCAGTAAACCAATCAAAGTAAAACCAACGAGAGGGCTGCCGTTAGCAATAGAACTCATGCTGGCACCATAAACCACCATAATCGACAAGAAGCTTACGAATATCGCGCCACCTGTCGCCTTATAGGTAAAGGGTTGGCCATTGAGAGTCATATTCTCGTAAATATAACGCCGACATTTCACTATCGCCCACGGTGTATAAATACCCAGAGTAATACAACACAGCAAAAAATTGACAAGGCATATAATAAAGTACTGCCATCCCTTACCGATAAAAATAAATGTGTGCCGTTGATTTCCCCGACCACCAACAAAATCATTCATGAACAATATCCCTAATATAAATTCCATTAAGATAAAAAATAAAAACCAGTGTTTATTTACTGGTTCGTTTACAATACTATTTTTAATTAGCCAATGTATTTTAATTTTTTCTGATTCAGGAACGTCTTGCACCCGACAGAAGAGAGTGGTATTAAATAAATATATAAGTGTATTTTTAGAATTGAGCCATATTATGAATGTTGTGCTACCCTCCACGCTTACGCTGCGCCGAATCACCGCAGCAGATAATGCCGCTATCGCTGCGGTGATCCGCAAAGTTTCCGCTGAATACGGGCTTACTGCCGATAAAGGCTATACCGTTGCCGACCCTAATCTGGATGAACTATTCCAGGTTTACAGCCAGCCGGGCGCGGCCTACTGGGTGGTTGAGCAAAACGGTGAAGTCGTGGGCGGCGGTGGCGTTGCGCCATTAGGATGTAGCGAACCGGACATTTGCGAACTGCAAAAGATGTACTTCCTGTCGAGCGCACGCGGTCAGGGGCTGGCGAAAAAGCTGGCGCTGATGGCCCTCGAACATGCCCGTGAGCAGGGTTTCAAACAGTGCTATCTGGAGACCACGGCGTTTCTGACCGAGGCAATCCGCCTGTATGAACATTTAGGGTTTGAGCATATCAGCGAAGCGCTGGGCTGTACCGGGCACGTGGATTGCGAAGTGCGGATGTTAAAACCCCTCTGACTTCAGCCGGAGGGGCAATGGTTGTGTTACTGCATTTCGGCGGAGAGCATCAGCCGAATGACGCCAGCCGCGCGAGCGGTTGGCAGCGTCAGCACCTGTGACCATAAATCCTGCACCATTTCACAAGCGACTTTCTCTTTGCCCACACCTTTACTCGGATCAGCCATAATCTGGATATCCGGTCCAAAGCGCTGTACCAATCCCGGGCCGATGGATTGCAGATCCTGAAGCGCCAGCTGTTTCTCTTGCGCCGTAACCGTATGTTTGTTCGGGCCATAAGCCGCGTGCATCATACTCATGTCGCTGGCCATACGACGATTCATCAGCTCCCGCGGAATAATACGCACCGGGTTAATCCCGCCTTTCACCGCCGGGAACAGAAAGCGAAAACACTCGTCATCGCCCACTCTTGCCACCGCAGCAATCTGCTCTAGGTTAATTTTCATATACTCAATCACATTGGCATCGGGTGCCTGCTGCAAACGCGCCATCTGTACCTGCAGGATTTGCGGCTGAATAGCGTCGATAATCTGTTGTTCGCTTTTCCCAGCTTCTTTCAGTTGCGTTGCCTGGTTAAGGATGTTCTGCCATAACGCGGGTTCCTGCTCTTTAAGTACCTGATAAACAGGCATTGCCAGCATCGCATTTTCAAATTTCTGCGCGTCCGTCAGCCCATAATCAGGGCTTTCGCGCGGGATCAGGTAGTGCACATCAAACAGATTCCACGCGACAATCGCTACCACAAAAACCACCGCGCCGGAGATCTTTCCCAGCCAGCCTTTTTTGCGAAACATGCCAACGACGATAGCAATCACCGCCCCGATATAACCCGCCAACAATACGTGTGCCCAGTTCATTAACCATCCTTATGCAAAACAGTCTCTGTTGCGGGGATATATTTCCCCTTCGTGTGTTTTGATTATTACGGCAGCAGCGAGCGATTTCCAGCCACCAGATTTTGCTAATGGAAACAGGAAAGGTAAAACCGCGCGACGATTAGCGCCGCGCGTCAGAGAAGAGAGTCAGGCTGGCACGCCGCTGTGGAAGCGGAATTCATCGTCGGGAGAAGTAATCAATGCGGCTTCTACTTCGCCAAAGAACCGCACCCGACTACTGATATCGTCGGCAGAAACCTGCTGTGCCAGCGCCAGATAGTCTTGATAGTGCCGCGCCTCGGATCGCAGCAGCGAAAGATAAAATGCCTGTAAATCGTCATCCAAATACGGCGCCAGCGCGGCGAACCGTTCACAAGAACGCGCCTCAATGTAAGCCCCGCAAATCAGTTTATCGATTAGCGTTAATGGCTCGTGGGTTCGCACCTCTTTGAGCATGCCTTTGGCATAACGGCTGGCGGTAATTTTGACGTAGGGAATGTTGCGGCTCATCATCGCCTCACGCACCTGCCAGAAGTGGTGCAGCTCTTCTTTGATCAGCAAAACCATGCTGTCGATCAGCTTGCGCCCCCACGGGTCGTCAGTTTGCGGCATTACGCTTTTGCTTATCTGTTTATTCAGCGCGATAAAATCCGGTTCATCCCCTTCTCTGAAAGCATACGCTTCATAGGGTTTCAGCCAGTCCAGTAGCGCCTGCGATCCCTGTTTATCTGCAACATACTTACGCACCAGCAGCATGGCCGTTTGCGCCGCTTTCAGCTCGCAGACGAGATGATCCGTCAGTAACAGAGGGAGATTCGCCGGGGCTCGCGCTTTATCAAGCCAGGCCTGGGGCGTTTTACAGTGCAGGAAGTTGTGGATCGGGGAGAGTATTTGCAGGTAATCCATACGTTATCCTTGGCCTACGGCAGCAGACGCTACCGTAGGTCAGCAGATGACTTAGTGACGCACGCCGTCATCATCTTCGTCGACGAGGTCTTCATCGTCGCCGTCTTCACCTTCTTCGCCGTTCGGGTCTTCAAAATAGGTGCCCCAACCGTCGTATTCCACATCAAATTTTTCAGCCAGGTTCATCAGTTGCTCAACCTGAGCGTCGATCAACTCGGCATTCAGAGCACATTCGCTCAGGATGTCACAGCAAATAACCGTGTCGCCCTCTTCCACTTCCAGCTCTTCCGGCTCGGTCACTTCATAACCCAGCTTGAAGGCTTCTACTGCCGCTTTTTCCAGGGTTTCAAAGTCGTCCGCGGAAAGGTGATGCTCGATGGTGTACAGCGCGTCTGGATCGCTGCCATCTTCGAGTAACTCTTCAATAATCAAGCGCGTTTCTTCACGCTGTTCTTCCAGTAGTTCCGGGTTTGCCATGGCTCATTCCTCATAATGTCCTGCCGATACTCTTATTGTCACATACCGCTGTCATTGCCTCCACCTTTCCAGGAAAGATTTGTTAAACAAGGTTGCAAATGAATAAACATCCATATAAATTGAATTTTAATTCAATAAATGGCCTAAGCCATGTGAGGGAACTATGTCTGCGTTTTATCAGAAACATTTTTTGAAACTGCTTGATTTCACCTCTGCTGAACTCACGTCACTGCTCCAGCTCGCCGCGCAGCTCAAGACGGATAAGAAAAACGGTACAGAGGTCGCTAAACTCACCGGTAAAAACATCGCGCTCATCTTCGAAAAAGACTCAACCCGCACCCGTTGCTCTTTCGAAGTTGCCGCATATGATCAGGGCGCGCGCGTGACGTATCTCGGGCCGAGCGGCAGCCAGATTGGTCATAAAGAGTCGATCAAAGACACCGCCCGCGTACTCGGTCGTATGTACGACGGTATTCAGTATCGGGGCCACGGTCAGGAAATTGTCGAGACGCTGGCGGAATATGCCGGAGTTCCGGTTTGGAACGGATTAACCAACGAATTTCACCCCACCCAGTTGCTGGCGGATTTACTCACGATGCAGGAACACCTGCCGGGTAAAGCGTTTAATGAGATGGTGCTGGTCTACACCGGCGATGCCCGCAACAATATGGGCAATTCCATGCTGGAAGCCGCTGCGTTAACCGGACTGGATCTGCGCCTGGTCGCGCCCCAGGCCTGCTGGCCGGAGGAAAGCCTCGTTGCGGAGTGTAAAGCGCTGGCACAGAAAAACGGCGGCAATATAACGCTAACCGAAGATGTCGCCACGGGCGTGAAAGGCGCGGACTTCATCTATACCGACGTATGGGTATCGATGGGCGAAGCGAAAGAGAAATGGGCCGAACGTATTGCGCAGTTGCGTAAGTACCAGGTTAATAGCGCGATGATGGCGTTGACCGGCAATCCGCAGGTGAAATTCCTGCACTGCCTGCCCGCGTTCCATGACGATCAAACCACGCTTGGCAAACAAATGGCGCAGGAATATGGTCTGCACGGCGGCATGGAAGTGACCGACGAGGTGTTTGAGTCACCCGCCAGTATCGTATTTGATCAGGCGGAAAACCGAATGCACACCATCAAAGCGGTGATGGTCGCGACGCTTTCCAAATAATAGCGTTGCGCGATTGAATTGCCGGATGGCGATGCTGACGCACCCTATCCGGCCTACCATCATGCTTCCGTAGGCCGGATAAGTCGCACCCGGCAAACCGGTTTATGCTACCCGCATTTTCACCACGGCTTTGCGTACCAGCGCCGGAGCGCCGACCGCGCACAGCGGTTTATGCACTTCACCCGGATAAAAGACGACGAAGTCACCTTCATTCAGCACCACCGTTTTCTCCTGTTCGCCTTCCGGCAGGAAGGCGATATCTTTATCCGCCAACCAGTCAGTTTCCGGTGCGCCCGCAGGCTGCGTGCTGAAAGTCATGCCTTCCTGACCTTTGAGCAGGATCTGAATATCCAGATAGCGAGCGTGATATTCGGCGCGGCGCTGCGCAAACGGCTCCGTCATATCTTCAGCAATCAGATAGAACAGACGTTCGCCGTCGATGTCGTGTTTACCCTTTTCCGTCGCATCCGTCACGTGCGCTTTAATGTGCTCAATCGCCTGACGCAGCTCTTCCGGCAGCCAGGCATCCAGGTTGTGAATATTGCCGACAATCATTTCAAACCCCTTAATTAAAACATCGTTTCATTTTAGTTGTTATACGAAAAAACTGTCTGCCATACCACTGCTATTTGCCGATATTTTGCGTCAACGCATGTTTATCGCTGATGATGTTAAATAATTGCTAATAGCCAGCAACAGGTTATGCATAAACTCTGCATAACTTTCGTCTCATACTTTTCAACTCAGTCACTAACTCACTGTTATAGAAAGCTTTGTTAGAAAAACCAGCTATCGATCACAGTTTACGTCTCCTTCGTTATCTTTCTTCATCGTCATATTTATTTTGAAATAAACCTTACAGCACAAATAATAAAATAATAGATTCGCATAAAAATTCATTAAATATAGAAAAACATATAAAAATCAACGCACTATTTAATTCATTAAATATTTAGATATGTACATAAAATTAACACAGCTAAATAACAAGACATATTCCTGCGTAGTAATTCAATTATTCATGTTTTTATTTTTTAAATTCTCAGAGCCATCTCATAAATTAAACAACAAATGCCAAACATCGACCTGACTGTGAAATGAATCACGTTTCTATATCAGATAAGATCTAAATATAGATTCTGAAATCAGCTGAAAAACCATGACTGCAATAAACATTATTTGCAGGCACCTCCTCTTTATTTTTTAAAATTGTATTAAAGGAATAATGATGGAAAAGCATTATGTCGGATCTGAAATCGGTCAATTACGTAGCGTAATGCTACATCGCCCTAACCTCAGCCTAAAAAGGCTGACGCCATCAAATTGCCAGGAATTGCTTTTTGATGATGTTCTTTCGGTAGAACGTGCAGGAGAAGAGCATGACATTTTCGCCAACACGTTACGTCAACAGGGAATTGAGGTTCTGTTACTCACTGATTTATTGACACAAACTCTGGATATCCCCGATGCCAAAAGCTGGCTACTGGATACACAAATTTCTGATTATCGCCTTGGCCCCGCTTTCGCCACGGATATTCGCGCCTGGCTTGCAGATATGCAGCACCGGGAGCTCGCCCGACATTTAAGCGGTGGGCTGACATACGGAGAAATTCCTGCCTCAATCAAAAATATGGTGGTCGATACTCACGATATTAATGACTTTATTATGAAGCCATTACCAAACCACTTATTTACCCGCGACACCTCATGCTGGATATATAACGGCGTATCCATTAATCCGATGGCAAAAACTGCACGTCAACGAGAAACTAATAACTTGCGGGCGATTTACCGTTGGCATCCACAATTTGCCGATGGTGATTTTATTAAATATTTCGGCGATGAAAATATTAATTACGACCACGCAACATTAGAAGGTGGGGATGTGCTGGTCATTGGTCGCGGCGCAGTTCTCATCGGTATGTCGGAACGTACCACGCCGCAGGGCATTGAGTTCCTTGCCCAGTCGCTATTTAAGCATCGCCAGGCAGAACGCGTCATCGCAGTCGAACTGCCGAAACATCGCTCCTGTATGCACCTCGATACCGTCATGACCCACATCGATATCGATACCTTCTCCGTCTACCCGGAAGTGGTGCGCCCGGATGTCCAGTGCTGGACCCTGACACCAGACGGGCGTGGCGGCCTGAAACGCACCCAGGAAAGTACGCTGGTACATGCCCTCGAAAAAGCACTTGGCCTCGACCAGATCAATCTGATCACCACCGGTGGCGACGCCTTCGAAGCTGAACGCGAACAGTGGAATGACGCGAACAATGTTCTGACGCTGCGCCCTGGGGTTGTGGTGGGCTACGAACGCAACATCTGGACCAACGAGAAATACGACAAAGCTGGCATCACTGTTTTACCCATTCCTGGCGACGAACTGGGACGTGGGCGCGGCGGTGCGCGCTGCATGAGTTGCCCGCTGGAACGCGACGGTATTTAAGGAGACGTTATGGAAAACAAACCTACCCTGGTTGTGGCGCTGGGCGGCAATGCGCTACTCAAACGCGGCGAACCGCTGGAAGCCGACATCCAACGCAAGAATATTGAGCTGGCGGCAAGAACTCTCGCTCAACTCACGCAGCAGTGGCGCGTAATTCTGGTACACGGCAATGGCCCGCAGGTTGGACTTTTGGCGTTACAAAACAGTGCTTATGCCAACGTCACCCCCTATCCGCTCGATATTCTCGGCGCAGAAAGTCAGGGAATGATTGGCTATATGCTGCAACAGGCCCTGAAAAACCAGCTCCCACAGCGTGAAATTAGTGTCCTGCTGACTCAGGTTGAAGTCGATGCCCACGATCCGGCCTTCAGCAATCCCACCAAATATATCGGGCCGATTTATGACGAACCCCAGGCCAACGCGTTACAGGCGGAAAAAGGCTGGGTTTTCAAAGCCGATGGTAAAGCGTTCCGCCGTGTTGTGCCCTCTCCACAACCCAAACGAATCGTGGAAAGTGACGCCATTCGCACACTGATCGCCCGCGATCATCTGGTTATCTGCAACGGCGGTGGCGGCGTACCGGTAGTGGAAAAAGCCGATGGCTACCACGGTATTGAAGCGGTGATCGACAAAGATCTCTCCGCCGCCCTGCTCGCCAAACAAATCCACGCCGATGCGCTGCTGATCCTGACCGATGCCGATGCGGTGTATCTCGACTGGGGCAAACCTACCCAGCGCCCGCTGGCCCAGGTTACGCCGGAACGGCTCGGCGAAATGCAATTCGACGCCGGTTCAATGGGCCCCAAAGTCACCGCCTGCGCGGAATTTGTCTCTCACTGTCACGGGATTGCTGGCATCGGCTCATTGGCTGATGGTTCGGCCATTCTCGCCGGTGACAAAGGCACGCTAATTCGGCGCGAAGCCACTGATGTTAACGCTTAAGGCTTTTTTTGCTGGGTAAAGCGAAGCCTTATCCAGCCTACATAAGGATATTTTCATGACTGTTAACCTGAAAAATCGCAATTTTCTCAAATTGCTGGACTACACCCCAACGGAAATCCAGTACCTGATCGATCTGGCTATCGAGTTAAAAACGGCAAAAAAAGCCGGACGCGAAAGGCAAACGCTGGTTGGTAAAAATATCGCGCTAATCTTCGAAAAAACGTCAACTCGCACCCGCTGCGCCTTTGAAGTCGGCGCTTTCGATCAGGGCGCACAGGTGACCTACCTTGGCCCAAGCGGCTCGCAGATTGGTCATAAAGAGTCGATGAAAGATACCGCCCGCGTGTTAGGTCGCATGTATGACGGTATTGAATACCGTGGCTACGGCCAGGAGATCGTGGAAGAACTGGGGCAGTTCGCTGGTGTGCCGGTCTGGAACGGGCTGACGAATGAATTCCACCCTACGCAGATCCTCGCGGATCTGATGACCATGCTGGAACACGCCCCGGGTAAAACCTTACCCGAACTGAGCTTCGCTTACCTCGGTGACGCCCGCAATAACATGGGCAATTCGCTGATGGTCGGCGCGGCGAAAATGGGGATGGATATTCGTCTGGTCGCACCGAAATCCTTCTGGCCGGACGAGGCGCTGGTTGCCGAATGCCGTGAAATCGCCAGCGTGACGGGCGCGCGCATTACGCTCACAGAGGATGTTGAGGAAGGCGTTTACGACGTGGACTTTCTCTACACCGATGTCTGGGTTTCGATGGGGGAACCCAAAGAGGCGTGGGCAGAACGCGTCAGCCTGATGACGCCTTATCAAATTAACCAGCAGGTCATCGATGCGACCGGCAATCCCAATGTGAAATTCATGCACTGCCTGCCCGCCTTCCATAACGAGCACACCAAAGTGGGCCGTGAAATCGAAGCGGCTTACGGCCTGAAAGGGCTTGAAGTCACGGAGGAGGTATTTGAGTCAGCGCATTCCATCGTCTTCGACGAAGCAGAAAACCGGATGCATACCATTAAAGCGGTCATGGTAGCGACACTCGGCGACTAACCCCAGCGGGCATGTGTCGCCTGGCGGCATATGCCCAAGCTATCCGGAGAACATCATGGGCAAATTCAAATTTCCCAGCGCGTATACCATCCTGTTTATTCTCATTGCGCTCGTCGCCGTTATGACCTGGATTGTCCCAGCCGGGAAATACCAGATGGCGATGAATGCCACCTTGGGCAAAGAAGTGCCGGTTGCCGGTACCTATGCCCCAACAGAGGCGCATCCACAAGGTTTAACGGCTGTACTGCTGGCTCCGATTGACGGGCTTTATAACCACGAAACCTACACCGCAGGCGCGATTGATGTGGCGTTGTTTGTCCTGATTATTGGCGGGTTTCTCGGCGTGGTAAACAAAACGGGCGCCATCGACGCCGGCATCGAACGCGTGACGGTCAGGCTGAACGGCAAAGAAGAGTGGATGATCCCCATCCTGATGGGACTTTTCGCCGCCGGAGGCACGATTTACGGCATGGCGGAAGAATCACTTCCTTTCTACACCTTATTGGTTCCGGTCATGATGGCCGCGCGCTTTGATCCACTGGTTGCTGCTGCAACCGTTTTGCTTGGCGCAGGCATCGGCACCCTCGGTTCAACAATCAACCCTTTCGCAACGGTTATCGCCGCTAACGCCGCCGGGATCCCCTTCACCCAGGGAATGCTGATGCGCATTCTGCTACTGGTCGTCGGCTATGTAATCTGTGTGGTATGGGTCATGCGCTATGCACGGAAAGTTCGCAGCCATCCTGAGCTTTCCATCGTGGCCGATAAAATGGAGGAAAACCGTGCCCATTTTCTCGGTAGTCGCGCCAATACCAATCTTGAATTCACGGCTACGCGTAAGTGGATCCTGCTGATATTCGCCGCCGCCTTTGCAGTGATGATTTATGGCGTCGCGGTGCTCGGCTGGTGGATGGCGGAAATATCTGGGGTTTTTCTGGCATCTGCGATTATCGTCGGCGTGATTGCCCGCATGAGTGAAGAAGCATTCACCAGTACCTTCATTGACGGGGCACGGGATCTGCTCGGCGTGGCGCTGATTATCGGCATTGCGCGCGGTATCGTCGTGGTGATGGACAACGGCATGATCACCCACACCATTTTGCACAGCGCCGAAAATTTAGTCTCCGGTCTGTCCACCACCATTTTCATCAATGTGACTTACTGGCTGGAAGTCTTGCTCTCCTTCCTGGTCCCTTCCTCGTCTGGCCTGGCGGTACTCACGATGCCCATTATGGCCCCGCTGGCTGACTTCGCCCATGTGCAAAGGGATCTGGTCGTCACCGCGTATCAATCCGCTTCCGGCATTGTGAATCTGATTACCCCCACCTCAGCGGTGGTAATGGGTGGGTTGGCCATCGCTCGTGTTCCTTATGTGCGCTACCTGAAATGGGTCGCACCACTGCTGCTAATTCTGACGGTGCTGAACATGGTTGTTCTGAGTATCGGCGCGATGCTGTAGTCCTGTTGGCCGTCGGATCCCGACGGCTTTTTTGAGCGCGCTCTCGTTTTTCTGCACAACCGCCCGTTTGAGCCGTTATTGATACTGCAAATGTGGTGAATTTCGCCATCGCATTGATACAAATGATAAATTTAGGGTGTTTTTATGAAGGAATTCGATGATTACTCGACCAAAGAGCAGAAACAGTTGGCGATTTGTCAGCGCCTGATTAGCGAAAAAAGCTACCTGTCTCAGGAAGCGCTTCGCCGCGATCTACAACACCATGGTTTCACCGGGATTAGCCAGTCAACGGTATCTCGTCTGCTGAAACTGCTCGGTGCTATAAAAATAAGAAATACAAAAGGGCAAAAAATTTATTCTGTAAATCCGCAATCACGACCCGCGCCTGATGCTGCCCGATCGATTGCTGAAATGGTGGTCAGCGTGGAACACAATAGCGAGTTTATCCTCATCCACACGGCGGCTGGCTATGGTCGCGCCGTAGCCAGAATCCTCGATTATCACGCGTTGCCAGAAATTCTCGGCGTCATTGCCGGTAGCAGTATTGTCTGGGTCGCGCCGCGGGTGGTACAGCGAACGGGCCTGATCCATAAGCAGATTAATTATCTATTCAAAATGAATTAAAATTCATAAGAACCGTTTGCGATGAATAAATAGTGCATTTTTCGCTTGATCCCATAACGGAGCTGAGTATAATCGCGGACAATTTGCCGGGAGGATGTATGGTTCAGTGTGTACGACATTTTGTCTTACCGCGTCTGAAAAAGGACGCTGGCCTGCCGTTTTTCTTTCCGTTGATCACCCATTCCGAGCCCCTCAATTGAGGGGCTTTTTTTTTGCCCAGGCGTCAGGAGATAAACATGGCTAACCCGCTCTATCAAAAACACATCATTTCCATAAACGACCTCAGCCGCGATGACCTTAATCTGGTCCTCGCGACGGCGGCGAAATTAAAAGCTAACCCGCAGCCAGAGCTGTTAAAACATAAGGTCATCGCCAGCTGCTTCTTTGAAGCGTCAACCCGCACCCGTTTATCTTTTGAAACCTCCATGCACCGTCTGGGCGCCAGCGTGGTAGGTTTCTCTGACAGCAGCAACACGTCGCTTGGCAAAAAAGGCGAAACTCTGGCCGACACCATTTCCGTCATCAGCACCTATGTCGACGCCATCGTGATGCGTCATCCGCAGGAAGGCGCTGCGCGTCTGGCAACCGAGTTCTCCGGTAACGTGCCGGTACTGAACGCCGGCGACGGTTCCAACCAGCATCCCACCCAAACGCTGCTGGATCTGTTTACCATTCAGGAAACGCAGGGTCGCCTGGACAATCTGCAAATCGCCATGGTGGGTGACCTGAAATATGGCCGCACCGTCCACTCCCTGACCCAGGCGCTGGCAAAGTTCGAAGGTAACCGCTTCTACTTCATCGCCCCGGACGCGCTGGCCATGCCGCAATACATTCTGGATATGCTGAATGAAAAAGGTATCGCCTGGAGCCTGCATGGCACTATCGAAGAGGTAATGGCGGAGGTCGATATCCTCTACATGACCCGCGTACAAAAAGAGCGTCTGGACCCGTCCGAATACGCCAACGTGAAAGCACAGTTTGTTCTGCGTGCCAGCGATCTGAACGGTGCCAGAGCGAACATGAAGGTGCTGCATCCGCTGCCGCGCATCGATGAAATCACCACCGACGTCGACAAGACGCCGCACGCCTGGTATTTCCAGCAGGCTGGCAACGGCATCTTCGCCCGCCAGGCGTTACTGGCACTGGTACTGAATAGCGAACTGGCACTGTAAGGGAGAAAAAGAGATGACACACGATAACAAACTGCAGGTTGAAGCCATCAAACGTGGCACCGTAATTGACCATATTCCCGCACAGGTTGGTTTTAAGCTGCTGACGTTGTTCAAACTGACTGAAACTGACCAGCGTATCACCATCGGCCTGAACCTGCCGTCTGGCGAAATGGGCCGTAAAGACCTGATTAAAATCGAAAATACGTTCCTGACCGACGAGCAGGTAAACCAGCTCTCCCTGTACGCTCCGCAGGCAACGGTAAACCGCATTGACGATTATGACGTGGTGGGTAAATCACGTCCGAGCCTGCCTGAACGTATCGATAACGTGCTGGTTTGCCCGAACAGCAACTGCATCAGCCATGCTGAACCAGTATCGTCCAGTTTTTCAGTGAAAAAGCGCGCTGACGACATCGCACTCAAATGCAAATACTGTGAAAAAGAGTTTTCGCATTATGTGGTGCTGGCCAACTAATTGGTGTTGGTAATGATTTCCCGGCTCCCTATAATGGCCGGGAACATTCTATTACCGCTGTAATTCAGGAGAAATCATGAGCAAGACTATCGCGACGGAAAATGCACCAGCAGCAATCGGCCCATACGTTCAGGGCGTTGACCTGGGTAGCATGGTAATCACTTCCGGTCAGATCCCGGTCGATCCGAAAACCGGTGCCGTATCGGAAGACGTGTCCGCTCAGGCGCGTCAGTCGCTGGAAAACGTACAAGCTATCGTTGAAGCAGCAGGCCTGAAAGTGGGCGACATCGTAAAAACTACCGTCTTCGTTAAAGACCTGAACGATTTCGCAACCGTAAACGCGACCTACGAAGCGTTCTTCACCGAGCACAACGCCACCTTCCCGGCGCGTTCTTGCGTGGAAGTTGCCCGTCTGCCGAAAGACGTGAAAATCGAGATTGAAGCGATCGCCGTTCGTCGCTAAGTCTTTTTGTGCCGGATGGCGGCTTCGCCTTATCCGGCCTACGCAAGCATAGTTTGCAGGCCCGGTAAGCGCGAGCGCCACCGGGCATTTATCACATCACACCAAACAGTCTCGGCAGGAACAGCGAAATCGCCGGAATGTACGTGACGATCATCAGCACCAGGAACAGCACGAAGTAGAACGGCAGCATCGCCTTCACCACCTGCTCAATTTTCTGCTTACTCACCGCACTGGCCACAAACAGCACCGACCCTACCGGCGGCGTTATCAGGCCGATCCCTAAATTCACCAGCATGATCATCCCAAAATGGACCGGATCAATGCCGAGCGCGTTGGTCACCGGTAGCAAAACCGGCGTCAAAATCAGGATCAGCGGCGCCATATCCATCAGCGTACCGATCAGCAACAGCATGATGTTAATGCACATCAGGATGACGTATTTGTTGTCCGAGATGCTGGTGAAAGCTTCGGTGATACGCATCGGCAACTGCATATAGGTCATGACGGCACCGAACGCGGCGGCAAAACCTATCAGGATCATGACGATAGTGACCGTTTTCACCGTACGGAACATCAGCTTCGGCAGTTCAGACCATTTATAGTCACGATAGATAAACATGGTGACAAAGAAGGCCCACAGACAGGCAATCGCCGCAGATTCCGTCGCGGTAAAGATACCTGACAAGATACCGCCCATGATGATCACAACGGTCATTAAGCCCCACAGCGTATCGACGAATATCTTCAGCGCCTGGCGAAACGGTACGCGCTCCCCTTTTGGATAACCGCGTTTGTGCGCAAAAGCGACGCACATCACCATCAGACTGAAGCTTAACAACAGGCCCGGTAGGATCCCGGCGATGAACAGCGCGGCAATCGACACCGTCCCGCCCGTTGCCAGCGAGTAGATAACCGAATTATGGCTCGGCGGCGTGAGGATCGCCTGCACCGAGCCGCTGGCAGTGACCGCTGCAGCAAAGTCGCGCGGATAACCTTTTTTATCCATCTCCGGGATCATTACCGAACCGATAGACGCGGTATCGGCCACCGACGATCCAGAAATTGCGCCAAAAAAGGTCGAGGCCACAATGTTGACCAGCGACAGACCGCCGCGAATAAAGCCAACGAAAATATAGGCAAAGTTTACCAGCCGCCGCGCAATGCCCCCTTCGGCCATAATAGCCCCGGCCAAAATAAAGAACGGGATCGCCAGTAGCGAAAACTTGTTCACCCCACTGGTCAGTTGGATCATCACCGCTTCCAGCGGAATATCAATGTACCAGGCCCCAATGATGGCGCTAATGCCAACCGCGTACGCTACCGGTACCCCAATCGCCAGCATAATGCCGAGCGTAAAGACGAGAATAAATGCATCCATCTGCTTTCCTTTCTGAAATGGGGGCGGTAACTAGCTGGTCGATCCCAGCATGACAACAGGGCGTTGGTACTGCGAGCCACGGCAGATCTTCTCAACGATAAACAGCAGCGTAATAGCAGAGCCAATCGGCAACGGGAGATAGTTTTGCCCGGCGCTTAAAATTGGGAATTCCGCCACGGGCTGTTCCCACAGTTCGAGGCATAGCATGGAGCCGTACCACAGAATGAACAGGCTTATCGCCATTAACATAACGTCTGCGACTACCGAGCAGTAACGGCGGGAAGATTCCCCCAGACGGTCAGTCACCATGCTTACCGCGATATGCGAACCTGCGCGATAGCTCACCGCCGCGCCAATAAAGGTGAATGTCACCATACAAAGAATGGCGACTGGCTCAGGCCATGACAGCGCGTTATTCAGGACATAACGCGCGAATATGCCAATAGGGATAATGGCGACCATAACCAATAATGCGATACCGGCAATCCACATTGACACTCGATAAAGAAAATCCATTACCGATGAATAGCATTCACCCATAATCATCACCTCGAATTAATCAAAAGACTCAGGCGGAGGATTGATATCCTCCACCCGATGAATTACTTCACATCCTGAATACGTTTGATCAAATCCTGGTGGTCTTTACCGTAATTATCCCGTACTGACTGCGTGGCTTTATAGAAATAGTCCGTATCAATATCGTGGAACTGAACACCGTTGGCTTTCATGGTCTCCAGCGATTTCGCATTATAATCCTGCCAAAGTTTACGTTGCTCTACCTGGGCTTCTTTAGCCAGTTTAATAATGAGTTCCTGGTCTTCTTTTTTTAACTTATCCCATTTGGCTTTCGAGAACAGAAAAAGCTCAGGAATAATAAAGTGTTTACTCCAGGTATAGTTTTTCACGACCGGCAAATAGTTATGCGCAACAAACGTTGGCGGGTTATTTTCCGTACCATCAATAACGCCGGTCTGCATGCCGCTAAATACTTCACTGACGCCCATCACAATGGAGTTAGCGCCCATCGCTTTTAGGGTATCCAGCGCTATCGGACTGGCCTGAACGCGGATTTTCATGCCGTGCAAATCTTCCGGTTTCACTACCGGATTCTTGGTGATCAGGTTGCGCGTTCCCGCATCCATCCAGCCAAGGAACACCAGTCGTGATTTGGTATTGGCTGTCAGACGGTCGCCAATCTCCTGACCAATCATGCCGTCGAGAACCTTATGCATATGGTCCTCATCGCGGAAAATATATGGCAGGGTAAACACGTTTATTTCAGGGAGAATTGCGGCAACTGGCGTCATTGAGACGCGAATAATATCAATGGCGCCTAATTGCGCCTGTTCAATCATCTGTTTTTCATCGCCTAACACACCCCCTGGAAATGTTTTGATCTCCAGACGACCTTCGGTCGCGGCGCTAAGTTTCTCCCCCATATGTTTCACTGCAACAACGTTCGGGTAATCAGCCGGATGCACATCTGCGGCGCGAAAGGTTTGTGCCAGCGTTGCATGACTCGCCAGTAATACAGACGCGCCAATACACAGACTTAACAGGTTTTTTGTCAGTTTCATTTGTCCTTCTCCAGAAGTTCATAATATCCATTAACAGGAATAGCTTGCAGAGCAAATGACTGCCGGAATTAAAAACGGGCAGCGAGAAACTTCCTTAACGACGTTACCTGCGCAGACTAACTGGTGTAACAATTTATTTCGATGACTGCGTTCACAAAAAATCGCAGATGCTTATAATTTTTAGCACGCTGTTTCATTTTTGCAACGCAGATCGTTTTATTGATAAAAAAACAACGCAAAGAAGGCAATTTGATACTAATTACCCGCGTTAGCATTTCAATAAAAATAAAACACCAATATTTCGGGAGAATATCTTTCGAATGAAAAAGAGAAATGCAGGAGAGTATTAACACCCTCCTGCAAAGAAGTTGAGGATTACTGCCAGCCGTAGCGGCGGCTATAAAAACCTTTCACGAGCTGGGTTAATGTCATGTAGCCCGCCAGAATCGCAATCAGCCACGGGAAGTAGCTCAGCGGCAGCGCCTGCAATTGCAGATAGTTGGCCAGCGGCGAGAACGGTAATGCAATGCCTACCACCATGACCACCAGCGTCATCAGCATCAGCGGCCATGCGGCGCGGCTTTGGATGAACGGCACGCGGCGGGTACGGATCATATGCACAATCAGCGTTTGCGACAACAGGCCTACCACGAACCAGCCAGACTGGAACAACGTCTGATGTTCTGGCGTATTCGCATGGAAGACGAACCACATCAGGCAAAATGTCAGAATGTCGAAGATCGAGCTGATCGGTCCAAAGAAGATCATAAAGCGCCCCAACTCGCTGGGATTCCAGCGCTGCGGCTTTTTGATCTGCTCTTCGTCGACGTTATCAAACGGAATCGCCACCTGGGATACATCGTACAGCAGGTTCTGAATCAGTAAGTGCAGCGGCAACATCGGCAGGAACGGTAAGAAGGCGCTCGCCACCAGCACGCTAAACACGTTACCGAAGTTAGAACTGGCCGTCATTTTGATATACTTCAGCATGTTAGAAAAAGTACGGCGTCCTTCGATCACCCCTTCTTCCAGCACCATCAGACTCTTTTCCAGCAGGATGATATCAGCGGCTTCACGCGCAATATCAACCGCGCCGTCAACGGAGATACCAATGTCCGCCGCGCGCAGCGCCGGGGCATCGTTAATGCCATCCCCCATAAAGCCAACCACATGACCTTCGCGCTTGAGCAGCGTGACAATGCGCTCTTTGTGCATCGGCGTCAGACGAGCAAACAGCGTGGTGCGCTGGGCCAGCGTTGCCAGCTCATCGTCGCTTAACCCTTCAATGTTGCTACCGATAACCACATCGCCCGCATCCAGCCCCACTTCGTGACACACTTTCGCCGCCACCAGCTCGCTATCGCCAGTCAGGATTTTCACCGTAATACCGCTGGCTTTCAGCGCTTTGAGCGCTGGCGCGGTGGTCTCTTTCGGCGGATCGAGGAACGCAATATAGCCTTCGAGGATCAGATCTGATTCATCAATACGCTGGTAATCACCCTCACGCGCAGGCAGGTATTTCGTCGCCACCGCCACCACGCGCAGCCCCTGGCGGTTCAGCGTATCCGTGACGCGCTTCACCCGACGCAGCATGTTGTCATCTAACGGGACAACCTCACCGCTATAGCGCACCTGGGTGCAGACGCTGAGGATCTCCTGCAGCGCGCCTTTGCACACCAGCTGATGCACATCGGTTTCTTCAGCGACCACCACCGACATGCGGCGGCGTTCGAAGTCAAACGGGATCTCATCAATTTTCTGCCAGTGGGTAGAGAGCTGTCGGGCTGATTCTTCGTCCACGCCTTCCAGCACTGCCGTATCCAGCAGATTCTTCAACCCGGTCTGGTAATGGCTGTTCAGCCACGCAGAATGCAGGACGTGCTCGCTGGGCTTACCAGATATATCTGTATGATTCTCTAGTACAATTCTGTCCTGCGTCAGGGTGCCCGTTTTATCGGTACACAGGATATCCATCGCGCCAAAGTTCTGAATGGCGTCGAGGTGTTTGACGATGACCTTTTGTTTTGACAGCTTCACCGCCCCGCGCGCCAGCGTCGAGGTGACGATCATCGGCAGCATTTCCGGGGTCAGCCCCACCGCGACAGACAGGGCAAACAGCGCCGCTTCCCACCAGTCGCCTTTGGTATAGCCGTTGATGATGAGCACAATCGGCGCCATCACCAGCATAAAACGGATCAGCAGCATGCTGACGCGGCTGATCCCTTTCTGGAAAGCATTCTGCTCGCTTTCCTGCTCGCTGACGCGGCCCGCCAGTTGCCCGAACCAGGTATTGGCGCCGGTCGCAATCACGATGGCCTGCGCCGTGCCGCTCACCACGTTGGTGCCCATAAAGCACAGGGTATCGCATTCGAGCGGGTTGCTTTGCTGTGGGTCGCGGCTGGTTGCGACTTTCTCCACCGGCAGCGATTCACCGGTCAGCGAAGCCTGGGCCACGAACAGGTCACGAGCCTGCACCACACGCAGATCGGCCGGGATCATATCCCCTGCCGCCAGCTTAATGATATCGCCGGGAACTAACTGGTCGATCGGCAGTTCAACCCAGCCGTTCTCTCCTTTCTCGTTGATAACGCGCAGCACCGTAGCGGTGTTACTGACCATCGCTTTCAGCGCATCTGCCGCTTTGGTGGAACGCGCCTCCTGCACAAAATTCAGTAACGTAGAGATGACGACCATCAGAGCAATGACGCCAGCGGCAAACAGATCTTCGGTGGCATAGGAAATCGCACCGAGGATGGTCAACAAAATATTAAACGGGTTACGGTAGCAGACCCACAGATGCACCCACCACGGCGACGGCTTCTGCGCCGGCAGTTGGTTCTCACCATGTAATTCGCGAGCGTTTTCCACTTCTGCGGCGTTTAATCCTTCCGGGTGCGCGCCAAACGTTTTCCACAGCGCGGCTTCGTCCATCAGCGCCATTTTCAGACAATGTTCGCTCAGCGATGGCGGGATCGGCGTGCTGGCAACGGTCTGGGCATTAGGCAACGGATCGCGATGCACCAGACGGTGTGGTAAATGGCGGTTTAGCCGGGCAAATAGCTGGCGAGTAATATTTTTGAACATAGGCAGTCCCTCTGCGCCAGTCTCAACAGGCGCAGTAAATCCTTCAGGCGTGGCAAAGCCTTACCTGATGGCAATATTAAATTCACAACAGGGACGTCAGAACGTCACTGTCTTACTGCTCCGGTAAGACAGTGAAAGACAGGCTTACCGGAAAGGGGAGTTTCTCCATCTCGGGAGAGGGGTGGGATCGGGATCCATATAGCCTCCGGTAAGTGAATGATTTGCGCTGCGGATTATACGCAGAAAACCATAAGGTTTGTGGCAATTATGGCAGTATGATAAACCATGGAAACTAAACCAAACGTATACCAGACTTTGCCCATTGCGCTGCGCTTGAGTAAAGTTATTCTCTATTTGGCATAACTTCACACGCAACACGGGAAAACAGGATGCAAAATCGGCTGACAATTAAAGACATCGCCCGCTTAAGCGGTGTGGGAAAATCAACCGTTTCCCGTGTGCTTAACAATGAAAGCGGCGTGAGCGAACGCACCCGCGAACGCGTTGAAGCGGTGATGAATCAGCACGGTTTTTCCCCTTCCCGCTCCGCTCGCGCCATGCGTGGACAAAGTGACAAGGTGGTGGCGATCATCGTCACGCGTCTGGACTCGCTTTCGGAAAATCTCGCCGTGCAAACCATGCTGCCCGCCTTTTATGAGCAGGGTTACGACCCGATCATGATGGAAAGCCAGTTCTCGCCCGAGCTGGTTGAAGAGCATCTCGGCATGCTCAGACGCCGCAATATTGACGGCGTGGTGCTGTTTGGTTTTACCGGCATAAGTGAATCCATGCTCGCCTCCTGGCAGGATTCGCTGGTGCTGCTGGCAAGAGATGCCAAAGGCTTTGCCTCCGTCTGCTATGACGATGAAGGCGCCATTCGCACCCTGATGCAGCGTTTATACGATCGCGAGCATCGCCATATCAGCTTTCTTGGCGTTCCCCATAGCGACGTGACCACCGGTAAGCGCCGTCATGAAGCCTACCTGGCGTTCTGTAAGAAACACAAACTGCATCCTGTAGCCGCGCTACCGGGTCTTGCCATGAAGCAGGGTTATGAGCAGGCCGCCAACGTCATCACCCCGGAAACCACTGCCTTAGTCTGCGCGACGGATACCCTCGCCCTTGGTGTCAGCAAATATCTGCAAGAGCAGCGAATTGAGAATCTACAGCTGGCGAGCGTGGGCAGTACGCCGCTGATGAAATTCCTCCATCCGGAAATTATCACCGTCGATCCAGGATATGCCGAAGCCGGACGACAAGCGGCCTCGCAGCTGATCGAGCAGATCAATGGCCGTAGCGAACTACGACAAATCGTTATTCCTTCCACCCTCTCCTGATCGCTTTCTGAGCGTTAATTTGTGATCTTCGCTGCGTTTCGGGAACGTTCCCATTTTTAAAAAATCATCGACGATATACTCTGGCCACAGCAACGAGAGAGTTGCCAGATGGCGATGCTAAAACGTCTTATCCGGCCTACGGGGAACACACATCATCATGAGCAAAATAAAACAAGCAGACATCGACCGGCTGATTGAGCTGGTAGGCGGGCGCGACAATATCGCCACGGTAAGTCACTGCATTACTCGCCTGCGTTTTGTGCTGAATCAGCCTGCGAATGCCAGGCCAAAAGAGATCGAACAGTTGCCGATGGTCAAAGGCTGCTTCACCAACGCCGGGCAGTTTCAGGTAGTGATTGGCACCGAAGTGGGCGATTACTACAAAGCGCTGCTGGCGACAACCGGTCAGGCCAGCGCCGACAAAGAGCAGGCGAAAAAAGCCGCGCGGCAGAATATGAAATGGCACGAACAGCTGATTTCTCATTTTGCGGAGATCTTCTTCCCGCTGCTGCCAGCGCTGATTAGCGGCGGCTTGATCTTGGGGTTCCGTAATGTGATTGGCGATCTGCCCATGAGCAACGGGCAGACGCTGGCGCAGATGTACCCTTCGCTGAAAACCCTTTACGACTTCCTGTGGCTAATTGGCGAAGCGATCTTCTTCTATCTGCCGGTCGGGATCTGCTGGTCAGCAGTGAAGAAAATAGGCGGTACGCCGATCCTCGGTATTGTGCTGGGCGTGACCCTGGTTTCACCGCAGCTAATGAACGCCTATCTACTCGGTCAACAGGTACCGGAAGTGTGGAACTTCGGCCTGTTCAGCATTGAGAAAGTGGGCTATCAGGCGCAGGTTATTCCGGCACTGCTGGCCGGTCTGGCGCTCGGGTTTATTGAAACACGCATGAAACGCATCGTCCCGGATTATCTGTATCTGGTGATCGTCCCGGTGTGCTCGTTGATCCTCGCGGTGTTCCTCGCGCACGCCTTTATCGGTCCGTTTGGCCGCATGATCGGCGACGGTGTCGCGTTTGCGGTCCGTCACCTGCTGACCGGCAGCTTTGCCCCGATTGGCGCGGCGCTGTTCGGCTTCCTGTATGCCCCGCTGGTGATAACCGGCGTGCATCAGACCACGCTGGCTATCGACATGCAGATGATTCAGAGCATGGGCGGTACGCCGGTATGGCCGCTGATCGCACTGTCGAATATCGCTCAGGCCTCTGCGGTAGTCGGGATCATCATCTCCAGTCGCAAACACAATGAACGTGAAATCTCCGTTCCTGCCGCGATTTCCGCCTATCTCGGGGTCACTGAACCGGCCATGTACGGGATCAACCTGAAATACCGCTTCCCGATGCTGTGCGCGATGATCGGTTCCGGTCTCGCCGGACTGCTGTGCGGCCTGAACGGTGTGTTGGCGAACGGAATTGGCGTCGGCGGTTTGCCGGGCATCCTCTCCATCCAGCCGACTTACTGGCAGGTATTTGGCATGGCAATGGTCATTGCGATTGTTATCCCCATGGTACTGACCTCATTCGTTTATCAGCGTAAACACCGTATGGGCACACTACAAATTGTCTAACTTTTCTTCGGGGCGCAGTTGCGCCCCATCGTATTTCCAGGAAACAACCATGAATATTCCCCACTGGTGGCAAAACGGCGTCATCTATCAGGTTTACCCCAAGAGTTTTCAGGACACCACCAGCAGCGGCACCGGCGATTTACGCGGCGTGACGCAGCGCCTCGGCTATCTGCAAACGCTGGGGGTTGATGCCATCTGGCTAACGCCGTTCTATATTTCGCCGCAGGTTGATAACGGCTACGACGTCGCGGATTACATGTCTGTCGATCCGGCCTACGGAACGCTTGCTGACTTTGACGAACTGGTGGCACAGGCGAAAGCGCGCGGCATCCGTATTATTCTCGATATGGTGTTTAACCACACTTCAACCCAGCACCCCTGGTTTCGCGAGGCGCTGGATAAAGACAGCCCGTATCGTCAGTTTTACCTCTGGCGCGACGGCACGCCAGACAGTCTCCCGAATAACTGGTACTCCAAATTTGGCGGCAGCGCCTGGGGCTGGCACGCCGAAAGCGAGCAGTACTATCTGCACCTCTTTGCTCCGGAGCAGGCAGACCTGAACTGGGAGAATCCGGCGGTCCGCGCCGAGCTAAAAAAAGTGTGCGAGTTCTGGGCCGATCGCGGCGTGGACGGGCTGCGTCTCGACGTGGTGAATCTTATCTCTAAAGATCAGGACTTCCCGAGCGATCCCGACGGCGATGGGCGGCGTTTTTATACCGACGGCCCGCGCGCGCATGCGTTTTTACGTGAAATGAATCGCGACGTCTTCACGCCCTGCGGCCTGATGACGGTCGGCGAAATGTCTTCCACCACGCTGGAAAACTGCCAGCAGTACGCCGCACTCGATGGCAGCGAACTGTCGATGACCTTCAACTTCCACCACCTGAAAGTGGATTACCCCAACGGTGAGAAGTGGACGTTAGCCAAACCCGACTATGTGGCGCTCAAAACCCTGTTCCGCCACTGGCAGCAAGGCATGCACAATCAGGCCTGGAACGCGCTGTTCTGGTGTAACCACGACCAGCCACGCATCGTGTCGCGTTTTGGCGATGAAGGTAAATACCGCGTTCCGGCCGCAAAAATGCTGGCGATGGTGCTGCACGGTATGCAGGGCACGCCCTACATCTACCAGGGTGAAGAGATCGGCATGACCAATCCGCACTTCCGCCAGATTACCGATTACCGCGATGTGGAAAGCCATAACATGTTTGCCACCCTGAACGGCCAGGGGCGCGATGCGCAAGAGCTGCTGGCGATCCTCGCCAGTAAATCGCGCGATAACAGCCGCACGCCGATGCAGTGGGATGCCAGCAAACACGCGGGCTTTACCCAGGGTGAGCCGTGGATCAATCTGTGCGACAACGCAGCGGATATCAACGTGGCGGCAGCGCTGCGCGATACCGACTCGGTGTTCTATACCTATCAGAAGCTGATCGCATTGCGTAAAGCAGAGCCGGTTATCACCTGGGGCGACTATCAGGATCTGCTACCGGACAGCCCGCATCTGTGGTGCTATCAACGTGAATGGCAAGGACAGCGGCTGTTGGTCATTGCTAATCTGAGCGATACCTTTCAGAGCTGGCAGCCGACCCAGACCGACGGCAACTGGCAGGTGCTGATGCACAACTATGCCGAGGTCGCCAGCCAACCCGCAGACATGACGCTGCGTCCTTTTGAAGCCGTCTGGTGGTTGCAAAAATAGCTTGCAATTATGTTCAGGCCCGGTACGCATAACGCTGCCGGGCTTTGATGCATACGCCCAGCTTACCTTTCTGTTTTTGTTGAATAATTAATCAGAATTTTCTGCCCACAATTTACAATCGGCTGTAGTGCCCGTCATCTGTACGCTCCGATTTTTACTTTGCGCTACATCAAATAAATCGTAAACATCCTTGATGCAAATCACTACATATAGAACTTAAAATGCACGCCGACCCAATATGTTGTATTAATCGACTACAATTGCTACAACTACAGTGCACCGCTTCACGTTGGAATTGTGGATAAAGTGGGTCAGGATTGCGGGAAGTCATTGGCAATAGAGATGAATAAAGCCCTGATGGCCTCCCCAACCTCTGTGGATAACCTGTTCTTATAAATATGGAGTGATCATGACACCGCATGTGATGAAACGAGATGGCTGTAAAGTGCCGTTTAAATCAGAGCGCATCAAAGAAGCCATTCTGCGTGCAGCTAAAGCAGCGGGAGTCGATGACGCAGATTACTGTGCCACCGTCGCAGAAGTCGTTAGTAGCCAGATGAATGAGCGCAGCAAGGTCGATATCAACGAGATCCAGACAGCGGTAGAAAACCAGCTAATGTCTGGCCCGTACAAACAACTCGCCCGTGCGTACATCGAATATCGCCACGACCGTGATATCCAGCGTGAAAAACGTGGCCGTCTGAACCAGGAAATTCGTGGTCTGGTTGAGCAAACCAACTCTGCTCTGCTGAATGAAAATGCCAACAAAGACAGCAAGGTGATCCCGACCCAGCGCGACCTGCTGGCCGGTATCGTTGCCAAACACTATGCGCGTCAGCACCTGCTGCCGCGTGATGTCGTCCAGGCGCACGAGCGTGGTGATATTCACTATCACGATCTCGACTACTCTCCGTTCTTCCCAATGTTTAACTGCATGCTGATCGACCTGAAAGGCATGCTGACGCAGGGCTTTAAGATGGGTAACGCGGAGATTGAACCGCCAAAATCCATCTCTACCGCGACCGCCGTCACCGCGCAAATTATCGCGCAGGTCGCCAGCCATATTTATGGCGGCACCACCATTAACCGTATTGATGAAGTTCTCGCGCCGTTCGTTACCGAGAGCTTTAATAAACATCGTAAAACCGCTGAAGAGTGGCAGATCCCGGACGCCGACGGTTATGCCCATTCCCGTACCGAGAAAGAGTGCTACGACGCATTCCAGTCTCTCGAGTATGAAGTGAACACCCTGCATACCGCCAACGGTCAGACGCCGTTCGTGACCTTTGGTTTTGGTCTGGGAACCAGTTGGGAATCGCGTTTGATCCAGCAGTCCATTCTGCGTAACCGTATTGCCGGCCTGGGTAAAAATCGTAAAACCGCGGTGTTCCCGAAACTGGTGTTCGCGATTCGTGACGGTCTGAACCACAAGTTTGGCGATCCGAACTACGACATCAAGCAGCTGGCACTGGAGTGCGCGAGCAAGCGTATGTATCCGGACATCCTGAACTACGATCAGGTGGTCAAAGTGACCGGCTCGTTCAAAACGCCAATGGGCTGTCGCAGCTTCCTCGGCGTGTGGGAAAACGAGAACGGCGAACAGATTCACGACGGGCGTAACAACCTCGGCGTTATCAGCCTTAACCTGCCGCGTATCGCGCTGGAAGCACATGGCGATGAAGCCACCTTCTGGAAACTGCTCGACGATCGTCTGGTGCTGGCGCGTAAAGCGCTGATGACCCGCATTGCGCGCCTGGAAGGCGTGAAGGCCCGCGTGGCGCCAATTCTGTATATGGAAGGGGCCTGCGGCGTGCGTCTGAAAGCGGACGATGACGTGTCAGAAATCTTTAAAAATGGTCGTGCATCCATCTCTCTGGGCTACATCGGTATTCACGAAACCATCAATGCGCTGTTTGGCGACAAGCATGTGTATGACAGCGAGCAGCTGCGCGCCAAAGGTATCGCCATTGTGGAACGCCTGCGTCAAGCGGTCGATCAGTGGAAAGACGAAACTGGCTACGGCTTTAGCCTGTACAGCACGCCAAGTGAAAACCTGTGCGACCGTTTCTGCCGTCTGGATACCGCCGAATTTGGCGTGGTCCCGGGCGTGACCGACAAAGGCTACTACACCAACAGCTTCCACCTCGACGTGGAGAAGAAGGTTAACCCGTACGACAAGATCGATTTCGAAGCGCCGTACCCGCCGCTGGCAAGCGGGGGCTTCATTTGCTACGGCGAATACCCGAATATTCAGCACAACCTGAAAGCGCTGGAAGACGTCTGGGATTACAGCTATCAGCACGTGCCGTATTACGGGACCAACACGCCAATCGATGAATGCTACGAGTGCGGCTTTACCGGTGAATTTGAGTGCACCAGCAAAGGCTTTACCTGCCCGAAATGTGGCAACCACGACGCCGCGCGCGTATCGGTCACCCGCCGCGTCTGCGGTTACTTAGGCAGCCCGGACGCTCGTCCGTTTAACGCCGGTAAGCAGGAAGAAGTGAAGCGCCGCGTTAAGCATTTAGGTAACGGACAGATCGGTTAATTTAGACGATTTTATTGCCCGGCGATGCGACGCTTTTCGGGCCATTATTTCCGCAACGCAATTCACGTCATAGCAAGGCAGCAAATGAGTAAGTCCCGGGGAGCTTACATAAGTAAGTGACTCGGGCGCACGAACGCAGCTATGGCGCGAATTGATAAACGGATGAGAAGCGAAAATGAATTACCATCAGTATTACCCTGTCGACATCGTTAACGGTCCCGGCACTCGCTGCACGCTGTTTGTTTCCGGATGCGTGCATGAATGCCCCGGTTGCTATAACAAAAGCACCTGGCGGCTGAACTCCGGCCAGCCGTTTAGCAAAGAGATGGAAGACAAGATCATTGCCGATCTGAACGACACGCGTATTCACCGTCAGGGGATCTCGCTCTCCGGCGGCGATCCGCTGCATCCACAAAACGTGCCGGATATTCTGCAACTGGTGCAGCGCATTCGCGCTGAGTGTCCGGGAAAAGACATCTGGGTGTGGACCGGCTACAAGCTCGATGAACTCAACGCCGCGCAAATGCAGGTGGTGGATCTCATCAACGTGTTGGTCGATGGCAAATACGTGCAGGATCTCAAAGACCCGGCACTGATCTGGCGCGGAAGCAGCAACCAGGTTGTACATCATTTGCGGTAACGCGGTTCATCAGAGATGTTAACTATTTTTATTCCGATGATATATTATAAATTTAGCCACACACCAGATAAAAATACAATTTATAAACGCCGAGCCAAAAATAACTATTTCACTGATGCGATTATCCCAACTCTCACCACCTATGTCACCGAGGTATTCATTGTATTTTTCAAGTAAATCACCGAATGGAAGACAAAAATACAACAAAAACATAAATGCAGCCCAACTCAACATTGGAGCAATCCAGAAAATAACAAAATGATATGCTTTCATTAATATACCTGTATAGTTCCATATGCAGTTAATGATGATGTCACCTTCATTACTGCATTATGTTCGCTTAAGAGAGCATCTCTTAAGAGCATGTAGTGTGATTTACCAGGAAGAGTAATACATCCATTACTTACTCCCTCATATCCTGCAGGATGTAACCTGAATTGTCCACGTGAAACTGATTCGAAAAATGTGATGTCATCGACCTGCCCATCTTCACGAAAAAGAGCAAACCAGACATCACGATCTGAACCGCTTATTTGTGAAGAAAAATAGTCATAAACCATTGTTCTTATTCCACCAAGAGGACGGCTTACGATATAATATTTCCCAGGCGGTAATGGCCCGATATTTTTTACATTTGTCGAATCTGGGTTATTACGATGTAGCCCCGAGTTTCCTGAATAAGCGGGGAAAAAACCCACGCCCGGACAACTTAGCGTTGAAAGGCTACCACCGTTTAAATAGAACGTACATCTGATCATCTATCATTCCATGAATCAGAAAAAATAATATTCCCGTCACAATGCTTCCACGTTATTTTCTCATAACGTAAAGAGACAGCTTCAATATGATTGTGTTTTTCCATAGCTGGATTTTTACAGTCATGCATCACAGGGCAAACAGAAACAACTTTCACACTCTGAAGAAACATATTAAAATATTCAACCTCCTGGCCTGCATCATTAATTTTATACCATTTAAATTCTGCTGATTTCAGCGTCTGGCCTGTTGCTACTGCTTTATAAAGGTATGGACTTGAATAATCGAACTATTTTTCAAAGGTTATAGAAGAATGAATTCTTGTTCCGGTTATCTTTCCCGTGTTGTTGTCTGTTGGAAGGAAAAGACCATGACCAAAACCTATAACTTCGATACTCCCCTCACGATTATGAACATCAACACTACCTTTTAAATCAGCACCACCATCATCTTTTAGCCAAAGGTAAGCAGGAATAGCCATAACTAATAAATATCCATTTTATATAATCCATATAAATAACTCTGTTAATAATATAGTGATGTTATCAGATTATTTTTTATTATTGGAGGGGTATTACTCTTCTGGTATCGCATTCAGGCTATCTTATCCCGCCAAACCCCTTATAGTGCGAAGGCTCACCCAACGGCGAAAGTGGAATCAGTTCGAAAACAGGCTTTCCATACAATATTTTTCCATATCCAAACTGAACTCTTTTAACGCTCGAGGATCAAAAACCAGCTCATAGCTCAACCAGACGGACGTTAAGCGTGGCCATTATGCCTCCAGAGAAAAAAGACGTGTAATGCATTACAGTGGCATTACTTTCATTTCTGAAAAACGCCTCTCAAAAACGGCTCACACACTCCATTGCAACCGTTTTGAACTCGCTGAAATTCCGGCATGCGCAGAGTCGCGTCATCGCCCGCTCGCGCAGGAAGGTGACGAAAATATCGTAGATCGCCATCGCTTCTTCGTATTCGCTTTTGCTGATGGCGAGCAGGAAGATCACATGCGCCGTTTCATCCCCCCAGGCGATACCCCGCGGGGCGAGGATGGTGTAGACCACCGTTTTCTTTGCCAGCAGACCGAGGGCGTGCGGCAGGGCAATGCTGTCACCCAGCATGGTGCTGACGATGGCCTCACGTTCAACCACCGAATCAAGAAACTCCGCATCGACAAAGCCTTCATCCTGCAACTGGCGACATAAAACGTTGAACAACGTTTGTTGATCCATTGGCTCGTCGATCACACGAAAATGGGCGGCATCGAAGAATTTGTTCAACATCCACGGACGGGTTCTGTCGACCAGCACCAGTTTGCCAATTTGCTCCAGTTGATAATCGGTAGGGAACGGTGCAATCATCACCACAGGCTTATCTTTTTCACCAATCCGCGCGGTAGAGATGACGAAATCTTCGCTGATGCTTTCCCGCTGTTCGTAGTCGCGTAGCGTCACAGTATCGACGATTTCTATCTGCGGATACTTACGCGCCAGCACCGCTTCAATCATCCGCGCCATCGCATTTCCAGCATCGCATACCAGCAGAACTTTCGGCTGCCTCTGGTAACCGATGTTGTAACTACGCTCCAGCCCGACGCCAATATGCAGCACAAGGAAGCCAATCTCATTTTCACTGATGGTGTACGGCGTATATTTTCCCCATCCCGAGACGGCGGCCAGCGTCATGTCCCACGCCATCGGGTAGTGCTGTTTAATATTTTCCAGTAGCGGATTGGGGATCATTATCTGGTAACGCACCCGGGTGATCATCGTCTTAATATGCGTCAGCAGGTCAGCATGTAACTGTTTGTCATTCAACAGGTTGTAGTTGTACTGGCTGTTGATAAACCGCAGGATGTAATTGACCAGCGCTTCGTCATCATCCGCATTGATGGCGCTGGGGGCGCTCTCTTGTACCTGGCGGGCGGCGATATGCACCTGCAGCCAGTTCTCTTCGGAAACGGTAAGCGGTTTATCCGCCAGTCGGTGCAATACCGCTGCGATTTCCCGCGTGGCCAGGCACACCGATTGCTCGGCTTCTTCTGCGGCAAATTCCGGGAGGGGATACCCTTCGCTAATCCGCCGTACCGCCACCGCGCAGTACAACCGCAAAAACAGCTCACCCTCATCGGTCAGGCGAATGTGAAAACGGGCAAAAATATCCTGCAAAACAGGTTGTAGCTGTTCAGGGATCCCGGCATTTAGTGCCTCTTGCGTCACTAGCGGGTGCTGTGGATCCTGCTGCGCCAGCGTCCATAGCAGATCGGTCAAACAGGCGCGGATCGCCATCTCGCTGCCAAACAGCTTCATACCGTGACGGGGGCGCGTTTCCAGCGTCAGATGATAACGTTGCAGATGCTCGCGCACCTCAGCCATATCGTTTTGCAGCGTCGCGCGGCTGATAAACCATTCATCAGCCAAATCCTCCAGCTTCAGCGAAAAGGCCGACGTCAGAAAACGAACCACCAGCCAGTGCACCCGCTCCTGGCTGGTGCGCGGGATGCGCAGCAACGCGTCTGGTCGCTGCGTTTGCAGGGCATGAAAACGTGCCGGGTCGTCAATTTTGAGTTGATAACCGTTACCCCGGCTGAGGACAAACTGCGCGCCGTACTGGGTGAGCAGCGCGTTTAGCGCAGTGATATCCGCCCGTACGGTGCGTGTGGAAACCGACAACCGCTGCGCCAGCTCGTCCTGTGGAAGCGCTTCGTTTTGCAGCATGCCAAACAGCTGCGCTAAACGTTGGTTGGGGAATCGCACGTCAGTTTCCTCATCAGTCAGTTAGCCTACGCAGGCCCGGGTCATCGCCATCAGCTGGCGCACGTCGTCCGGGCGGGTGTTACCACTCACCTTATCAATAATCGAACTATAGATGTGAGGAATGATTTTGCTCACTCCGGCATCCAGGGCGATCTGCAAAATTTCAGTGAAATTATCCAGATCGATACCGCCGGTGGGCTCCAGCCAGAAGTCATGACGGGCGCAAGCCTGGGCGACTGCAATGTATTCCTCACGGCACTTCAGGCCACCCATTGGGAAGTATTTAATCGAGCTCCCCCCCATGTCTTTGAGCAACGCAATCGCGGTTTCTACCGGCACAATGCCGTCTGGCGTCTGGCTGCTCAGCGGACCGGTGGAGATTTTCACCCTGCCCGGAGTGCCGGTTGGCGAGACCAGACCGTTGACCACCGTCTCCTGCTGACCCAGCAGCGCGCGACTGGTCGCCACGCCGGTAAAGACCTGATTAACATGCTGTGGCTGCACCTGACGGGAGATTTCACTGACCATCGCCGACTGGTTTGGATCGCCCGCCCCCAGCCCCACGGAGAGGGCATTGTCGATAAGCGCTGCGTATTCACGCATATCCGCGACCGCGCTTGCGACATCCGGGTAATTTTTTGACAACACACCGACCAGCACGTGTCCTTCCGCCGCCGCGTAAATATCCCGGGCATTTTCTTTGGAGCCCGCCAGCACGTTCAGGCAGACGCGGTCGCGATAAAAGTTAGGGGTCAGTTTCATGCTTTTTTCTCCTGCGAAATCACTTCACCAATTCGACGGGCCACAATCTCCAGTTGCGCGCGATCCACGCTGCGCACATCGGCTTCGATAATGCCTTCGTTAGCTTTGTAACCACGGAAGTAAATCGCGTACTCTCCCTGCTTGAGCGCGTCGACCAGTTCACCTGTGGCGATGCCGGTTGCCGCTTCGTCAAACTTAATTTCCGTGCGCGCGATGTCGCGCCCTGCGCTGTCCCACACCACGCGGGCGCTTACGCCGTGAAGCTGGTTTAACGCATTAATGAACGGCGTCATTTTCTCGACCATCTCCGCGCCGCTCTCTTTCTGCGCGTTCAGATACAGTTCGATGGCGCAGGTCAGGCCAAGAATCCCCTCTTTGCCCACCTTCATCGCCCGGCCAATCCCCGCGGTCTGGCGCTTCACCCACTCAACGTATTGGGTTTTGCCAATCACCAGGCCGCTGGTTGGCCCTTCAATCGCTTTCGCACCGCTATAAATCACCAGATCCGCACCAACCCGGTAGTAGCACTGCAAATCCTCTTCCGCCGCCGCATCCACGATTAGCGGCAGATTATGCGTACGCGCCACCACCGCAGCCTGTTCCACGCTGAGCATACTTTTCTGGACGCAGTGGTGAGATTTGATATACAGAATGGCCGCCGTGCGTGGCGTAATGGCCGCCGCCAGCTGAGCGGCGGAACATTCGTTGGCATAACCCGCTTCCACTAGCTTGCCGCCGCCGAGCGCCACCATGGTGCCAACCGGAGCGCCAAAGTTGACGTTGTGGCCTCTGGGCAGCACGATTTCGTTGTTCTCGATCGGCGCGACGTGCAGGTTCTCCAGCAGCCAGTCGCTGTCCTTAACCAGCACTCCAGCCACTGACAGGGCGATTCCGGCCGAAGCGCAGGAGACGACGGTAGCCCCTTCCACCTCCAGCAATTTCGCAATGTAGTCACCGGTCTTATTGACCAGGTATTTCATCTCAAAATATTGATTCATCCCCGCCATTGCGGCCTGAACCACTTCTGGTCGTGGCGTAGAAACGCCGAGCGCCGTCATGCGGCCTGAGGTGTTAATCACCTGTTTTAAATTGTATTTCTCAAAAATCGAAGGCATGTTCCGCGCTCCCTTGTTCGGTCATATAGCCCTTGCCCGCACGTATTGCGGCAAGCGGCACCAGCAGTTGTTCAGCCTGCAGGCTGTCGTTTTCTGCATCTACCAGCACGGTTGGCTGGCGCTTAAGCGTAAAGAGGGTTAAATCGGCATCCAGACCAACCTGCAGTCGCCCTTTCTGTTTCAGGCGCAGACCATCGGCGGCATTGGCAGTAACGCACTCAACGACCTGCGGTAGCGACATCCCAATAGCGAGAAATTTCGACATCACATTCGCCAGGGAATACACCGGGCCGCTGATACGGTTGCGACAATAAATATCGGAGCTGATGGTGTGCGGCAAAATGCCCAGACCGATAGCGCGTTTTGCCACCGCAAAGCTCAGGCTGGCGGTGCCATGCCCAACGTCCAGACGCACACCGCGTGAAATCGCCCGCGTCACTGACGCCCGCAGCTCGCCTTGCGGCGTCAGAATGCGGTTCGGCTTACCGTTGTAGCAGTGGGTAATGATGTCGCCCGCGGTCAGGCGTTCGGCGATCTCATCCAGATCCGGCGGATTGTTGCCGATGTGCACCATCAGCGGCAGGTCACCGTTCTGCGCTTGCATCGCTTTGGCGCGCTCCAGCGGCGTAATGCCGTTTTCACCGACCACGCTGCTGCTCATGCGCGCCTTCAGGCCGACGATAAAATCAGGATGGCGCTTCACCGCCTGTCGCACCGCATCGGCATCAATGTTGGCCATATTAGCCAGCTCGTTCTGGGCGATAAGCCCAACGCGGGAGATATTCAGCAGCGCATACACTTCGGTGGCCGCTTCCCGGGTCAGGGTATAAAAATCATCGATATCATCCGCCCCGGTACTGCCCGCATCCACCACCGTGGTAACGCCGGTAGCTATACCGACGCTGTCCGGCTGGTCGTGATAAATCGGGGATTTCGGATAGCAGTGAACGTGGGAATCAATCCAACCTGCGCTGACGTAGTACTCGCCGCCCAGTTCGATGGTTTTCAGCGCCGGGCCATCAACGTCGCCCAACGCCGCAATTTTGCCGTCTTTGAGCGCAATATCGCTCACCGTATCGTCAACGAGGCGCGCACGGCGCAGGAGTAAATCAAACATCGCTCTCTCCTTTGCCGGATGGCGGCGCAACCGCCTCATCCGGCCTACAAATCAACAGTTAGCTAATGGCAATCGGGAAGATGGACCCGAGGATCATCGCCCCAAGGATCGCCCCGCCGGTGATCGGTTTCTGCCACAGGTAAAACAGCAGCGCGCCCGCCAGTGAACCGATGCCGATAGGGATAGACGCTGTCATCGCGCTGAGGATAATCAATGGTCCGAGGAAGCGGCCGGAGGCGTTACCGGCCCCCATCATGACATCCGCACCGTAGGTCGAGTCGCTCTGATTGATGGTGAACTTACGCGCCAGAATAATGATGTAGCCAATCGCCAGACCAATCACCAGACCGGTGACCAGCGACGCTGCGAAGTTGGCAACCGGGAAGATAATACCTGCGCCCAACAGCAGCGCCGGAACACCTAACCCGACCCCGGTCTGAATCGCCCCGCCAATATCCAGAATCCCCACCAGCGAACCTTCAATGATGCGGGCAAACAGGAAGCTTGCACCAAATGCCGCCACCGCCCCGTAGGAGCCGGTATCCATTCCCGCCTTCAGCATCGCCACAAAAGCGACTTCGTTAAATGCGCCAATACCGTACAGGTAGTACATGTGCGTTCCGGCAAATACGCCAGAGGAGAGCAGGCCAACGAAGATCGGGAACGACCAGTCAGCGAACCAAAAACCTTTATTCTGTTCCATGATGGCCTCCGTTATTTGCCGCTGAGCGAGTTGTGGATCAGTTCGAGCCAGTTAGGCACAGTCAGATGGAAGGATTCGATCATCTTCATGTCGAAGCCGCGGAAGAAGCCGCTCAGGACAAACAGCGCGACGATAGCCACCATCATCACTTTAGTGACGTGGTTCCAGCCGCTCTCTTCCACGCCTTTACCGATCAGAATGCCAAGGACCAGACCCGGAACGGCGTTGCCCATAATCAGTTGCGCCGCACCGCCAAAGACGGTGGCCCAGAAGCCTGATTTTTTACCGGCATCGATCGCCGCCAGCCAGAAGATTACTGGCATTACGGTGTTAACCAGCAGGTTAGCCGCAGGCACCAGCACCTTGACGGCAGTCACCTGCAACGCTTCCGGTACGGATGACGCCGTAAGATTCAGGAAGGTCACAACGATCATCCCGATAACGCCGCAGGCAATCGCCATGCGCTTGGGATCGTGCAGCGTTTCACCGACGTTGCGGTTTTTAACCATCAGCGCAGCAGCGCCCCAGTTGGGGATGATGCGATGGTCGACGTCCTGAGTGAACGCCCCCGCCGCAACGGAGGAAGCCCAGGCGTTAAAGAAAAAGCCCAGGCCGAACGAGAAGTGAGAAGCCGGATCCCCTTCGCAGGAATTCAGTTCTCCCAGAGTACGAAACGCGCCCATCCCTTGAGTGGTAGGCGCATGAAACATGCGTGCAGCCCCAGCGCCGACACCGACGCCAACCAGGCCGCCGATGATGAGCGATTTTATTAATATTATCAGGAACATAATTATGCCTTTTAATAAAGAATCAGCGTTGCGTAACGAAATCCACCTTGTCGAGATTGATGGCAGTCACGTTGACGGTCACGTCCAGCTCCACGCTGAAGGTGCGTCTTTCCCGGCGCAAAAAGAGGAATAAAAATGCCTCTTTGCGCACCGATTCACGCGCTTGAACAACCTGCACATCCTGTGGCTCAATACGCAGTAAGATATGCGGCGACGCTTTCATCACCGCAGCCTGAACGTGGTTCAGGGCATCGGCAAAGGCGCGCGCTTTGGCCTCGCCCTTGCCAGTGACTCTCACCGTGGTGGTGAATTGTTCTTTCATGCTTAAGCGCCGTGTTTCTTTTGCCACGCCTGTACCAGGCGCTCACCGAGTTCTTCTTTGTCCATAAAACCGAACCCCAGCACGTTGCAACCTTCGTTGATGGCAGTGACCCCTTCATCAACCGAGCGCATGCCGTATTTCGCCTTGTAGCCGTATTTGGTCTGCGCGGTAATCGCACCCGCGCCGCCACTGCCGCAAAACGAGATACCAAAGGTGGCGTTTTCCGCTTTCATCACGTCACCCAGCTTCATATCTGCCGCAACGCCCGGCACCACAACCGCACGGCCGCCCGCTTTCTCAACGCCTGCCGCCACTTTCTGGCCTTTACCCAGACGATCGCCAATCACTACGGTAATCTGTTCCATCTTTTGCTCCTTAAAGGTTGTCTTTCGCGACTTCGAAGTGCACCGACAGCAGCCAGGCCTCTTCCTCAGGAAGATTGCCAAACTCAGCGACCACGTCACGGGCAAGCGCCATTGATTCGGCAGAAATTTCATCAAACAAGCTGGCATCGACTTCTGGTAAGGGTTCACCCGTTACCGAGCGGTGCGCCATGGCGCGAACATGCGACGTCAGCATCTGTTCCTGTACAGCGTTGGGAATAATGTGGCGTTCACGCAGCAAGGCATACACCTGCGCCAGCATGCGGTCGGCCAGTTCCACCGATTCCCCCATGTCATTCATTACAGCTCCGTTATTCACTCGTCTTACCCCACTAGTGGCTCTGAGGTTAACTTAGCGGTGGGGGTTAAAAGTTTGTAGCGAGTTGTTTTCCACTTCGAAGTGGAAAGGGGCGCAGCGATAGTGATCTGTGCCGCAAAAAGGGCCGGGACCACGATTAATCACTGGAAGAATGTGATTGAGATCGCAAGAGTGAGCAGCAAAATGGAAGGAAATGCGAACAATGAATGGACGATAAAAATGAAAAAATGTGATGGGGATAGCGTTTACTTATGGGATGCAGGGGCGCAACGTCTTATCCGGCCTACGGTTATGCAGGCCGGATAGAGTAGATTAGCGGAACTTCTTGTGGTTTTCGTTGCGCGTTTTTTTCAGGTCTTCCGCAACGGCTTTCGCCTCTTTGACTTTACCTTCGTTCGCCAGTTTAAGCGCGCCGTCAATCTGACCGATCAGCGTGTCAAAGCCGTGGCGGAAATCTTTCATCTCCGGACTGTCCGGGGATTTGCTCTCCAGCTTCGGTGGCGTTCCCTTTTGAGCATCCAGCGCGGCTGCACGCATTTTGGTCAACGCGTCTTTCAGTTCAGTCGCATTGTCCGTTTTTTCGACGATCTTCAGGTTGTCGTTGAGGATCCCCATGTCATCTTCGAGATCGGCTGCAAACGCAGAAGAACCAAGAACCAGCGTTGAAGCCGCGACGATCGCTAACAGGTGTTTACGCATTGCTCACTTCCTTTTTTATTATTAAAAAATTAACGCCTTAACGAGTATCATTGCCCAGCGATTTTCATCTCCGGTAACAATACCGAACCACACTGAATATTACTGCGCGTTTCAATATCGTTGCCTACGGTCACAATATTGCGCCACATCTCTTTTAAGTTCCCGGCGATGGTAATTTCACTCACCGGATACTGAATTTCGCCGTTTTCGACCCAAAAACCCGCTGCGCCGCGCGAGTAATCGCCGGTAATGCCGCTAACGCCCTGCCCCATCAGCTCGGTAACCACAAGACCTGTGCCCATCTCTTTGAGCAACTGCTCGAAGCTTAGACCCTGTCCCGGAATTCGCCAGTTGTGGATCCCGCCCGCATGACCGGTGCTCTTCAGTCCCAGCTTACGTGCGGAATAGTTGGTCAGCAGCCATTGGGTCAGCACACCGTCTTTAATAATGTCACGGCGTTCGGTCCGTACGCCTTCGCTGTCGAACGGCGACGACGCCAGCCCTTTCAGCAGGTGCGGATGTTCTTCAATAGTCAGCCATTCCGGCAGAATTTGTTTGCCCAGCGAGTCGAGCAGGAAGGTGGATTTACGGTATACCGAACCACCGGCAATCGCGCCGACCAGATGTCCGAACAGCCCAGTCGCCACTTCGTTGGCAAAAATCACCGGCGCTTTCATGGTGGAAAGTTTACGCGGAGAGAGGCGAGATAAGGTGCGGCGAGCACAGTCTGCCCCCACCCATTCCGGCGTTTGCAGATCGCCCATCGCCCGGCCAATGGTGTAGGCGTAATCACGCTCCATATCGCCATTTTCTTCCGCGATGACGCAGCTGGAAAGAGAGTGACGCGTAGAGCAGTAGCCCTGCAGCATACCGTGGCTGTTACCAAACACTTTGATGCCATAGTGGCTGTTAAAACTGCCGCCTTCGGTATTGGTGATACGCTTATCGGCCTGTAGCGCCGCCTGTTCCGCGCGGGCTGCCAGTTCGATAGCTTCGTCAGGGGACACTTCCGCCGGGTGGAACAGATCCAAATCGGGCGCATCAAAGGCCAGCAGTTCTTTATCTGCCACGCCCGCGCACGGGTCCGGTGAGGTGTAACGTGCAATATCCAGCGCGGCCTGCACGGTACGTGCAATCGCCTGCGGGCTTAAATCGGTGGACGATGCGCTGCCCTTACGGTTTTGGTGATAAACCGTAATCCCCAGCGCGCCATCGCTATTGAATTCTACGTTCTCCACTTCACCATAACGGGTGCTGACGCTAATACCCGTGGTCTTGCTCACAGCGACTTCCGCGCCATCCGACTTACCTGACGCTAATTCCAGTGCCGTCGAGACCGCTTCTTCCAGAATCTTACGCTGCGCTTCAACTTGTGAGATTACTTTCATCGCAAATGCCATAATGTAGAGAGAGTTTCTCTGAAGTCTAACAGAGAACCGTTTTTCAGTGCGCATCTTAACTGGTAACATTAGCCTCTTTTTTTAAGGAGCCTGACATGACTAAGCAGCCCGAAGACTGGCTCGACGACGTTCCCGGTGATGACATCGAAGACGAAGACGATGAAATTATCTGGGTCAGTAAAAGTGAAATAAAACGTGACGCCGAGGAGTTAAAACACCTGGGTGTGGAACTGGTAAAACTGGGGAAAAACGCGCTGGATAAGATCCCGCTCGACGCGGATTTACGTGCCGCGATTGAGTTGGCCCAGCGTATTAAGATGGAAGGTCGCCGCCGCCAGCTGCAGCTGATTGGCAAAATGTTGCGCCAGCGCGATGTTGATCCTATCCGTCAGGCGCTGGACAAGCTGAAAAACCGTCACAACCAACAGGTTGTACTGTTTCACAAGCTTGAGCAACTGCGCGATCGCCTGATCGCCGAAGGTGATGATGCGGTAGCGGAAGTGCTGAACCTGTGGCCAAACGCCGATCGCCAGCAGCTTCGTTCTCTAGTTCGCAATGCGAAGAAAGAGCAAGAAGGCAACAAGCCGCCGAAATCAGCACGTCAGATTTTCCAGTATCTGCGTGAACTGGCGGAAAACGAAATCTAATCTCTTCGTCTGCAGAAAGTGCCGGATGATGTAAATACTTCATCCGGCCTGGATTCTGTGCTCTTACTGCTGGGGCTGCATTTCGCCCATAGCGTTCTCTGACTGACTCTCTTCATGCAGATACTGCTTATCTAAAATCTTCACGAACGGTGTATAAATCGCGGTGGCGATAACCAGATTCACGGCCTGTAAAACAATGCCTGAAATCCCGGTGGTGAGGAAACCAGAAATAAAGATCGGCGTTGTCCAGGGAATGGAGATACCAGAGGTGGGGGGAACCCAGCCGAGTGCGATAACCACATAAGTAACCGTACACAGCACCATTGGGGTAATGATAAACGGAATAAGCATCAGCGGATTAAGCACGATTGGCAAACCAAAAATAACCGGCTCATTAATGTTAAAAATTGCCGCCGGTGCCGCCAGCCGTGAGAGCTGCTTTAATCGCGTACTTTTAGCAACCATAAAGATGCTAATCAACAGCGCTCCGGTAAAGCCCGTACCGCCGGCAATCAAATAGACATCCCTGAACTGCTGAGTAATGATGTTGGTCGCTACCAGCCCGGCCTGAGTTTGCGCCAGGTTCTGCGCACTGAGCGTTTGCCAGATAGGCCCCATTACGGATGTCATGATAGAGTCGCCATGGATCCCAAAGAACCAGAAGAAACTGATCATCATCTCAGCAATCAGTTGCGATAAGAGGGAATTCCCCAGATACAGCAACGGCTGTTGCAGCATGACGCTGATAAATTTCCCCGGCGTACCAAAAGGCGTGTTCTCAAACAGCACCTTGACGATAATCCAGAACAGTAGCACTAAGAAGATAGGTACCAGCGATTTAAACGACCTGGCAATCTCTGGCGGGACACTCGCAGGCATCTTGATGGTGAAAGCCCTGTTTTCCAGAAACTGAACCACCTTGATGGTGACCACAGTAACGATAATCCCTAAGAACATCGATTCAGAGCTAAAGTCGAGCAACGCGTAAGCATCGGCGACGATTTCTCCCGATCCTGTCGTAATATGACCAGGCGACATTAAGAAGAAGATCGCCACCGGTAAAATAGCGGAACTTTGGCTGAGATTAAGCTTTTCAACTAACTCCTTTGAGAAGGTGATAATCACCAGCAGCGTCATTAATCCGTAGCTGGCGTTAATCCCGTAATTGAGCTTATCCAGCACGCCGTCCCCTAACAGCGAACTCATAAACTCGTGATAGCCGTTAACAGGAAAGTTGGTTAACAATACGAAAAATGAACCGACAATCAAAAAGGGAATCAGGGCAATAAACGCATTTTTTAGTGCGGTCAGGTAGATGTTTGACGAGATTTTCTCGGCCAGTGGCAACATCTTTTGTTCGAGTAGAGAGGTTATGCTCATGCCCGCTTACCCTATAAGGTTTTTTGTCACGTAATAATTAACCTGCGGGAACTGCTTGATATAGATGGCAGGAACCTGAGTGTGGTGCGCATCGCCGTTAACAATCTCCTGATAAATATCTTTTTTCGCATCGTGGTTGATGATAACAATCACTTTTCCAGCCTTGATGATTTTATTCATCCCGACGGTAATACCCTCGGTGAGGGTGACATCTCCGGAGAAGTATTTATGGCTGGCGACGTTAATTGTTACGTCATCCAGTTGAGTTTGTAGATAATCCTCATCAAACGGCACGCCCGGCTCGTTTAAGCCGATATGCCCGTTCATTCCCACGCCCAGAATTACATAGTCAAACTCTTCACCGTTGAGCGCGGTTTGGTAATGGGCAATATTTTGTGCCGTAGAGGCAAACGGATTGAAATGGACTAACCGCACCGGATAGGCACATTTGTGCACAAAGTCCTGATTAATCATGTTCAGGCAGCTGCCATCTGATTCGCTGGGCACGTTGACCCACTCATCCAGCGCAAAGAAGGTAAGGCGTTCGGCAAACGGTGTCGCTGCCAGTGCTTCGTAAATCCAGTGAGGCGTGCTACCGGAGGGGATCAGCACGCGAGAATGTGGTTTGAGCGCGGATAGCTCACTAACGACCTGTTCAGCCAGCGCGGCATTGGTATCAAACGTTGTACATTTCATCCGTTTCTTCTCGCTATTAAAGTGATTCAATCTTTTTGGCGAATAAAGGAAGATACTTTTTATTGGCCAGCAGCATCTCTTTGACTAACGCCACACCCGAAGTGTCGCTTGAGCATAATGGGTTGAAAATAAAGCCAGAAATAAGCGCTTGATAATCGCCGGTGGCGGCGGCTTTGACGATCTGCGCTTCATAGTCTTTCATCATGGAAACAATCCCTTTCGCAGGAGATGGGATCTCACCAGTACAAATTGGAATCGGACCATTACGGGTAAGCACACAGTTCACTTCAACTACGGCCTCTTCCGGTAAATTAGTGATAGCACCGCCGTTACGAACGTTGACAGTTTGAATGCTCTTATCGTCGAGGTAAATAGCGCGAATAACGTTCAGCGCGGCGGTGGAATAAAGCGCACCGCCGCGGGCTTCCAGCTCTTTAGGCTTATCCTGAAGCGTAACGTCGCTGTATTTTTTAAACAGTTCGGCTTCGATATTTTTGACGATCTCACCCCGTGATTGCTCGGCTGCTTCCTGCTCGGCCAGCATTTCAGTCGTCTTGAGGTAGTATTTTAAATAGGAAGAGGGGATCAGATTGGTGGCGGCCAGCAGCTCTTTATTAAACTGCTCATTGCTGATGTTTTTAAAGCTCAGTGCATCAACGTCGGCGGCGTTGATTATCTCGATGGCTTCGCGGGTACGGTCGACGCCGTTATGCAAAATTTTGGTAATAAAGTTCATATGGTTGGAGCCTTTGAACTCGACGTATAAATCCTCTACGTTGGCATTCAGCAGCCCGGCCACCTGATGGGTCATATTGACAGGACCATTGCACAGGCCGATGACCCGATTGTTGTGGCTGTATTTGAGTACCGCTTCTGTCACCATGGAAGCTGGATTGGTGAAGTTAATCAGCCAGGCGTTTGGACAAATCGCCTTCATTTCATTCGCTATTTCAATGATGACCGGAATGGTGCGCAGAGCTTTGAACATCCCGCCCGCGCCGTTGGTTTCCTGGCCAATAAAACCGTATGACTTCGGCAGTTTTTCATCAACGATTCGGGCATCAATACCACCGACGCGCAGTTGAGTCACCACGAAGTCGGCACCCAGCAGCGCTGTTTTGCGGTCAAAAGTTTGGATGACATCAATTGGTAAATTTGCTTTGGCAAGCATTCTTTTGGTGAGTTCGAAAATGATGTTCATTTTCTCTTTACCCATTTCAACGTCGACAAAAGCGATGTGAGAGATGGGAAGCTGGTGGTAGTTTTTAATTACCCCTTCAATCAGTTCTGGCGTATAGCTGCTACCCGCACCTATCACCACGAGTTTTAGTTTTTCCATTAGTCTTCTACTTTTGAATTAAATTTCAACGACACTTTTCTGACATTGGATAAATGGAAAAGCATAATATCTACGATGGCTACCTGGATCGGATAGCTTATATTTTCGAAAGCAGTATCTTTAATAATGGCGTTTTTGTAGATCAAGACCGCATCGGCCTTAAGCGCCAGCGTAGAGTTTTCCCGGCTGGTAATCGCGGCCACCTTGATGCCGTTTTTTCTGGCATTAAAAATTATCTCTTCCAGCATTTCTGACTCACCGCTGTTGGAAACAATCAGCATACAATCGTTAGCGGTCAGAAAGCGGCTGCGGACATTACAGTTGGTGTAGTCGGTTTCATTGAGGATATTAAAGCCCAGCACCATCAAATTATAGCTAACATAGTTCGCCACGCTATCTGATGTACCGTATCCCCAGGTGATAATCGTATTGCAGTCGGACAAAAAATCACAAAAGACTTTGACTTTATTCTCAGACACTCTGGTTAAAGCATCCTGCATTTCTTGTATATATTCGCTAACAAACGCGTTATGGTGCTGCGAGTTTTGCGATCTGGAGAATACGTCCCGAATGTTGACCTTAAACTCCTGGAAATTATTAAAGCCTAATTTCTTTACCAACTTAGAAATAGATGGCGCGGTAGTATAAACGCGATCTGCCAGTTCATGAATTTTCATTTTATAAACATCAGCAGGGTTCTCCTGACAGAATTTATAAACTCGCAGTTCATTATTGGTTAAATTTTTTCGCATGGAGCGCACCTTTTATTATGTGGCACTTACGCCACATTGGCTCTCGAGGGGATATTAGCAAGGGAAAAGCGGAAATAGATTTTATGATTTAGAAATTAATTTCTGCGATCTGAGTTATAAATTTCCATATGGAGGCTTCCCATTCCGTTGAGAAGTATGGCGTAACCAGAAGGCCGGATGGCAACGGAGATCGTGCTCCTGAGAAAGTGCCGGATAACGGTGTAAACACCTTATCCGGCCCACAACGGATCGTAGGCCCGGTAAGCATAGCGCCACCGGGCATTTTTTACTCTTCTTCTGCCTGGGCTTTCTTCGCCAGGCCATCCAGCAGTTTTTGATGGATGCCACCAAACCCGCCGTTACTCATCACCAGGATGTGATCGCCAGGCTGTGCAGTTTTCACCACCATATCTGCCAGCGCATCCACATCGCCGCTCCAGTGCGCAGGCTGAACGCAGGCTTCAGCGACTTCTGCTACCTGCCACGGAATATGCGGGGGTTGCAGCAGGAACACTTCGTCCGCACGCCCTAACGACGGCGCCAGGTCATCTTTGCACAGGCCCATTTTCATGGTGTTCGAGCGTGGTTCCAGCACCGCGATGATGCGCGCCGTGCCACCCACTTTACCGCGCAGCGCCGCAAGCGTTGCCAGAATGGCCGTTGGGTGATGGGCGAAATCGTCATACACCGTCACGCCATTGGCTTCGCCGCGCAGCTCAAGACGACGACGAGCGTTGATGAACGAGCCCAGCGCATTGGCTGCATCCGCAGGCACGACACCAACATGGCGCGCGGCAGCAATCGCCATCAGACCGTTGTGCATGTTGTGTTCGCCTACCAGGCCCCACTTCACCACGCCAACATTTTCACCGTCCAGCCACACTTCCCATTCGGATGCATCAGTGGTCAGCTTTTTCGCCTGCCAGTGACCTTGTTCACCAACCAGCTCTTGTTCGCTCCAGCAGCCCATCGCCATCGTCTGTTTCAGATTGATGTCGTTTTCCGGGTAGATAATGCGTCCCTGGCCCGGCACGATACGCACCAGGTGGTGGAACTGTTTCTGGATCGCTTTCAGATCGTCAAAGATATCCGCGTGATCGAACTCAAGGTTGTTGAGGATCAGCGTACGCGGGCAGTAATGTACGAATTTAGAACGCTTATCGAAGAAGGCGCAATCGTACTCATCCGCTTCAATCACGAAGAAGTCGCTCTCACCCAGGCGCGCGGAAACCTCAAAGTTACCCGGTACGCCGCCGATAACAAAGCCAGGCTTATAGCCGCAGGCTTCGAGGATCCAGGTCGCCATTCCGGCGGTGGTGGTTTTGCCGTGCGTCCCCGCAACCGCCAGTACCCAACGATCGCGCAGCACAAAGTCATGCAGCCACTGCGGGCCGGACATGTACGGAATGTTCTTTTCCAGCACCGCTTCCACACATGGATTACCCCGGGTCATGGCATTGCCGATGATCACCAAGTCCGGCTGCGGATCGAGCTGGCTGGCATCGTAACCCTGAATCAGATCAATGCCTTGCTTCTCAAGTAAGGTACTCATCGGCGGATACACATTGGCGTCCGAACCGGTTACTTCATGACCGAGTGAGCGCGCCAGCATCGCCAGACCGCCCATGAAAGTGCCACAAATTCCCAAAATATGAATGCGCATACGTCACTATCCTTTTTTAATCTGGGGGCCATTTTACGCACATGTCCGGCAAGTGAGAAACGCATTTCAGGATATTCCGTAGTTTGCTGGCGCGATTCACCTAAGCGCGGCAATGGAAATATTTGTTAATATTGTTGCGGTCGCTTTACTCCACATAAATTGCAGGGAAAGTGTTATGAAAACGTTAGGTGAATTTATTGTCGAAAAGCAGCACGAGTTTTCTCATGCTACCGGTGAACTCACTGCTTTGTTGTCGGCAATAAAGCTGGGCGCCAAGATCATCCACCGCGATATCAACAAGGCCGGTCTGGTCGATATCCTGGGTGCCAGCGGTGCTGAGAACGTGCAGGGAGAGGTTCAGCAAAAACTCGATCTGTTCGCGAACGAAAAACTGAAAGCTGCACTGAAGGCGCGCGACATTGTGGCGGGCATTGCCTCGGAAGAAGAAGATGAAATCGTCGTCTTTGAAGGCTGTGAACACGCAAAATATGTTGTGCTGATGGATCCTCTGGATGGCTCATCCAACATCGATGTTAACGTCTCTGTCGGTACTATTTTCTCTATTTATCGCCGCGTAACCCCAGTCGGCACGCCGGTCACGGAAGAGGATTTCCTGCAACCAGGCAACAAGCAGGTTGCTGCGGGCTACGTTGTTTATGGTTCTTCCACCATGCTGGTGTATACCACCGGCTGTGGCGTACACGCCTTCACCTACGATCCTTCTCTGGGCGTATTCTGCCTCAGCCAGGAACGTATGCGCTTCCCGGCGAAAGGCAGCACGTACTCCATTAACGAAGGCAACTACATTAAATTCCCGAACGGCGTGAAGAAGTACATTAAATTCTGCCAGGAAGAAGATAAGTCAACTCAGCGCCCGTACACCTCGCGCTACATTGGCTCTCTGGTTGCGGATTTCCATCGTAATCTGCTCAAAGGCGGGATCTACCTGTACCCAAGCACCGCCAGCCACCCGCAAGGGAAGCTGCGTCTGCTGTACGAATGCAATCCGATGGCCTTCCTGGCCGAGCAGGCGGGCGGCAAAGCGAGCGATGGTAAAGATCGCATTCTGGATATCACCCCGGAAAGCCTGCACCAGCGTCGCTCCTTCTTCGTAGGTAACGACCATATGGTTGAAGATGTAGAACGCTTTATCCGCGAATTCCCGGACGCGTAATACGCTTTGCCGGATGAGACGTGTTAACGCCATCATCCGGCAAATTTATCCCCTACGCCGTTTGTACTTTAAACGCCGCCATTGCTTCGAGCAGCGCATGTGACTGCTCTTCCAGCGAGCGGGTAGCCGCTGAAGATTGCTGTACCAGCGCCGCATTTTGCTGCGCCGTTTCATCCATCTGAATCACCGCGATATTCACCTGCTCAATGCCGCGACTCTGTTCCTGCGACGCGCTGGCAATTTCACGCATCAGTTTGGTCATGCGCATCACTTCATTGGCAATCTCATCCATGGTTTCGCCCGCCTGCTGCGCCAGCTCGCTGCCTTCTCCCACGTGGGTGTGTGAATCGCTGATTAACGTGCGGATCTCTTTTGCCGCCTCGGCGCTGCGGCTGGCCAGATTACGCACTTCACCTGCAACGACCGCAAAGCCCCGCCCTTGCTCACCGGCACGTGCCGCTTCAACAGAAGCATTGAGCGCCAGGATATTGGTCTGGAAAGCAATACCGTCGATTACGCTGAGGATGTCGGCGATTCGGCTGGAACTGCCGGAAATATCGCGCATTTTCTCAATCACATAGCACACCATCTCACTGCCGCGATCGGCGGTATCCGACACCGATTTTGCCAACTGGTGTGCCTGTTCCGCGTTCTGCGCATTCTGTTTCACGGTCGCCGTGAGTTCTTCCATACTGGCGGCGGTCTGCTCCAGCGAAGTGGCTGTCGATTCAGTACGTTGTGCCAGATGCTGGTTCCCGGCCGTCAGCTCACGGCTACCAATATCAATTTGTAAACTGGCATCGCGGACACGCTGTACCGAGTCGCCCAGCGCATGGCGCATTTCATCCATTGCCGCGTTCAGACGGTTGAATTCGGCGCTGGCCGACAGCGCGATAACCGGCGACAAATCCCCTGTCGCCAGACGTTCCAGTTGCTCAACCATATTATCCAGCGGCTTGAGAAACTTATTTCGCAGCATGAACCAAATCACCGCCAGCAACGCGAGGGCAGCCAACATCGAGGCACTCATAATACCGTGGTAAATCAACGAAGTAATGATACGGGTAGAGGCATACAGCCCCATACCGCCGGTCAGCAACAGAAGGAACGTCAGCAGAGACAATAACACCAACAAACTTGATCGAATTGAAAGGGATTTTGGCATCGTTATATTTCCGGTTGTAGGGTTAAAACAGACCTGTACAGAACCTATCGACTACAACCGGAAAAAGTTTAGGTATTTAAATGTTTATTGAAAAATCAGGATGTTACTTTGGTGTTGCCGCCGTCCCCACTCTGGTTACTGGCGAGCTTTGACGATTTTCCCAAAGTACCGTCAGACCGCGCTGTAAGGCAATAAAAATAAACAATAAAATGCCAATCGCGATCTTCGTCCACCAGGAACTTAATGTGCCGTCAAAATTAATGTAGGTCTGGATCAACCCCTGAATGGCGACACCAAAAAACGTTCCTAACACCGTACCGACCCCACCGCTCAACAGGGTTCCGCCAATCACGACTGAGGCAATCGCATCCAGCTCAACGCCGACGCCCGCCAGCGCATAACCCGCCTGGGTGTAAATTGAAAAGACAATGCCGGCAAGCGTCGCAAGCCCGGTCGACAGCATATAGATACGGATGGTCGTGCTGCGGGTTGAGATCCCCATCAGGTTGGCAGAGGTGGCGTTGCCGCCAATCGCGTAAACCTGATTACCAAAGCGCGTACGGTGCGCCAGGAATATGCCAATGACGACTACCGCCAGCATCAGCAATCCCATTGCGCTCAGGCGACCGCCGCCGGGAATTTTCCATGCCAGGCTTGAGAGCATGTCATAAACCGGATGGTTAATTGGGATCGACTCTTCAGACACCAGATAGCTGACGCCGCGCAGGAAGAACATTCCCGCCAGGGTAATAATGAATGCCGGGATCTTCAGTGCATCAATCAGTAACCCCATAAACGCGCCAAACGCGCAGCCCATCAGCAGAATCAGGGGAAACGCCAACAGCGGAGATATACCCCAGTAGCCAATGGCCTTCGCCAGAAATACGCCGGTAAACGCGATCACCGAGCCAACGGACAGGTCGATCCCGCCAGAGAGAATCACGAAAGTCATGCCCACGGCGATGATGCCCAGAAAAGCGTTATCGGTCAGGATATTGCAGATAACTCTGGTTGAAGCAAAGGCCGGAAACTGTGTCAGGCAGTAGAGGTAACCCAGTACAAATACGCCTAGGGTGATCATCAGCGGTAAATTACGTTTTATCATGACCACGCACTCCTTTTATCAGGCTGATAAAGCGTTGTGATTGCACGACCAGCACACACAACACCACCACGGCTTTGACCACTTGATTTAGTTCTGGCGGGAAGCCCGACAGTAAAATCCCTGTGTTCATGCCCTGAATAATCAATGCCCCGACCACCGACAGCAGCAGATTAAAGCGCCCGCCCATCAGCGAGCCGCCGCCGATAACTACCGCCAGGATGGCATCCAGTTCCAGCCACAATCCGGCGTTATTGGCATCTGCCCCGCGGATATCCGCCGTGACGATAATGCCGGCGATAGCCGCACACAGACCGCTCAGCACATAGGTGAGCATCACGATAATGCGCGTGTTCACCCCGGCGTTTTTTGCCGCACGAATGTTGATGCCTACCGCTTCAATAAACATCCCCAGCGCCGTTTTACGCGTCAGTAGCCAGAACACCACCAGCGTTAGCAGGGCAATGATCACTGGCGTGGGGAACAGTAAGAGCGAGCCGCTGCCAAACCACGACAGTTCGGGCGAATTGAAGGTGACGATTTGCCCGGAGGTGATAAGCTGCGCCACTCCGCGCCCGGCCACCATCAGGATTAGCGTGGCAACGAACGGTTGGATTTTGAGGATTGCCACCAGAATCCCGTTCCATAACCCTGCCAGAATGCCGGAGCCTAAGGCGGCAAGCAGCACCACCGGCAAACTGTGCCCGGCCACCGTCATCGCCGCGGTGGTGGCACCGGCAATGGCCATGACGGCGCCTACGGAAAGGTCGATGCCGCCGGTGGCAATCACCAGCGTCATGCCAATCGCTAACAGCGCCACGGGGGCGGCACGGTTGAGAATATCAATCGGGCTACCGAACAGCCGACCATCTTGCAAAATCACCTGATAAAAGTGCGGCGCGACCAGGCTATCCACCAGCAGCACCAGCAGTAGCGCCACCAGTTGTGGCATGCCTTTTGGCCAGCGGAATCGCCGTTGCGGCGGAGTGGATTGAGGGAGAGATTGAGGCATCACCATAGTCTCCTTAGGCCGCAATGGCGTTCATGATCGCCGGCACGGACAGTTCAGCCAGCGGGATCTCGGCCACCTGTTTGCGATCGCGCATAATAATGACCCGATCGGCATAGCCCACTAACTCTTCCAGTTCGGATGAAATCACCAGCAGCGCCAGACCATCCGCGCACAGCGTTTCGATCAGGCGGATGATCTCGGCATGCGCGCCGACGTCGATCCCACGCGTAGGTTCATCGAGGATCAGGAACTGCGGTTTGGTCAGTAACCAGCGCGAGAGCAATACTTTTTGCTGATTGCCGCCGGAGAGGAATTCGATCGGCTGTTCAGCGTTGGGGGTGCGAATTCCGAGCTGGCGGATAAAACGCTCGGCAATCTCATTTTGTTCTTTCCGCGGAATAGGCCGCAGCCAGCCACGCTGCGCCTGTAATGCCAGAATGATGTTTTCCCGCACCGAGGCGGCGGCGATAATGCCATCCGTTTTGCGATCCTCCGGACAGAAGCCGATCCCCAGACACGAAGCCTGATGCGGCGATCGCAAGGTCTGCGCTTTGCCTTTGATCAGCGCACTGCCGCTGTCGGCGGGTTTAATACCGAAGATCACCTCCGCCGTTTCCGTTCGCCCGGATCCCAGCAGTCCAGCGAGACCGACGATCTCACCAGGACGCACCTGTAGATCAAACGGCGCGATGGTGCCTTTCTTGCCAAAGTCGCTAAAGGCCGCCACTGGTTTATCACTCAGCAGCGTACGGCCCGCACGCTGTAGCGCATGGGTATCCAGTTCGCGACCCAGCATCATTTTGACCAGTTCGATCTGTGGCAGTTCGCGGGTTTCACGGCAGCCAACGAAGCCGCCGTTACGCAGGACGGTAATGCGATCGCTGACCTGATAGACCTGATCGAGGAAGTGGGTAACGAAGATCAGACTGACGCCCCGATCGCGCAGATGCCGCATCAGGCCGAACAGCATTTCTACTTCCTGGGTATCAAGACTGGCGGTGGGCTCATCGAGGATCAGCACTTTCGCGGAGAGATCGATCGCCCGACAGATGGCGACGATCTGCTGCATCGCCACGGAAAAGCGGTTCAGCGGCTCGCGCACGTCGAGGGAAAAACCGTATGACGCCATCAACTCCGTCGCGAGTTTTTCCATCTGCTTGCGCAGCAGCAGGCCAAAACGCCGCGGTTCACGGCCAATAAACAAGTTATCCGCTACCGACATATTGGGCAGCAGGTTCACTTCCTGATACACGGTACCGATCCCCAACTGCTGGGCATGGGCGGTATTTTTGGGGGAGATAGGCTGGCCTTCGAGCCAGATCGTGCCGCGATCTGCATGGTAAACGCCGGTCAGCGCTTTGATTAGCGTCGATTTACCGGCTCCGTTTTCTCCCAGCAGCGCCATAATCTCACCGCGACGCAAGCTGAAATCCACGTTATCCAGCGCTTTGACGCCGGGAAAGAATTTGCTTAATCCTTCGGTGCGGAGGATTTCCTGATGGGGGTCGGTGGTCATGGCATTCCTCCGGTACGAAATCACGGCCTTTTCGTAGGCCTGATAAGCGCAACGCCATCAGGCCTACGGAAGACCGGCAGCAAAACTAGTAGCCCATGTTTTTCTTCTTCTCTAACTCTTCTTTCGCCGTATCCGGCAGATAGAGGATCGACTTGGTAATGGTCAGCTTCTCAGGCATCGTGCCGTCTTTTTTGAATTTCTCCAGCGCGTCGAATGCCGGGCCTGCCATATTCGGCGTCAGCTCGACGCTGGCGTTGGCTTCACCGTCAATCATTGCTTTGTAGATATCCGGTACACCGTCGATGGAACCGGTCAGAATATCTTTGCCGGGTTTCAGGCCTGCTTCTTTAATCGCCTGGATTGCCCCGATCACCATGTCATCGTTGTGGGCGTAAACCATGCAGATGTTCTTGCCATTGTTTTCCGCTTTGATAAAGCTCTCCATCACTTCTTTCCCTTTACTGCGGGTGAAGTCGCCGGACTGTGAGCGGATAATCTTAATGTTTGGCGCGCTGGCGATGGCTTCAGCAAACCCTTTTTTACGATCGATGGCCACGCTGGCCCCGACCGTCCCTTGCAGCTCAACGACGTTACACGGCTTGCCGTTCACTTGTTTAATCAACCAGTCGCCGATCAATTTACCTTCCAGCACGTTGTCGGCGGTGACCGTGGTCATATAGAGAGATTTGTCTTTTACATCGATGGAACGATCGAGCAAAAAGACCGGAATGTCGGCATCTTTAGCTTCTTTTAAAACCGGTTCCCAACCCGTTGCCACGACCGGCGCAATAAAGATGGCGTCAACGCCCTGCGCAACAAATGAGCGAACTGCTTTAATCTGGTTTTCCTGCTTTTGCTGGCCGTCAGCGATTTTCAGCGTAATACCACGCTTTTCAGCCTCGCTTTTCGCAACGTTGGTTTCTGCGGCGCGCCAGCCGGATTCAGAGCCAACTTGCGAAAATCCTACGGTTAAAGGGGCTGCCATTGCCATAGACGACATGGCTGCCGAAACTGCTGTGACTAAAAGTAAGCGCTTCCACATAAGTGCGTCCTCGTAGGGTGATTATTGTTGGTTAATAAACCGTCGCGAAAAAACTATAGACAATTGAGCATGTAACGAATTGCGTTACATCACACTTCAAAAAAGTAAATAAAACGTTAATCACAACTTTGTAATCGCTTTCATCCCGCTATGAAAAATGCGGCTGAAGATATGGATTTTTCTGTCACGAGAGAGGGGTAAAAAGAAGAAAATGAGCGCAGAGAAAGCGAAAACAAGCGGAGACATTCAGCGCGAGTTGGCTATAATACCCGCCACTTGTTTGCCATAGCTTATTTAAAGGAAACAGACATGAGCTTACTCAACGTCCCTGCCGGTAAAGACTTGCCGGAAGATATCTACGTTGTTATCGAGATCCCTGCCAACGCAGATCCGATCAAATACGAAGTTGACAAAGAGAGCGGCGCCTTGTTCGTTGACCGCTTCATGTCCACCGCGATGTTCTATCCGTGCAACTACGGTTACATCAACCACACCCTGTCTCTGGACGGTGACCCGGTAGACGTTCTTGTCCCGACTCCGTACCCGCTGGAGCCAGGTTCAGTGATCCGCTGCCGTCCGGTTGGCGTACTGAAAATGACTGACGAATCCGGTGAAGATGCGAAACTGGTTGCGGTTCCGCACACTAAGCTGAGCAAAGAATACGATCACATCAAAGATGTGACCGACCTGCCGGAACTGCTGAAAGCACAGATCACCCACTTCTTCGAACACTACAAAGATCTCGAAGCGGGCAAATGGGTGAAAGTTGACGGTTGGGACAACGCTGAAGCCGCTAAAGCTGAAATCGTTGCTTCTTTCGAGCGCGCGAAGAAGTAAGTTCGCGTTAGCTTAAAACCCTGAACGCCAGTCTCTGGTTAGTAAGGGTTTTTAAATTTCTACGTTCTACCACCTCTCCCCTTCGCTGTTTTCTTTTTGACCTACCAGAATGGGTAGTCACATTTCATTTATCTTAATTGCGAATGAGATTAGATCTCATTATCATTCTCAGCATGTAAATAAATGTGAATAAAAGTCAATGAACCTCCACAATGTGAAGTCCCTGAAACGCTATTCCTGCGTGGCACTCGCCACAGCGCTGTTATTTACCAGCCTGTCCAGCGTGGCGCAGACGCTACCTGAGAAAGATTTTCTGACTCGCGATGTCGGTAACGGCGTGTATGAACTGGCGGTTGATAGCCAGCAGAATGTGCTTTTTGTCGCCTCGTCGCCGTCGTTTGATAAAGATAAAACCAGCGGGCTTATCTATAAACTCGATCTGGAGAAACTCACGACGACTGAAGTCATCGACACCAGCCGTCGTGCCTTTGCCACCGCGCTGGATGAAGAAAACCAGGTGCTGTATGTCGGCAACACGCTGGAAGGTTCAGTAACGCTAGTCGATACCCGCAGCGGTAAAGAGCTGGCGATACTGCAACTGAGCGAAGCCAAAAACCCGAAAGATATTGTTCATACGCGTGAAATGGTGCTCGATAAACAGCACCACCGTCTGTACGTTTCCGGCGTGGCTGAAAAAGGCATAGTCTGGGTGGTGGACACACAAAAGCGCGAGAAAATCGCCACCCTCGAGAACATGGGCCAGTACCCGACCGGCATGGCCGTGGATGCAAATAAGAACCGCCTGTATGTTGTGAATGGCCGAAACGAGCTTATTACGCTGGATACCACCAACCATCAAATTATTAATCGCTTTACCATTGAGCCAGATAAAAAACATTTTTTCCTGAATATTGCCCTGGATGCAAAAAATAACCGCGCATTCCTGACCGATCCGGATTTAGCGGACGTACTGGTTGTTGATCTTAATACCGGTAAGGTTATTGCACCAATTAAGGTTATTAACTCGCTGGCAGTGATATATAACGAAAAACGCCAGGAAGTTTATATCACCCACCGTAATGCTAAACGCATCAGCATTGTGAACAGCAAGACCTATCAGGTAAAACAAAGCATTGAAACCAATGCCTTACCTAACAGTCTGGCACTCTCGGCAGATGCTAACACCCTGTACGTCAGCGTCAAACAGTCGGAAAAAATGACAGGTGTGAAGCCCGACTACGTGCTGAAAATCGATCTCTCTAAATATTAATAATTAAAAAACTATCTGCACCTTGCAGCTTTTTTGAGCTGCAAGGTGATGTTTTTATTTTTTACTTTTCAGGTGTCTATATTATGAAAACGCGTCAACTTATTACGCTGACAGGGATCGTTGCATTCTCAGGCGGTGTTATTTTCCCCACCCAGGCAGAAGAACTCACCGAGACCTCACGCACTAGCGAAGATGAAATGGTGATCACCGCATCCGGATTCTCGCAGCAAAAACGCGAAGCGCCGGCCACTATTTCAGTTATCGATCGTAACACGCTGGATATTCAGCCGGACCGTAGCATCGGTGAAGCCATTAAAAACCTTCCCGGCGTCTCGGTCACCAACAGCAGTGGCATGAACGCCGGTAGCATTATGATCCGCGGCATGGACCCGTCCTATACCGCTTTTATGGTCAACAGCGTCAAACAAAATACCGGTGAATCTCGCCCTTACGGACATGATATTGGTACTGAAGCCAACTTCTTACCGCCAATGGAGGCCATTGAGCGTATCGAAGTTATCCGTGGGCCGATGTCCTCGCTGTACGGCTCAGACGCCATCGGCGGTGTGGTTAACGTCATTACCAAAAAACCGTACGGCGCAAAAGAGTGGACCACGGCAATTGCTGCCAATACCTGGCTGCAGGAACACCAGTATTTAGGTAATACCAGCCAGATGAATTTGTTTACCATGGGGCCGATTGTGCCCGATGTTCTCGGCCTTAGCGTGGCGGCCGACTGGCTTGACCGTCGCGATGACGATCGCAATAACTATTTTGGCAAACACAATCGTAAATCCGTTGATATGACATTGGGCCTGGCCGCCAGCGAGAATAACCTGTTCGATCTCAACGTGGTCACCGGTGAGCAGGAAAAAAACCGTACCCAGAAACGCGGTGCGCCGTGGTCATGGCTGTTCGATCGTAACGCCGCCACCCTGACGCATACCGGCTGGTATGCAGACGACACCATCGCGACGACCAACTACATAAACTATGAAAAAGGCCGTTCGAAGTATGTTTATGACGGACAGTCCCCGCAGTATGTGCAGATGGAGAACTACGTCGCCAATTCGCAAACCACTTTCACGCTCGACACCCATAAACTGACCGTTGGGGCGAATTTCACGCGCGAAGAGCTGAATGACCGCTTTGATGTGGCCAACAAAACGCTGCCCGGATCTGACCCGGTGACCAAAATCAGCCGTAACGGTTGGGCATTGTTTGCTGAAGACGGCTGGAGCATTGGCGATTTCATCCTGACCACGTCAGCGAGGATGGACCAGGATGACAATTTTGGCACACATATTACGCCGAAAATGTACGGTAACTGGGCCTTTAGCAATGACTGGGCGCTGAAAGGCGGCGTTTCCGCAGGCTATAAAAAACCGGAGCTGCGCGCGACGTCCAGCAACTTCGTAACCCCTTACGGCTCAACCGTACCTTATCCCTTCCTCACCGTTGGTAACGACGACCTGAAACCTGAACAAAGCGTTAACTCTGAACTGGGCCTCTACTGGACGGGAGATGCGCTATCGCTCGACAGCACCGTCTTCTATACGCAGTTCAAAGACAAAATTGCTGAACAAACGATTTGTGAAACCACGTCGACGAACCAGTGCTCCGTCAACGGCTACAACGCGGATTCCGTCAGTAAATACTTCAACGTCAGCGAGGCGGATGTATACGGTATAGAACTGAATGCCGACTGGCAGATTACCGCCGATGTAAAAGCCAACGCTAACTACACCTGGAACCACAGCGAACAAAAAAGCGGCGTTAACAAAGGCTACGCGCTAAACGATTATCCGCGCCATATGGCGAATCTGTCGCTGAACTGGGCAGCAACGCAAAGCCTGGACGTATGGAGTACGGTGAATTATCGCAGCAGTAACCGCAACAGCGGCAATAACTATAAGTACGATGACTACACGATGGTGGATGTAGGCCTACGTTATCAGCTCAATAAGCACACGCAACTGATGGCTGGGGTCTACAACGTGTTGGATGAAGATCCGAAACTGACAACCGCGTGGAACGAATCCGCACAGGTGGAAGGACGCCGCTATAACCTCGGCGCGCGCGTGGAGTTTTAAATCCAGAATAAAACAACGCCACCCAAGGGTGGCGTGTTCATATCAGTACTGGTCTCGGTCTAACCAGTTACCGCTTTCAATCAGCGTTAAGCCATCAACCGGACGTTGGTACACGTACATCCATGCACTTCCGTACGGCGTTTGAATTAACTGGCGTGCGTATTCACCGCCACGGGTACGCAGAGCGTCAAGCTCTGCCAGCGTGGCGTTATCAATACGATAAACTTCCCCGTGTACTGTTCCCTCTCCTGGAACGGCGCCTGGATAGTGGCCCAGGCTATACAACTGGTAGTTGTCGATACTGAAATTTCCCAGCAACAGGGCATTGGTCATCCAGTGGCTGTTGCCTTGTTTGGTTCGTAAACTGCCGTAGACAAATATTCGCATTGCTAAAACTCGAACTGATAGAGCAAATCAAGTGCCTGATCTACGCCAGACACTGCTTCCAGATATAGCTTAGGCATCAGACGATAACGTAGCGTGAGTGTCGCTAAGGAGTCAAATATACCCACACCATATTTCACCTGCAGACCTGGCAGTACGTATCCGCTGACAACCACCTGAGATGAATCACCCACCCCTTGTGTGTCCAGTGCCAGATTGCTTACGCCAAATGTCTCCCCGATTTTACCCACAACCTGACCACTTTGTGCAACCCCCAGACCAATAAGCATTGAAGTCATTGCCGCGCTGTCGCTCTGTTCGCTATCCAGTCCTTGTCCGCGTAGCAGGTAGGAAAGCGCCATTTGCTGCGACATCGCCGGGTCGGAGAAGATTTCCGCCTTCGGCTCATCGGCGGAGCCCGTGACGCGAACCCCGGCGATCACGTCGTCTTCGGTGGCTTCCGGGTTACGAATTGCTTCGATGTTGAGTAACGGCTGATCCGGCGGACCGGAGAACAACAGCTCGCCCTTACGCACAATCAGATCCTGACCATAGGCATGGAAACGCCCGCTCGGAATATTAATTTGTCCGTTCAGCCCCAGCCCCTGCTTATCCTGCACCACTTTCAGATCGCCCGTCAGACGCGCTTTCAGACCAAAGGCGTCAATACGCACGTTGTTACCGACATGGATGTTCAGGTTGCTGTTGATCGGAATACCTGCTGTCTGCGGTTTCTCCGGTTGCAGATTGTTGTTAAGCATGACCATATCGCTGGAAACCCCTACCGCGCTCTCCGGCAGATCGTGTACCACGATACGCGCCCACGGCACATCCACGTTGCCATCAAGGGTAAACAGGCTCGGCGTGGCTTCAAAGACCACGTCCGGCGATACGTCCAGGCGGACCATCGGCGGCACGGTAATACGAACCCTGCTGCCTTTAGCCGCAACGCGCGCCCGCCAGTTGTCTATCTGACTCCAGTCGGCATCGCCGCTCAGGTTAATTTCGCCCTGCTGCGTACGCACCACGCCCGCCAGCGTTGAGCGTGTTCCGGTGAAGTTAACGGCTAACTGGCTTGGCTGCATGTCAAACGGCATAAAGTTGCCGTCGATATCCAGACCGCTCAGCTGCAGTTGTCCGAGCAGTTGCGGGCTTTGCACATCACCGCCCAGACGTAGGTTGGCGTTGATCACCCCAGCCGCTTTTTCACCGCGCGAGAAAATGGGGTTCACCATCGCCAGATTGAAGTTGCGGATGTTGACGTTGCCGCCGAGACTGCGGCGTCCTTGCGGATCCGTCACCTGCACCTGGCCGTCAAACTGCCCGTTGTTGGTCAGGCGAATCAGCCAGCCCAGCTCGGCACGGTTATTGTGCAGGTCGGCGGTCAGATTCAGCGTTTCAAACGCCACAGGGAGCGGCGCATCGTTCACGCTTTGCGTGACCTTCACGTTACGTCCGCTCAGCGTAACCTGCCCCTGCGGCAGCCCCTCTTTGGTGGTGTCCCAGCTCACATCAGCTTTGCCAGTGAAAACGCCGCTGGCCTGGGTTGTATCCGGCATAAACGGTTTTAGCATCGCCAGGTCAAAGCGGTTAAGGTTCACCACCGCGCGTCCTTGTGCACCGGCATCAATAGTTTGCGGTACGCACAGTTCCGCATTCGGGTTGTTCCAGCAGTGCGGCCCAATGCTGATTTTCTGTTCCTGATTGCGATAATCCAGCGCGACAGGGCGGTTAAGGGACCACGGACCGACCGGCGTCTGGAAGCGGGTATCGCTTAACGCACCTTTCCAGCGCTGCTCTTTGCGATCAAAGCTACCTGCCAGGGAGAGCTGCCCGGAGACCGGTTCCCCCTGAATGCGCAACTGCAGCTCATGCTGCTTTTCGCTACCTTTGGCATTGAGCGTCACCAGGCCAATATTCACGTCAGGCTGTACAATCCGCTCTACGCGAACGTTGAGATTACCAGCGATTTGCTCTGCCGATTTCACGTCGCCTTCGACGCGCACCTGAGCGACGGACAGCTCCTGCCAGCGCAGACCCCGGGCGGTGATATCCGCCAGCAGCTGTGGCGCTTCAACCGTACCGCGAACTTTTACCAGCCCTTTCGCCGTACCGCCCAGTCCCGGCAGCGCGTTATCCAGGCTCGGGGCATCAATCGTCGCGTCGAGATTGAGGTCTTTGACCCCCAGTTCCCCTTTCACATCCGCGCTGTTGCGTCCCAGTTCCAGATGCAGGCCCGGGATCGTCCACTGCAGGTAGCTGTTACCCTTCAGCGAACCGTGCACATTAACCTTGTTCTGCTTCACGTTGCCGGCCAGCTTCAGCTCGGGCACCTCCATCTGCCAGCTTCCGCCGTACAGACTGCCGCGAGTTTTCACCAGGCCATTCAGTTTTGATGGCCACTCCGGGATCGCTTTCGCCGTGTTGATGCCATCCAGCGTTAGCTCCCCGCGCCAGCTGATCGCCTGCTGCCAGTCCACCAGCGCTTTCAGCTCAGTTTTCCCTTCCAGCGCCGCAACGCTGAGTTTGTCGAGATTGATCTGCTGTTCGTTGCCTTTGGCATCCAGCGTGATGGTAGCCGGAGGAATATCCTGACCTTTCACAGCGGTACGCATCGACAGCGTATAGTCGGTCATCTTACCGGTCAGTTTGAGCTTGATGTCATCAGCCTGGAACTGCTTGTCGCCGGTAAACGGCCAGTAAACCTGCTTACTCACCACCTCAAGGTTGAGCGGCAATCCGGCTTCCGCCAGACGCGCCTGCGCCCGCAGGTCCATATCCACCGGACCAGACAGATTTACGCCGACTTCCAGCTGTTCACGCAGCGCGCCGCCGACCTTCAGCTTCACCTTTTCGCCTTTTAACGGATCGACGTTGAGCGTGCTGTTTAACGTAATATCGACCGGCCACGTGTCGGTCAGTTGCGCCGTGCCGCTGGCTTTTACCGTCCCCTGATTCGAGTCGATATCCAGTGCATCGAGTTTCATGTTGCCGTCAATGCTGCTCACTTTCAGCAGCATGTTATGTACCGTTAAATCCGTATCCCCGGTCACGCGCAGCTGCTCGCCGCGAAACGCTTCAATGTTGAGATTGAGCGGCAGATGGACATCGGTCATTTCCGGCAGCACCGGCTTTGAGAACAGATCTTTTAGCGTTTCGCCGAGCGGTTTTTCATCCGGTTGCGGATTTTGAATCTTTGGTTCGACAACCTCTTCCTGCGCCACTTCCGCCACTTTAGGCAGGGCAATCAGCAGCCCCTGTAATGACGTTGGCTTCAGGGTTAGCGTTTTTTCCTGCCAGTTCAGGCCGGAGGTAAATTCCAGCACCGAAACCGTGGTGTCATCGATTTTGATATTGATGTTGTTCAGCGCCACGCGCGAAAGCGTGATTGGGTAAGGTGTGGAAAGGTTAAGCGGACCGCTCTCTTCCTCTTCAACCGGCGCTGATGGCGGCATCTTTTTGCTGTCGATCGCCACGTTGATATTTTTCAGCGACAGATCGTTGACGCACAGGCTGCTGTCCCACAGGCAGTTAAGCCCCACGGCCAGATGCACTTCGCCAGCATTCACCGCCACGCCAGGTTGGTCATAACGAATATTTTTGAGCGATAAATCCCGCCAGCCGCCGGTGATCTGACCAATCTCCAGCCCCGGAACCCAACGATTCGCCGCTTTGAAGATCAGATGCAGGCCCGAGGTGGTGCCGACGAGGAACGCCACCGTGCCTAACAACAGCAGGATAAAAATCAGCACGCCGAGGCTTATCTTCTTCCATAAACTCATAATTCAGGCCCCAGACCGATGTAAAACTGTAAACCATGTTCATCTTTGTCGCCCACAGGGACAGCAAAGTCGAGCTTGATGGGTCCCACTGGCGATTGCCAGCGTACGCCGACCCCGGCACCGGTTTTGAAATCGCTTCTGCGGATATCGCTGACCGCTTCGCCGCTATCGACAAACATCGCGCCCCACCATTTTCCGGTCACGTTGTACTGATATTCCAACGAGCCGGTCGCCAGCTTCGAGGCCCCTTTCAGCTTGCCGTCGCTGCCTTCAGGCGAAATAGATTTGTATTTGTAGCCGCGAATGCTGCGATCGCCCCCGGCGAAGAAACGCAGATCCGGCGGTACTTTGTCGAAGTCCCCGGTTTCGATCCAGCCGAGGTTGCCGCGCATTACAAAGCGATGACGATCGTACAGCGTGCGGATCCAGACGTTTTGCGCCTGGAAGACGGAGAAATCAACGTCTGAACCCCAGGCCGTGTTGGAGTAATCGATAGAATAACGTTGGGAGTCGCCCCAGACTGGCATCAGACCGCCGCGCGAGCGCGTCCGGCTGATCATCACGCCCGGATAGAGCAGCATGGTGGTGTTAGTGACGTTACCCTGGGTAAAGTGGTCGAGGCTCCAGCGCAGGTTAATCGCGCGCTGCCAGCCGCTGGAGAGATCCCAGTAGCGGGAAACCGCAAGCGTAGTGGAGTCCTGCTCGGTATCGTTTAAATCGGTACGCTTAAAGCCCCCCTGCACCAGGTAATACTGCTCCAGCGGGTTCTTTAATAGCGGCATTTTATAACTGAAATCAAGAACCTGCTCTGGCGCAGAGATGCTGGCGCTGGTGGTCAGGCTGTGGCCATAGGAGTTCATCCACGGCTTTTTCCACGAGGTCTTCACCCGTGGACCGACGTCAGTTGAGTAACCGACCCCGGTTTCGATGGTATTTTCAGTTCGCGGCGACACAACGCCTTTCAGCGGCAGCACTTTGGTTTCACGGGCTTTATCAAATTCCGGAGCGACGACCACGGAATTAAACCATCCGGTCGCCGACAGACGACGGTTCAGTTCGCCCAGATCTTTCGACTCGTACTCTTCACCCTCTTTAAAGGGCACCAAATTTTGCAGGTACTCATCGCGAATTTGCGAGCCTTCAAAAGTGACATGCCCAAAGCGATAGCGTTCACCGCTGTTGTAATCGATATCCCAGAATGCCTGGCGGCGTTCGAGCGCTATTCCAAGCTGACTTTTATTAAATTCACTGTCGAAATAGCCTTTGCGCAGCGCCACGCTGGTGAGTGATTTTTTGAAGTTATCATAGTCCCCCTGATTCAGCACGGTGCCGATTGCCGGTCGCGTTTTCAGCAGATCCAGGTAATCTTTATCCGTACGTGCGCCACCGCGCAGAATCACTTCGGTGCCGCCAATCAGCACCGGCTCACCAGGGGTCACTTTGGCAATCAACACCTGGCGTCCTTTCGCCGGCGGCGGACGCAGCTCAAAATCAATGGTGGGCTCAAAGTAGCCCAGCGCTTTTAGCCCTTCGCGGATGGCATCATCAACGCGCGCACGAAAGCGTCGGTCTGGAGTGACTTCATCACTTTGAATCGTGGATAGCTGCGCACGGACGTTTTTCTCCAGCGGTCCTGATAATCCCTCGACCTGTAAGCGAACATTCGCTGCGGCGGCGGAGCCACTTAAGCACAGTAATCCCACCCAACATAACTGACGGATATGTGGCACATTTTCTCCTGAATATCCTTTTTTCCCACCCCTGGAAAAAAATACTATGCCGTTCCTCGGCTTAACAAAAAATCAACAATAAGAGTTGAAAAACAGACGACAACCCAAATATTTCTTATGTTTAACTCTAGACGTATTCACGCCGTTTATTGTGGGCAAAGACGCGTCTCGTTACAACCTTAACCCAAATGACTGATTTCGGGAGAACGGCCATGAGTTTATTTGATAGAAAGCATCTTGTTACTCAAGCAGATGCCCTACCTGGACGCAACACCCCGATGCCAGTGGCAACGCTGCATGCGGTTAACCAACATTCGATGACCAACGTGCCCGACGGTATGGAGATAGCCTTTTTCGCCATGGGATGTTTCTGGGGCGTTGAACGTTTATTCTGGTCATTACCCGGGGTATACAGCACAGCGGCCGGATATACCGGCGGCTACACCCCTAACCCAACCTATCGGGAAGTGTGTTCCGGCGACACCGGACACGCCGAAGCGGTACGCGTCGTCTATGACCCGCATGTTATCAGCTACGAGCAACTGCTGCAGGTGTTCTGGGAAAATCACGACCCGGCGCAGGGCATGCGTCAGGGGAACGACCAGGGGACGCAGTATCGCTCCGCCATTTACCCGTTAACGCCGGAGCAAACCGTCGCGGCACGGGCAAGCCTTGAGCGTTTTCAGGCAGCAATGACCGCCGCTGGCGACGAGCGCACCATTACAACGGAAATCACTACCGCAACCCCGTTCTACTATGCCGAGGACGACCACCAGCAGTATCTGCATAAAAATCCTTATGGGTACTGTGGCATTGGCGGGATTGGCGTTTGTCTGCCGCCAGAACGTTGATCCGCGATTAGCGCGCTACCGTCACCCGCGCGGCATGGCGCGTTGCGTGGGTAACGGTTCCCCGATCCGTCACCTTTCCCTTCAACAACAGGTTAAACACGGGCGCAGAGGGGCGATTAAGACGGTTCTGCAGCAAATGCACCGCCTCCACGCCCAGTGCCCGACAGGGGATAGTGATACTGGTTACCGCGGCGACGATATGCGCATCCAACTCCTGAACATCCGTCGTCATCAGCGACATCTCACCGGGTATCTCCACGCCACCGTTTTCCAGCACCCGCTGGATGCCCGTCGACATTGATGCCCCGGCGCAGAAAATGACCTCTGGCCACGCTTCACGCGGCGTCTCACGTAGCCAGTGGTCCATCGCACGTTCTGATTCATCCTCAGAAAACCCTTCCGTCACCAGCAGATCACGCCCGGTATCAAACGGTATCTGATATTGTCGGTAGACCTCCTTAATGCCCTCCAGACGCCAGTACAAGGTTTCCCGGCGCAGGCTGGTGACATGGAGAATACGCCGATGCCCCTGATCAAAAAGATATTGCACAGCACGGTTGCCAATTGCCCGGTGATCGGGGGATACCGCATCCAGTAACCCTTCTTTGTCCTGCGAGTTAATCAACACGCAGGGTTTATCCAGCAGTAGCGCCAGTTTATGCACGGTCGGGTCATCAATGCCGATGAGAATAATGGCATTGATATTTTTACTGTTGGCCTTTTCCTGAAAGACCTTTATGTCCGCGCGTTGCTCATCCAGCCCGCAGTAACTCAGATAGACATCATGCGGCGCTATCGCCTCAGCAATTCCGCGCGTCACTTCGAGGTAAAATGCATCGCCACGGGCGGTAAAGGTACGCAACGGGGCGAAAATGGCGATGCCGTTGATCAATAGCCGTCCACTGGACAGCGAGTCCAGAACGCCCAGCCTGCGCGCGCAGCTGACAATCGCATCGCGCGCGTTATCGCTGGTATATGACTTTCCGCTAAGTACTCTCGACACCGTACTCACCGAGTACCCTGTCAGGGCAGCAATTTCGTCCATTTTTAGCTTGCCAGACATTCTGTGACCTCACTCGCAATCAATCTTTGCAATTTTTTGCAAACGTAGTTCATTGACTCTAAAACACTTTTTCAATGACTGGATGAACTTCTTTTTCATCCTGCAACCGTTCTCACAAAATCACATTGTCGATATTCCAGGCGTTTCATATGTTCCGCATATCCCTTCTTTCTCATGAAAAAGGCACGACATGAAAAAAATACGCTTTGGCATTATTGGGGTTGGCAACATTGGTACCGTCCACGCGCGCTACCTGCTGGCCGGAACGGTACAAGAAGCAGCGCTCGCCGCAGTATGCGATAACAATCCTGATCAGCATGCGGCGATCCAACGGCTGGTCGGTGAAGAGGTGACACTGTTCAGCGATGCGCGTGAGATGCTGGAAAGTGGGCTGATCGACGCCGTTATCGTCGCCACACCGCACTATGACCATCCAGGTTTATCGATGATGGCCATGCGTCTTGGCATCCATACGTTGTGCGAGAAGCCTGCTGGGGTCTACACCGCGCAGGTACAAGAGATGAACGCCTGTGCGCGCGAATGCGATGTGGTGTTCGGCTTGATGTACAACCAGCGCCCCAATCCGCTGTATCAGAAAGTTAAGGATCTGATCGACAGTGGCGAACTCGGCGAGCTGCGTCGCTCTAACTGGATCATTACCAACTGGTATCGTTCGCAGAGCTATTACAACTCCGGCGGCTGGCGCGCGACCTGGAAAGGTGAAGGCGGCGGCGTGCTGCTTAATCAGGATCCGCACCAACTCGATTTATGGCAATGGCTGGTCGGCATGCCGGTACGCTTGCGTGCCTTTTGCCAGTTTGGCAAACACCGCCAGATTGAAGTTGAAGATGACGTCACGGCCTACGCGGAATACGCCAACGGCGCGACCGGCGTGTTCATCACCACCGTCGCCGAAACACCCGGCACAAATCGCCTGGAAATTGTCGGCAGCCGGGGAAAAGTGGTAGTGGAAGAAGGCCGCCTGCGCTTCTGGAAACTACGGGAATCCGAAACCGACTTTAACGCCCGCTGGCAAAACGGTTTTGGTGAGCCGGAATGCTGGGAGGTGACTATCCCTACCGAACCAGAATGCAGCGAGCATTATGTCATTACCCGCAATTTCACCGCCGCGATTCTGCACGGCGAGCCGCTGATTGCCCCCGGTCTGGAAGGCATTCGCGGCCTGACGCTTTCCAATGCGATGCACCTCTCTACCTGGACCGATGACTGGGTCGAGCTACCGATCGATGAACAGCGTTACTTCCAGTTGATCCAACAACGTATCGCCTCTTCAGTGGAAAAAACCACGGCCAGCCGCACGCTGGACGCTTCCGGTAGCTGGTAACGCGCAGGAGAAAATCATGCTGAATATTGCCATTGTTGGAACCGGGAATATCTCCCACAACCACATTCAGGGGTATTTACAGTTCACCGATCGTTGCCGGATTGTCGCCCTGGTTGATATCTACCCGGAGAAAGCCGAAGAGAAGAAATCACGCTATGGCCTGGGCGAAACGCGGGTCTACCACAGTCATCAGGCGATGCTGGACGCGGGCATCGAAGTAGATGTGGTCGATGTCTGCACTCCGCCGTACGTGCACGCAGCTATCAGCATTGATGCGCTGCAGGCCGGAAAACATGTGCTGTGCGAAAAACCGATGGCCGCCTCACTCGAAGAGTGCGATGCGATGATCGCCGCGCAAAAGGCCAGCGGGAAAACCTTATCGGTCATCGCGCAAAACCGCTTTACCGATGCCTTCTGGCGTCTGAAAACCGTTGTTGATTCCGGGCTGGCGGGCAAGATTTGCCATGCGCAGGTGGATTCATTCTGGTGGCGCGGACACTGCTATTACGACTTATGGTGGCGCGGCACGTGGCAGAAAGAAGGCGGCGGCTGCACGCTGAATCACGCAGTGCACCACATTGACGCCATTCAATGGATGCTGGGTTTCCCGGCCGAAGTGGTGGCGATGATGACCAACGTTGCTCATGACAATGCGGAAGTCGAAGACCTTAGCGCGGCTATCTTCAAATACCCCAACGGGGCACTGACACAGGTGACCGCCTCCGTGGTGCATCACGGCGAAGACCAAAAGATTGTCATTCAAGGCGAAAAGGCGCGTATTTCTGCGCCGTGGCAGGTTCATGCCAGCCAGTCGGCGGATAACGGCTTCCCGCAACCAAACAATAACGGCGAACTGGAACAGCATCTGGAGACACTTTTTCGCGCTACGCCAGCACTGCAATGGACGCTACATACCGGACAAATCGATAACCTGCTTAACGCCATCGACAAACGGACATGTCCCCTAGTCGATGGCGAACAAGGCAAGCGCTCGCTGGAGCTGATTACCGCTATCTATAAATCCGCCATCACCCGCACGGTGGTAACACTGCCCATCCACCACACCGATGCGTTTTATCGCACCAGCGGGCTGATTGAAATCGCCCCACATTTTTATGAGAAATCCGCCTCCGTGAGCAATTTCACGGAGGTGGGCGCTATCCCCCTGGGTAAAGACTTAGATTCAGGAGTTAAAAAATGAACAAGCAAGATGGAATGCACTACGCCCCTACCGGGAAGCCTCAGCCGGTCGTGGAGCCTGGCGAGTTTGTCATTGCCGCGTCCTCACTCGATCACGGTCATATCTACGGCATGTGCAACGGGTTGATTGAAGCAGGTGCCACGCTGAAATGGGTTTACGATCCCGACCCGCTCAAAATAGATCAATTTCTGCAGCATTATCCGCAAGCGCAGGTTGCCGATTCGCTCGAGACTATCCTGAACGATCGCGAGGTCCGGCTGGTTGCCGGGGCGGCAATTCCCTCTGAACGCTGCCCGCTGGGGCTGAAGGTAATGGCGGCTGGTAAAGACTACTTCACCGACAAGGCTCCGTTAACCACCCTCGCACAGCTGGAAGACGCCAAAGCAATGGTGGCGAAGACCGGACGTAAATACGCGGTCTATTACAGCGAGCGTCTGCACGTTGAAAGCGCCGTGTTTGCCGGCCAGCTAATCCATCAAGGGGCTATTGGGCGCGTGATGCAAACTCTGGGCACCGGTCCGCACCGCGAAGGCAACGGTCGCCCGAACTGGTTTTACGACAAACGCTATTTTGGCGGCATTCTGTGCGACATCGGCAGCCATCAAATCGAACAATTTCTCTTTTATACCGGCAATAGCGAGGCGCATATCGTCGCCAGCCATGTGCGTAACGTCAATCATCCGCAGTATCCGCAGTTCGAAGACTTTGGCGATGCCATGCTGGCGGGCGACAACGGGGCGACCGGCTACTTCCGCTGCGACTGGTTCACGCCGCAGGGGCTCAGTAGCTGGGGGGATGGACGCCTGACCTTGCTGGGTACCGAAGGCTACATTGAGATCCGCAAGTATGTGGATATCACCCGAGGTGAACAGGATGTGGTGTATCTGGTGAATAAAGAAGGGGAATTCCGCTACCCAGTCGCGGGCAAAGTTGGTTTTCCTTTCTTCGGCGAATTCATTCTCGATTGTCTGAATCGCACGGAAAACGCCATGACTCAGGCCCACGCCTTTAAAGCCGCAGAACTGTGCGTGAAGGCACAAATGCTGGCGAATGCCCGCACATAACCGGAGGTGACATGACAACGCTAAATGCCGCCATCATCGGCGCGGGGGCTATCCACAGCATCCACGTAAACGCCCTCCGGCTTTTGCCGGGGGTCACGCTGCGCGCGCTGGTCGATATTGATAGCGCCAACGGTTTGCAACAGGCCATCGCGTATAACTGCCGCTATTACCAGAATTACCGGGAAATGCTGCTGGATAATGACATTGACGTCGTCCATATCTGTACGCCTCACTTCGAGCACAAAAACATGATTACGGCCGCGCTTGCCGCCGGGAAACATGTGTTTTGCGAAAAACCGGTAGGGTTGAATTGCACAGAGGTAGCAGACATAGCTTACGCGGCGGCGTCTGCCCAAGGCTTACTGGGCGTGTGCTATCAAAACCGCCTTAATCCAACCAGTTTACGTATCCGCGACGAACTGGCGAAAAATACGCTCGGCAGAATGCTAAGCATTAAAGCGGTTTTGACCTGGTCGCGCTCCCGGGCTTATTACAGCGAAAGTCCGTGGCGTGGGCGTTTTGCCAGCGAAGGCGGCAGTTTACTAATCAACCAGGCTATTCATACCCTCGATCTGATGCAGTGGTTCGCAGGCGGCGTGACGCGTTTGAAAGGCGTAGTGGATAGCAGTGAACTGGCGGACGTCACTGAAGCCGAAGACAGCGCGATGGCGACCCTGCACTTTGCCAACGGCGCCCGCGGTCTGTTTTACGCCAGCAACTGTAACACCCTCGATTCACCGCTGCTGCTGGAGATCCATTGCGAGCAAGGCATGCTCCAGCTCACCGATAACACCCTGTGGCGCGTTACAGCGGACCGACGCCTGAAGCTGGATTGCGATGGTTCGCCGGACGGCCACGTCAAAAGTTACTGGGGCCTGGGCCACCAACAGGCTATTCGTCAGTTTTATCATGCTATTACTCATGGAGGTCAGACAGAATATATCAATATTAATGAAGCCCGAAAATCACTGGCGATAGTCGATGCTATTTATCATTCATCTAAAACACGACAATGGATAACCATTAATAATTAAAATTAACTCAGCGCTGAAGAATTAAATAACAACAGCCGGATAATACCGGATTACGCATACCCTACATACTGGAAAATATTATGGTCAAACCAACTGAACGCAGAGTCAGTTATGGTGTAGCGATCGGCTATGGCATTACTGATTTATTTGGCGGCGGTGCTTTCGCCATTATCGGAACATGGCTTTTATTTTTTTACACAACCTACTGCGGTTTAAGCGTGCTGGAAGCAGGATCAATATTTGCCATTGCCCGCGTGATTGATGCTGTACTTAGCCCAATTATGGGTTATATCACCGATAACTTTGGCAACACCTGGCTAGGTCGAAGATTTGGCCGTCGCCGCTTCTTTTTATTACTCAGTTGTCCTTTAATGTTTCTCTATGCCCTGCTATGGCTGACCGACATGGGTTACTGGTACTACCTGGGAACCTATCTGTCGATTGAGCTGCTGTCAGCGATGGTCCTGGTGCCGTGGGAAACCCTGGCCGCAGAAATGACTAACCGCTACGAAGAACGCAGCCGCCTCTCCGGTATGCGCATGATCTGCTCGCAGCTGGGCGGATTCCTTGCCGTATCGGTACCCGGTATCCTGATGCAGTTTACGGGCAAAGATAACCCATTTACCTATACACTAACCGGGCTGATATTTTCCGTCGTGTTCTGCCTCGCCGTGTTCATAACCTGGCGCTGCACGTGGGAGGCCAAAGACGTTCAGGAAGAGACATTTCAAACTAACCTGCAGCGCAATAGCGGGATACTGAATCACCTTAAATATTTGATACTCGATCTGTTTTCTTCTTTCAGGATCCGGGCATTTCGCCTGCATATTATTATTTATATTTTCTCATTTACCGCTATGGATGTATTCGGGTCAGTATTTACCTATTACGTAGTTTATTGCTTGAGTCAGGATGTAGCCTCCGTTTCTGGCTGGTTAAGTATTGCCGCCTTCGCTTCAGTTTTTGGCACCTATGGGTTTATGCTATTACTGAACAAACTCAATATAACCCCATCAGCAGCACTACGCCTCGCTTACACCTGTATATTTAGCGTATTGGTATTTTTATTTGTTATTTATTACACCGAAACCCAGGTGTCCAATATTCTGTTCTCTGCGATATTTATTCTGCTTGGTATGGCACGTTCCGGTCTTTACTATATCCCGTGGAATATCTATAGCTTTATTCCTGATATCGATGAGATGGTGACCCAACAGCGCCGCGAAGGGATTTTTGCGGGTGTTATGGTACTCACCCGTAAAAGTACGGTGGCAATCGCTATTTTGCTTATCGGCATGGTGCTGGAAGAGGCAGGCTTTGTAAAAGGCAGCGGCGCGCAGCCGGAAAGCGCATTACACGCCATTATCGGATTGATGATCTTTGCTACTGCGGCGCTGCTGGCGGTGAGTTTCTACGCCACCTACAAATTTAAACTTACCCGCGAAACCCACAAAGTTCTGCTCAAAGAGATCGCCCGCCGCAAGCTGGGTGGCAACTATCGCGACTGCGATGAAGAAACCCGGGTGGTGATAAAACAGCTTACCGGCTACGAATACGATGAAGTTTGGGGCGGCAGCGCCACGCAGCGTACGGCAGGACGCGTCAGTCTCTCAGATGCCGAATAAGGAGCGCATCATGTATAACCCATGGAGCAAAACACGAGCGCAAAGCTGGTATCAAGATCAACCCTGGGGCTGCGGTTTTAACTACTTGCCGCGCACCGCGGTTAACTGGCTCGAAATGTGGCAGGTAGAGAGTTTCGATAGCAGCACTATCGATCAGGAACTCGGCTGGGCCAGCCAGTATGGCTATAACCAGCTACGAACAAATTTACCGTTTACCGTCTGGCAGCATGACCGCGATGGGCTGCTCGAGCGCATTGATCTCTTCCTGAACATTGCCCGTAGCCACGGCATAAAAGTGATGCTGACGCTGCTCGACGACTGCGCTTTTTCCGGTGATGAGCCCGTTATCGGCCAGCAAAAGGCCCCAGTTCCCGGCGTTCACAATAGCCAGGCAGCGGGTAGCCCAGGCCGCGCCTGCGTGCTGGACCGACGCTGTTGGCCGCAAATTGAAGCCTACGTCAGAGATATCATCCGTTACTTTCGCCATGACTCACGTATCAGCGTCTGGGATTTATATAATGAGCCAGGCAACGGCGGGATTTTTTGTCACACTGGCGAATTTGCCCACTATGACGACAGGCTGGAAATTTACGCCTTAACCCTGATGACCCATCTGTTTGGCTGGGCACGGCAGGAGTCACCGTCTCAACCGTTGACCGTAGCGGCCTGGCATATTGACGATCGCACTGCGTGCGGGAATGCGTTTACGCATCCTGTTGATATCGCCGCGCTGCGGCTTTCCGATGTGATTAGCTACCATGCCTACGTCGATACCCCAGGCCAGTTGACTCTTCTGTCGCAGTTGGCCGAATTTGGCAGGCCGCTCTTTTGTACCGAGTGGCTGGCACGCCATGTTGATAGCCGAATAGAAGAGCAGCTACCGCTGTTTAGCGCCCAGCGCGTTTCCAGCTTTCACTGGGGGTTGGTACAAGGGAAAACGCAAACCTGGTTGCCGTGGCCGGATATCCCGCTTGACGAAGCGACGGCATCGCTATGGTTTCATGATGTGCTGAAGCCGGATGGTTCGCCTTATAGCGAAAGTGAGATGCAGATGGTACGTAGGCTTAACCCCGCAGAATAAGGCCAAAAAAGCTCCTCTGGCGACTTTACAGTACCTTACGCTATACTAGCTTCTGAATTTACCGGCTCAACGCCACGAGCCGGTTTTCACATGGATTTATCAACTTCTCCCTTCCGAGGATCTGGCCTTAACGGTCGGATAAGATATGTTAAACAGTATTTTAGTCATTCTCTGCCTGATCGCCGTGAGTGCGTTTTTCTCGATATCCGAGATCTCGCTTGCTGCATCACGCAAAATAAAACTTAAACTGCTTGCCGATGAAGGCAACGTAAACGCACAACGTGTTTTGAAGATGCAGGAAAACCCCGGCATGTTTTTTACCGTCGTGCAAATTGGCCTTAACGCGGTCGCAATTCTCGGTGGTATTGTCGGTGATGCGGCATTCTCCCCGGCGTTTTACAGCCTTTTCTCGAAGTACTTCACTCCAGAGCTGTCCGAACAGTTAAGCTTTATTCTGTCGTTCTCGCTGGTTACTGGCCTGTTCATCCTGTTCGCGGATTTAACTCCGAAACGCATCGGTATGATTGCGCCAGAAGCTGTGGCTTTGCGTATCATCAACCCGATGCGCTTCTGCCTGCTCGTCTTCCGCCCGCTGGTGTGGTTCTTTAACGGTCTGGCAAATAACATCTTCCGTCTGTTTAAGATCCCGATGGTGCGTAAAGACGACATCACCTCGGACGATATTTACGCCGTGGTCGAAGCGGGTGCGTTGGCAGGGGTTCTGCGTAAGCAGGAACATGAGCTGATTGAAAATGTGTTCGAACTGGAATCCCGTACCGTACCGTCTTCCATGACCTCGCGCGAGAATATTATCTGGTTCGATCTCCACGAAGATGAGCAAAGCCTGAAGAACAAGGTGGCGGAACACCCACACTCCAAATTCCTGGTGTGTAACGAAGATATCGACCACATCATTGGCTATGTCGATTCAAAGGATCTCCTCAACCGCGTACTGGCGAACCAAAGCATGGCGCTGAACAGTGGCGTACAGATCCGCAATACGCTGATTGTGCCGGATACGCTGACGCTCTCTGAAGCGCTGGAAAGCTTCAAAACCGCAGGCGAAGACTTTGCCGTCATCATGAACGAGTACGCGCTGGTGGTGGGGATTATCACGCTCAACGACGTTATGACTACGCTGATGGGCGATTTAGTCGGTCAGGGTCTGGAAGAGCAGATCGTGGCGCGCGATGAAAACTCATGGTTAGTCGATGGCGGTACGCCGATTGATGACGTTATGCGCGTCCTGGATATCGATGAGTTCCCGCAGTCCGGCAACTATGAAACCATCGGCGGCTTTATGATGTTCATGCTGCGTAAAATCCCGAAACGCACCGACTCGGTGAAGTATTCAGGCTACAAATTTGAAGTGGTGGATATCGATAACTACAAGATTGATCAGCTGCTGGTGACGCGTCTGGACAGTAAACCTACCGTACTGGTACCGAAACTGCCGGATGCAAAAGAAGAGGCAAAGGCGTCTTAACGTCCTGCAGAAACATCAACGGCTCCCATTCAGGAGCCGTTTTTTTAACTACCGCATAGCACTTTGATCAAGCCATCTCAGTTTGCAGACGCAAGACCTGACGGTTAACTTCGGACATCACGGAAAAATGCAGTTTGTCCTTCACTTTTGGGATAAGAATCTTACCCTTATCAAATTCAAAAGCGCCTACATCCTTGATATATAACCGTCCACGAAACAGGATCTTCACGTACTTCGCCACCTGCAGCGGGTTGTATCGTTGGAAAATTTTCATTGTTGTCTCCTGCTGAGCATTACGCCTTTGCGGTACCACAATCGGTCCGACAATCCTCAGGCGCAAATTTTAATGCCCTATGACTATAGACTATCTCGCTCATGTTTCCAGCGTGTATAAGTTTATTTACCTTCAGGTTACAAATATTCAGAATTATCTTTTCAACGCTTCGCTGTCTTCAGTATAAGCCTTCATTTTTCGCAGGATTTGTGCGCCCGTCCGCAAACTGGCATCGCGCTTGCGGGAAAAAGCATCAATCGCACATATGATTAAATTCCAGACCCAAGTGGTCGGATCACCTGCAAAATAAAGAAAGAAGGAAAACCTATGACCTTACAAAAACTGCTGGCGCTGTCGTGCCTGCTGCTGCCGATGATTGCCTGTGCGCATTCGTTTGAGACTAACCAGCGCGTACCGCCGGTGGGGATCGCCGATCGTGGCGAACTGATTCTCGATAACGATAAGTTTAGCTACAAAAGCTGGAATAGCGCGCAGCTGCCAGGGAAAGTGCGAATTGTGCAACACATTGCCGGACGCACCTCCGCCAAAGAGAAAAATGCTACGCTGATCGAGGCAATCAAGGCGGCCAACCTGCCGCACGACAAATACCAGACCACCACGATCGTCAACACCGATGACGCTATTCCTGGCTCCGGTATGTTTGTGCGCAGCAGTCTGGAGAGCAATAAGAAGCTCTACCCGTGGTCACAATTTATTGTCGACAGCAATGGCATTGCGCGTAAAGCCTGGCAACTGGATGAAGAGAGCTCCGCTATCGCCGTACTTGATAAGGACGGACGCGTTCAGTGGGCAAAAGATGGTGCGTTGACGCAGGAAGAGGTGCAGCAGGTTATTGCCCTGCTGCACAAATTACTCAGTAAATAGCGACGCGGAAGCCGGGGTTGAGGAATGATTCACGTGGGGTGTAATCCAGAGATTTCCCCTGCCAGTCGTGAACGTGCGCCCCGGCTGCGGCGGCAACAGCGTGGCCAGCGGCGGTGTCCCATACGTTAGTTGGCCCAAAACGTGGGTACAGCTGTGCCTGCCCTTCCGCCACCAGGCAGAACTTCAGCGATGAGCCAATCGACGTGGTCTGGTGCTCACCCAACTGTTGCAGATACTCTTTTAACTCATTGTCAGCATGCGAGCGGCTAATCACCACCAACGGCGGACGCGCGTCACGAACATGGATTTGTTTGCGCACGCCGCACTCTTCTTTCCACGCTTTACCTTCTGCCGCGCTGTACATCACTTTCATCACCGGCGCGTAAACCACGCCCAGTACCGGCTTTCCTTGCTCGATAAGCGCAATATTGACGGTGAATTCACCGTTACGCTTAATGAACTCTTTGGTACCGTCCAGCGGGTCTACCAGCCAGTAGCGCTGCCAGTGCTGGCGAACATCCCAGCCAGGAGGCGCTTCTTCAGACAGGACCGGAATATCCGGCGTCAGCGCCAGTAATCCTTCGAGGATCACCGTATGCGCGGCGATATCCGCCGCCGTGACCGGAGAATCGTCCTGCTTGCTGGTAATCTCCATCGGTTTGATTCCATCGTAGACCTGCATAATGGCATCGCCCGCATTCCGTGCAAGCTGGCATACATGTTCTAACATTCTCCACCTCGTTTCTGTCGTGGTGTTAACTCGTTGTTTTACTTATACCCGATCGCCAAAGGATCCGCCAACTGTGATAGCGTCTGCGGTTTTAAACGCTATATTCATGTCATGATTCACAGTTCTGTAAGCAAGAAGATTTATATACATTTTCTTTTGTGGCTTAGATCTTAAAAGGATGCCCCTGATGATTAAGTTTAGTGCAACGTTTCTGGCCACGCTGATTGCAGCCAGCGTCAATGCCGCGACCGTCGATCTGCGTATAATGGAAACCACTGATTTACATAGCAATATGATGGATTTCGATTATTACAAAGATACGCCGACTGAAAAATTTGGCCTGGTTCGTACGGCAAGCCTGATCAACGCAGCACGTGGTGAAGTCAAAAACAGCGTGCTGGTTGATAACGGTGATCTGATTCAGGGCAGCCCGCTCGGGGATTATATGGCGGCCAAGGGGCTGAAAGCGGGCGAAACGCATCCGGTATATAAGGCACTGAATACGCTGGATTACGCCGTGGGTAACCTTGGCAACCATGAATTCAACTACGGTCTTGAGTATCTGCACAACGCGCTAGCCGGGGCGAAATTCCCTTACGTTAACGCCAATATCATCGACGTTAAGACCAAAAAGCCGCTGTTTACTCCTTATCTGATCAAAGAGACTGAGGTTGTCGATCAGGAAGGAAACACGCAGACGCTGAAAATTGGCTATATCGGTTTTGTGCCGCCGCAGATCATGACCTGGGATAAAGCCAACCTCAGCGGCAAAGTGACGGTGAATGACATTACGGAAACCGCACGTAAATACGTGCCGGAAATGCGAGCCAAAGGTGCCGATGTCGTGGTGGTGGTTGCTCACTCCGGGCTTTCTGCCGACCCATACCAGGCGATGGCGGAAAACTCCGTTTACTACCTCAGTGAAGTTCCGGGCGTGGATGCCATTATGTTTGGTCACGCTCACGCCGTTTTCCCGGGGAAAGACTTTGCCAACATCAAAGGCGCAGATATCACAACAGGTACGCTCAATGGCGTTCCTGCGGTGATGCCGGGCATGTGGGGCGATCACCTGGGCGTGGTGGATTTAGTACTGAATAACGACAGCGGTAAATGGCAGGTTACGCAGGGGAAAGCGCAGGCGCGCCCGATTTATGACGCCGCGGCCAAAAAATCACTGGCTGGCGAAGACCAAAAAATTGTTGAGATCCTAAAAGCCGATCACGATGCCACGCGTGAGTTTGTCAGCAAGCCAATCGGTAAATCTGCCGACAACATGTACAGCTATCTGGCGCTGGTTCAGGACGACCCGACCGTGCAGGTGGTGAATAATGCGCAGAAAGCCTATGTGGAACATTTTATCCAGGGCGATCCGGACCTGGCAAAACTACCGGTACTTTCCGCCGCTGCACCGTTTAAAGTCGGTGGACGCAAGAACGATCCGGCCAGCTTTGTCGAAGTCGAAAAAGGTCAGCTTACCTTCCGTAACGCCGCTGATTTGTATCTCTATCCCAATACCTTGGTCGTGGTGAAAGCCAGCGGTAAAGAGGTGAAAGAGTGGCTGGAATGTTCTGCCGGGCAGTTTAATCAGATTGATATCCACAGCAGCAAACCACAGTCGTTAATTAACTGGGATGGCTTCCGTACCTATAACTTCGACGTGATTGACGGCGTGAATTATCAGATTGATGTTTCACAACCCGCTCGCTATGACGGTGAATGCCAGACGATTAACCCGCAAGCGGAGCGTATTAAAAATCTGACCTTTAACGGTAAACCGATCGATCCGAACGCAACCTTCCTCGTCGCGACCAACAACTACCGCGCCTACGGCGGTAAGTTTGCCGGGACCGGCGACAGCCACATCGCGTTTGCATCACCAGATGAAAACCGCTCGGTGCTGGCAGCATGGATAGGTTCCCAGACAAAGAGCGCAGGCGAAATTCATCCAGCGGCAGATAACAACTGGCGTCTGGCGCCGATTCACAGCGAGACACAACTGGATATTCGCTTTGAAACATCACCGTCTGATAAAGCCGCTGCGTTTATCAAAGAGAAAGGCCAGTATCCACTGAAGAAAGTCGCTGCCGATGACATCGGCTTCGCCATTTATCAATTGGATTTGAGTAAGTAAGATCACGCCGGGTGGCGCTGCGCCATCCGGCAAGCCCGACCGGGTCGTTTACGCTGATGCCGGGACGTCTTCGTTCTTAACGGTATGATTTGCCAAAACCTGCGGCAAATTCACCTCTATCCAGTCCGCCAGCGCTGCGACTTTTTCGCTCACCTGCTCACCCAACGGTGTCAGGCTATACTCCACATGCGGCGGTACCACCGGATATGACACCCGATTGATAAACCCGTCCTGTTCTAACGCCTGCAGGGATTGCGCCAGCATTTTTTCACTGACGCCGCCCATCTTACGGCGCAAATCGCTGAAGCGGTGCGTACCGTCGCGCAGCGCCACCAGAATCAATACACCCCAGCGGCTGGTGACGTGTTTTAACACCTCGCGGGAGGGACACTGCTCGGCAAACAAGTTGCCATCACGTAATTGCTGGGAGAGCGTCAAAGCTGTCATTTTCATACTAACCTTTTTGTACGTACTTACTAAAAGTAAGTTTAGGTGTTAATGTGATTAAACACAAGACCAATACCAAAGGAGTTATCCTATGATCGCGATTACTGGTGCCACTGGCCAACTGGGCCAACACGTTATTGAAACGCTACTGAAAACCATTCCTGCCAGCCAGATTGTGGCTATTGTGCGTAATCCTGCTAAAGCGACGGCGCTTAGCCAGCAGGGCATTACCGTTCGTCAGGCGGATTACAGCGATGAAGCTGCCTTTACCACAGCCTTACAGGGGATAGACAAGTTACTGCTAATCTCCTCCAGCGAAGTGGGACAACGTGCCCCGCAGCATCGCAACGTGATTAACGCGGCGAAAGCGGCCCACGTGAAATTTATCGCCTACACCAGCCTGCTGCACGCCGATCGCTCCCCGCTGGGGCTGGCTGATGAGCATGTCGCAACCGAGAAGATGCTGGCTGAATCCGGTATCGCGTACGCGCTGCTGCGTAACGGTTGGTACACCGAAAACTATCTCGCCAGCGCACCAGCCGCGCTGGAACACGGCGTGTTTATTGGGGCGGCGGGAGAAGGCAAAATCGCCTCGGCGACCCGTGCCGACTATGCCGCTGCCGCTGCGCGCGTCATCAGTGAAGACGGTCATGCCGGTAAAATCTATGAACTGGCGGGCGACGCAGGCTGGACCCTGAGCCAGCTGGCGGCCGAACTGGCAAAACAGAGCGGTAAAAAAGTGGTGTATCAAAATCTGAGCGAAGCTGATTTTGCCGCCGCGCTGAAAGGTGTTGGTCTGCCTGCCGGACTGGCGGACATGCTGGCTGACTCAGACGTTGGTGCCTCTAAAGGTGGCCTCTTCGACGACAGCCATACGCTGAGCAAACTGATTGGTCGCCCAACCACGTCGCTGGCAGACAGCGTCAAAGGCATCGTGTAAGTGTTAAAAATTAGTTAATTGTGGTGGCATCCCCGCGCATCCTCTCTGATAATGACATGATGATGCGTGGGGAGAGAAGACGTGCAAGGTGTACCTGAGCAGTTTATTGATGAGAAAGACAGCGCCCGCTTTCGCCATCTGGCACAGGTGCCGGGCGTTGAGCTGTATCATGCGCACATCTCGCGTTACGCCTTTGAACCCCACACCCATGAAGCGTTTGGTATTGGCGCGATAGAAGCCGGAGCCGAACGTTTTCGCTATCGCGGCACGCAGTACGTGGCCCCCGCCCATTCCGTCGTCACCATGAATCCCGATGAGCTACATACCGGCGAAGCGGAAACCGCCGACGGCTGGCGCTATCGGATGATCTATCTTGAGCCAGAGCTTCTGGAAGAAGTCACCGGGATCCGCCACTGGTGGTTTCATGACGTAACGCGTCACGATCCGCTACGCTCGCGCCAGATCTGCTCGCTGATCCATGGCCTGTGGAACACTGAGGATCCGCTGGCGCAAAAAGGGCTATTACTCGATCTGATCGACACGTTCCAGCCGCTGGCCCGCCATGCGCCGGTATTACCGGAGGGATCGCATCGCTTTGAGCGGGTACGCGAGTATTTGCACGATAATTATATGCACCCGGTCACGCTCGACGAACTGGCGCGGGTTGCAGCGCTGAGTCCCTGGCATTTTCAGCGCCAGTTTAAATCTCATTTCCACGTCACGCCGCACCAGATGCTGATGGCGATCCGCCTGTGGCGAGCCAAAGGTTTTCTCACTCACGGAATGCCCGCCGCGGAGGTCGCTGCCGCAACCGGCCTCACCGACCAGTCGCATCTCACCCGCGCGTTTACCCATCGCTACGGTATTACGCCGGTACGTTATCAGAAACAAGTCGTCCGGCGTTGAACAGCAATCTCATACAATACGGCTGCATTTTTCCTGCCTACACTCGACTTATTGTTAAGCGATGTGGATGTCAAAAATGATTAGCGGCGTGTTGTATGCCCTGCTGGCTGGGCTGATGTGGGGATTAATTTTTGTTGGGCCGCTGATCGTACCGGAATACCCGGCGGTATTGCAGTCGATGGGACGCTATCTGGCGCTGGGGCTAATAGCGTTGCCGATTGCCTGGCTGGGGCGTGTGCGCTTGCGTCAGTTGACGCGTAAAGACTGGGTCACTGCGCTGGCGTTAACGATGATGGGTAATCTGATTTATTACGTTTGCCTGGCAAGCGCCATCCAGCGCACTGGCGCGCCGGTTTCAACGATGATTATTGGTACATTGCCGGTTGTGATCCCGGTCTTCGCTAACCTGCTCTACAGCCAGCGCGACGGCAAATTATCATGGTGGCGTCTGTCGCCTGCGCTGGTGCTGATTGGTATCGGTCTGCTGTGCGTGAATATCTCGGAGCTGAATCAAGGCTTACCCGACTTTAGCGGCTGGCGTTATGGTTCTGGAATCGCGCTGGCGCTGATCTCGGTAGTGTGTTGGGCGTGGTATGCGCTGCGTAATGCCCGCTGGCTGCGCGAGAATCCAGATAAGCACCCGATGATGTGGGCGACGGCCCAGGCACTGGTAACGTTGCCTGTTTCTCTGCTCGGTTATATTGCAGCCTGCCTGTGGCTGAACGGGCAAACGCCGGACTTTGCCCTGCCCTTCGGCCCGCGTCCGGGCGTGTTTATCGGCCTGATGATAGCGATTGCGGTATTGTGTTCGTGGGTTGGCGCACTGTGCTGGAACGTCGCCAGCCAAAAATTGCCGACGGTGATCCTCGGCCCGCTGATTGTCTTCGAAACGCTGGCTGGCCTGGTGTACACCTTTATCCTGCGCCAGGAATTCCCGCCGCTGCTGACGGTAAGCGGCATTGCGCTGCTGATTGTTGGGGTGGTGATAGCCGTCAGAGCCAAACCACAGAAACCAAGCGTCGTCGTGGTTCCACAATCATAATGGCCCGGACGGCGCTGCGCTAATCCGACCTACAAGGTATTATTTTGTAGGCCGGAGTAGACGTTAAACTTTAAACACCGCTACGGTCTGATTCAGTCGTGCTGCCTGCTCTTCGAGCGCGGCGGCGGCGGAAGCGGACTCCTCCACCAGCGAGGCGTTTTGCTGCGTCACGCGATCCATCTCGGCAACCGCCTGACCTACCTGATCGATACCCCGGCTCTGTTCATCAGAGGCCGAGGCTATCTCGCCCATGATGTCGGTCACACGGGTCACGGCGCTCACAATTTCCGCCATCGTTTCACCCGCTTCATGCACCAGCGCCGTACCAGCATTTACCCGATTCCCCGAGTCATCAATCAGCGCCTTAATCTCTTTCGCCGCCTGAGCGCTACGCTGTGCCAGTGTACGGACCTCGCCAGCGACCACGGCAAACCCGCGCCCCTGCTCGCCCGCACGCGCCGCTTCTACTGCCGCGTTCAGCGCCAGAATATTAGTCTGGAAGGCAATGCCGTCGATAACATTGGTAATTTGCGCGATTTTGCTGGAACTGGTGGCGATTTCATCCATCGTACGCACCACGCCATCAACCACGGTTCCGCCTTTCTGCGCCGTCTGTGAGGCATTTTTTGCCAGACTGGTCGCCTGACGCGCGTTATCCGCGTTCTGTTTCACGGTAGCGGTGAGTTGTTCCATGCTGGCAGCAGTCTCTTCCAGAGAGGCGGCCTGCTGCTCGGTACGTGAAGAGAGATCGTTACTGCCGGCGGCAATTTCACCTGCGCCGGTATAGATGGTGTCAGCCCCGTCACGCACCACGCTGACTGTGTTCGCCAGCGCCTGCTGCATGTCGCGAACGTTGACTGCCAGCAGCGCCATCTCATTGCTGCCATCGGCGTTGATGCTGTGCGTCAAATCACCCGCAGCAATGTGGCGAATATGCCCCATCACTTCGTGGAGAGGCTTGAGCAGCACTCGCTGCATCGCCAGCCAGCTGGCGATAATCACGGTGACAACAATCAGCATCACGGCAGACAGCAGCCAGATTATCTTCTGGTAATCACTCTCATTGTCCTGCACTCCGGCAGTGGCCAGCGCCGTTTGCGCGCTACGCCATTCCCGATAGACTTCCTGCATGGCCGTTTGCTTTTGCTCGGCATTCTGCTTGAACATCTCTTCCAGCTTACCTTCAGCCAGCAGCGCGTTCATTTTAGCCAGCGTCGCAGAATAGATGCCGTACTGCTCTTCCAGTCGATCGGCCAGATGTTCATCAAGCCCCGGTGTTTCCGGCAGGGCGTAGTATTTATCGTAATGCTCTTTCGATTCGGCCAACAGGCGATTTGCCGTGTTCACCAGTTCCTTCAACTGACCGCCGTTAATCTCGCTGGCCATCGTTCCCTGTAAACGCAACATGCCCCGGTTGAGCGTGACGCGAGCCTGGTTCAGGCTAATCCACGCATCGGTAAACTCGGCCACGTTCTGGCTGGAAAGCTGAGAGACGTTAAAGTTTTGCTTATCGTTATTGAGCGCGCCAATAAAGACGCCCGCGGAGATGAGCTGCATCGCGCCAAGGGCAAGTAACACGGTGATAAGTAAGGTTATCACTTTGATTCGTTTGAACATCTGTAGCCTTTTATTATGCAGGTATTGTCTGAGGTCTAACTATCGGCAGCGGCGTGCGCTTATTTAATCCTGTCGCGCGGCTTTTTTTGCCATCCCTCTCCTTTCTAATAAGATTCAGCACCTTAACGAAACAAGAAATTTTCGTGACATTCCTCACAAAAACCCCCACCCCGAAAGGGTTATATCCTTCGCCATAAGTTGCATTTAAAATACATCTTATATTATTGAGAATGAGGTAACGGCAATGTCTTATCGCGATCAACCTTTAGGTGAACTGGCGCTCTCTATTCCTCGCGCTTCGGCCCTGTTTCGTAAATACGATATGGATTACTGCTGCGGCGGTAAGCAAACGCTGGCACGCGCTGCTGCGCGTAAAGAGCTGGATTTAGACGTTATTGAGGCACAGCTCGCGCAGTTGGCTGAACAGCCGCTGGAGAAAGACTGGCGTACCGTGGCACTGGCTGAAATCATCGATCATATCATCGTGCGTTATCACGACAGACACCGCGAACAGCTACCGGAACTGATCCTGCAGGCCACGAAAGTTGAACGCGTTCACGCAGATAAACCGAACGTACCACGCGGTCTGGCGAAAAACCTGACCATGCTGCATGAAGAGCTGTCCAGCCACATGATGAAAGAAGAGCAGATCCTGTTCCCGATGATCAAACAGGGCATGGGTAGCCAGGCGATGGGACCAATCAGCGTGATGGAAAGCGAACATGACGATGCCGGTGAACTGGTCGAAGTGATCAAACACATCACCCATAACGTGACGCCGCCGCCAGAAGCCTGCACCACCTGGAAAGCCATGTATAACGGCATTAACGAGATGATCGACGACTTGATGGAACACATCAGTCTGGAAAATAATGTGTTGTTCCCGCGAGCTCTCGCCGGGGAGTAAAGATATCGCCGGATAGCGCTAACGCGTATCCGGCCTACGGAATTCAGGCCCGGTAAGCATCGCGCTACCGGGCACTAAAATTAACGCATACCTGCCATACGTTTCTTACCGATAAACAACCAACCCAGACCCAGCGCGATGAACCACAGCGGCGTCACGATCAGCGCCTGACGGGTATCATCTTCCAGCGTCAGCAGTACCAGTACGAAGACGAAGAACGCCATACATACCCAGCACATCAGCTTGCCTAGCGGCATCTTGTAGATTGATTTTTCATGCAGGTGCGGACGCTGCTTGCGGTACACCAGGTACGAGCAAAGAATGATGGTCCAGACGAACATGAACAAAATCGCCGACACGGTGGTGATCATGGTGAACGCGCCAATCACGCTCGGGTTCACGTAAAGCATCACCACGCCGCCCAGCAGACAGATACAGGAGAAGGTTAAACCTTTCGCCGGAACTGCGCGTTTAGACAGTTTGGCAAATGCTTTAGGCGCTACGCCTTCCTGTGCCAGGCCGAACAGCATACGGCTGGTAGAGAACACGCCACTGTTTGCGGAAGAGGCAGCTGAAGTCAGCACCACAAAGTTGATCAGGCTCGCCGCGGCAGGCAGACCGACCAGCACAAACAGTTCAACGAATGGGCTCTTGGTTGGCACTACCGAGCTCCACGGTGTTACGGACATAATCACGATCAGCGCAAAAACGTAGAACATGATGATACGGATCGGAATCGAGTTAATGGCGCGCGGCAGAGATTTCTCCGGGTCCTTGGTTTCCGCTGCGGTCGTTCCCACCAGCTCAATACCCACAAACGCGAACACGGCTATCTGGAAGCCAGCAAAGAAGCCGCTCAGACCTTTCGGGAACCAGCCACCGTCATTCCACAGATGCGTGAACGATGCCTGAACGCCGGTTGGCGACTGGAAGTGCGTCAACACCATCACCAGACCAACGACAATCAGGCCGATGATGGCGACGATTTTGATCATCGCAAACCAGAACTCCATCTCTCCGAACATTTTTACAGTGGCAAGGTTGAGGCTCAGCAGCAGCACGATCACCGCCAGCGAGGCGACCCAGTCTGAAAGTTCGGGGAACCAGAATTGCGCATACGCCGTAATGGCGACAACGTCTGCCATCCCGGTAACAACCCAGCAGAACCAGTAAGTCCAGCCGGTAAAATACCCGGCCCATGGCCCGAGCAGATCAGAGGCGAAATCACTAAAAGATTTGTACTCCAGATTCGAGAGCAGCAATTCACCCATTGCACGCATCACGAAAAACAGCATAAAACCGATAATCATATACACAAAGATGATCGACGGTCCGGCGAGGCTGATGGTTTTACCAGAGCCCATAAACAGGCCGGTACCAATAGCACCACCAATGGCAATAAGTTGAATATGACGGTTTGTGAGATTGCGCCGTAGCGACTGTTCAGACGAAGCCTCTTCAGCGGCGTCGACTTTTACCTGATCTACCATGTTTTTTCTTCCTGTACCTGTCTGTGTTGTTCAGGCTCTACGGCCTTTAGTGTGTCTATGATACGACGTTCCTGATTATCAGGACTCATCGATATTAGGTAAGAATTGGCGGGATGAATACTAAGATTTAGATATAATGTTAATTTAATGTTTAAAGTGAGTGTCATATCACTCTGATAGCGCGAATCAGCTCACAAAAATACACGCTAACGAGGCATTTGCAAAATAAAATATCGACAACCACGTAACTATAGCTTTTCACGCTATTTTTTTGTTCCCCCCGGCCTCGGAGGGAACAGAAGTCACTGCTTACAGGATCTCAAGCAGCTCAACGTCGAACACCAGCGTGCTGAACGGAGGAATGGACGCGCCAGCGCCACGCTCGCCATAAGCCAGTTCCTGAGGAATAGTCAGTTCCCATTTGGAACCTACCGGCATCAGGGTCAGTGCTTCAATCCAGCCAGGGATCACGCCGTTAACCGGGAATTCAGCCGGTTCGCCGCGTGCGACAGAGCTGTCAAACACGGTACCGTCGATCAGTTTACCGGTGTAGTGCACGCGAACGCGGTCAGTACGCGCTGGAATAGCACCTTCGCCCTGAGTCAGCACACGGAACTGCAAACCGGATTCAGTGCTGTTCACACCGTCTTTCTCACGGTTTTCTTCCAGATATTTGACGCCATCAGCCGCCATAGCCTGGAAACGCTCGCGACGTACTGCATCAGCGCGTTCGTGGATTTCACGCAGTGCGCGATGCACAACATCAACCGGCACTGCCGGGTGCTTACCTTCCAGCGCGTCAGCGATACCCGCTACCAGCGCTTCAGGCAACAGTCCTTCCAGTCCGGATTCACTCAGCTGTTGTCCTACCTGCAAACCAATGCCGTAGCTTGCTTGCGCTTCGATAGTGTCAAAAGTCGGGTTAGCCATCATATTTCCTTTCATCGGATGTAAAGTAGCGGGCAGCATATCAGCCATGCCGCATCCGGTAAAACTTTGTCTCGGGAACAGATGACAAATCGCGAGGAAACATAAACAATAGGAATACCCCGCGTTGACGTCACGAAAGCGGGTAATATGACGAACATCATAGCATTAGCCATCTATACTCTATGATCGAGGAACGAGACGCGGAGCAGGAGGAAAGCCATGCCCGGGCGCTTTGAATTAAAACCAACCCTGGCGAAAATCTGGCATGCACCGGACAATTTTCGCATTATGGATCCGCTACCGCCTATGCACCGACGCGGCATTATAATTGCTGCTATCGTGCTGGTGATAGGCTTCCTGCTGCCCTCCAGTGACACCAGCGATGCCCCTGTGGTTACGCGTACTGCCCAGCTGGATTTACAGTCACAGTCGCAGCCGCCGACCGAAGCTCAACTGCAGGCACAGTTGGTCGCCCCGCAAAACGATCCGGGCCAGGTCGCTCCGCTTGCCCCAGAGCCAATCCAGGAAGGAGAACCAGACGCGCAGCCGCAGGCTCAGCAATCTCAGCCGCAGACGCAACCTTTCCAACAGGATAGTGGAATTGAGCAGCAGTGGCGCTCCTATCGCGTAGACTCGGGCAAAACGCTGGCGCAGGTATTCCGTGACCATAACCTCCCGCCAACCGATGTATACGCAATGGCGCAGGTTGAAGGTGCCGGAAAACCGCTGAGCAACCTGAAAGACGGCCAGATGGTACAAATCAGGCAGAATGCCAACGGCGTGGTAACGGGATTAACCATTGATACCGGTAATGGTCAGCAGGTACTGTTTACTCGGCAACCTAACGGCAGTTTTATTCGCGCCCGTTAACCGGCACACCTGTAGGCGCTGATAAACACAGCGCATCAGACATCAAGGTGAAGCGTCAGCGCTTCATCTTGTTCACCCACCAGATCCCGGAACAGACCAGCACCAGCGCCAGCGCATATTTCCATTCGAGAATGTTTTCGCCGAGGAATATCGCCGACAGAACCGCCCCCGAAACCGGGATCAGGAAGTTAAACGGCGCAATCATCCCCACGCGGTTATGCTTGAGCAGAATACTCCACAACGCAAAAGCGACCGAAGAGAGTAACGTCAGGTAGCCCAGAATCGCCACTGAAGACGCGCCGTGTACGGTCAGCGTGCCACCAAAAGCGTAGCCGCCGATAACCAGCGCCAGACCGCCGACACCCAACTGATATCCTGTCATTACCGTCGGGTCTACCGTCTGAGAAATGCGTTTACCGTATAACGTGGCGGCAGAAAGAATAAAGGCCGCCATCACCACTGAACCGTCCCCTAACAAGCTGAAGCTAAAATCCAGTCCGCTGCTAAAGTTCACCACCATTACGCCGGTAAAGCCCAGGATACAGCCCAGCACTTTGTTGTAGCTCAGCTTGTCGTTCTGATAGATAAAATGGGCCAGCAGCACGCTGAAGAAGGTGCCGGTCGCGTTCATGATCGACCCCTTCACCCCCGTCGTGAACGCCAGGCCAATATAGAAGAAGATGTATTGCAGCGAGGTTTGCGTCAGTCCCAACAGCGTGAGCTGACCGTACTGACGCGGGCTTAACCGGCCAATCGGTTTACGTTGCGCCACCGCCAGCAATAGCAGCAATAATCCAGCAAACAGGAAGCGATAGCCGGCAAAGACAATTTTTGAGGGAATGTCATCCGTGGCAATCTGGAAGATCTCATATCCGCTTTTGATCGCCGGATAGGCGCTCCCCCACAGCAGACAGCAAAACGCTGCGCTCAGGTAGACAACATTTTTACGCGCAAACAGAGGTTGGTGCGTTGGTTCCATTCCATCACCACTTTGAAATAATGTTTTATTTTTATGATTATCCCGAAAAGGATAAAGAATAGCCAGAGCGAAAAGCGGAGGGAACAGAAAAGCAAAACGCCGACACAAGGCCGGCGCTTTTACGCGGTAATCAGAATAAAAACTTATTCTGCAACTACGTTTACAGTCAGCTTAGCAAACACTTCGCTGTGAACCTGGAAGCTCACTTCGTGCTCACCAGTGGTACGCAGAACGCCGTTCGGCAGACGAACTTCGCTCTTAGCTACTTCAACGCCAGCTGCAGTTACAGCGTCAGCGATGTCGCGAGTACCGATGGAACCGAACAGTTTACCTTCGTCGCCAGCTTTAGACGCGATGGTTACGGTTTCCAGTGCGTTGATTTTCTCAGCACGAGCTTCAGCAGCGGACAGAACGTCAGCCAGTTTAGCTTCCAGCTCAGCGCGACGCGCTTCGAAAAATTCAACGTTTTTCTTGGTAGCAGGAACAGCTTTACCCTGTGGTACCAGGAAGTTACGAGCATAGCCCGCTTTAACGTTAACCTGATCACCCAGGCTACCCAGGTTTGCTACTTTATCAAGCAGAATAACTTGCATTACCTTATCCTCTCAAAGTCGTATTAATGGACCGTGACCGATTACTGATGACGATCAGTGTACGGCAGCAGGGACAGGTAGCGAGCGCGTTTGATAGCGCGAGCCAGCTGACGCTGGTATTTTGCACGGGTACCGGTGATACGGCTTGGGACAATCTTACCGCTTTCGGTGATGTAGTTTTTCAGCGTAGCGATATCTTTATAGTCGATCTCTTGAACGCCTTCCGCGGTGAAACGGCAGAACTTGCGACGACGGAAATAACGTGCCATATGGCTAGTCTCCAGAATCTATCAATTCAATCTGCTCGGCATGCAGAACCATTTTGCTCAGGCCGTTCTTTGCCTTGTGGCAAGAGATGAACCCCTGAACGGTCACTGCGCTACCGACCGTTATACTGTGAGTAATGGCCTGGTTTTCGTGTCCGCTAATAATAACGGGCATTTGGCACCACGCCTGCCGGTGAAACCCGGCTTCCTCCTGCACAGAACGATGCTCAAGCACGAACTGGCAATGAGGAATTCCTGATGGACTGACCTTTCGAAGGGGAGCCCTGCACACGGTGCCGGACAACGCCAGACGGTTGGTCATCAGAAATTACTCTTCAGAATCCCCAGCTTCAGCATCATCTGCGGTTTCGTTAGCGAAATCATCGCGACGTTCACGACGCTCGTCTTTCGCTTTAACCATCGGAGATGCTTCGGTAACAGCGTGTTTAGTACGCATAACCATGCTGCGGATAACGGCATCGTTGAAGCGGAAGGTAGTTTCCAGCTCATCGATCACTTCCTGCGGCGCTTCAACGTTCAGCAGAACGTAGTGAGCTTTGTGCAGTTTGTTGATCGGGTAAGCCAGCTGACGGCGGCCCCAGTCTTCCAGACGGTGGATCGTGCCTTCTGCACCAGTGATGGCAGCAGTGTAGCGTTCGATCATACCCGGAACCTGTTCGCTCTGGTCAGGATGGACCATAAAAACGATTTCGTAATGACGCATCGAATTGCTCCTTACGGATTATTCAGCCTCCTGTCTGGGTCAGCCGAGGCCCGGGGAGGCAAGGAACGTGTTAAAGGTCGGCTGAAAAATTGACGCGTCATAATACTGGCGCCTGCCACTAAACTCAAGGTAATTGTACGATTATTTATCGTGTCGCCATTAATACATATCCAGCAGCATTTTGACGCTGATGCAAATGGAGACAATGACAATCATGGGTCGGATAACTTTCTTGCCGCGCGTTAGTACGACCGTCGCGCCAAGACGTGCGCCGAGGGACTGCCCGGCAAACATCACCAGCCCCAGCGACCAGATCATTTTACCGCCAAAAATGAAGAACAATATCGAGGCGATGTTGGACGCCAGGTTAATAAAATTCGAGTGAATTTGCGCCTTATCGATGCTGTATCCCCACAGCAGGATATAGCTGAGGGTATAAAAGGAGCCAGCCCCGGCACCGAGAAAGCCGTCATAAAAACCAATGCATCCCCCGCCGATCAACGAGAAGAGAAACAGGGATACCTGCTGCTTTCTTTTCGGTTCGCTGAGATTTGGCGCAAAAATAAAGTAGATGGCGACCGCGATAATCAGGATCGGGAGCAGTTTCTTCAGCAGTTCCGGTTCAATGAACTGGATAAGCGTCGTTCCCATCGCAGAACCGATAAAGGCAGATAAAAACACATACTTGTGCTCCTGCACGTTGATATGCCCCCGGCGTAAAAAATAAATCCCGGAGGTCAGCGAGCTGCCCAGCGCCTGAATTTTATTGGTTGCCAGCGCATTCGCCGGGGGTAAACCAGAAATTAACAGTGCGCCAATCGAGAGAAAACCACCGCCGCCCGACACCACGTTAATAAAGCCTGCCACCAGCGCGACCATAAACATAATCACAAAGTAGCTGAAATCCATGAATGAAGTATCCATAAGTTTTTGCCTTATTATCATAAAGTTATATTAATTATCCGGCTCACTATAAACGGCGTACTCACCCGATTAAATTGACTATTTGGTAAGTGCTTATGCGCGAAAGACAGGTATTTTTCACCGCGCGGTACACACCAGCGGCCTGTTAATAAAAGAAAAGATGGTCATGCGGTAATTTTTTGAACAACTGCATCAGAAATGGTCGCTATCGACTGCGCCGGTAACGGTTAAAATTACATCAGAAGCTAATCACTCACAGGAGAGAGGCAACCAGAGACCGCAGTCGAGGAGGTACATATGCGAGCCCGTGTTTTGACCCTTCTGGCTATGCTTTTGCTTAGTGCAAATGCAACGGCAGCCATCAAAATTGACAATCATCAGGCCAGGAATATGGATGATGTGCAGAGCTTAGGCGTCATTTACATAAATCATAACTTCGCCACTGAAAGTGAAGCCACTCAGGCCCTGAATGAAGAGACCGATGCGCAAGGCGCAACCTACTACCACGTGATCCTCACCAGGGAACCCGGTAGTAACGGAAATATGCACGCCAGTGCAGATATTTACCGCTAGCACCAGAAATAACCAACGAGAACATTGCCGCAGTTTAATTTGCCCCCTTCACAGGGGGCTTTTTTTGCAACAAAGTCCCACAGCCAGATCAATAACATCCCCTGAATAATTGGGCTCCAGGACTTAGTCGTTACTTCTGTCCGTAATAGGCGTTTGGACCGTGCTTACGCATGAAATGCTTATTCATCAGATAGCTGTCGATGGGGCTAAGCGCCGGATTAATGCCACGCGCAATCCATGCCATTTTTGCCACTTCCTCCATCACCACGGCGTTATGTACCGCATCGTGAGCATCCTTGCCCCAGGCAAACGGGCCATGCTGGTACACCACTACGCCAGGCGTATGCAAAGGTTCCACCTCCCCCAGCGTTTCGACAATCACCTTACCGGTATTTAGCTCATACTCGCCCTGAACTTCAGCTTCAGTTAACGCCCTAGTGCAGGGAATATCGCCAAAGAAGTAATCCGCATGCGTCGTGCCGAGCGAGGGAATTGCCAGACCCGCCTGCGCCCATGCCGTCGCGTGGGTTGAGTGGGTGTGCACCACGCCGCCGAGAGAAGAATAGCGGCGATACAGCACCAGATGGGTGGCGGTATCAGAAGAAGGACGATAGCGCCCTTCCACTACGTTGCCGGCCAGATCCACAACCACCATGTCATCTACCTGCATCGTTTGGTAGTCGACGCCGCTAGGCTTAATCACCACCAGCCCGCGCTCGCGGTCAATGGCGCTGACGTTCCCCCAGGTGAACGTCACCAGCCCGTAGCGCGGCAAATCCATATTGGCCTCAAAAACCTGCTGTTTAAGTTTTTGCATTACACCGCCTCCACCAGACCTGCGCTGGCCATTCGCGCCTTCACCCAGTCGCGCGCCTTCGCGACTTCACGTGCCGGGTCGTCCGACGTTTCACTCCACATCTCAATCAGGTATGGTCCGCAGTACCCACTCTGTTTGAGCGTCGCAAAACAACGTTCGAACTCAACAACCCCTTCACCAAACGGCACATTTTTGAATACACCAGGTTTGGTATCCTTCACGTGTACGGCAACGATATGACCCATCCCAGCCTGCAGCTCCATCTGCACGTCGTTATCCCACGCCGACAAATTGCCAATATCGGGATACAGCTGGAACCACGGATTGTTGAGATAGTGGGCATAACCCAGTGCCTTGCTGATCGAATTCATCAGCGGATAATCCATGATTTCCATCGCCAGCGTCACCTGCGCGCGGCTCGCCATCTCCACGCTCTCTTTCAGCCCATCGCGAAACCGACGACGCGTTTCGTTATTGGCCTGCTGGTAATAGACGTCGTAACCCGCCAGTTGAATAACGCGAATACCGATATCCTGCGCAAACTGAATGGCTTTACGCATGATCTCCAGCCCCTGTTCGCGCACCGCATCATCTTCACTGCCAAGGGGGAACCGACGATGAGCGCTCAGGCACATGGACGGTACGCGTATCCCTGTCTCGGCGATAGCGGCCACCAGCGCCAGTCGCTGCTCGCGGCGCCAGTCAAGACGCGCCAGGCGATCGTCGGTTTCATCAACCGATATTTCAACAAAATCAAAGCCCAGTTCCTTCGCCAGCTGCAAGCGTTCCAGCCAGCACTCCCCGCCGGGGAGCGCTTTTTCATAGATACCGAGCGGGACCTGTTTCGACAACATAGTCGCTCCTTATCCCCACAGTTGGGCGATGGAACGTTTGAACTGACGCGCAGCGTCTACCGGAGAGGCGGCATCGCGAATGCTGCGTCCGGCAATAAAGACGTGGATAGGGATCCCCTGGAACAGCGGCAAATCCTCCAGCGCCAGGCCGCCGGTGACGGTGACCTTAAAGCCCATATCAGAAAGGCGTTTGATGGCGCTGATATCTGCCTCTCCCCATGCCACACCCGCCGCCTGCGCGTCACGGCTGCGGTGATATACCACTTGCCCAATGCCCGCGTCACGCCACTCCTGCGCCTGCTCCCAGGTCCAGTAACCAGTCAGTTCAATCTGCACGTCGCCGTTAAATTCTTTCGCCACCTCCAGCGCCCCCCTGGTGGTATTGATATCCGCGCAGCAGATGACGGTAACCCAGTCAGCATTGGCTTCGAAACACATGCGCGAGAGGATTTTACCCGCGTCGGCGATTTTGGCATCCGCCAGCACAATTTTATGCGGATAAAGCGCCTTCAGATCGCGTACGGCGCGCACCCCCTCTGCCACGCAAAGAATCGTGCCCACCTCAATGATATCGACCTCTTCGGCAATCAGACGCGTCGTTTCATAGGCGGAAGACATTGATTGGTTATCCAGCGCAACCTGCAACATAGGTAATGACATTTTGGTATCCTTTTAAACAGCCGCCGCAGTGGCGTTATCAATTAAATCCAGCACTTCCTGCGCGGTACGGCAGGCACGTAAACGGTCGAAATTGGCTTCGTCGTCAAAAAGATTCACGATCTGCATGATGCCGACTTCCTGATGTGTGTTGGCGTCTACTGCCGCCATGGTGATCAGGATGTCGACCGGGTCGTTATCTTCGTGGTTAAACACCAGCGGTGTTTTCAGCGTCACCAGCGCAAAACCGGTTTTCTTAACCCCTTCCTCCGGACGGCCGTGCGGCATCGCCAGGCCGGGCGCAATCACGAAATACGGGCCGAACTGTTCGACTCCGTCGAGGATGGCCTGGTAGTAGCGTGGTTCAACCACATCAGCCTTAACCAGCAGATCCACGCTCAGCTTTACCGCTTCCTGCCAGGAACTGGCCTCGGCCTGTAAAAGGATGGCGTCATTGTCTGCCAGCGAATCACGTAATTTCATAGGCCGCCTCCTTACTTCACGTCCTGAGGGAAATGCGCGTTGATCACTTCCAGCAGTTTTGGTCCAAAATCGGCGGGAGACAGCATGTTGCGTACGCCAACAACATATTTATTGCCCGATACGGTAATCTCACCGGCAATATGGGTAGAAGCGATGATGATATCCGCGCCGCTCAGTTCACTTTTGTATTCACCTACTGCGCAACTGTTTACCGTATGGTCAATATTTGACTGGGTTAAAAACTGATCCACCTTCATCTTCATGATCATGGAACTCCCCTGCCCATTGCCACATACAGCCAAAATACGTACGGTCATAATCGGAACTCCTTATTAAGCAGAGTGTTCTGCCAGTTGTTTTTCTGCGTCTTCCTCAGCGCGCAAGGTGCGTCCTGCGAAAAACATATAAGCCAGTGCAATCAGAATAATGACGGCCATAAACACGATGCCGATGGAGGCAAAGCCCTGCATCATCGGCGGCGCCAGAATTGACCAGTCCGCCATGCCCATCCAGGCGCTCATCCCGGTGAGCTTCACCGCCCAGACGCAGCCGAAGATTTCGATCATCCCCATCACCAGGCAAATCTTGAGTGCCGCGCGCCAGCCGCCAAAGTGGTTAGCAAACACGCCGATAGTCGCGTTCGAGAAGAACATCGGAATAAAGCTAGGGATAATCAGAATAGAAGAGCCGCAACCCACCAGGATGCCCACCGCAATCAGTTGGCCGATGGTGCCCCACATAAAGCCCCAGACCACCGCGTTGGGCGCAAAGCTATAAATCGCCGCGCAGTCGATAGCCAGCACTGCACCCGGGATCAGACGTTGAGAGATACCGTTGAACGCTTCTGAAAGCTCAGCAACGAACATACGTACGCCCTGAGTGATGATGAAAATAGCGACGGCAAACGAAAAACCGGTCTGCAGAATATAGACCGTCCAGTGGGTTTTACCCGCCATCGCCTGAACCACATCAATGCCGAAAGAGAGCAGGATCGCGCCGAAGAAGAGGGTCATAACAATCGCGGTAGAAACGATGTTGTCATGGAAGATATTCAGCCAGCCCGGCAGCTTCAGATCTTCAACACTCTCCTCTTTCTTACCCAGATAAGGCGCGACTTTGTAGGCAATCCATGAAGCGAACTGTTGCTGGTGACCGATGGAGAAACCGCAGCCGTCGGTCACTTCCTGCGTCGGCTTGTACATCATATTGGAGGTAATGCCCCAGTAGAGCGACACCAGCACCGCGGTGCAGATGATGGTGGTCCACATCGGGTAACCGAAGATGTAGAGAGAGACGGCAATCAGGCCCGCCTGCTGGAACATTATGTGGCCGGTCAACATGATGGTGCGAATGCCGGTAATACGCCGTAGCAGTACGTAACAAATATTCAGCGCCAGCGCCAACAGCACAGCATAACCCACCCAACTATAGGCATCGCCCATACGTTCGATGGTTGCCATCATGGAGGCATAGGTATCGGAAATCGCACCATTGATACCGTAAACTTCGGACATCTTCGCCACCACCGGTTTAAACGTGCTGGTCAGAATGCCCGATCCCGCTTGCAGCAACATAAAACCGATAATCGTTTTGATCGTGCCTTTGATAATAACGCTGACGCTTTTACGCAGCAGGATGTAACCAAGACAGGTCACAATACCCAACAGCAAGGGCGCGTTGGTCATAACCTGATTAAAAAAGACGGTAAAGATGTTGTAGAGGATCTCCATAACGATCTCCAGTAGACGAAGTTGCTGAACATTCATTACAGATGCCCAGGATGTTGTGCCCTCACTCTAATTTTCAAAAGTAATCACAACAAGATTGAATTTGATTAAATGTGATGCAGTACGCAAATAATTCACACACTTGCAGAGTGGCTTTACTTCTAATTAATCACTTCCAAAATAAACTCTATTAAAACAATAAAATACAAAACAAACACTCAAGTAAACCATCCTGTCACGCTGTGATTTGCTCACATTTCCCCGCTGAACACCAAAAATCAACGCATTGCCTTCTTGAAAAAATGATGTCAATATCAATCAAAACAAATCATAAATTGACTTAATCTGAATAAATATGAAGGTAAATGCGATGAGTAAAGTAAAAAGCATCACGCGTGAATCATGGATCCTGAGCACATTCCCGGAGTGGGGAAGTTGGCTGAATGAAGAGATCGAACAGGAGCAGGTCGCCCCGGGCACATTCGCTATGTGGTGGCTTGGCTGTACCGGCATCTGGCTGAAGTCGGAAGGCGGGACGAACATTTGCGTCGATTTCTGGTGCGGAACGGGTAAACAGAGTCACGGTAACCCGCTAATGAAAACCGGCCACCAGATGCAACGCATGGCTGGGGTGAAGAAACTGCAGCCAAACCTGCGCACCACGCCGTTTGTTCTTGATCCGTTTGCAATTCGACAGATCGATGCAGTGCTGGCGACACACGATCATAACGATCACATCGACGTGAATGTCGCGGCCGCCGTCATGCAAAACTGCGCCGATGACGTGCCATTTATCGGGCCGCAAACCTGTGTGGATCTGTGGATGGGTTGGGGTGTGCCAAAAGAGCGCTGCATCGTGGTAAAACCAGGCGATGTGGTGAAAGTGAAAGATATTGAAATTCATGCGCTTGACGCGTTTGATCGTACGGCATTAATCACGCTGCCTGCCGATCAAAAAGCGGCAGGTGTGCTGCCGGATGGTATGGATGCACGTGCGGTAAACTACCTGTTCAAAACACCGGGCGGTACGCTGTACCACAGCGGAGACTCGCACTACTCTAACTACTACGCAAAGCATGGCAACGAGCACCAGATCGACGTTGCGCTCGGCTCCTATGGTGAGAATCCGCGCGGGATTACGGACAAAATGACCAGCTCCGACATGCTGCGCATGGCGGAAGCGTTGAATACGAAAGTGGTGATCCCTTTCCATCATGACATCTGGTCAAACTTCCAGGCCGACCCTCAGGAGATCCGCGTACTGTGGGAGATGAAAAAAGATCGACTGAAGTATGGCTTTAAGCCGTTTATCTGGCAGGTGGGCGGTAAGTTCACCTGGCCGCTGGACAAAGATAACTTTGAATATCACTATCCGCGCGGCTTTGATGACTGCTTCACGATTGAACCGGATCTGCCGTTTAAATCCTTCTTGTGACCCCTACAAAATGCCGGTCTATTCCGGCATTTTTTCCCATTTACTTTAGTATTTCCAGGCTATTTCAAATATCATCTTTTCAAATCAATTTGTATCGGAATAGCTCATGACTGAAGCACAAAGACATCAAATATTGCTGGATATGCTGGCGCAGTTGGGCTTTGTTACCGTTGAGAACGTGATTGAGCGTCTGGGGATTTCACCAGCCACAGCACGCCGGGACATCAATAAACTCGACGAAAGCGGCAAACTCAAGAAAGTCCGCAATGGCGCAGAAGCCATCACCCAGCAACGTCCGCGCTGGACACCTATGAATCTGCATCAGGCGCAGAACCACGATGAAAAAGTTCGCATTGCCAAGGCCGCATCCCAACTTGTAAATGCGGGTGAAAGCGTGGTGATCAACTGTGGATCAACCGCCTTCCTGCTTGGTCGTGAAATGTGCGGCAAGCCGGTGCAGATCATCACCAATTATCTGCCGCTGGCGAACTATCTGATCGACCAGGAGCATGACAGCGTGATCATCATGGGAGGGCAATACAACAAAAGCCAGTCCATCACGCTTAGTCCGCAAGGCAGCGAAAATAGCCTGTATGCCGGACACTGGATGTTTACCAGCGGTAAAGGGTTGACCGCGGACGGACTGTATAAAACCGATATGCTAACCGCGATGGCTGAGCAGAAGATGCTTAACGTAGTGGGTAAACTGGTGGTGCTGGTCGATAGCAGTAAGGTCGGTGAACGCGCGGGGATGCTGTTCAGTCGCGCCGATCAAATCGATATGCTCATTACCGGCAAAAATGCTAACCCTGAGATTCTGCAACAACTTGAAGCTCAGGGCGTAAGCATCGTGCGCGTTTAAAGGTGCTGGCGAAAAAACGTTACCGTCGCTGCCAGCGCCTCTGGCGTGATGCGGTGGCGTACGCCCGCTTCCCACAGGCAGGTTAAATTGTTATCCAGCCCTGCCTGAATCAGCGCCTGCTGTAAGCGGAAGGTTTCAACCGCGGGCACCACATCGTCCTCCTGTCCATGCCACAACAGCAACGGTCGGTCGGCCAGCCGTTGTAGCTGATGCGTAACATCCCATTCGGCGAGCGGTGCGATAACGGCATCGAACTCTGCCTGCTGCTCTGGCGTCTGGACCCGTAAAGGGGGAAAAAGCGTTTGTGCAAGACGGGTAAAATAGCCCGAACCCATCAGGCTGGCTACACATTTAACCTCGGGATGGCGGGTCATAATGCCCAACGCCGTCATGCCTCCCATCGACGCCCCCGCAACAGCAAGTCTTTCATCTGATAGCCAATTTTCCGCCACCAGCGCCGCACGTAACGTCGTAAACTCCTGCATGTTTTGCTGCAATATATGCCAGAAGCGGAACATTCGCTCCTGAGCATCACCGTTGAAGCGGGCACCATGGTCGGGCGCATCTGGCATGACAACCCGGAATCCGGCCTGAGCCAGAGCAACGGCAAAATAGCTATAGACCAGACTTGAAGATGTAAACCCGTGATAGAAAATAATGCAAGGGAGTGAACACTCGCGTTTACCAGCCGGAACGGCGTGCAGGACAGGGATACCAGCCAACTGTCGTGTTTCAATTTCGATCATTTGTCGCCTCTTTTTTTCTGGTATGCCATGCAGCAATACTTAACGCAAGCGAATGTGTTCGGCAATGATTCATAATGTTGAGAACTGGGTTACGCTTTCGCAACATTTTCATTCGAAAATCGCGTGAGAGATAACACTTCGGGAACATTCCCCTAAAGGGAAATTGATAAGGCACTACACTATGGCTATCAGGAAACGAGATAGAGTTATGCGTCGGTTTGCCTCTTTATTGCTGGTGATGCTTTTAAGCGCCTGTAGCGTGCTACAGGGAACGCCGCAACCCGCACCGCCCGCTGCCGACCACCCGCAGGAGATCCGCCGTGACCAGAGTAATGGGTTACAGCGAATAGGAACGGTCAGCGCGCTGGTAAGAGGCTCTCCGGATGATGCGCTGGCAGAGATCCGTGACAAAGCCGTCGCGGCTAAAGCTGATTACTACGTGGTTTTATTAGTGGATGAAACCATCGTGACAGGCCAATGGTATTCACAGGCTATTTTGTATCGTAAATAACATTGGGTTGGAATTTAGTCAGCTTTACATTGCTTTGCGCCGCTATGCGTTTACCTGTGCACAATAAACCAACAGCAGGAAGCTTGAGGTTTATGATCGCGATGGAATGCCCTGCCGTGTGTAGGGGTACGAATAATGGAGCTGACGATGAAACAATCACTTGCCTTATCCTCACTGCTGCTTTCTGCCGGACTGGTAGGTACTACGGCGCAGTCTGCCGAGTTCGCCAGTGCTGACTGCGTTACAGGCCTGAACGAAATTGGCCTGATATCTGTCAGTAACATTGCAGGGAATCCGCAGGATGTAGAACGAGTAGTCGCGTTAAAAGCGGATGAACAGGGTGCCTCATGGTATCGGATCATTCAGATGTACGAAGACCAGCAGCCCGACAACTGGCGCGTACAGGCCATACTCTATGCTTAACAGATTGCCGGATGGCGTAAACTTATCCGGCCTACATTGAATGTAGGCATGATAAGGCGCGCCAGCGTCGCCATCAGGCATATTATTACCGTAATCCCCCCGTTGCCCGCAGGAGCAAGTCGTTCAGCACCTGCTCGGACAATCGTAGTCCACCACGCGTATCGAGCATCATTTGACACCAGGCCTGCGCCACTGGCGGAGAGGCATAGCGCAACATCTGCGCCCCGCAACCGAGCAGGAAAAGCTGCTGTGTAATCTCCCGTCCCAACTCCTCGCTGGGTTTACGTAAACGCTGCTGTAGTTGACGTACCCTTCGATCGTAATGTCGGTCTTGCCCTTTTACCTCAGCAAAGGCTTCGCTGAGCATATCGTATATGCCGGGTTGTTTTGTCAGCACCCGCAATACATCGAGGCACATAATGTTGCCAGAGCCCTCCCAGATACTGTTTACCGGCATCTCACGATACAGGCGCGGCAATTCACTCTCCTCGCAGTAGCCAATCCCGCCGAGCACTTCCATCGCCTCTGCAACAAACGGCATACCGGCCTTGCAAACAGAGAATTTCGCTGCTGGCGTGAACAACCTGGCCCACAGAGATTCTTTGGCATCAGCGCGACGGTCCCAGGCCCGCGCCAGTCGGAACAGTAACGCCGTCTGACCTTCCAGTTGGAGCGCCATCCGACCTAATACCTGGCACATCATCGGTTGTTCGATCAATGGTTTGCCAAAAACCTGTCGCTGGTGCGCATGGTAAATCGCGATGGAAAAAGCACGTCGCATCATGCCATGACTGCCGAGCGCACAGTCAAAACGCGTCATCCCGCCCATTTTCAGGATATGACGTATACCTTCCCCTTCTTCACCCAATAGCCAGCCAATCGCATCGTGGAATTCAACCTCGCAGCTGGCGTTGGAGCGATTGCCTAACTTATCTTTCAGCCGCTCCAGACGGATAGCATTACGCTGCCCGTCGGGTAAAAATCGCGGTACAAAAAAGTAGGATAAGCCTCCCTTTGCCTGGGCCAGTACCAAATGGGCATCGCTTTGCGGCACGGAGAAAAACCACTTATGTCCCACCAGTCGATACGAGCCGTCTGTAAGACGTTCTGCCTGAGTGGTATTGCTCAGCACATCTGACCCCCCCTGCTTCTCGGTCATTCCCATGCCGATCAATAAACCACGCTTTTGCCCTCCGGGCAGTAAATGCGAGTCATAACGGTCGCTTAGCAGCGGCGTAAACCAGTCGTGAAAGGGGGTAGGTAACATCTGAAGTAACAACGGCGTGGCGGCAAAAGTCATGGTAACCGGACACAACGTGCCCGCTTCCACCTGCGCATGCAGCATGAAACGGGCCGCCCGGGCGACAAATGTTCCCTGCCTCGCGTCTTCTTCCCAGGCCAGATTATGTACGCGATTGGCGCACAATCCCTGCATCAGTAAATGCCAGGCAGGATGAAAACGCACATCATCCAGCCGCTGACCCTGCGAGTCGTAGCGCAACAACTCGGGTGGAAAAGCATTGGCCAGACGGCCAAGCTCGAGCGACTCGGCAGTCCCTAGCTGCTGACCAATACTGGCGAGAAGATCGCTGTCCCAGCCAGCGCCTTCACGGATAACCGCTTCACACAGCGCGCCATCGGACAGATATAAGTTGCTGTTATTGAGCGGTACAGGTTGGTTAAAAACGGTATGCGTTTGCCAGTGCATTGTGTCTCCCTCCGTCAATGGCCGTCACCTTAAGTATGGTCAGGCAGAGGGCTGCACGCATGGGACAACGGTCACAAAAAAGCCATCCCGAAGGATGGCTTGAGAGAAGAGAGAAATGAGGGAGATAGTTTAGCCGCGCTGGCGTACAGCCTCAAACAAGCAGATGCCCGTCGCAACTGAAACGTTCAGCGACGAAACGCTCCCAGCCATCGGGATGCTGATCAGTTCGTCACAGTGTTCGCGGGTCAAACGACGCATACCTTCACCCTCTGCGCCCATCACCAGCGCCAGACGTCCGGTCATTTTGCTCTGGTAGAGAGTATGGTCAGCTTCACCTGCGGTTCCGACGATCCAGATATTCTCTTCCTGCAGCATACGCATAGTGCGCGCCAGGTTGGTCACACGGATCAGCGGTACGCTTTCTGCCGCACCGCAGGCCACTTTTTTCGCCGTTGCATTCAACTGCGCAGAACGATCCTTCGGTACGATAACAGCATGGACGCCAGCAGCATCGGCGCTACGCAGGCATGCCCCCAGGTTATGCGGATCGGTAACACCATCGAGGATCAAAAAAAACGGCTGATCGAGCGTAGCAATCAGATCCGGCAGATCGTTTTCCTGATACTGACGACCCGGTTTCACGCGAGCAATAATTCCCTGATGTACCGCACCCTCGCTTTTCTCATCCAGGAACTGGCGGTTAGCCAGCTGAATGACAACACCCTGTGCTTCCAGTGCGTGGATCAGCGGCAGCAGGCGTTTATCTTCACGACCTTTGAGAATAAAGACGTCCTGGAAGCGCTCAGGCGCACGTTCCAGCAGAGCCTGCACCGCATGGATGCCGTAAATCATTTCACTCATGAATGTACTCGTTAATAGTTTATGCGTAACGCGGGCAACGCGAGGTTGCCCGACTTACTGTTTATGGCTGTTATTGCGCGACTTTCTTTTTCGTCGCGCGTTTAGCTTTGGTGGCGGCAGCGATTTTAAGCGTTTTTGCCGATGGCTTTTTCGCTTTTTTATCGCCTTTCTTCTCAGCCGTTTTTTTATCGGCCTGAGGTTTGGCTCTGCCTTTCTTCTCGCCGCGGAAAGCGCTATCCGGCTCGAAATTTACTTTTTTGCCCATCTGACGACGCTTACCGGTATTTTTACCCGCATCGCCTTTTTTCGCTCTTTCACGCGCGGTTTTACCTTCATTGCGCGGTGCACGTTCGCTGGAGATCAAACTGAAGTCGATTTTACGCTCGTCCATGTTGACCGCTTCCACGCGAACTTCCACGCGATCGCCCAGGCGATACATTTGACCGCTGGATTCTCCCGTCAGACGCTGCCCAACCTGGTCAAAACGATAGTAGTCGTTATCCAGGGAGGAGACATGCACCAGACCGTCGATAAACAGCTCATCAAGACGAACGAAGAAACCAAACCCGGTCACGCTGGCGATCACGCCTTTGAAGACATTACCTACCTGATCCAGCATGAAGTCGCACTTCAGCCAGTCAGAGACGTCGCGTGTGGCTTCGTCAGCACGGCGCTCGGCCATCGAACAGTGTTGACCCAGCTGCAGCATCTCTTCCATCGAATAATGGTAGCCACCCGTTTCCGTGGTGTTGCCTTTATGTCCCTGCTCCTGCGCCAGCAGATACTTAATCGCCCGGTGCAAGGAGAGATCCGGGTAACGACGGATCGGCGAGGTAAAGTGTGCATAAGACTGCAACGCAAGACCAAAGTGACCGCGGTTTTCCGGATCGTAAATCGCCTGCTTCATTGAACGCAGCAGCATAGTTTGCAGCATTTCTGCGTCAGGACGGTCAGCAATCGACTCCAGCAGTTCAGCGTAATCACGCGGCTCGGGTTTATTACCGCCGGGCAGCTCCAGCCCCAGCTCCGCCAACACCGAACGGAACGAATTAATCGCTTCGGTCGTCGGCTTATCGTGAATGCGGAACAGTGCCGGCTCTTTGGCTTTCTCAACGAATCGCGCCGCTGAGATGTTCGCCATGATCATGCACTCTTCAATCAGTTTGTGCGCGTCATTACGCTGCGTCTGCTCAATACGCTCAATACGGCGTTCAGCATTGAAGATAAACTTCGCTTCTTCACTTTCAAACGAGATACCGCCACGCTCTTCACGCGCTTTATCCAGCACTTTGTAGAGGTTATGCAGCTCTTCAATGTGTTTAACCAACGGCGCGTACTGCTCACGCAGTTCCTGATCGCCCTGCAGCATGTGCCAGACCTTGGTGTAGGTCAGACGCGCATGGGAGCTCATAACCGCTTCGTAGAATTTAAAGCCTGTTAAGCGGCCTTTCGACGAAATGGTCATTTCACAGACCATACACAGCCTGTCCACCTGTGGGTTGAGCGAACACAATCCGTTAGACAGCACTTCCGGTAGCATCGGAACAACCTGCGATGGGAAGTAGACGGATGTGCCACGGCTGCGCGCTTCCTGGTCCAGCGGAGTCGGCGGGCGAACGTAATAGCTTACGTCAGCAATCGCCACCCATAAACGCCAGCCGCCGCCGCGTTTCTTCTCGCAGTAAACCGCATCGTCGAAGTCACGCGCATCTTCGCCATCGATAGTGACCAGCGGCAGGGAGCGCAGATCGACACGTCCGGCTTTCGCTTCTTCCGGCACTTCTTCTTTCAGTCCGGAGACCTGTTTTTCGACCGCCTGAGGCCAGATATACGGGATTTCATGAGTACGCAGAGCCATATCAACGGCCATGCTGGTTCCCATGTTGTCGCCCAGGACTTCAACAATTTTACCCACCGCTTTAGTGCGACGCGTCGGACGCTGGGTCAGCTCAACCACGACCACAAAACCCATACGAGCACCCATCACCTCTTCCGGCGGGATCAGGATATCAAAGCTCAGGCGGCTGTCGTCAGGGACGACAAACCCAACGCCAGCGTCGGTGAAGTAGCGACCGACAATCTGGCTGGTTTTCGGTACCAGTACGCGCACAATACGCGCTTCGCGACGACCTTTACGGTCCGCTCCCAGCGGCTGTGCCAACACCTGATCGCCATGAATGCAGGTTTTCATCTGCTCGCTGGACAGGTACAGGTCATCTTTGCGGCCTTCAACGCGCAGAAAGCCGTAGCCATCACGGTGGCCAATAACGGTACCTTTCAGCAGGTCAAGACGCTCCGGCAGCGCATAGCACTGACGACGAGTGAAGACCAGTTGCCCGTCACGCTCCATGGCGCGCAGGCGGCGACGCAGCGCTTCTTGCTGCTCTTCACCTTCAATGTTGAGTTCAGCGGCCAGCTCATCGCGGTTGGCCGGTTTTTCACGTTTAGTTAAATGTTCGAGGATAAATTCCCGGCTCGGGATAGGATTCGCGTATTTTTCTGCTTCGCGTTCCTGGAAAGGATCTTGTGACATCGAGGTTCCTCCATTGTCAGCTCTGATGAAGATTTTCGTCACTCCACCAGCAATAATTTATAAAGCGGTTGATTCTCTTCAACCAAATCAGCAAGTGTGTAGTTGTCCAGTTCCGTGAGAAAACTTTGCACTGCCTTAGAAAGCGCCTGTTTGAGTCGACAGGCTGGGGTAATGTGGCAAAACTCGCTGCTACAATTGACCAACGATAGTGGTTCCAGCTCGCGAACCACATCACCAATACCAATATCCTTAGCTGGTTTACCCAGGCGGATACCGCCATTTTTTCCTCGAATAGCAGTAACGAAGCCCGCACGGCTAAGTTGATTGATTATTTTGACCATATGATTACGGGACACGCCGTAGACTTCTGTCACCTCAGAAATACTGGTCATACGTCCTTCGGGAAGTGACGCCATGTAGATTAGCGCACGTAATCCGTAATCGGTGAAACTTGTTAACTGCACATCAACCTCAGGAAAAGGGATAAAACGGATAAACCTGGTGGTATTAATTACATTGATGATAAACCAGCCACCAGCCAGGTCGCTAATTTATTTCAGTTCAGGAAGGAAAAAAGCGAGGAACTTACGTGATTTTAAGCCGGATTATGATGCAAAGCGCCTCATCCGGCCTAAGATAGTGCAAGCGCAGCGCCATTCGACGCCACGCTATAACCAGAATTATGCGTCGAACGGGTCGCGCAGGATCATGGTCTCAGTACGGTCTGGGCCAGTTGAGATAATATCAATCGGCACACCGGTCAGTTCTTCAATACGCTTGATGTAGTTCAGTGCTGCCTGCGGCAGACCGCTACGTTCCTTCACACCGAAGGTGGATTCAGACCAGCCCGGCATGGTTTCGTAGATCGGCTCGATACCTTTCCAGTCGTCTGCAGCCAGCGGGGTAGTCGTTACTTCACGGCCATCCGGCATACGATAAGCGACACAGATTTTCACCTCTTTCAAACCGTCCAGTACGTCCAGTTTGGTCAGGCAGAAGCCAGACAGGGAGTTAATCTGTACTGCACGGCGTACCGCAACGGAGTCCAGCCAACCGGTGCGACGACGACGACCGGTGGTCGCGCCATACTCGTTACCTTGTTTGCACAGGAACTCGCCAACGTCATCAAACAGCTCAGTCGGGAACGGACCCGCGCCTACACGTGTAGAGTAAGCTTTGATGATACCCAGAACGTAATCCACATAACGTGGACCCAGGCCGGAGCCGGTCGCCACGCCACCTGCGGTGGTGTTGGAAGACGTTACGTACGGATAGGTACCGTGGTCGATATCCAGCAGGGTACCCTGTGCGCCTTCGAACATGACGAAATCGCCACGCTTACGCGCCTGGTCCAGCAGATCGGAAACATCAACAACCATAGAGGTCAGGATGTCGGCAATCGCCATCACATCATCCAGCACTTTCTGGTAGTCAACTGCTTCAACTTTATAGAAATTCACCAGCTGGAAGTTGTGATATTCCATCACTTCTTTCAGTTTTTCAGCGAAGGTTGCTTTATCAAACAGATCGCCAACGCGCAGACCGCGACGAGCTACTTTGTCTTCATAAGCCGGACCGATGCCACGACCGGTAGTACCGATCGCTTTCTCGCCACGCGCTTTCTCACGAGCATTATCCAACGCAACGTGATAATCAAGGATCAGCGGACAAGCTTCAGACAACAGCAGGCGCTCGCGAACCGGGATGCCACGATCTTCCAGTCCTTTCATTTCTTTCATCAGCGCGGACGGAGACAGTACAACACCGTTACCGATGATGCTGATGACATTCTCGCGAAGAATACCTGATGGAATAAGATGGAGGACGGTTTTTTCACCGTTGATTACGAGAGTATGGCCTGCGTTGTGACCACCCTGGTAGCGCACAACATATTTAGCCCGTTCAGTCAGAAGATCGACGATCTTCCCTTTACCTTCGTCACCCCATTGGGTGCCCAGTACGACGACGTTGTTACCCATTTTTCAAAATCACCGTTTGCTTAAAAATGGATTCTACCACCGCTTTTTCAGATATACAGCACTTTTTGCATGCGAAAATCCGCAAAATAGGCTACTTATTGATCAGCCAATCGTTTTCCTCAACATGTAGTAGACCACAACGCCCGCAACCACAAGACCTCCACCAAAACGACGCAAAGTATTTTCGGGAAGTTGCGCCATTGCGGAAATCATTTTCTTCCACGCGCGGGGATAAAGCATAGGGCCCAGGCCTTCCAGCACCAAAACCAGCGCGAGCGCCAGCAAAATTGTTGAATTCATCCATCGTCCTTTTATAAAAAGAAAACCACCGCATCCCTGGGGATGCCGGTGGTTTTGCTGGTTTAAAACCGCTGGAACTTTACTAGCGTGTCGTAGCGCTCGGTGTCTTCATGTAGCGGAAGAAATCGCTGTCCGGGCTCATGATCATCACGTCCTGGTTGCCTTCAAAGCTCTTCTCGTAAGCACGCAGGCTACGGATGAAGGCATAGAAGTCAGGATCCTGGCTGAACGCATCGGCAAACAGTTTAGCGGCTTCTGCATCGCCTTCACCGCGCATGATGCGGCCCTGACGCTCAGATTCTGCCAGCGTTTTAGTCACTTCATAATCCGCCGTGGCACGCAGTTTTTCCGCTTCTTCCTGACCTTGTGAACGATGGCGACGCGCTACCGCTTCACGCTCAGCGCGCATACGGTTGTAGATAGCCTCAGACACTTCAGCAGGCAGGTTGATTTGCTTGATACGCACGTCAACCACTTCGATGCCCAATGCCGCCATACTGTTCGGGTTGATGACAGGTACTTTACCGTTTGTTTCAGCCTGAACACGCTCAGCCGCTTCGGCAATCGCGCTATCTGCCGCCGGTGTCGCGACTTCATCTTCCGTGCCAGCAGAACCGGAGTTCAGCGCATCACGAACTTCCAGCGTCAGACGACCGCGGGAATCGGTAACGATGTCTTTCACGTCCAGACGACCAATTTCAGAACGCAGACGGTCAGAGAACTTACGTTTCAGCAGGACTTCTGCCTGAGAAACATCGCCACCGCCCGTTGCCAGGTAGTAACGGCTAAAGTCACTGATGCGCCACTTAATGTAGGAGTCAACGATCAGGTCTTTCTTCTCTTTGGTAACAAAGCGATCGGCCTGGTTGTCCATGGTCTGAATACGCGCATCCAGCATCTTCACAGATTCAATAAACGGAATCTTGAAGTGCAGGCCTGGTGCAACAACCAGCGGCTTGTTTTCATCGTCACGCAGAACTTTACCAAAGCGCAGAGTAATCCCGCGCTCGCCTTCTTTGACCACAAAGACAGACATGAACAGAACTACCAGAACGATGATGATAATCGCAATAACTGACTTACGCATCGTTATTCCCCCTGACGCTGGTAGTCGTTACGCTGCGCGTTCGCGCGGCGTTGGTCCATAATATCGCCCTGACTGGTGGACGAGGTATTGCTTGCTCCAGCGCCGGACGTCGTTGCTGGCGGCAGACGCAGCAGGTTTGAACTGCTGTCACTCTTTGCTGCTGGCGCACTACCGCCTTTCAGCATTTGATCCAGCGGCAGAACCATCAGATTGCTGCCCTTATCGTTAACCAGGACTTTGCGGGTATTGCTCAGCACTTTTTCCATGGTTTCGATATACAGACGCTCGCGAGTAATTTGCGGTGCGGCTTTATATTCCGGCAGAATTTTTGCGAAACGAGCCACTTCACCCTGTGCTTCCAGGATGGTTCGCGTTTTGTAAGCACGCGCTTCTTCCAGAATACGCTGCGCCTGACCGTTAGCACGTGGCTGAACTTCGTTGGTGTACGCTTCTGCTTCACGGATGTACTGCTGCTCGTTTTCACGTGCTGCAATGGCATCGTCAAACGCGGCTTTTACTTCTTCCGGCGGACGTGCTGCCTGGAAGTTGACGTCCAGCAGGGTGATACCCATGTTGTACGGACGGATCGTTTCTTCCAGTTCACGCTGGGTATCGCTACGAATAACGGTACGCCCTTCGGTCAGGATACGGTCCATGGTGTATTTACCGATAACCCCACGCAGGGCGCTGTCGGTTGCCTGACGCAGACTGTCATCCGCGCTGGTTACGCTAAACAGGTAACGCTGCGGATCGGTCACGCGGTACTGCACGTTCATTTCAACGCGTACGACGTTTTCGTCAGAGGTCAGCATCACGCCGGATGCGGCAAGTTCACGCACGGCTTCCACGTTGACCGGGGTCACTTCGTCGACAAAGGTCGGTTTCCAGTTCAGACCCGGTTCAACCAAATGGCTGAATTTACCGAAGCGTGTCACCACGCCGCGTTCCGCTTCTTTAATGGTGTAGAAACCGCTGGCCGCCCAGATAATGACGATAGCTGCCGCTGCGATAGTAAAGACTCGACCACCCAATTGCGGACGCGGGCCTTGCGATGAGCTACCGCCGCCAGAACCAGCACCTTTACCGCCACCCAGACCACCGAGCTTTTTACTCAGTTTGCGGAAGATATCATCCAGATCGGGAGGTCCCTGATCGCGACCACCTTTGTTTCCATTTCCCTCAGGGTTGCCGCCAGGTTTGCTGCTTCCCCACGGGTCGCGGTCTTGTCCGTTATTACCGGGCTGATTCCACGCCATTTTTGTGCTCCATATTTGTTATGCGATGCTATACCTGCGTATTTTGCGCTGCCGATGCGTTGGCTACGCCCCTTAATCTCAGTCACATAGTTGACTATGCTCCTGAAGATTTCAGGACTTGCCACCTTCATGCTGCACAAAACCCACAAGGTATAGAGGCGAAAAAATCTTCAGGCCATATCCGTCAGGTCAGACAATATAGTCTTCCAGTGCCGGTTCTTGTTTACAGAGGCGACGCCAGTCTACGATCGGCATACGAACCTGCAGACCTACGCTGCCGTCCTCCTCCATCCACTCTCTTTCTATTGCCTGAAGTTGGTAAAACCGGCTTCTCAGACGCCCTTCCTGCGGCGGCAAACGCAACGTATGCTGCGCCACCTCACCGGAAAGTCGCTCAGTCAAAGCCTGAAAAAGCTGTGGTATACCTATTCCCGTTTGCGCTGAAACCCAAACGCGAATGGGTTTATTCTCTTCATCTCTGTCGATACGCGGTTCAAAATCATCCAGCATATCGATTTTATTCATCACCAGCAGAGTCGGGATCTCATGCGCATCGATCTCTTCGAGCACCGTGTCGACGGCCTCGATGTTTTCCTGCACACGAAAATCTGCAGCATCAATAACATGCAGCAGCAATGTCGCCTGACGCGTTTCCTGCAGGGTGGCTTTAAACGCCGCCACCAGGTCGTGCGGCAAATGACGGATAAACCCTACGGTATCCGCCAGCACGGTTTCACCGACGTCCGCTACGTCTATACGGCGCAGCGTTGGGTCCAGGGTCGCAAACAGTTGATCCGCTGCGTAAACCCGGGCTTCGGTGATCTGGTTGAACAGGGTGGATTTTCCGGCGTTGGTATATCCCACCAGTGATACGGTTGGGACATCCGCTTTCTTGCGCGACTGTCGCCCCTGCTCACGTTGCTTTTCAACTTTTTCCAGGCGCGACTGTATTTGCAAAATGCGATTACGCAGCAAACGACGGTCGGTTTCGAGCTGGGTTTCACCCGGACCGCGCAAACCAATCCCGCCCTTTTGCCTTTCAAGGTGGGTCCAGCCACGGACCAGACGAGTAGCCATATGGCGCAACTGCGCCAGCTCAACCTGCAACTTACCCTCATGGGTGCGCGCACGCTGGGCAAAAATATCTAAAATAAGACCTGTCCTGTCGATAACAAGACACTGGCACAACTGTTCCAGGTTACGTTCCTGGGCGGGGCTTAGAGCATGATCAAAAATCACCACCGCAGCGCCAGTCGCTTTTACGGCTTCCGCAATTTCGATTGCCTTACCTTCACCAACAAAATACTTCGGGTGCGGTGCTTTACGGCTCCCGGTAATCACCTGCATTGCTTCGACACCGGCGGAAGAAACCAGAGATTCAAACTCCTGGAGGTCTTCCATATCTTTGTCTTGCGAAAAATAGATGTGTACCAGTACCGCCTGCTCACCGGCATCATAACGGTCAAACAAGCGTCAACCCCTTAATATATATCAACGGGGAACGCAGGATCGCTGGCTCCCCGTGTGTAAAACAGCTAACAACCTTATTCGGTTTCTTCGCTGTCCTGTTGCGCAGATGAACCTTGCGCGTTGCTACCGTGATGGTAGTTGCTGCCAGTGCCGCCGGTGGCATTATTGCTGTGATGAGAAACCGGGCGAGACGGGACAACAGTAGAAATCGCGTGCTTATAAACCATCTGGCTGACCGTGTTTTTCAACAGGATCACGAACTGATCAAAAGACTCGATTTGACCTTGCAGCTTAATACCATTCACCAAATAAATAGAAACTGGAACACGTTCCCGACGCAGTGCGTTCAGGAACGGATCTTGTAAAGATTGCCCCTTAGCCATTCTCTCTTTTCCTTATATGCTTATTTGTACTTTGAACCTTTCGATTCTGAAAAATTGCGCACGATACGTTTCAATTGTACACATTCAGTTCGCGATAGCACCAACAACCTGTAATACTTCGTTTCGCGCCTGGTCAGGCTTTTCACTGTCAAGCCAGTGCACCCCTTCCCAACCACGCAACCAGGTTACCTGTCGCTTCGCCAACTGCCTCGTGGCGCAAACACCTCTATAAACCATTTCATCGTATGAAATTTCGCCTTCAATGTATGACCACATCTGGCGATACCCTACACAACGAATGGAAGGCAAATCCGTATGCAAATCTCCACGGGCAAATAGCGCCCGGACTTCTGCTTCAAAACCTGAAGCCAACATCTGATGAAAACGCTGCTCAATTCGCTGATGGAGCAGTTCACGGCTCGCCGGGGCGATAGCAAACTGATGCACCTGATACGGCAAAGCATCTCCTGACGTTTGCGTCAGCTCCGTTAAAGTTTTACCCGAAATGAAAAAAACTTCCAGTGCCCGGGAAAGTCTTTGCGGATCATTTGGATGAATACGCGCCGCAGCCACCGGATCTATTTCCTGAAGCTGTCGGTGTAACGCGTCCCACCCATGCTCTGCCGCCTGCTGCTCAATTCTGGCCCTGACTTCCGGATCTGCCGACGGTAACGGCGACAGCCCTTCAAGCAAGGCTTTGAAATATAACATTGTGCCGCCCACCAGCAGCGGAATACGCCCCGCTGCGGTGATATCGGCCATCTCGGCTAACGCATCGCGGCGAAAATCCGCAGCAGAGTACGCCTGGGACGGATCGCGGATATCCAGCAACCGGTGCGGCGCGGCCTGTAATTCATCTGCATCAGGCTTGGCTGTACCGATATCCATCCCCTTGTAAATAAGGGCGGAATCAACGCTTATCAACTCTACAGGCAAAATTTTACGCAATTCAATTGCCAGTGCCGTTTTACCGGAGGCCGTCGGCCCCATCAAAAAAATCGCCTTTGGCAGGCTCGCCTTACGGGTATCACTCATGTTTCAGGGCATTCATTACCGAATGTAAATCAACAGGTTGTAACAAACCACCCGGCGGCGCCTTCACGAGTTGTGGGCAAAGCCGCTCAACATCCGCTAACAGCGTAATCGCCTGAGCCATGCTCCACTGCGGATGCTCGCTAATCAGATTACGTGCAATCCACTGTGCAATATTGCCCGGTTCGAATTCGGACTGCTGCGCCAGGTAGCCTATCAGTTCAGGAATCAAGATTTGTAAATTTTGTTGGCGTAAGGGTAAAGGCACCGCCCGGATGGTCACATGCTGTGCATCCAGTTGAAATTCAATACCCAACTCAGCCAGTTGGCTCTGCCCTTTTTGCAGCGCCGCTTTTTCATCAGCGGTCACTTTTAGACGTAAAGGGATCAGTAACGGCTGAGCGCAAACGACGCCCTGGTCCGGCGTTAACTGCGCCTGACGTAGCCAACGTTCCGCCACCGGCAATGCCAGCAACCGAATATGACCATCGCATTCGAGTAATGCGCAGTCCGTACCGACAATGGTTAGCACCCGCCCAAAGCCCTGACTGTTGCCGGTCAGAGGTGCTGATGGCGTTTCAGAAACCGGCGTTTTACGCGGCGGAACCGGCGTCTGTAACAGTTGCTGATAAATCTCACCCTGCTGCTTTTGATATCCAGGCTGGGCATGAGGCCAACTGGCCCCCGTCTGACGGCCACCACTGCTGCCAGCGCCAGCAGATGCTGAGTAACGCGGTGTCGCAGGTTCACGCGCCGGGGCCGGTTCGGCAAAATGGTTACGCCCGGCCGCGACGCGGTTTTCTGGGATGTGCCTTGGCGCGGGCTCGTCGTCATCAGCCAACGGCAGCGGCGTTTCAAGCTGCTGTTGCAGGACGCTCAACACGCCCTGGTAAATAAAATCATGCACCAGGCGTGATTGATGAAAACGGACCTCATGTTTGGCGGGATGTACGTTAACATCCACCTGATGCGGGTCGATTTCCAGATACAACACAAAAGCGGGCTGCTGATCGGCTCCCAGCTTATCTTCACAGGCCTGACGAATAGCATGGTTGATCAACCGGTCGCGCATCATCCGGCCATTCACATAGCAGTACTGGATTTCCGCCAGCGCCGCCGTTGTGTGGTTAGGATCGGCCACCCAGCCGCGCAGCGTTAAATCGCCATGCTGCCATTCAATCGCCAGCGCATGTTCCAGAAATGGCGTGCCGCAAATCGCGCCCAGTCGGCGCTCCTGCTGCCCATCCGCGGCCACTGCCCGGTACTGACGCACCACTTTGCCGTTGTGCGACAAATTAATCGTCACATCAAAACGTGCCAGCGCAATGCGGCGGATTATTTCGTCGATATGATTAAATTCAGTTTTCTCGGTGCGCATAAACTTGCGCCGCGCCGGAGTGTTGTAGAACAGATCTAACACCTCCAGCGTGGTTCCCACCGGATGCGCAGCGGGTTTAACCGTCACATCCATGTCGCGCCCTTCGGCATAAGCTTGCCAGGCTTCAGGTTGTTCTTGCGTACGCGACGTCAGGGTTAAACGAGAAACGGAGCTGATACTGGCCAGCGCTTCGCCGCGAAACCCGAGGCTCACGATGGCTTCGAGATCGTCAAGCGAGGAAATTTTACTGGTGGCATGACGCGCCAGCGCCAGCGCCAGCTCGTCTTTTTTAATCCCGCAGCCGTTGTCACGAATACGGATAAGCTTCGCGCCGCCGCGCTCAATATCAATATCAATGCGCGTCGCACCAGCATCAATACTGTTTTCCACCAGCTCCTTCACCACTGACGCAGGCCGTTCTACCACCTCGCCTGCGGCAATCTGGTTCGCCAACTGTGGCGGTAGAACCTGAATCGGCATGGCTAATCCTTAATTTGTTAACGTGTTGCCAGGCGATACCGCACTGGCGGTTTGCGCCGGTGTGCCTTGAGGCCCGGTTTGCATCGGGTGCGCCTGGAAATAGTTACGCAATCCTTTGTAAATTGCCTCGGCCAGCTGCTGCTGGTAGTCATCACTCGCCAACAGACGCTCTTCGCTGTTGTTACTGATAAAGCCAGTTTCAACCAGCACTGACGGGATATCAGGCGAACGTAATACCCCAAGGCTGGCGTGTTCCGGACGACGCTTATGCATCGAGCCAATACGTTCTAACTGGCCGATCATGCTGGTCGCTACATCATACCCAACGCGTTGCGAATGACCGAACTGCAGATCCAACACGGCCTGGCTGAGATAAGGATCGGACTGGCTGTTTGCCAGCACATCGCCCGCCCCACCCAACAGTTCCGATTGCTTTTCGTGCTGTTCCAGCCAGCCGGCCATTTCACTGTTTGCCCGACGGTTTGACAGTACCCAGACGGAAGCACCTGTGGCATCCCGGTTTGGTGCGGCATCTGCATGTATAGAGACCAGGAAGTTGGCGTTTTGTTTACGCGCAACGTCTGAACGCCCCATCACCGAGATAAAGTAATCGCCATCACGGGTGAGTACGCCTTTAAACATCGGGTCATCATTGAGCAAACTGCGCAGTTTGCGCGCCACGGCAATCGTGACGTTTTTCTCACGTGTGCCACCGGGACCAATAGCGCCAGGATCCTGCCCGCCGTGTCCGGCATCAATGGCGATAACTACTTTTTCGCCGTTACTTGTACTGGCGCGCGCCGCAGGCCGTGTGGAGGTATTACTGTTGGTTACCATCGTGGTGCGATCGTTTTCCGCTTTAAACGGATTACGCGCAGGCTCGGCAGGGCGCGGGGCGATAACCGGCGCTTCAACACGCTTCGCAACCACTGGAGGTGGTGGAGGCGGCGGTGGCGCATCAGCTTTGATGGTAAACACGACGGTATAATTGCCGCCGTTCTGGCGTTTTACGGCTTCGGCTTTGCCGTTCTCGGTTAAATCCACCACCAGGCGCAGAGACTGCGCATCTTTTGGCGTGCCGGAACGGATAGATTTCACCAGATTATTGCCGCTAAACAGCAGCGGTAACCCCTGAATCACACCGGTTTGTTTAATATCCAACGCGACGGTTCGTTTCCCGTCCTGCGAAACTGCGTATTCAGGATCGCCAATAAAGCTCAGCGTAATCCGCGCTTGTTGATCGCCATTGGACACCTGAAGATCGGAGAGGCTGGCGGCCCCTGCCTGCGCGCACAGCAGGACCAGTGTTGCCATCAGCCAGTTTCTGATGCGATAAATCATCCCGCCACCCTTAAGGTTAATCGGCTAAACGCGCCAGCAATAAATCACCCGATGAGGAGACTGCGCTTATGCGCGCCTCTCGACCTTGCGCCTGATATTCAATGTGTATTTCGACGTCCGGGTCTGGCAGTACACCTTTACCTTGTTGCGGCCATTCCACCAGACAGATGGCGTCATTGGCAAAATAATCGCGGATCCCCATAAATTCCAGCTCCTCTGGGTCCGCAAGTCGGTACAGATCGAAGTGATATACCATCAAATTATCGAGCGAATAGGGTTCAACCAGCGTATAGGTGGGGCTTTTTACATTTCCTTTGTGACCTAACGCCTGCAGGAATCCCCGGCTGAAAGTGGTTTTACCCGCCCCCAGGTCGCCGTACAAATAAATTACCGTCGCGCCATCACAGGCTTTGGCTACCCGCAGTCCCAGGTCTAAAGTCGCCTGCTCATCAGGTAGTGGAATTACTCGATTCATCATGATAAACGTCAATCACATCAGGGTTAACAATACGCTGTAGCGTGGTAAAGAGATCTGTCGCCAGCATGCCGCGCGTACCAAAACGCGCCGCCAGCACATCCGCCGCCGCACCGTGCGCGACACATCCCGCACATGCCGCATCATACGGGGTAAGCTTCTGTCCGAGCAATGCGCCAATAATACCGGAAAGCACATCACCCATTCCGCCGCTGGCCATTCCAGCATTGCCGGTATCAATAATACCCAATTCGGCCTGTTCGGCAGCAACAACCGTACCCGCGCCTTTCAGCACGACGACGCCTCCGTACCGTTTTACCAGACGTTGTGCACAAAGTAAGCGATCGTCTTCAATTTCTGCAATGGAACAGCCCAGAAGTCGCGCGGCTTCACCAGGATGCGGCGTGATCACGCGATTGTGACGTTTATCGGGGTTGATTGCCAGCAGGTTCAGCGCATCCGCATCCCAGAGCATCGGTTTGCGAAAATTCTCTACCTTTTGCAGCGCTTTTTTACCCCATTCCTGCTGACCAAGCCCTGGTCCTATCACCACAACATCCGCCCACGCCAGGCTCTCCTCCAGAGTCTGCGGCGTCAGCGTATCGACCATCAGTTCCGGTCTGGCAGTCAGAATAGGCGCAATATTTTCACTACGGGTCAGCACTTTAACCAGCCCGGCTCCTGCACGCAGCGCCGCTTCACCGGCCATGCGTATTGCGCCAGCCGTGCCGTGGTCACCACCGATGATCACCAGCCGACCGTGGGAGCCTTTGTGCGAGGTGGGTCGACGCGGCGTTAACCAATGTACAAGCTGTTGAGCATCAAACCGTTGCAGCGGCGCGTTCTGCCCCGCCAGCCAGTCGTCCAGACCGAGTGCGTTAACATGCAGGCGTCCGGTGACATCGCGCGCTTTACCGGTTAGCAGACCAGGCTTCAACGCAATAAAGGTCACGGTGTGCGCCGCATTGATAACCGCGCCCGGCGCCGCGCCCGTCTGCGCCAGCAGGCCGGATGGAATGTCTATTGCCACGACAGGGGCAGGATGGTGATTAGCTCGTTCGATCAATGCCGAGAGCGGCTCACGCGGCGCGTGTTTTAAGCCCGTGCCTGACAGCGCATCAATAATGACGTCCACGCGATCTGGCCAATTGATATCCGCAGCATGAATGACGCCACCGGCGTTAAGCCAGGCGTCGCGTGCCTGCTGTGCTTCCTCAGGGAGCGCTTTATCACTCTCCTGCGCCAGCAACGTAATATCAAGCCCCTGAGCTTTGGCAAGCCTTGCCACCACGTAACCATCACCACCGTTGTTGCCATGACCACATAGCACCAGCCAGTGCTGAGCGTTTGGATATGTCTCGCGGGTGACCTGAAACGCCGCCTCTCCCGCCCGTTGCATCAGCTCGTACAACGTCAGTCCTAAACTGTCTGCCGCCTCTCGCTCCATCCGCCTGATGTCATCGGCGTGCCAAATGGAGTGTGGTATACTTGCGGGGTTTTTCTTCATTGTATGGTCCGTCATGTCAGAGCCCCTCGATCTCAATCAGTTAGCGCAAAATATTAAGCAGTGGGGGCTGGAGCTTGGCTTTCAGCAGGTCGGTATTGCCGATACCGACCTCAGCGAAGCGGAGCCCAAACTGCAGGCCTGGCTGGATAAACACTATCACGGCGAGATGGACTGGATGGCCCGTCACGGCATGATGCGCGCCCGACCTCACGAATTATTACCCGGTACGTTACGTGTCATCAGCGTACGTATGAACTATCTTCCTGCCAATGCGGCCTTTGCCAGCACGTTGAAAAACCCCTCTCTGGGTTACGTCAGCCGTTACGCGCTTGGGCGCGACTACCATAAACTGCTGCGTAACCGCTTAAAAAAACTGGGAGAGAGGATTCAACAGCACTGCGTTTCGCTGAATTTTAGACCTTTTGTCGATTCTGCGCCCATTCTTGAGCGTCCATTAGCGGAAAAAGCCGGGCTTGGCTGGACAGGTAAGCACTCACTTATCCTCAATCGCGAAGCTGGTTCATTTTTCTTCCTCGGGGAATTACTGATCGATTTGCCCCTGCCGGTCGACAACCCAGTAGAAGAAGGATGCGGGAAATGCGTCGCCTGTATGACCATCTGTCCCACCGGAGCCATCGTTGAACCCTACACGGTAGATGCGCGCCGCTGTATCTCTTATCTCACTATCGAACTGGAAGGCGCGATCCCGGAAGAATTTCGTCCCCTGTTGGGGAATCGAATTTACGGCTGCGATGATTGCCAGCTCATTTGCCCGTGGAACCGTTACTCGCAGTTGACGACAGAGGATGACTTCAACCCACGCAAACAGCTTCATGCTCCGGAGTTAATAGAGCTGTTTAGCTGGAGCGAAGCGTGGTTTTTAAAAGTCACGGAGGGGTCTGCTATTCGTCGTATTGGCCACCTGCGCTGGCTGCGAAATATCGCCGTTGCGCTGGGTAATGCCCCATGGGATGAAGCCATTATTCACGCGCTGGAAAGTCGCAGAGGTGAGCACCCACTTCTCGACGAACACATAGAATGGGCGGTTGCTCAGCAAATCGAGAAGCGAAATGCCTGCGTAGTTGAAGTGCAGTTACCGAAGAAACAACGTTTGGTCAGGGTCATTGAAAAGGGTCTGCCGCGTGACGCTTAAGTCATCCACAGCTTGTGTATAAAAATAAAAACACATTGATATTCAAGAGGGAAAAAATCGTCAAGTGATCGCATTAACAATTTGAAATGATAATTAATTCAATATTTTCAAATAGTTAAAATGATACTATTCACCCGACTAAGTTTTTTGCACTCCAGGAATAATACCCGAACCTGTGGATAAGTCTGTTTACAAGAGTATGTCAATGACGAAACAAAACGTCCCCAACGTATTTATTCGCTGTGGATATTTTTATTGGGGTAAGAATTTGGAGCGGGAAACGAGACTCGAACTCGCGACCCCGACCTTGGCAAGGTCGTGCTCTACCAACTGAGCTATTCCCGC